>CAZHNS010000011.1:0-61328 GCA_964534175.1 uncultured bacterium | reverse complement strand
CTTATCGGGATTGTTGCTCTGCCCATCGCCTAACTTCGTCGGCGATAGACAGCCAATTTTTACTAATCGACGAAAAATCGGAAAAAATATCAGAAAAAGACCCGACCGCCCCACCCAAAAAAGAAGAATCCTTTTTAAAATAATTGTTGTAAAGAGAAGAATTTAAAGAGTTTGAAGAAAAAGAAGAAATAAAATCAAAAGGAAAAATAAAAGAAAAAGTTAATTGCCTATTTTTTAAAACAAAGTCGCCACCTTCGGCGGCGTTTTTCTTACGAAAAATCGAACCGGTTTTTTTTGTTTTGTATTAAGTGAAGCCCATTAGTGCGATATCTTTATAACCCTTACTGCCGCCAGTCCTTCAAAAAAGCTGCCAGCACTTTTAAACTGTGGTTCAATTACCCATTTACCAGTTTTGTTAATGTAACCGTATTTTCCATTTCTCTTTACTGCTGCCACTCCTTCAGAAAAAGTCACAGCATCATCAAATTGTGATTCTACAATTACTTCTCCTCTCTTGTTGATGTATCCACTTTTCCAGTCTTTATAAAACATTGCTAAGCCTTCGGAAAAACTACTGATATAATCAAATTGCGGTTCTATTACCCACTTACCGTTTTTATCTATATATCCGAATTTGCCAGCTTTTTTTACTTTAGCCCATCCTCCCGAGAAGAGATCAGCTTCATCAAATTGTGGATTGATTGCTATGTTTCCTGTCTTATCTATGTATCCGTATGTTCCCCATTTTTTTATTACTGCCAATCCTTCGGAAAAACTCCCGACATAATCAAATTGTGGGTGTATTATCATTTCACCCGATTTATTAACATAGCCAAACTTTTTATCTTTCTCCACAACCGCTACTCCATCGGAGAAACTCCATGCATTATCAAATTGAGGTTTTATAACCCATATTCCTGTTTTGTCGAGATACCCCCATTTGTTACCTTTCTTTGCTGGCGCTACCCCTTCAGAAAAACTCTTTGCTTCTTCAAGTTGTGGCTTGATAACCCACGCGCCTGTTTCGTCGATGTAGCCATATTTTATTCTTAACCAGACACGTTTTGCTACTGGTGCTACTCCCTCCGAAAAACTTCCGGCTTTGGCAAATTGGAAATTTATCTCCAACTTGCCCATCTTATTAATATAGCCGAATTCGAAGCCTATCCATTTACGCTTCGCCACTCTCGCCAATCCTTCGGAAAAACTTCTAATATCTTCAAATTGTGGTTCTACTACCGTTTCCCCCTTTTTATTTATCAATCCACATTTGCCTTTTTCTTTTACTTTTACCAATTCTTCAGAAAATTCCCAAATAGCCTCAAATTGCGGTTCTATTACCCACTTACCGTTTTTGTCGATATATCCGTATTTACCAGCTTTCCATACCCTTGCTATTCCTCCTGAAAAGTTCCTTACTCCTTCAAACTGTGGATTAATTGCTATATTGCCTGTCTTATCGATATAACCCCAACTATCGTATTTCTTTACAGCAGCTAAGCCTTCGGAGAAACCCCAAGCTTCACTGAATTGTGGTTTGATTACCATCTTCCCTTTCCTGTCAATGTACCCCATTTGGCCTAATAACACCGAGGGCACCAGTAACAAAAATAATAATTTCTTCATGTATCTTCCCTTTTTATTTATTATGATACTATAATAATATAAAATTATACTAAAATGTCAAACAAATTTTTGCAATAATGTGAAAAGAAGCCTTGACATTCACCCTGTTTTTGAAGTATACTATATAAAAGGAGGAATTATGAACAAAAAGAAAAAAATATTATTTATCTCTTTAGCGTCCTTGGTTTTAATTATACTTTTGTTGCTTGCATTTGCTTTTGGCTTGAGTGAGGGTTATAAGACTGAGACTCTTAAGAGCCTTGTTGAAGCTAATATGAACGATTTGAAAGAACTTATAGAAAGAGAAAAAACATACGATGATGATATTACATTTGGAATGTCAATGCAGTTAGCAGAACTTATGACTTATCTTTCTGAAAACCTTGAATCGGGAGATCCGGTTTCCCAGAGAGCAGCTATAGCTTTGTTGAGTATAATGAGTGCAGGCAGACAAGAATTCGTTGATATTATAATCTCAAAACTCGAAGATGAAAACGAAGGAATACGCAAAGAAGCCGCAAATGCTCTTTATTTTCTTGAAGCTCCTGAAGCAGTAGACCCATTAATAAAAGCCTCAGAAAACGGCAGTGATTATAAATATTATTGCTCTTTCTATCAAACGTTAAATCAGATAGGTGGCGAAAAGGCTATGTGTTTTCTGAGGGAAAAGGCTAAAAGTGGAAACCCGGCCCAGAGAAAAGCTGCTACTGTTATAGCAAAACTTGATAGCTTAGCAAAATGACCACCCTTATTTTAATGGCACTATAAGGGAATACTTTTATTTTCGTAAATTATAACTCAAGATTGGTTTTTACCTTATTTATTATAAATGGATATATCTCTTGACAATATTTATGTTATCCTTAAGATAAAATTAATGATCAAATATTTCTTATACGCACGAAAATCTACAGACGAAGAAGACAGGCAAATTCTTTCAATCGATTCTCAACTTCGAGAACTTAGAAATCTCGCGGAAAAAGAAAACCTTAACGTAATCAAAGAATTTATCGAGTCTAAAACTGCTAAAGAACCCGGAAGGAAAATCTTTAACGAGATGCTTTCCTTAATCGAAAAAGGAGAAGCAGAAGGAATTATTTCATGGCATCCCGATAGGCTTGCAAGAAATTCAATCGATGGTGGAAGGATAATTTACCTCGTTGATACAGGAGCGATAAAAGATTTAAAGTTTTCTACGTTCACTTTTCAAAATAATGCTTATGGAAAATTTATGCTATCAATTGCTTTTGGGCAATCGAAATATTACGTCGATAATCTTTCCGAGAATGTTAAAAGAGGAATGAAAGAAAAAGCCCTTCGAGGAGAATATCCGGGCTGGGCTCCTCTTGGTTATCTTAATGACCTTGGTACTCATACGATAATGCTTGACGAAGAAAAAGCACCACTTGTCAAAAAACTGTTTGAATTGTATTCGACAGGGGATTATTCATATAACGATTTGTGTAAGACTGCAACTAAGATAGGACTTAAAGGTAAACATGGAAAAAATTTAGCAAAGGGCAATATTCCTTATATTTTAACAAATCCTTTTTATTACGGAGTAATCAAGTTTAAGGAAGAATTATTCGAAGGCGCTCATGTGCCGTTGATGAGCAAACAGCTTTTTGACAAATGTCAGAAAGTCATGAAAGAACGCTCATGCCCGACAAGAAAAAAGAAATATACTTTTCCTTTCAGAGGTTATATGAAGTGTGGTGAATGCGGAGCGTCAATAACAGCTGAAAAGAAAAAAGATAGATTCGTTTACTATCACTGCACTAAAAGAAAAGGAAAATGTTCTCAGGGATACATCGAACAAAAAGAGCTTGCTAATCAGATTTTATTTTCTCTTTCAAAGATCTGGATTAATGACGCGACAAAGGATAAGATTTTTGATTATTATAATCGTTTACTGGATAAAGACGAAAATAGATTAGAGAAGCAAAGGACTAAAATGAAAGAAGAATTAGAGAAAATAAAAATCATGACGAGCAAACTTCTTGACAATTTTTTGCACGGAGTTATCACAGAAGAAGAGTATAAAGAAAAAAAACAGGAATTTATTGAGAGAAAAGTAGAATTGAAACAAAAATTGGAGGAATCCAAACTGGGTGGGAGTGGATGGTTCGAACTTTCAAAAGATGTCATAAACACTTGTAATTCAATAAGTGAGGTGTATCTGAGAAGAAACAACAAAGAATTTTCAAAAATTCTAAAAAAAACCGGTTCGAACTTTGTTTTAAAAAATAGGCAATTAACTTTTTCTTTTATTTTTCCTTTTGATTTTATTTCTTCTTTTTCTTCAAACTCTTTAAATTCTTCTCTTTACAACAATTATTTTAAAAAGGATTCTTCTTTTTTGGGTGGGGCGGTCGGGTCTTTTTCTGATATTTTTTCCGATTTTTCGTCGATTAGTAAAAATTGGCTGGGGTGCAGGGATTCGAACCCCGATAGCAGGATCCAGAGTCCTGTGCCTTGCCATTAGACGACACCCCAACATAATTTGGTAGCCCCAAGGGGATTTGAACCCCTGTCTTATGGCTGAGAACCATATATCCTGGGCCAGGCTAGACGATGGGGCCAGCGCATTAAAGATATAAAAAATCACAAGTTTGTCAAGATTGCAATCGTTAGAGAGTTAGAGGGTTGGTGCGTTAGTGCGTTAACAAAACCGCTTTCGGCTTACTGCTTGCAGCAGACAGCACTCAAAAAAATTTACAGAAATTTTTTTGAGGGGGGGTTGACTAAATCACTTTTTTTAGTATATCGAAATGTTACTTTAAAATAAAAAGGGAGAAATAATAATGAAAGTAAAAGTGGATAAAGAATTATGTATCAGTTGCGGAGTATGTGTGCAAGCTTGCCCGGACGTGTTTGAGTTTGGAGATGACGGGAAAGCTGAAGTTGTAGACGAGGGCGGATGTAACGGATGTGACTGTGAGGATGTTGCAGATTCCTGCCCAACTGAAGCGATTATAGTCGAAGAATAAAACAGTTAGGGTTCGAGGTTTCGAGGATTCAAGGGTTAAAGTAAAAATAAAAGAAAATCTCTGCATTCTCTGTGGTAAATATTTTAGTTAGGAAGTTAGAAGGTTGGGAAGTAAGAAAGGAGTAATCTTTGGGTCCTTTGTGAACTTTGTGGTTAATGTTTGGGATTTGGGAAATGGGATTTAGTTAAACAACAAAAACTCTGTGTCCTCCGTGGCTCCGTGTGAGAATAATCTGGGGGGTGAGAGGATATAAGACTTGACAAAAATAGAGGTATAAATATATTTAGCGAGGGGCGGGAATAGCTCAGTGGGAGAGCGTCACCTTGCCAAGGTGAAAGTCGCGGGTTCAAATCCCGTTTCCCGCTCTTTTTTAGTCGGCGGCATAGCCAAGTGGAAAGGCGACGGTCTGCAAAACCGTTATCCCCCGGTTCGAATCCGGGTGCCGCCTTAAATAATAAAACTTATTGGAGGTTTAGTGCCAAATATAAAATCAGCAAAGAAAAGAGTTAGAATAGCAGAGGAAAATAGAAAAAGAAATAAGGGTCTAAAGACAAGAATTAAGAATATTACAAGGCAATTGAAAGAAGAAAAAGACCCTAAAAAGAAAGAAGAACTACTAAAGGCCGCTTATTCAGCTGTAGATAAGGCTGTTAAGCATAAAGTTATTCATAAGAACACGGCAGCGAGAAAAAAAGCTCAATTTGCAAGGCTCGTTAAGGGGAAATAGCCAGTACTAGTCCGACAACTTTTTTAAAGCCCGCTTCTTTTAGTCTTCTGGCGCATTCGTTTAGAGTACTTCCTGTTGTCAAAACATCGTCAATAAGTATAATCCCATTTTCAGGATTACCTTTAAAGTCTTTTAATGCTTCTTCTCTTATTTCGTAGGCATCTTTAACGTTGTGAATTCTTTTCTCGTAAGGTAATGTCGTTTGAGAAGGAATATTTGCTGTTTTGCGTAATAAATTAGTACTTTTAAGTGAAGAGATTTTTGAGAACTCGTGGGCCAGAAGTTGGCTCTGATTGTATCCTCTGTCTCTTTTTTCAGACTTTTTCATAGGTACCCAGGTTAAATAATTTATATTTTTTACGTCACTTCGGGAGTCGTAGTTGGAGTAAAGTTTTCTTGAGAGTCTCGCGGAAAGTGAGGGTCTATTACGGTATTTGTATATTTTTATTATGTCCGAGAAGGGGGGAACATAACTGCCGCAGCTTATTACCGAATCAAAATAAGGATTTTTTTTCCGGCAATTTTTGCATATCTTGCCCGATTTTAATGGTTTTCCGCAGATTTTACATTTTTTCCGGGAGACAAAGTATGTTTTATCTAAACATCTCTGACATATTATCTCGTTTCTTTTTAATTCGTTGTCACAAATAGGGCAAAAAGGCGGGAAGATGAATTTTTCTAAATCGCCTAAGAATCTAAACAATGGATTCATTCTTAACTGAAATCAAGAGAGAAGCCGAGATTGTTGAGACTAAAAGTGAAGTTCCTCCGTAGCTTAAAAATGGAAGCGGTAAACCGACCACCGGCAGTAGACCCACAGTCATTGCAATGTTTACCGTTATCTGTGATAGAAAATAGAAGAAAATACCGTAGGCAAGGTATTTCCCAAATGGTCTTTGTGCGTGCTGCGCGATGTAAAGAATTCTCAGGAGAAATAGAGAAAACAGAATAAGAATGATAAAAGTTCCCAAAAATCCGAATTCTTCACCTAAAACAGCGAATATAAAATCTGTTCTGGTTTGAGGTAAAAAGCCGAGGTTTTTAATTGAACCGTTTAGATATCCCTTTCCTATTAATCCGCCCGATCCTAAAGATATTTTGGATTGTAGTAACTGCCATCCCGCACCCGTAGGGTCCAGGGAGGGATTTAAAAAATTGAGTAATCTGTCTTTCTGATATGGCTTTAGAAGCCCTTCCGTAATAGGCGCGGAAGCTCCAATAGCTAAGTTTAAAAGAAAAACACCTATGGCAGATCGGAGATCGATATCTGATATTATTATCGTTACCACCAGCATTATCATAAATAAAATCCAGGAAATCAGATGGAAGCCGCATAGAAATGAAATTAAAGGAGATACAAAAAGCAAGTAACGAGGTATGCTTATATTAAGAGTTCCCACCATTCCCAGTAAAATAAAAAGATATATTGCCGATGTTCCAATATCCGGTTCTATAAAAATAAGAAGTATAGATACAGCCGAAATTATAAAAAGAAATCTCAGGTCTTTCATATATACTTTTTTATATTCGAACTTTGAAAGGATTTTTGCTATAGCTATTATAAAGAAAAGCTTCATTACTTCAGAAGGTTGAAACTGAAAAGACCCAAGCCTGATCCACCTGCCTTCACTTTTTGGTAAGAAAGGAACAATAATAAGAAGAATTGTACCTATTATGTACAGGATTACCGCCGTATCCTTTAATCCGTGAAGTGGATAGAAAAGAATCATGAATCCCGCAACCAGAGATATTGCTATCCATATTAGATGATTTCTAAAGAATGTCTGATCGCCAGGATAGTTTGCTGTGTATTGCAGGAAAACTCCTATTACTAATAGTAAGGCGAGAAGAATAAGAAGATTTTTATCGAATTTTATTTTTTTGACCATTCCCATCTCTTTAAATTAATTTTATCTCCTTTTATTTCCAGATAAGCGTTAACCTTTTTAGATGGCGGGGGCATTTCTCTAACTTCTGAGAGTTTTAGTTCTGTTTTACCGTTAGAAAGAAAGAACGCTTTACCTTTTTTTTCATAAATTACGTTATCAATGAGGAAAACTGGTGGAGGGTTAGAGTTGCCGAACGGTTCCATTTTGCCTATTAGATTTTTCAAGTCTTCTGTTACTTCGTTCAATTTTAATTTTGAATCGTATGGTTTTTGTGCTTTATATTTTTTTAAAAGAGGTTCGGTCCTCTCTTTGAATTCCTCTACTCTGCCTTTCTTAAGCTCAAAGCCACACGCACAATTGTGCCCGCCATAGTCTATCAGCAGATCTTTTACTTTTTTTAGTACTGATAAAAGATTGAAATCTTCCGGGCCTCTACCATCTCCCCTAATTTTCGACCCCACAGAATAGATAAGAAAAACTGGATTCTTACAATAATCCTTTGCTCTGTTTGCGGCACTGCCCGCAATTTTGTAATCGAGGTTACTTTTAAAAATCACCAGATTTCCCGCGTTTAAATCGCTTTTCAAATAAGAGAATGCTCCGCGGGCGCACTTATTCCAGCTAGAGTGTTTTGATTTTAGCAGTGCGTAAATCTCTTCTGCTTCCTTAGCGGTCCCGGCAGAGAAAAACTCCCAGGTAAGATGTTCTCTTCCGGAAGAAAGAGGAATAATGGCTTTTGAGATATTTCTTTTACCAGACAGCAAAGTGAAAGAAGGTTTTTTGGATTTTTTCAAACATTTTGATCCTTCATTATATATTATTCTATTTTCATCAAGAAGGGGAACTTTGTCGGTGAGTGTTCCAATAAATGCAAGCGCCGGTATTTCAGGTATATCGCTGGTCCATTCTGATGTGTTTTTACCCATATAATCAAGGAACACGCAATCCGCAAACTTGAAAGCCACTCCCGCTCCGCAAAGATATTTATAGCCGAAAGAGTTCAGCTTTGGATTTATTATCGGTGCTTTGGGGAGTTTTTCTTTTAATTCGTGGTGATCTGTTATGATTATCTGCATGCCTTTTTTCTTCAGGTATTCTACTTCCGAAACGCTGCTTGTTCCCGAATCCACAGTGATGATAAGATCTATTCCTTTTTTATGGGCTTTGTCGATACCTAACCGGGAAAGCCCGTAACCTTCTTCACTTCTGTTAGGGATGTAGTGTCGGACTTTAATTCCAAAAGCTTCCCGGAATAATATTTTCATGATAAAAGTTGATGTTATTCCGTCTACGTCCTGGTCTCCCCAGATTAGTATTTTTTTGCCTTTTTTTATAAAATCCTGGACTTTATAAACTGCTGTTTTCAAAGTTTCGTCCGCTGAACGCAAATTTTCAAAGGTGGGAAGAAGAAAACGTTCAAGGCTTTTTTGGCTCGTTACTTCCCTTTTTTTTAAGAAGGTTTTTATACCTTTTGATAAATTTCTATATTTGATAGTCACTTTTTTTCTACGAAGATGTCATCAAAAGGTTTTTCCTGAAAAACCTTTGCTTTACCTCTTCTTACTACTTCGAGAAGAGCAAAGAACAACCCGATTTTTTCTTCGCTTTCCGCCTGGTCAACAATCTTGGAAAAAAGGAACTTTCCTAGTTTTTTAAGCTTTATCATTAAGGTATCTATCAGATGGTCGATATGAAATAAAATTGTGGTGGGTGGGTTGAAAGGATCCCTCTTTTTAATTTTTTCGAGTAAAAATTTTAAACCGTTGATTGAAATATGTACTTCTTTTTCTATGTCTCTATCGGGTCTTCTGAACATTGCATTTGCCAGGATTAATTCTTCTCCCAGATAAGCTCCTATACCTTTGAATTTTTTGTACTTGGTTAACTTTTCAATAAGTGATTCTTTTGTTTCGAAATCTTCCGCCCCCTCGTTAGATTCTTCTTCTTTTGTTATTCCTTTTGCTTTTATGGCGAGAAGAGTTGCGGCGTACCTTATAAATTCTCCGGCTCCGTCGAAATCTATTTCTTCGAGGTCTTTTACAAATAGCAGATACTCTCTTGTAATTCGTGAAAGAGAAATATCTCGTATGGCTACCTCTTGTTTTCTTACGAGATACAGTAAAAGATCAAGAGGACCTTCAAATTCTTCGCAGGATACAATATGGTTTTCAGCAATCATAATTCACCTATTATAGCTTTCGAGATATTATATATATGATAGTTTATTCTATCAAAATCGTTTAAAAGGTCAAGATGTATAGCGCTTGTGTCAATGCTTTCGCGTTTTCCTTCTTTTAAACGATTGATATGGCTTTCTCTGAATTTTTTAAGTTTACTTTCTGTCTTCTTTTGATTTCTAAGTAAATCTCTGGCTATATCTTTGTCCATAATCGATAGAGCAGCTTTCACTTCTTTAATATTTGAAAGAATAATTCCGTGGTATTTTTTTATTTCACTGAATCCTTCTTTGGAGAAAAAATAAGATTCTTTTATCTTTTTTTCTGCATAATTCATAATATTTTTGCTTATCAAATCTCCTATATGTTCTATCTCGTTTGCTATTTTTAATATTGTAACACATTTATTGCTTTCGCGATTTGATAATTCCTGTCCCAGAAGTCTGGAAGTATAAGAAACTAATTCTTCCTGGTTTTTGTCGATTATGTTATCTCTGGAAATTATAATTTTTCTTAAAGCGTCATTATTGCTTTTGAAAACTTTAAGGGTGTCCTGAAACATATTTTCAGTTATTTCTATGGATTCACGTATTACTTCATAAGATTTCGATATGGCGACGGTGGAAGAAGATAAGAAAAGAGGGTCCAGTTTGAGTTTGGATTTTCCGACTCCGAATATTTTCTTTAAAAATACTGCAAGAGGGAAACAAAATGGAATTAAGAAAAATCCCCAGATATTTACCAGAGAATGTAAGTTCGCGATATTCCTTGCGTCCGGTGTTAAACTCTTGGGTAGAAAAATAAAATAAAAAGATAGCCCGACAAATAATACTTTAAGAATTACATATCCGACTCCCATTGCCTTATCAGAGGATGAAGAAAAACGAGTAGAACCAAGTAGTATCGAAAATGATGTTCCTATATTTACTCCCAGCACCACCGGTATTACCGTCGAGAGATCGATTACTCCGGCAAAGGCTATCATTAAACCGAGAACTCCAGCGCTGGAATGGAAAAGGAAAGTTAAAATAATAGAAAAGATAAAAAGCAAAAGAGGATTTATATTAGGGGTAAATATATCTCTTAGTGGTTGGATGTTGTCTCTTATTAACCATATAGCGAAAAATATCAATCCGAATCCCAGTAGAATTCTTCCTATATAACTTAATTTTGTTTTTGTTTGCCAGAGGATAAAACCGATTAGAACAATAATTGGACTGAACTGTATAATATCTGTTGCTATTATCTGTACCGTAAAAGTAGAACCGAGAGCTGCTCCGGAGAGGACTATAAGCGCGGTTGAAAGTTTAATAAGAGAAGATTCAAGGAGCCCCAGCAGCATTAGTCCCGTTAATGTGCTTGATTCAAGAAGTACGGCGAGAACTATCCCCGAAAAATAAGCAAGAATTGGGTTTTTCGTCATCCGCCAGAGCATCTGTCTTATTTTTTCCCCGCTCAATCTGGAAAAGCCTTTATTTGTGTGGTCAAGTCCCATCAATATTAGGACAGTTCCGATTATAGCCGAGAGTAATAATTTAATGAGTTGTTGCCTTGGGATTACATTAGGTTTGATTTCTAAAGATTCTCCATTTACTTTTGCTTCTATCCATCCATCCTCTTCCGGTATAAACTCTACGCTGGCAAATCCGGCATTATCCGTTTTGCCCGAATCATGAGAGATTTTGCCGTTATAAGCGATGAATTTAATCCACTTATCCGCTAGAGGTTTACCTCCTTCTGTAGCCTGTACAGCTATATTTAGTGTTTTCCCGGATAGGATACAACAATTATTCCCTGAGATATCTTTTCCAAAAGGGTCTCTGGCAAGATTTAATGAAAGAGATAGAAGGATGAGAATCATTTTAGCTCAAAATATATTGTTACGATTCCACTCTGGATTGTTTGCTTAACGTTGGGAGCTAAAGGTTGAAAACGCCATTCTCTCACCGCTTCCATTGCACTGTTGTCAAAAGAGAGGCCTCCCGTTTTTACAACCCTGACAGATTTTACCGTTCCATCGGGATTTGCTTCAATTTCTAATTTTACCTGAGTGTTCTCGTTTTCGTTCTCAGGATATCCAGGTTTTTTGAAATGTATTATTTTTCTTTTCGAAAGTTCTCCGGCTAATCTATAACCTTCTCGTTCTCCCCGCTCTGTTTCGCCTCCTTCGTAAGGCGGTTTCTCAAGAGGGGATAGGCTTTTCTTTGTTTTTCCAGTTGTGACGGGCACATCGCCTGAGGGAGAAAAAATATCTTCAGTTCCTCCTATTTTTGCGAGAGCTCCCATCTCTTCGATATCTTCTATTGTTTGGAAGCCAAGAGTGACAAATTCTTCCGCAGGGTATTTTAGATTAACGGAAACAAATAAAAAGATTAGAATAAGTACAATGTATATAATTGTCGTTGATATAAGAGAAATAGTATTTTTATTCACTCTATTCCGGGTGTGGTAGCTATTACGAATTTACTTGCCCCACTTTTTTTAACCATTTCCATTACTTTAACGGTCATATCGATGGTAACATCGCGGTCGGCTTTTATCAATATAACTTTATCGCTGGCTTCTTTTAGCAGATAGGGAAAACGTGAAAGTACAACAGGTTTATCTTCAAGGTAAACGGCTCCACTTTTGGTTATTGTTATTGTTATTTTTTCCTGTGTTATTGCTTCCTTTGTGGCGGTTCGAGGCAGGTGAACCTTAATTCCGGGTTGTACGAGATATGTAGAGGTTAGCAAAAAGAAAATTAAGAGAAGCAGTACGATATCTGCTATAGAAATGACAGGAAATGTAATCTTTCTTTTGAATCTTGATTCCATAGGCACCTCAATTACTCGATATATATTGCTATTTCGGAAGTTACCCTGTTGATGTCTCTAATTATGCCATTCATCCTGTCGGAAAGAGCATTGTATATCAGAAGAAAAATAATACCGACTGCAAGACCCGCGGCGGTGGTAACGAGGGCTTCCCATATTCCGCCTGCAAGCCGGGATGGATTAACTCCTCCACCCAGCACTTCGATTTGCATAAAAGCTTTTATCATACCTAAAACTGTACCGAAGAAACCAAGCATTGGAGCTATTGAGCCTATAGATGCAACAACCCCTAAGCCGCTCTCCAGATTTTTTAATTCAGCAGCGGCACTCGCATTCATAGCTTCTTTTTTTTCTGATAAAATTCCCTGGGTCATAACTCTTGTTACAGGGGTATCGTGTCCATGGATTTCTTTAAGAGCATCTTCGGGACTTCTTTCTTTTAACCAGGCGCAGACTCTTTTCAGTAAATCTTCTGTTGGACTCTGACTTCTCTTGTAATATATAAACCTCTCTATAGCAAAGTAGATTCCTATAAACAAAGCAATGGCTATAGCAACCATTGTCCATCCGCCTTTAGCGAGAATCGACATTAAACTCATTTGCCCTCCTTTATATAATTAAAAATAAAATTTAAGACACAAAAATTTATTCTCTGCATAGCTTTTTATATTTTATGTAATAGGGCTTGTAAAGTCAAGGAGGAATAGTTGTTAGGTGTTAGGTTTTAGGTATTAGGTGTTAGTGAAAAACGACAAAAAATCTTTGTGTCTTTGTGCTCTTTATGTGAGATGTTGGTTTTTGGGAGATGGGATGGGATTCTAACTTCCAAATTCCAACTTCTGTCTTCTTTATTATTTTTTCTGTAATATTACTTGACACCTTGAAATTTTCTTATATACTTGTATATTGATTTATGGGATTTGTAGTTGCAATCGATGGGACATCCGGTTCAGGCAAGACGACAACAGCCCGAAAAGTTGCAAAAAGACTGGGTTGGTTATATCTTGATACCGGAGCCACATACAGAGCAGTGGCTTATTTTGTTTTACAGCGGGGTATAAATCCCAATGATGAAGAAAAGGTTACCCAGATTTTAGATGAAGTGAATGTGGAGATTGAAAAAGTTGATGGTGAGCAAAGAACGATAGTTAATGGTGAAGACGTAAGTGATAAGTTGCGCACAGAACAAGTCAGTAAAGCTGTGACTCCTGTTTCTAAGATAAAAGAAGTGAGAAAATATCTGGTAGGGATTCAAAGAAAGATAGTGGATGACAAAAACGCAATAATAGAAGGCAGAGATATAGGGACAATTGTTTTTCCTGACGCAAATTTAAAATTTTATATGGACGCAGATATAAGTGTTAGAGCGAAGAGAAGAAAACTGCAGGATAGTATTGGCAATCTGGAAGAAGTAAAAAAAGATCTAAAAAGAAGAGATTATCATGATTCAACAAGAGAGGAGAGTCCTCTTAAGAAAGCTGGTGATGCAACTTTGCTTGATACAAGTTCACTTACCATAGATGAGCAGGTGGGCATTGTCGTTTCGGAAATAAAAAAGCTTCATGAAGGCGCCGGTTCAATATAAGGCAGCTCATTTTCTCTTTTATCTTTTTTATAGAATCCTTGGCCTCCGAATATATGGTGCGGAAAATGTGCCGGAAAATGGAGGGGTTATCATAGCTCCTAATCATCGTTCTAATTATGATCCTCCTTTAGTAGGTTGTTGTGTGAATAACCGCCCTGTTTATTTTTTGGCTAAGAAAGGGCTTTTTATAAATAAGACTATTTCGTGGATTTTAAAGAGTGTTTATGCTATACCTGTTGACACTGAGAATCCGGGTATTAAGACTATGAGAGTTTTTGTAGATCTTTTGAAAGAAGGTGACGCTGTAATGGTGTTTCCGGAGGGGAGTAGGTCAAAGACTAATGAGTTTCTCCCCGCGCGTCCGGGAGTTGGATACATGTCAATCAGGGCTAATGTGCCAGTAGTTCCTGTTTTGATTACAGGAACTCATGAATCAATGTTAAACCATTTCTTACGTAAGACTCCTTTTACCGTTAAGTTTGGCAGTCCTCTTTATCCTGATCACAAGAAGGCTAATACTAAAAATGCTGTGGAATTCACGGAAGAAATCATGGAAAATATAAAGGGTCTGGCTTGATGGAAATTAAACTTGCTGAAAATATGGGCTTTTGCTTTGGAGTGAAAAGGGCAATAAGAATAGCGCGTCAGGTAAGGCGAGAAACAAAAGAAAAAGTCTGGACTCTTGGTCATATAATACACAACCCTCAAGTTGTAAGAAAATTAGAGGAAGAAGGCATAATTGCGGTTGATGATCTTTGCGAAATCGATACCGGATACGTTATTATTAGATCGCACGGAGTTCACCCAGATGTATTAAAAAAGATACGAGAAAAAAATCTTAAGGAAGTAGATGCTACCTGTCCTCTTGTTAAAAAGGCACAGGAAAGAGCAAAACAGCTTGTTTCTGAAGGTTATGAAACTTATGTTATAGGAGAAAAGGAGCATCCGGAAGTAATAAGTATTGTTGGGGAAACAGAGGGAAAAGTTCGTGTGATTGATTCTGCTGAAGATTTGAAAATAAGAAATAATAAAGTAGGACTGGTTGTACAAACGACACAGTCTCAGGATAATCTTAATAAAGTTGTAGATTATCTCCTGCCCAGAGTGTTGGAAATTAAAGTCTTTAATACAATTTGTGACGTAACAAGCAAAAGGCAAAAAGAAGTTAAGAAACTTGCAAAAAAGTCAGATGTAGTAATAATAGTTGGAGGTAAGAAAAGCGCTAATACTTCCAGACTTGCCGGGATTGCAAGAGAGGAAGGTTGTGTTACTTATCATATAGAAGAAGCGAAAGAGATAAAAAGTGAATGGTTTACCGATGTAGGCAGGGTAAGTATAGCATCAGGAGCGTCAACCCCTGATTGGATTATTAAAGGAGTAATAAAAAAACTAAAAGAAGTTGATAAAAGTAAGGAGGAAGTACTGCATGAACGAAGAGTTAAGTTCTATAATTGAACCTATAAGTGAAAAAGATGCGACCAAACTGCTTGATAAGTTTTTAGAAAACGAGTCACCGGGTATTGGTTTGGTTAAAGGAAGAATAGTAAAGATTACCGATAATGAGGTTTTAGTTAATGTTGGTTTAAAATCTGAAGGAATCATACCTATCGATGATTTTGATTCTGTTTCGAAGTTTTCTGTTGGAGATGTAGTTGATGTTTATCTTGATGATATCGGAGGCAACCAAGGGCTTGCTACCATTTCAAAGAAAAAAGCAGATTTTATAAAAGTCTGGGACCAGGTGAAGGAAGCACATAAGGAAGATACTCCTGTGGAATGTGAGGTTGTGAGAAGAGTTAAAGGTGGATTTATGGTAAAGGTTTTTGGGACGGAGGCTTTTCTTCCCGGCTCTCAAATCGATTTAAAGCCTGCAAGAGATTTAGATATCGGCGTTGGTGATAAGTTTGATGTTAGAATAATAAAGGTAAATTTCAAAAGAAGAAATATAGTTGTATCAAGAAGGGTGTTGCTGAGTGAAGAACAGGAAGCCAAGGTTAAAGAATTCCTGGAAGAAATAAAAGAAGGAGACATAGTAGAGGGAACCGTTAAGAATATTACAGAGTTTGGAGCTTTTATAGAATTAGACGGTATAGACGGTCTTCTTCACATAACAGATATGTCCTGGAGAAGAATCAACCACCCTTCTGAGATGCTTTCTATAGGTGATACTGTTAAAGTTAAAGTTAAAGAAGTGGATGAGGATACCAAAAGAGTATCTTTAGGGTTAAAACAGTTAAAACCGGATCCCTGGAAAGACGTAGGGGAACGTTACCAGATTGGAAATCAGGTTAAAGGGAAAGTTGTTTCCCTTACAGATTATGGTGCTTTTATTGAACTTGATTCGGGAATAGAAGGACTTATTCATGTTTCCGAGATGTCATGGACCAAACATATCAAGCATCCGTCTGAAGTAATGAAAGTTGGGCAAGAAGTAGAAGCTATAGTTCTGGAAGTGGACGAGAAAGCTCGTAAGATTTCGCTAGGTTTGCGTCAGGCAGTTCCGGACCCATGGGAAAAGGTAGCTGAGAAATATCCGGAAGATTCTATAGTTAAAGGCAAGGTTGTCAATCTAACTTCTTTTGGCGCTTTTATTCAATTGGAGGAAGGAGTTGAAGGACTTCTTCATATTTCCGATATATCCTGGACGCAGAGAATTAATCACCCGAGGGATGTGTTAGATAAAGGGAAAACCGTAAAATGTCAGGTGCTTGCAGTCGATGTCGGGGAAAGACGTATTTCACTTGGCTTAAAACAACTTAAAGATGATCCTTTGAAAATTTTTGCGGAGAAGTATCCCGTGGACAGTAATATTATCGGAACAATTTTTGAATTGTTGCCCAGAGGAGTTATAGTTTCTCTTGGTAAAGGATTAAAAGGTTTTGTTCCGTTTTCTCACCTTACGAAGAAGAATATAAAAAAGCCGGAAGAAGGATATTCGCTGGGAGGAAAGTTAAAATTGAAAGTTATAGAAATTGACATTGATAGAAGGAATATTGTACTTTCGGAACGGGAATATTTAAAGGAACAAAAGATAAAATACGATGAATTGCAAAAGAATAAGGAAGAAGGTGGAGAACAGCCAGAGGCGCTGGAAGAAGAACTTATTCCGGAAGAGATGAAGGAAGAAGATGATATTATATCTGAGGTTCAAGAGGAAGAAATAGACGAGGTCGAAGAAGAGTCTGAAACGGAAGAAGAGTCTGAGACCGAAGAGGAAGATTCTGAAGCCAAAGAGGAAGAAATCGAAGATAAAGAAGAATCCGAGACTGAAGAAGAGGAAGAAGAGCCGGAAAATGAAGATGAGATAGAGGATGAAGAAGAATCCGAGACAGAAGAAGATGAAGAAGAATCGGAAAGTGAAGATGAAATAGAGGATGAAGAAGAATCCGAGACTGAAGAAGAGGAAGAAAAAGAAGAAACTGAAGATGAAGACTCTGAAACCGATATAGAGGAAGATGAATCTGGTGAAGAAGAAGAGAAGAAATGAAATCCTCTTGTGTTAAAAGGAAGAAATTTTAAATGGCATCAAAATATATAATTGTGGTGGGAGGGGTTTTAAGTGGTATCGGTAAGGGAATAGCTACCTCTTCTATTGGTAAAATAATAGAAAATTATGGTTATTCGACCACTGCTGTAAAAATTGATCCCTACATAAACTACGATGCCGGAACTTTAAGACCCACGGAACATGGTGAAGTATGGGTGACCGACGATGGAGGGGAAATAGATCAGGACCTTGGAAATTATGAAAGATTCCTTTCCAAAGATATTCCGAAAGAAAATAATATTACTACCGGTAAGGTTTATAAGAGCGTTATAGATAGGGAACGGGCCGGTAAATATTTGGGTCAAACAGTTCAATTTATTCCCCACATTCCTGAAGAAATCATAAGGAGAATAAAGAAAGCTTCGGAAGGTTTTGATGTTTGTGTTGTAGAGATTGGCGGAACAATAGGGGATTATGAGAACATGCCTTATCTCTTTGCTATAAGAAGTCTTATACGAGTGGAGGGGAAGGAAAATTTAGCTATTGTAATGCTTTCTTATCTTCCTATCCCCTCACATATTGAGGAGATGAAGACCAAACCAACACAGCAGGCTATAAGACAACTTTCAGAGCACGGAATATTTCCAGATATTATACTTTGCCGCGCCAAGACATCTCTCGATCCTGTGAGGAGAGAAAAGATTGAAACATACGCCAATATAGAAGCTGATTTCGTCATTTCCGCTCCTGACACTGATTGTATTTATGAGGTTCCTATAAATTTCGAAAAGGAGAACCTGGGGGAGAAGCTACTTAGAAAATTGGAACTTCCCGTCAAGAAAAAACCTGATTGGAGCAGATGGACTGAGTTATTGGATGGAATTATGAATCCCAGAGTAAGCGTTAATGTAGCAATGGTTTGCAAATATCTTGATATAGGTAAGTTTTCTTTGAGGGATTCTTATATTTCTGTATCCAGAGCTCTGATAGATGCAGGGGCGGGAGATAAAGTAGGGGTTAATATTAAGTGGATTGATGCCAAGGATATCGAGAAAGAGGGTACAAAAATACTTGAAGATGTGGATGGGATAATTGTCCCCGGAGGTTTTGGAGAAGAAGGGTTTGAGGGCAAAATCGAAAGTATTCGGTATGCAAGAGAAAATAAAGTTCCTTATCTTGGTTTGTGTCTCGGTATGCAGCTTGCTCTGGTTGAGTATGCTAGAAATGTTATGGGACTTACTGATGCGAATACAATAGAAGCCAATCCTGATACTTTACATAAAGTTATAAATTTTTATGGTGAGCAGCAGGAACTTCTAAAAAACGAAAAGATAGGTGCCACCATGAGATTAGGTGCTTATGCAGCACAACTGAAGAGGAATACGAAAGTTTTCGAGTGGTATGAGAAGACCGAAAGATTGAAATATGATGGAAAAAGATTAAAAGAGATTAAAGAAGACTTTAGGCTGGGCGTTTTGGATAAAGGAGAACCTGTAGTTCTTGAACGCCACCGACACAGATATGAGGTTAATCCCGAGTATATAAAGAATTTTGAAGATGCTGGGGTCGTTTTTAGCGGTTTTCATAGACCTCCTGGTGGTGAACCTCTTATGGAATTTATGGAATTGCCGGATCATCCCTTTTTTGTGGCCACCCAGGCACATCCGGAATTTAAAGGACGTCTTGAAAATCCCTCTCCGCTTTTCCTGGGTTTAATAAAAAGTATAATTAATAATAAGTGAAACTTGCTTTTTATCCGCGAGATTCATTAATTCATTCGCTTAATCCAAAAAGCAAGTTGTTGTTTGTTTTTACGTGTTTTATATCTGTTCTAATCGTAAATAGCACTGTAGCTTATATTTTACTTTCATTGATTATAGCTACCCCTTTTTTCTTTTCCAAGCTGCCTCCCAGGAAGGTTCTTAAAGGTTTTACACCATTTCTGCTGTTGTTTCTGTTGACGTTTATTTTACATTTATTTTTAACACCCGGGGAAATATTATTCAAATTAGGAGTATTAAATGGAACGATTGAGGGTTTTTATAAAGGAATATTTTATTCGGTTAGAATTTTTCTACTTGTTTTAAGCGCTATGCTTTTTGGTTTTACGACTTCCCCTTTCGATCTTGCCGATAGTTTATCTAATTTCTTTTTTCGTTTTAAATCTGAAACCTTAAGAGAAATTCCTATGATTATGATTTTAGTTTTCCGTTTTATCCCTTTTATGTTCAAGGAAGGAAAAAGAGCTGTAATGGCTCAGAAGGCAAGATGCGGTTATGTCAGGTTAGAAAAAGATATTTTTCCTTTGATTTTTCCAATAGTGCACTCTTCTATCAGAAAAGCGGAACAATTAGCTTTGGGACTTCACGCTAAAGCCTATCAGGTCGGAGAAAAAAGGACAATGATTAAAGAATTTAAGTTTACTTCGAAAGATTATTACTTTATGGGCTATGCCATTCTCCCCTTGATTATTGCAATATTTATACGTTAACCACTTATATAAATTAAATATCAAAGATTAAAAATCAAAATGAATAAAAACACACAGAGCCCACCTCTCCCAACCCCGATTTTTTTAACCACGGAGAGCACAGAGTTTTTATTTTTTTTCTCTGTGTCCTCAGTGTTTTTTCTTTTTTTAAAACAATTATTTCTCTGTGTCCTCTGTGGTCATTTTTTTTGAACTTTGATTTGTAATTTTACATTTTGATATTTAATTTTTGCATTTCAATTGAAAAGTTACTCTATGTTTTATTTATATTTTGCGTTAAAACTGTTTCTTTTCGGTTTAAAACTCGTATGGAATCCCATAACACTTGACTTTTTAGCGTAAATTGTTTATTTTAATGTATATAAGATTTTTATAAAAAATAGGAGGCTATTTTTTGAGAGAAGAAAACGTTAACCTAATAGTTAATGCATCGAAACGTTATAAAGAAAGTCGAAATCTTGGAGAACTTCTCAATATAATCAAAGAATATTCAAAAATAGAGTTTTATAAAGAGTTTAAAGAATACACGATAGAATTCCTTGAAAATGGTGGCAGTGTGGGAGACCTTATAGCTATTTCTAAAGATTTTCCTGAAGAAATAAAAAAAATAATTTGTCCGGTAGAAATTGAAATAGATGGTGAATTCGATGCGGATTCTTTTCTTGAGATGGGTGAACTCCTCTGGGAAATAGGTTCTCCTGATGAGGCAAGAGATAATTATATAAAAGCTTTCGAATATTATTCTTTTCTTGGAAATGAAAAAGCTGCACAGCAAGTTGTGAAAACTTTAAAGGAAAGATATCCTCAAGATGAAAAGGTAAAGGCTCTTGTATTTAAAGATACAAGAGGTGAAATTCTTCCTGAATTAAAGGCTTTTGTTCCAAAACCTCCTAAAGATGAAATCGATTTGAGATATGCTCTTGGAAAAGGTTTCCACGGAGAGAATTTGCTTCTTGATGCGGAAGCTAATTATAGAAGAATTTTGGAATTGGATAGTTCCCATAATTCTAAAAGATTGTTGGTTGCTTTATTAAGACAAAAAGGTTCTTTTGGTGATTCTCTAAATTTAGCTAGAGAACTGGAAGAAGAGGAAAAATTAGAGGAATTATACTCTATCTACGAAGCTTTAAGAAATTCAGGTAAAATGAAGATAGGCGAAGATGTTTTAAAGGAAATATACGGTATTAATCCCGACTTTAAAAATGTTAAGAGTCTTCTTGGATTTGTATCTAAAGAAGAAAAATCAGAGAAAATCCCCGTGGATCTCTTCTCGGAAGAAGAGGAAAAAGTAAAAGAAGAGGAAAAAGTAAAGGTGGAAAAATCAAGCCCGAAAGATAAGGGTTTCGAAGAGAAAAAAATTGTTTTTCTATAGGAGAAAATAGATGAATTACGAAGCCTTTTACGGATTAGACAAAGAACCCTTCGGGGATATTCCTGACCCCGATTTATTTTATAGCGGTCCTGAACATACCCGGGCACTCGTTAAATTATTACACGTTGTAAAAAAGAATAGAGCACTTGGTTTGTTAACCGGTGGTATTGGTTGTGGCAAAACTACTATTATCAGAAAGATTTTTGCTGATCTTGAAGAAGAAGAGAATTATTCCGGCAGTCTTATGACGCTTACGCAGCCGGATTTCTCCCCAATCTGGTTTGATAAAAAATTGGGAGAATTGTTTGGGCTTCGATTTGACTCTAAAGGCAGAACAGAGATGAAAGTTGATTTGGTAGGTGAGCTTGAACGCAGGCATAAAGCTAATAAAAAGACAGTGATTCTTATCGATGAAGCCAACAATATTACAAATCCGGAAGTAATGGAAGAAATAAGAGGCTTTTTGAATTTGGAGCTTCGAGGTTATCGTCTGGTAACTATAATATTGAGTGGAATGGGAGATATGTATGAAAAAATCAAAGGCAATATTTCTTTAAGACAGAGAGTTTCTACCGTTGTTAGTCTACCTCCGCTTACACTTAGTTCCACGAAAGAGTATATAAATTATAGGTTAGAACAAGCAGGCGCTACAGGGAGAATATTTAGTGATGAAGCGCATAAACTTATATATGATTTTGCATCCGGGGTTCCCCGATTAATTAATGTTATTTGTGATAATGCACTTTTAGAGGGAGCGCTACTTAAAAAGAAAATAGTTGAGGAATCAATTATAAAAAGAGTAGGCGAAGAGCTTATGCTTAACAGGGATAAGTGAAAATATAAATGTTAAAAGGTAATGAAATATCGTCTTTAAAAAACGAAGCGAATAAAGCAAAGGTCCAGGGAGATACCAAAAAAGCAATTGAGTGCCTCACTAAGGTTTGCGAGTTGGAACCTGATGATTCAAATAACCTAAAAGAATTAGCCAGCCTTTATAATAAGATAGGAAATAAGAAAAGAGCTGTAGAATTCTACTGGAAAGCTCTAGAAAAGTATAGAGAAGCGGAATATTATCAGAATGCCACAGCCATAGCTCAGATGTTGCTAAGATTTGGAGAGGATAAGTTGTTGGTTAAGCATGAACTCGCTTTTTTGTACGAAAAACAAGGTTTATTGGGAGATGCGGTAGCCTCATATGAGGAATTGGCTGAATTGTACAAAAAAGAGGGTGATATTGAGGGCGTCCTTGAGAACTTAAAGAAAATCGTGAATATAACTCCTAAAAAATTAGGAATTCGTCTGAAGCTGGCAGAAATTTACGAAAATCAGAGTAAATTTGAAGAAGCGGTTTCAGAGTTAAATGAGATAAAAGATATATTCAGAGAGCAGGGAAGAGTTGAGGAAGTTGAAGAGATGGAGGCCCGAATCGCTACTTTGGCTCCCAATGTTGAAAATGTCGTAAAGTTTGACGTAGAGAAAAAAGAAGGAGTTAAAAAAGAGGAGACGAAACTCCCTGATGAGATGGTGGTGGAATTTAAACAGGAAGGAATTGGACTTCTTGAAGCAGTCGAGGAAGAAATATCGGAAGCCAAAGTAGAAGAAAAAAGTGAGCCTGTTGTCAAGAGCACTGAGGGGTTATTCGATATGGGGGAGGAGGAAGAAGAAAAAGAACCTGAAAAAATAGAATTGATGGAGAGACCAACCGCTGCAGATCAAGGTGATATAGAGGTAGCGGTTACGGGGTGGGAAGATTGGATGAATCTTGCTGAACTCTATGAATCTGTCGGTTCTGTCGAGGAATCCGCGGAATATTACGTTAAAGCAGCGGAAGCTAATTTAAATAAGAAGGATTATGAAGAAGCATATAATATATTTAATAAAGTAGCTGAATTACAACCTTCAAACATCATCTGTCGCCAGAAAATGATTCAAAGTGCTCTGAAATTAAACAACAAGGAGAAATCGGTCGAATCGTATTTCTCTCTTTATGAATGCTTAAAGGATAAAAAAGCTGATTCTGAGGCAGAAAAGATTCTGGATAAAATCGAAAATATAGATCCGGGTTCTGTAATTCTCGAACAAGTACGAGGTAAGAAGAAAAAGGGTAAAGTAAAGAAAGAGAAGGTTGGAGAGAGTCTGGATTTTGAAGGGTTATTTGAGGCGGAAGTTAGTGAGCAGATGGTTTTAAAGGAAGAGCCCGACGTAAAAGCACCGTCACTAGATACTTTGTTAGAAGAATTTAAGAATAAAGCTAGAGAAGAATTAGATATTACTGATTATGCCGCACATTTTAATCTTGGTATTACGTACAAGGAAATGGATCTTATTGAAGAGGCTATAGATGAATTTAAAAAAGCAATGAAAGAGAAATCCTGGAGGTTGAAGTCGCTTGAAATGTTAGGCGTTTGTCATGAAATCTTAGAGCAAAAAGATAAAGCGGAAGATATTTATAAGCTGGTTATAAACAATAAAAACTTCCGGGAAGATCAAAAAGCAGCATTTTTCTATCATCTTGGTAATTTGTATGCTCGGCAGGGTCAATATGGAGAGGCTCTTGAACAGTATAAAAGAATAATCAGAATAGACCAGGATTTCGCGGATGTCAAGGAGAAAATTAAGATTCTTAATAGAAAGATGTCGGGAGAGGAAGTAGAAGAAGAAATTTCCATTCATTTTGGGGATGCTCTTTCTGAAGAGAGCGCCGATCTCTGGGATTCAGTTTTGTCTGGGGGAGCTGAAGCGGAGAAAGAAGAAGTCGGAACTTCTGGTACAAAAAGAAAGGGAAAAATTTCGTATATCTAAAAAAAAATTTAGAAGTTAGGAGTCGGAAGTTAGAATTCCATTCCAACTCCAAAAAAAATTGAACCATAAAGACTACAAAGAATATTTTTTGTTTTTACTATTCAACGACTCAACAATTCAACTATTTAACTGATTTGGAGTAACCGAATCGCTATTCAGTTTCGATTCAATAGCTCGATAAAATCGGTTGCGAGAGTGGACCAGCCAAAATTTTTCATTGCTTTTCCCGGGTGTCCGTCGAAGGGGTCATAATATTCACAGAACCCAAATTTTAATACAAGTTCGATTGTCTTTTTCGAAATTTTTTTTGCGAGCGCAGTATATCCTTTTTTCTCCAATCCATTTGCAATGAACCAGTTTGTATTAATCCAGCTTGTTCCTCTCCATATAATGCGAGTATCGGTTAAGGGGCCGAAAGAACTTTCATTCATGGCAACACTGGTTATAGGATAAGGGCTCCAGAATTCCCTTTCGTTTTGCAGGTGCTCTATCAAATGGTCAATGTGGAAAGTGGGAATTGGTAGAGTTAAGGGGAATAGAGAAGAGATTGTTTTTATCTCCATTGGAATCTCTGAGCCCCCATGGTGATATAGGCTGAAGTATATTTCCTGGTCATCGAACCATAATTTATCTATAATTTCCTGTCTTACGCTGTCAGCCCAGTTTTTTATTTCTTCTTGTTTGTCTTTATCGAATATTCCGTATAGTTCCGCTAGAGCATATAATCCCAGACAATAAATTGTATTGAATGAAACGTCCTCGACATCGAAAAGAGAAGACTCGAAAATTCTATCCAGGTTCCAGTTCCAATTTTTATATTGGGTAAGTATTTCGGTGATATGTTTTTTTGTTTCCAGAGGGTCATATTTTGTATTTCCGAATGGAATATCGTAATGTGGGCATAAATCCATACCCGATTCCATAGGAGTTATTATGGAAATAAGCCCGTCATTATCCGGGTCTCTTTTTTCTTTTAGATATAGGTAGTATCTTTTTACTTTTTCGATGTTTTTCTTGACGAATTCCAGGTCCTCTGAGTTTTTATAGATTTCGAGAAGAGAAAGACCTATTACAGGGGGTTGGATTTCCGCGGTGAAAAGATTTGTTTTTTTTGAATTTACTTCCTTCTGCCACCATTTCTGAAATCGATCTCTGAGCCGCCATTTCCAGAAAATAATATGAGGAATAAATCCATCCTCTTGTTGAACCGAGATTAAAGTTTCGAATTCCTTTTTTGCTATTTCGGAGTCGAATTTTGACATCACGATTATATGGAAACATGAATCCCAGAACCACTGGTGAAAGTGAACGGAATCAGGGGATAGATAGAAATAATTTCTTTTGAAATTTTTACTGTATCCCTTTTTTATATTTCTTTTTAGAAGAGAGAAAGCCTCTTCATTTAAGTTTTTCATTTTGTATATAATATGTTTTTTTTCTTTTCTGACAAGAGAGTTCTTAATGTCCAAAGTCCGGAGTCCAAGGCCCAAACTAAATCCTAACCCCTAAATCCAAAAAACTAATTAAACCACAAAGTTTACAAAGAACACAAAGATTTTTTTACCAATTTACCAATTAACTAATTAACTAATAAACTATTTTTTTACCCTTCGGGTAAAAAAATCCCCCTTGCTTTTTTTGAGTTTTTTATAATCTTCCTTAGATATTAATATGGAAAGAGAAATTCATCCTTTGTTGGATAGGGGAAAACAGAAAAAAGCGAAAGTTTATGAATGGACAGGTAGAAAGATAGCCCTTTGGGGAATGCTTCTGTCAGCCGTTTTTAATCTAACTTTTTATTTTTCCGGACTATCTTACCAGATTTCGAATTGGCATATTTTCTCTTATATTGTTTTTGTTTTTATTGTTTATATGTTTATTTACGCAAGCCTACAGGAAATTATTAGTCTTCCTTTGTCTTATCTTTCGGACTTTGTTATTGAAAAGAAATACGGTTTCTCGAATCAAACCAGAGGGCAATGGTTTAAAGAACATTTAAAAGGTTTTCTGGTATCCCTTGTTCTTAGTATAATAATATTTGGAGCACTTTTGTACATATTTCAAAAATTCGGAAACTTATGGTGGCTTGTGGCATCCTGTTTTATGGTTTTCTTTTCCGTTGTTATGTCTATAATCTTTCCGGTATGGATTATGCCAATATTTCATAAATATGAGCCTATAGAAGATGAGGAGTTAAAAGACTCTTTGAGGGGCATTCTGGAGAAAGGAGGTCTTAAGATTAAAGGCTTTTTCAGGGAAGATACGAGCCGTAAAACTACAAAAGAAAACGCGATGCTCGCGGGCTTAGGAAAAACCAAGAGAGTTATTTTGACGGATAATATTATCAATAATATGGAAACTGATGAAATAAGGACTGTTCTCGCTCATGAAGTTGGGCATTACAGAAAAGCACATATACCAAAGATGATTTTTACCGGTCTCTTTTTCAATTTGTTTTCTTTTTATGTTTTGCATTTAACCTTTACCACTTTATTTCCGCATTTTTTAAACGCTGTTAGGGCAAATATTACACTTCTTCCAATGTTTTTATTAGCCTTAAGTCTTATAGATCTGACTTTCTTAAAAATTTTACAGAACGCCCTTGTCCGTTATTTTGAGAATCAGGCGGACGACGAGGCACTAAAACTGTCAGGAGATGTTGAGGCGTTCAAAAGGGC
Organism: uncultured bacterium; assembly: GCA_964534175.1. Lineage (GTDB taxonomy): Bacteria > Hydrothermota > UBA3072 > UBA3072 > UBA3072 > JAFGHJ01. The sequence goes on along the minus strand of CAZHNS010000011.1, from coordinate 34,688 downwards.
AATGGCGGGTCTTGCGAACAGAAATCTTTCTAATGCGTATCCGAATTTCTGGGTTAAGCTTGTCTATTACAGCCATCCACCGATAGGGGAGAGACTGGAGAGAGCGGAAAAATATAATTAGCTATAGCTAATTATATTTTTCAGGTTTCAGGTTTCAGGTTTTAGTGAAAAAACAAAAATTTATTTTTTCTCTGTGTTCACCGTAGCTCTATGCGAGAATTGATTTTACTATGAAACTCCTAAAATTCTAAGATCGTTCACGTTTGTGCCTGTTTCTCCGGTAATAATTCCACCTCCTATTTTACGGAGGAAATTTGATGAGGAATGTTTCCTTAGCGCTTCTTCTATTCCTTTCCCTGATATTTTCATCTTATTGCCTCCGATGATTCCGCCGGCAAAACTGGAATACCCGTCTATCCCGTCAGTATCAACGGAAAGAAAAGCTGTTTTCTCTGAGGAATTAATTTTTTCCGCAAAACCTATTACGCATTCTTGGTTTGGACCACCCTCTTCTTTTCCGATTTCGTCGAGTGAAACCACGCATTCCCCTCCGGAGAGGACTATTGCAGGTGGTTTTACTGGAGTTCCGGATAGGTTGATTTCTTTTGCCGTTTCAGCGTGATAGGCTCCGACTTTTCTTGCTATGCCTTCAAGCTTTGAGGAAAGAATATATGTATTATAGCCAAGCTCAATAGCTTTCTTTTGTGCACTTTCCAATGCTTTTGTGCTGTTCAAAATAATTCTATTAAAAGTCTTGGATAGAGTTTTATCTTCAGGGCCGGGAGTTTCTCGGATCTTACCCTCGGTACCGCTTTTAATGATATTTAAAATGGAAGGGGGGATTTTTTTCATTAGATCAAATTTCTCCAATATTTCATACGCGTCTTTGTAAGTAGTGCTATCGCCGACTGTTGGACCAGAAGCTATTGTAGATAAATCATCTCCGACCACATCAGAGATAATAAGGGAAATTAAATTAGCTGGATAAGCGGCTCCTGAAAGCCTCCCGCCTTTAATTTTTGAGATATGTTTTCTTATTGTGTTTATTTCTTTTATAGAAGCGCCTGATGATAACAATAATTCATTGGTTTTTTGCAGGTCAGTAAGGCTTACGCCGTTTAGGGGTGCTGCAAGCAGAGAGGAGCCGCCTCCGGAAATAAGAGCTATTATAAGATCTTTTTTGTCTGTTTTTTCTGCGAGAGATAAAATCCCATTTGCTCCTTTTACTCCCTGATCGGTAGGCAGGGGGTGTCCTGCCTGAATGACTTTAATAGGTCCTATGTCTTTCTTTGAGGATTCTTTTATTGTTATAATTCCTCTGGATATTTTTTCTCCCAGTATATTATGTAGAGATTTTGCCATTCTGTAGGTTGCCTTTCCGCTGCCTATCACAAAAATATTGTTAAGATTTGATAACGCAAACTTTTTATCAGTTATTTTCAGTATATCGTTCTCTAATTTCACCGTTTTGTTTATGGTGGTTTCGGGTAGAGCTTCTTTGAGGGTATAATCCAGAATTGTTAAGAGGTCTTTTCTTACTGGGTTTGAATCTCTGGCAAGTTCCTCGAGATTTTTAATTAATTTCATTAGTAATTCTCTGTCTTTAAGACATTAAGGAAAAAATCAAAAGCCATAGAATTAGTTGAATGGTTAAATAGTTTAATGGTTGAATCGTCCTCCCCACACCATATCTATCATTTCTTTTTGAAAACAAACTCCTTATCCTTCACGTCGATCAATACTTTTCCCTTACTGATTTTACCGTCGATTATTTTAAGGGATAGAGGTGTTTCAATAAATTTTTGAATGGTTCTTGCCAGAGGTCTTGCTCCAAAAGATTTGTCATAGCCTTTTCCTGCGAGTAAGTCTCTTGCCTTTTCTGTTATCTCCAATTCTATGTTAGACTCCTTTAAGCGTTCTGAGAGGTCGTGTATCATTATGTCTACAATTGCCTTTACCTGTTCGAGATTAAGAGGTTTAAAGATTATTATATCGTCGATTCTATTTAAGAACTCGGGTCTCATTTTTAGTCTCAGTTGTTCCGTAACCTTTTCTTCGAGAAGGTCATAGTTGTCCGCGAGGTTCTGAATCACATCAGAGGCAATATTTGATGTCATTATATTGACCGTGTTGGTAAAATTTACCGTCCTACCTTTTCCGTCGGTGAGTCTTCCATCGTCTAAAATTTGAAGCAAAATATTAAAAGCTTCAGGATGAGCTTTTTCTATTTCATCGTAGAGAATTACGCAGTAAGGTCTTTTTCTGACCGCTTCGGTTAAGTAACCTCCCTCTTCATATCCCACATATCCCGGGGGAGCTCCGATGAGTCGGGCAATAGAATGTTTTTCCATAAATTCACTCATATCAACCCTTATTAGAGCTTCTTCAGAATCAAAAAGAATCCAGGCGAGTACTTTTGCCAGTTCTGTTTTTCCTACACCCGTGGGGCCTAAGAATATAAAAGAACCTATAGGTCTATCCGGGTTGGAAATACCGGAACGGGCCCTTCTTATAGAGTCCGCAACAGCTTTTACTGCGTATTCCTGGTTTACTATTCTTTTGTGGATTTCTTCTTCGAGATTTGTAAGTTTGTGCTTTTCTTTTTCAAGCATTTTGCTTACAGGTATGCCGGTCCAGTCGGAAACTACAACTGCGATGTCCTCTTCGCTTATGGGCTTATCGCAGGTATGGACTTCATCCCATTTTTCTTTTTCTCTTTCGTATTCTTCCCTCAATTTTTCTTCTTCTTCCATTATCTTATGAGCGTCTCGATGTTCTCCTTCCTCAGCGGATTTCTTTGCTTCCTCCTGGAGGTTTTTTATTTTTTCTTCTTTCTTTTTTAAATCTCCGGGTATGTCCGCTTTTTCAAGTTGAAGCTTTGCGCATGCTTCATCTAGCAGGTCGATTGCCTTATCGGGCAAGTACCTGTCCGTTATATAACGTTTGGATAGTTTTACGGATGCCTCAATTGCGGAATCTTCTATTTCGACCCCGTGATACTTTTCATAGGATTCTTTTAATCCTCTTAATATTTCTATGGAATCGGCTACCGATGGTTCGTTTACCCATACGGGTTGAAATCTTCTTTCGAGTGCAGGATCTTTTTCAATATATTTTCTGTATTCGGAAATAGTCGTGGCTCCTATCGTTTTCATTGATCCTCTTGCTAGGAAAGGTTTCATCATATTGGAAGCATCCATTGCTCCTTCCGCGGCTCCGGCTCCTACTACCGTATGAATCTCATCAATGAAAAGAATAAGTTCGTCTTTTTTCTTCTCCAATTCTCCCATAATTGCTTTAAGCCGGTCTTCAAATTCTCCTCTGAATTTAGTTCCAGCTATAAGACCGGCAAGATCAAGTTCGAGAATTCTTTTGTTTTTTAATAATTCAGGAACTTTTTCACTTTTAATCCTTTGCGCCAAACCTTCAACAATGGCGGTTTTGCCAACACCTGCTTCACCAATAAGCACAGGATTGTTTTTTGTCTTTCTAATCAAGATTTGCATTACTCGCTGGATTTCTTTTTCGCGATTAATAACAGGGTCACCTTCCTCTTCCGTAAGATCCCTTGTATATCTTTCCAGTATTTTATATTTGCTTTCGGCATCCGGGTCTTCGATTCTTCCCTCGCCCCTTACCTTTTTTAGAGAAGAAAAAATTCTTTCCTTGTTTATTCCGAAATTTGAAAGTGTTTCTCCGGCTTTCCCTGTATCATCGGTCAATGCAAGTAGTATATGCTCGGTTCCAATATATTTGTCGTTCAATCTCCTGGCTTCTTCCCAGGCGTTGTCCAGAGCTTTATTTGCCTGCGATGATAGGTAAACCTGTACTGAGCCGTAAGCTTTTGGAATCTTCTCCAGTTCGTCCAACACTCTGTTTTTTACCTGATCGCTGTTTAATTCCATATTTTCTATTAATTTTGGTACGATACCTTCAGGGTCATCGAGTAATCCGTATAAAAGATGAAGAGGAGTCATTTCCGAATGATTGAATTTTGAAAGAGAAGACTGCGCTATGGAAAGAGCTTCTTTTGCTTTCTGTGTAAATTTATCTTCTCTCATTATACCTCCGGAATTCTATTTTTGTTTTATAATTTCTAAACTATTGGATATCGAGGCTGTTTTTTCTAACATTGCATGTATAGAGCAGTACTTTTCGGTTGATAGGTCTATTGCCTTTTTTATTTTTGTTTTATCCGGGTTTTTGCCGTGGACAATGTATTTGATTTGAATGTTTTTGAAAATCTTTGGGTGTTCGTCGTGTCTTTCTCCCGATACCTGGACTTTTATATCGTCGTAATCCACGCGCATTTTATCAATGAGAGAAATAACATCCATCAAAGTACAGCTTCCGAGGGAAAGAAGAAGAAGTTTCATAGGACTGGGCGCAGAATCGTGACCGCCGAGTTCTTTTTTAGTATCAATCACAATTTCATGCCCTGAATCGTCTTTTCCCTTTAATTTTAAACCATTTATCTTTTTTATTTCAACTTTCATAACAATATAAATTATATAATTAATGGAAGTTATGTCAACTATTTACTTTTTTGAGCCACGAAACACACTAAATACACGAAACCTCAACAATACTTTTGAATTTGCGTTAAAAAACACACCAACACACCCACGCACTAACACACTAATAGATTCTTATTTGCTTGGTTTCTTGATTATACGAACTGCTTCCCTAGGTATATATAATTTGTTGGTTTTTGGGGCATACACTACAATTCCGTTTAATTCGTAAGTTTTGTCTTCCGAGATGAGTATATTTTTGTTTACAGGAAGTTTAAATGAGTCGATTTTTAAAACGATATTTGCTGTATCGGATTTATCCAGGCTATAATCAGGAAAGACTTTTCCGACTTCCGCAAAAAGTTCTTTGTTTATTTCATCTAAATCAAAGCCTAAAGCCGCGGCTGTGATTTTTGCCAGTTCTGTGTTATCGTAGAGGCCAATGGGGCGGTTAGGACCATAAGCCCAGAGCGGAACGTTTTCTCCGGTGTGATTATCCGTAGTCCAGCCTAAAACGGTATAATTTTTACTTATTACCTTTGAAATAGCTCTGGCTAAAGAATCCGCTTTATTATTTCTTCTTGCAATTTCTCTTTCTAGTTTTTTGATTTCTTTATAATCTTCTCTGGTAATGTCAATTCCCCACCATTTACTTATTTCTTTTGATAAATTAGCATAAGAATGATCGGACCCAAAATTATGTGTTATGGCGCCGGCTGTAACTTTCATTTTGTTTAAAGGAGCGATTAAATCTTCAACTTTAGTTTCGGCATATGGTACATCTGATGTCCAACTACCTATAGTTAGCCCTCCTGTATTATGGTCCGGAAAGGCTAATACCAGGGTCTTTTTATCCTTTCTTGCAAAATCAACAGCTACTTTTACCGCTTCATCAAATGCTAAGAAGTCTGTGACCATATATATCGGATCATTATCATGCCCTGCCCAATCGATTTCGCTACCTTCTACCATCAGGAAAAATCCATCCTTATCCTCTGAGAGCAATTCGATTGCTTTAGCAGTCATTTCTGCTAGAGATGGTTGGTCGAACTTGAATTCTCTGCGGTTTAAATCCGCATCCATATGCTCCTGTGCAAAAATTCCCCAGGTCTTTCCCGAAGTTATGTTTTGCATTTCTATTTTATTTTCTGCTATTTGATATCCTTTATCGTGTATAACTTTTAATAAATTTTCCCCATCGGTTCTCTTTCCTCCTTCTGATTCCGGAAGGAGATTTTCAAGCCCTCCTCCAAAAAGGATATCTACATCGGCGTAAACCATTTGTTCTGCGATCTCATTGAATTTATCTCTGTTGTCCGTGTGAGAGGCGAAACCTGCGGGAGTTGCATGCGCGATATTACTTGTTGCAACCAGTCCCGTGGATTTACCTAGTAGCCTTGAGCCTTCTAAAACTGTGGCTAAAGGGCGGTATTCCATTTCCGCCCCCGGGTGTTTAAATGTAGTTAATACATCTTCTGCTCTGGGACCGACACTTACGAATTTCCCCGTTGTTTTGTAACCGGTAGCAAAGGCTGTAACAGCCGCACCCGAACACGTAATGACTGAATTCGCCATGTAGGTTTTAACCGCTCCTACTAAAATACTATCGAGAAAAAGTGCGTCTCCTTTTTTCCATCTGGCAAGAGTTTGAATACTATTAGAACAACCATCCGGTACCATTATTATAACATTTTTGACAGGATAATTCTTTTGAGAATCACTTGATGAATATTTCTGCAATAGTATATTTAGAACTACAAATAAAATAATGAGTATTAGAATTACGGATAAACTTATTCTCATTACACTTTTAAAAGGTTTATTCATTTTTCCCCCGCAAATAGAATATATAAGGAATATCAAAAAGCAAGGGATAACGAATACTATGTTTATTTTTTTTTATTTCGGTAATTATAAAAAATGCCAATAATAATGGACAAATAAAAAAAATACCTTGACAAAATGGCCTAAAATCATTAGAATATATGAGCAATGAAGAAATGGACGTTACTCTTTATTACAAATAAAGGGAAAGTGAGGGGTATACCTTTAAATGAGCGGGTAGTCTTCTATACAATCATACTGTTAAGCACATTCCTTGGGGCTTTTACATATATTACTATTGAAGGCACTAAAAGGAAGGCATTGTTAGAAGAGTGTCATAGATTAGAAATTAAAAAGCAGGGATATTTACAAAAACTCCTCAAAGTGAAAAAAGACGTTGCCGTTCTTCAGGAAAGTTTGTTTCGGATCGGCGAGAACAATGAGATTTTAGCGCTAACGGGCAAATTGGAGCCTGTGAATAAATCGACCAAACAAATGGGTGTGGGTGGTTTTCCCCAGAGCAAAGAATTTTATTCGTTGGATTTAGATTCCAGTGTTAAGGGATTGGAAAAACAGATTAACAGAATTTACAATCTTGTAGAACTTGAAGAACAATCTTTTGACAAAGCGGGAAGAAAATTAGGAGAATTAAAGGACAGGCTTTCACACGTTCCATCAATATGGCCCACTCATGGTTATATCACAAGCGGTTTTGGTTGGCGCAGACACCCTATTACAGGAAAACGTGAATTTCATAAAGGCTACGATATAGCCAATAGACCATATACGGCGGTTGTCGCTACTGCCGACGGAATAGTTGCTTCTGCCAGGAGATTTGGAGGATATGGGTTAACAGTGGATATTGACCATGGTTATGGTATTGTAACCAGATATGCCCATCTTTCACGAATCTATGTAAAAAAATGGCAGAAGGTTGAGAGGGGTGAGAGAATCGGTGCTATGGGTTCTACGGGTTTTGTAACCGGAACTCATTTGCATTATGAGGTTAGAGTTTTGGGACGTGCCGTAAATCCCATGGATTATTTCGATACTTTTTCTTATACATACTAATCTTTCCAAGTGATAAAAACTTACTCTTTAACTTTAAAAAGAGACGAAAATATCGTCATTCAAAATTTTGATTTTACTTGGAATAAGGGTGAGAAAATAGTAATGGTTGGACCAACGGGTGCAGGCAAAAGCACTCTGGCGTTGGGTCTTTCGGGTATTATTCCTTCTGAACCTGGTAGTATAGTTATAGATTCTAAAGATATTGTAGATTTTGATTTAAAAACTTTGCGAAAAAAAATAGGTATTGTCTTTCAGGATCCGGAAACCCAGTTTGTAACCACGGATGTCCGGAGAGAAATTGGTTTTGGTCTAAGTAATATTAAAGAAGAAAGTTCTGAAATAAAAGAAAGGGTTGAGGCTGTTATAGAAGAATTTAATTTAGAACAAATCTTAGATAGGGATCCTTCTTCTCTTTCGGCAGGAGAAAAACAAATGGTTGCTATAGCCAGTATTTATGCTATGCAGCCGGAATATTTGATATTTGATGAGGTAACTTCTTTTCTGGACAGAAAATCGAGAGAAAAGATATATACGATATGGGAAAACTCTGCCGCTTCTCTTTTAATTATTACTCAAAACTTTCAGGAAATAAATTTCGGAGAAAGGGTTATTCTCCTGGAAAAGAGTAAAATAAATTTTGAAGCCAAGACAGAAGATCTTGAAGGTAGCTCTCATTTTTCGTATGATTCTGCCTTTTTTAATTTGTTGAGGAAAAACAAAGAAGAAATTCCTCAATATGAAAAGATTTTGGAACTCCTAAAATGATTGTGTTAAAGAACATTTGTTTTGGCTATGAAAACAAGAAAGTTATTAAAAACTGTTCTGTGTCCTTTGCCTCGGATGAAGTTCATTTACTTGTAGGTCCAAATGGAGCTGGCAAAACCACTCTTGCCATGATAATAAAAGGTCTTCTCAAACCGAGTCATGGGAGAGTTTTTTCTCCGAGAAAGGATATTATCGAATGGCGAAAAAGAATGGGTTTGCTTTTTCAGTTTCCTGAGGACCTTTTTTTTAATGATTCTGTGTATGAAGAAATAGCTTATGGAGCAAAAAGATTCGGAATTGAAGATGTCGATAGAAAAATTAAAAATATAATTGATTTTCTTGGGTTGAATCAGGAAATTCTTGATTCTTCACCATTTGATCTATCTTACGGAGAGAAGAGAATAGTTGCTTTTGCTTCCATACTTGTCTGGGAGCCAACTTATTTGATACTGGATGAGCCTTTCTCAGGGCTCGACTGGCAATTTAAGAATAGACTCTCGGAAGTTATTGAGAGTTTAAGGGGTAGGGTCGGAGTGATTATAATTTCACAGGAACTTGATAATGTTATATCCTTTGTCGATAGAATTAGTTTAATGGTAAGAGGCGAATTGATTTTTTCTTCTCCCACAGAAGAAACTGATTGGAAAGAGGTTTACGAAGCAGGTTGTGACGTTCCTTCTGCTGTAAGGTTGGCAAATAAACTAAAGAAAAACGGAATAGAGCTCAATTCGGATACATGTCCTTACACTTTCCAAAGTCTAATCGACGCGCTTAAAGAATAACCTATTTAAGAGTTGGTACTCCAGGTTATATTGCGACCTCGATCGCGTCTAATAAAAAACTTATATTATAAGGTTTTTCGATGTAATATTTGACGCCTGCTTCCATCATTTTTTGTCTGGATTCTTCGTCCGTTACCGCCGTAAGTACAATGACAGGTGTATTCTGAGTATATGCTAAACTTTTAAGATGTTCGAACAAAGTAAAACCTCCCCCACCAGGAAGTAATAAATCAATAATGATTAAATCCGGTCTCTCCTCACGGGCAAGGTGTATCCCCTGATCCACATCATACGCAGTATAAGTTCTATAATTAGCTTTTCCTAAATCATGAGCCAACATTTTTGCAAAATCACTATCGTCATCAACTATTAAGATAGTTCCGTTGATGTCGCCCTCTTCTGCATTTTCATCTTCTTTTATGTGTTCCTCAACGCTTCTTAAAAATTCTTGCGCATTATAAGGTTTTTCTAAATATTCGATTGCACCTGTTTCCAGTACCTTTTTCTTCATTTCGGGATCACTTACACCGGTAAGAACTATAACGGGTATAGATTGGGTCTCAGGCAGTTGGGTTAATCTCTCTAAAACCTTTAAACCGCCGCCACCGGGTATCATTAAATCGAGAACAATTAAATTAGGGATTTCTTTCCTAGCGAATAGTACTCCCTGAATTGCGTCTCCGACATTTAAAACATCAAAGTCGGCTGAATGTAAATGTCTAATCATCAAAGCGGAAAGATCGTAGTCATCTTCGATTATTAGAATTTTCTTTCTTTTCAAATTTTCTAATAAACCGATTTACCAGCTGCTGGATATGCTTCCGATTAAGCGCCACTCGTCGTAATCCTCATCATCGGTTTCGCCGTCATAGAAGTTTCTCTCTATATCTACGCTCAAATTAGCGAAGGAACCCATATATAATGAAGAATTGAAGTATAATCCATTCATAGATGTTTCATCGGTTCCCGAAGAAGTATTAAACCCAATCCCGTTTGTCCAATTTTCAAAAAAGGTATAGTATGCCCCGACATCGAAAGATAAAATCTCATCACTAATATCAGGATAACTCGTTTCAGAATAATCAACGGCAAAAGAGAGATTAAGAGGAATCATAAAGCTAATATCATCGCTAACCGAAATAGCTCTCCCGGAATAATTATTAGCATCGTCCAGATCCTCATAATCCTGATAGGAAAAGAAAAGACTTAAATAGTTGCTGATATTCGAGAAAACCAAATTATAGCCGGTATTAACAGAATACATATTGCTGCTCCTATCCAGAGCAAGAGAATCGTTTCTTTCAGTATAAGGACTGAAAGAAAAATCCACATACGGTAGAGACGTGAAGTTGAAGCCTATGCCAAACTCGTAGGCATCAAAAGCTGTAGTAGAACCTTTTATCCCTAGAATGTTATCTGTTTCCTTTTCTAAAGAACCATATAAGAACATGCTATTATTGAAAAGATTTTGCTTTATGCCCGCTTCGTAGGAGAAGACGTCATTACGCAAATATGGATTTCCGAAGGACTCAAAGCCCGGTCCAACCATAGCAACCGAGCCTGATATTTCCGTATCGTAAATATCCAGAGCGGATTTAACCTGGAATGCGAAATCGAATGAGCTGCTGAGTCTGGGGTGAAAGGTGTTGGTAAGAAAAGAAGGAACTCCTTCAAAGGTTAGCTCAGGTAGGCGTATATCTCTTGTTACTTCCATTCCTGCGACCTCAGATTCTATATAGAATCTGTTATCAAAAAGAGATAACTTGAAATCAATACCTGCGACATAATTTTCCATAGGTTTCACAATTTCTACACTATCCGAATCACTATAAGCAGGGATAAATAGAGGATCTACTGAAGTTGAATCGTCTCCTGAATGCATATAAATAAAGTGGAGATGAGAAGATTCTTTTCTGCCCAAACCTACGCTAAAAGCAACTAAACTCCTCTCATACGCATAGTCGGTATAAGTTGTATCAGACCAGTCAACGCTTCTCTGCAGTTTTCCCATTGAACCTTCCAGGTGGAAGATCCACGGGTTCAGTTCGGCTCCTCCTCCGGAAACGGGTACACTCGAAAGAGTGTAAGGAGTGAAGTACGGATAGCAGGTCCCGAATTCAACGTTGGAAATAGCGAGAACAAAACTAGGTACATTGACTTTGTCCCTGAGCATTTTTTCCGGCTCTATGCTTATTCGGTATTTGTTAAGAGCCTGACGATATTTTGACTCCAGAGAACTTAACTGGAAATCAAAATTTATAGGCAAAGTGGCGATAGATATAGTTGGACTAACGGTAAACCTCACCTGAGAGGACGGCTCTACCAGAGTATCTCCACCCTCTATCATATCATACTCTCCGTATAAGTTTGCGGAACCGGAAAACTCAACTAAACCGGCATAGCAAGCAAATGAAATCAATAGAACAAGTAATGCTATCCTTCTCATCTTTTAGTTTCCCTCCGATTTATTTCTTCTCAAGAGGATCCGGAGGCATCTTTTTATTACCTAAAGGATCCGGAGGCATCAGCATCTTTAGCTTTTTTACTTTAATGCTCGCGCCGCCTAATTTGTTCCAGTCACTTGGAGTTACCTGCTGCCACTCTTTTCCCGAAACGTTTAATGTTCTGGCGGGCATCTTTGTTATTTTTCCGTCTGCAACCTGGGTTATCTGGAGATTACAGCTAACAGCCCCTTTTTCTCCTTTAACTAGCAGAGCATCTCTACCCTCTGACAGACGCAGTTTTACAGGTGAAGAACTCGGAGCCGTTAGGTTTGTCACTTTAAATATTCTTGACGTTTCGGAACCGGGAACCGTACGATGTAATTCAACTTCAAACTTCGCCGCGCCCCTTTTGCTGCTTAATTTTAATTCCTGGTTGTCGGAGGAAAGTTTTTTTACCTCGAAATTATCTCTGCCGCTTGAACCCCCGGGTGCAGTGAGCCTTATTATATTATCTTTACCAGCCATTTCGAATTTGTATTTCTTTCCGGTTGAAGCTATTTCAAAATTGAAATTTTTCCCCTCCGAACCAATTGCAAAGTAAATCTCAGGAGCATTCTTCGTCCTTCCGGGCCTTTTTCTTCGCAGAGCAGCAGAAGTAATAGGCATTCTTATCACATTTTTCATTTTAAGAGAAGGGTTATCTTCTATATCGGATATTCTATTATGTGAGCTTGCGCTTGATTTGTAGAATTTATGCCCATCATCATCCGTAATCTGAGAAACATTCGCACCGGTGAGAAAGATATGATTCATGGCGTCTGTAATTCCACCAAGTTGGAGTGGGTTACGGGAAGTAGCCTTTACAGTAGACATGGGAGTTGCGTATATATAACCACCACTGGACGTCCCCCAGAATTCGTCTACACCCCATTTATCTTTACCCCAGTAATAAGACCAATCCCCGCTGCTTTTAGTTATCTCTATATAATTGCTGTCACTATCGTAATAGTCCTGACGTTCAGGAATCCATTTGTTTGAGTCGTGTATATAAATATATCTTTTTGAGCCTGTCTCTTCGACTTTGTAAGGAACCAATGTATGACCCTCAAAACTTAAATCCTTCACTATTGTAAGTACAGGCAAATCTCCCATCGAGAGATAATACTCGACCTGTTCATAAGCGTAATTTCCGTCTGCCGCATGTGTACCTGTTATATTTTCAGCCATCCACATAATACCGGCATGGCTCCATTCATGACATTGCATAACAGTTATAACAGTACACAATTTTGCAGAAGTGGGTCCATCAAAACCTCCGGAATAAGTATAGATTGGTTTACAGAAACCCATATATCCTTCTTCTTTGTGAATTATATTGGTAAGCAAACTCATACCAAAGCAATTGCCCGACGCAACCGCGAAAGCAGCATTGTAAGTATGATAAAAAGCATAATCCAGGGGACATAAAACTTTTGCTTCATTTGAATCCGGACATATGCCTATAAAACTCCTGACGTATATTTCCCATGGCAGCACTGTAGAGCCGCCCCCATCGGTGAAATAAGTCGTATTTCTGAACCCCCACGTGTGATTCTCGATGAATTCATCCGCGGCATACGAAGGAATTGCCAGGCCAACAACAATCGATAAAGTTAAGATTAAGATTATTTTTCTCATCTCATCCCCCCTTAAGGCGTTGCCTTACCGTTTTTGGCAGTTGAAACGAGTGACCGGTTACCGTTTTTAGCAAAATACTGGACTTTGTAGTAATAATCTTTATTGCCGATGACCGTATTATCGAGGAACTTACTTTCTCTTAATAGTGGACTAATCTGCCGGTAACCCTCAGCGGGATCGGAACTTCTGAATACAACAAAACCGGCATATTCCTTTTTATACGCTGGCTTCCATTCTATAAGAAGTGCACACTTTCCTGCTGGTTGAGTGATCTGGAGAGCTTTCGGTGTTGGCGGAGGTCCGAGATTATAAGTGTATGTCTCTATCGGAACTGAAGGATCTCCGATGTTCCCGCCGTAATCTGCAGCTTTTACTCTGTACCAGTATACCTTCTTTTCTTCGACTGTAGTATCGATAAAGGAGAAGACTGAATCAGCCGCCCATACATTGGTGGCGGGTATATCATCGCAGTCTATCTTCTCAGGGAATAAAAGAGTATCACTTACTCTTATGTATTTACCGCCCTCTTTATCTGCTCTATAGACCATAAATCCAAATAAATCCTGTACAGGCGAAGATACCCACTCGACCTTTATGGCTCTATCTCTTGCCTTAAGACCTGCAATGATAGGTGGAGCAGGCGGTGTTTCCTCTCTCAATTTCTGACAAACGGTTTTGGAAGTATCGCTCAAATTCTGACTTAGATCGTAAGCTTTTATTGTATATCTGTAACAAATTGGGGAACTGGGTGGTACTGTGAAATCTTTATAACTAAGACTGTCGGGATGGTCCATATTTCCTACCAGATACATAGGATAAGGTCGCCATTCCCATTTTGTGCACCTCGGTTCGTGGTATAATTTGGGATCTATTTGCTCATACTCTACACAGACAGAGTCTCCTCCGCAGACCCCTCGGTATATATTATAACCGGCGAGGTCAGACGGAACGGGGTTTGGTTTTTCCCAGCCCAGAGCGATATGGTCGGCGTGACTTTCCGCTTTTAAGTTACGCGGTCGTTTCGGAGGTGTTGTATCCGGTAGATGATTTCCCGATGAAGGAGAAAGACCGCTAACATTTCCCTCATTGTCGATACACCTTACTCTATACCAATAGGTTTTTTCACCGTACGCGGAGAAAAGTGTGGGGTCAGTATCCTTAAAGAACGGGAAAGCCCCAAACGTATCTGGTAGCATAGATTTAACAACGGTGCTGTCGGCGAGAGAATCTGCCGAGTTAAAACGATAAACCTTGTAACCCTGTATACCAGATAACTCTACATGTCCTATTTCATCGTGAGTGACCTGATACCATTTTGGTTGCAGGCCGTCCGGATAAGCTTCTACACTAATACCGTACGGCACAGCCGGTGGTGTTTCATCCTCCGGAAGAGCAGAAGCAGGCGAACTGAACATACCTGGTCTTCCAAGAGCATCATATGCTCTTACTTTGTAATTGTAAGTTATTCCGTTATATGGACCGTAAATCGAATCGGGAGCCACAACCTCGTGCTCTGCAGGATATCCTGATCCATCCCAGCGCATAAAGTCAATAAAGCAGTTTTTCTCGGAAATTTTATTTCCTTCTAAATCGAGAGTACACGCTTCCACTATATCAGCTCCGTTTACCTTGATATACGAAGACATAAGCGCGTTTCTATAAACATCATAACCCGAAGCGGTCCCCATCTCATTCCATCTTACCATAACCTTGTTGTCTCCTGCAATGGTTGTAACTCCGGAAGGAGCTGGTAGAGGAAGAACCGTTCCGGCAACGACTGTCGCGGTATCTATTGCTTCAAATTTTTCCGTACCAATACCTGTTCCAATTGCACGTTTTCCGGTAGATGCAGGAGTAATTGCATACATATACTTTTTACCGGGAGTAACATCATCATCGACATAAGCCTGACCAATAACTACACCGACCTTCCAATATTTTCCTGCAAGAGCCTGCAAATCAGCATAAGCCTTGCTTGTATCAGATAGGCTGGATATGGCACAGGGGCTAAGTTTAGCGAGTACTGTTGGGATTGCAAACATCTCTGAAGCAGGTTCCTTGGGAGCTACTATAGAAGAACCCTTAGTACTGCTTCCTTTTGTTGTTCTTTTCTTTACAGGTTTCGGAGGTCCGTTGATAACGTTCGTGATGGCTTGCCACTCTTCCGAACCCACAGGTATAACTGCCTTAATATCATCGCAATCACTCATCATAGTAATTGGCTTGGAGTTAATGGGAGTGGTTGGAATACCCATGGAAGGAATTTCTTTCCTGTAAAGGTTAAAGGCTTCAACTCCTTTCATTTTTGGCCACTTTAACAATATAAAAGTCTTTCGACCCTTGTTTTCACTGCTTATGGCATATAAAAAGCCAGTTTCTGTAGGAGCAAAAAGACCTTTAAACATCGAGGAATCTTTAAAGAGTTCATCTAATTTGCTTCCATACTCTTTTTCTAAACCCAATTTGCCGGCAACTGCCTTTAACTGAGAGACAAGAAGTGTTACCTTTCCATGGTTGCCATCGTCAGAGGCCTGTTTTATTTTACTCAGGATAAGATCGGCATCAGCTTTTGTCCATTTATACCACTTTTTCACCTGGTCCTTTTTGAATTTTCCAAACTTTGCAGCCCTGCCCTCTTCCATAGACGCCATCTCGCCCTCTCCCAGCTTTGTCTCTTTACCGCTTTTCTTTTCTTTGAAGTTTAAACTTCCTCCTATCATCTTACACTCTGCTTTTTTCGCTATAAAAGATTGTTCAAACTCCGTACCTGTAATACCGGAAATAGAAACAGGAGTAACAACTTCCAGAGATTCGCCTTTCACCAGCTTTTTGACCTTTGCCCAGATTCTTCCAAAGGAAAGAAATATGGATCTTTTCTTCTCGCTGCTTGTAGTAACAATCCTGGTGTTCGCATCCATATACAGCATGCTGCTGTCAGCATAAAGAATCTCGGCTTTAGAACTATCTCCTGCGATGACTGTATCGCTGTCCATTAATTCCATACCTATAGTGGGAGTAATAGTCGAATCTGCTCTTTTAACTACCACATCATTAGTGTAAACATTCAATACCGTTCCTAATAATATTATTATAAACATCGATACCTCCTTACTCTACGTAGAAGCCACGGACTGAGTTCATCCCCGCAGTAATTTCTATTTCGCCGCAAATAACCCATAGTACGCATCCTCTAAGACCGAAAGTGCCTTCGAAACCCATTGGATGTCCAAAATACATTTCTAGCTCACCCCAGGCTGATGCGGAAACAAGACCCCAGAGTATTTCTCCGTATATGTAAACACCAACTACACCAACTACATAAAAACCGGCGTGCTCAGTAGCGCTGCCATCAGTATTAATGTAACTTCCGCCCACGAAGGCGCCAACGCCAGCGTATATCTCGACACCGCCCTCAATTATTCCGGCAAACCCGACAGATATTTCTACATCTCCAAAGATGTAAACACCTGTTACAGGGTCGGCTATATTAGCCATATTAATGCCAAATCTTCTGCTTCCGCTGCTTCCTTCTCTAAGAACCCATACCTGATCTTTAGGAGCTTCGAAACCTATGAACAGACCTCCGGAGAGACCGGCTCCTAAGGTTATGCTGCATATATCGACTGCAAGTTTTCCCTGTATATAATTTGTTGAACCGCTGAAGAACCAGTTGGCCTGCCCGTCTGCAGCGATATCCACACCTATGGCACTCAAATCAAAAGCTCCTTTTATTTCACCTTCTACACTTCCGGCAGCACGGTCCGTTTTAAGATACACGCTTCCAGTCATCTCAAGATCGGTGCCAAAGACATAGAGATACATCATGCCGTCAGCGGCAAAAGTCGATATGGTAGGAGTAATCGCCATCGAGACCTCTATCCCCACACCGGCTTTAGGAACCAGTAAGTCAAAACCACCCCCGACTGTAGATTCCAGTCTGCCTCCTACTGCGATTCGTTCAAGCTCGTCACCTTTGATGACCGCACATCCCCAGATTTCACCCAAGCTTGCTAATTCTACATCGAGGAGCAGTAAATCGTGTACCTGTGTTTCTAAAACACAAATTTTTATATATAAACTATCGAGTTCGATTTCGGCATTGACGGGAGAATTCGCGAAGAAGTCAAAGTCGACTTCTCCATTACCTATAAACCCGTTTTGATCCGCATCGTCATAACCAATCTCATCGAAATCCATATCCGCAACACCCGAGCCCCAATTTCTAAACAGAGCGAATTCCTCGGGATCTATTGTAACGAGACGTCCGTTGAAAGGTGGGGTGGATACAGTATGTTTTGCATCATGTACGGTAATCAATGTGTCCGGTTCTCCAAAAAAGTTGAAATGAATGCCGCTTCTAACTACAAGCTCTCCCGGTTTTGAAGCTACATATTTAGAAAGCCCGGCAGAATCGAGCGTAATCGGGAATCCGTCAAATTTCTGGTATGCCGCGTTGTGGTTGAAATAAAATTCTCCCAGATCTCCATCGGCGAGCATTTCTCCCCAGATTATATTGAATCCTTTGCTGAAGTGCACGGGTTCGTAAATCTCAGCATTTGTGTAGACAATTTCTCCTATTCTTACACTGATAACTCCTCTTTTTGAAGTTAAGCCAACTCCCCAGTAATCGAGTTCAAGCGTGTCCTGGAAGAAGGCATTTCCACCCGCGAAACTTGCAGTGGAAGTAACTCCGACTTCTCTGAATGGGGGTTTTATACCAGAAGGAGATGGAATGTTAAACCATCCCCTTAAATCAGTATCAAAAGAGGAATTACCAACGAACCAGAATTTCATAAAGGTGGTATCATCCTCATCGTGAGTAAATGTGGTATTAAAACTACTGTCGGCTAGATACCCTGTTTTACTTGGTATACCGAGTTTGGCTTTCATATCCGGAGTTTCCACATTGGAACCCAAATGCCCTCTTATACCCTGCATCTCCAGATTAAACCATCCTATCTTCCTCTTCATATTATCGTAGCCACCCATTTTTTCGAACTTCAGAGTTTTATTTACGTCTCCTGAATATACATTTAAAGCATCATGTGTTGCTCCAAAGAAGGGTACTACCAAACCTATCAAAGTATCGGTTTCCACTCTATCAAAAGTGTCGCTTTTTACAACTGTATGATAGGCGTACGGTTTTGCGGGAAGTTTGAAAAATGTATAAGTGGCACGTAATCCGAACCCTCCCCACTGCATTTCTTCTTTTACTTCAACATTGGCATAGAGGTCTAAGATTGAATCTACAAGAAGAGAGTCGTAAGTCGCGATAACAGCTTTGTCTGTTGGGTCCAGAACTCCGTTACTGTCGGAGGGAAGAACTATATTTCCGTTTACAAACTTTCCTTTCTTTACTTTACACTTATCAATTTCGAGTTCTCCATCTGTGAGATTAACTTCGAATCCCATGGGGATTAAAGAATGAAATTTCCATGGATTTTCGAGCTCTAACGTCGCGCTAAATCCGCCTGGAGCAAGAACACCATTGGTGAAAGTATATTTACCGTAAAGGTAACCCGTATTACAGGTGTCCATATCCGGCTGCTCGATAGTCTCGCCTTTCTTCATGCTTATTTCTACTTTACTGGGAGTGATCGTTCTACTGAGATCGACTAACACTTCGTCCTTAGATTGAATTATTATACCTGTTTCTCCTAACCTGTAAGGACCTCTGTCTGCGACTCCGAGTTGCCTATGGATATCAGGAAGAGGTGAAAGTTTTGAGCCAAAAGGTCCGAGTTCTACAGGTTCGCAGCTGGCTGTATCATACAGACAGGAAAGTTTAACCCCGACTGAGCCGTGTGCTGAATCGGGCCACATATGTATATCATGCACTAAGACGTGGTAACCTTCAACCGGTACCAGCACTGGCGAAGAAAAACTTTCTTCTATGTCTCCTGAAATAATATTTGCCGTATCGCCGCTTGACCAATCAGTACTCAAATTTTCAAAATCAACATTAAATGGTATTTTAACATAAATAAACATAGGACCGCCGAAATGGTCGGGAGCAGTCTTTTTTAAGAAGAACGACTTTCCGCTTCCCGAAAGGGAATCGAGTGAGTAGGAAGTAAAAGTTACATCAGTTATTACAAACTCACCTATTTTTAAAATTTCGGGTCTTAATGGTCTCAGTTCTCCCAAAATTTCCGGATTAACTCTCCATATATCACTCATACCACGATTTGTACCCAGGGGGAAACCTTCTTCATAAAAAGCCTGAACCTGCCAGGCATAATTCCTTTCGGGATCTAAAGCTTTTGCTCTCAGAGGGTATTGGAAGCTTGTCCTGGTTATCCTATCTTCTTCATACCAGGGAGGATTGGACCTTATTGCTTCTTCTTTTGTTTGCCCTTTGTAGACCTCGACGATTTTGAATTTATATACAACTCTTTGATCGGCGGGTAAGGGAGCGGGTTTGGTCCAGGTGAAAATAGGACGTTTGATTTTTAACGACTCATCCCTCCTGGGTGAAATAAGTCGTGGGGGAGCTGCCGGACGAACTTCTATATGTATGCATTGCTGCGCAAGTTCTTGTCCTGTGGCAGCATCTATTAAATACACACAGGCATCGTAACTGCCCGCGGGTACGGTTCCGGTTCTAATTAAGAATTCTTCATATTCCTCTCTGTACCATTCGTCCCTTAAGGTTCTTACGTCTCTCGAGGTTATTCTTTTTCTCCCGGGCGGAGATTCGAACTCGTTCGAATTACCCCTAAAAAGCAAACCTTTCCTGACTTCTGTGATTTCTCCGTGGAAATAGACCATGTGCGGTTCACCTGTGTTGTTGGTGACATCGACACTCCAGAGGTCTTCTATATCCAACTGATTTGGTGGTGGTGGCTTAATTCGCAATGAAAACTGTGCGTGAACTGGGAGGCTTAAGAGAACAAGAACCAAAACAAAAAGCATAAAACGACAACACTTCATAATCCCTCCTTATACAAAATTATAAAGTTAATAATAAAATTAAATATTTCTCATGAAATCTCTAATGTGTAATCTTATAACATACTACTGATTTTTAACCCTTTTGTCAAGAACAAAAATTTTTGAATTTTAAATTAATAATAATCAATACGAGTATTAGAATTTGGTTTTTGGGATTTGGGTTTAAGCTGGAAAGCCAACAGCCGTCTGCTGACGGCTGTTGGCAATACAAAGTTAGTTTGTTAATGTATTAATTACATGGTTCTTATTCAAGCAGCACACATTTTTTGCAATCTGAATCTTTTCCTGCTTTGAGGTTCAAAAAGTAAATACCCGAAGGTAAGGAAGGTTTAATTTCTAAAGTGTGTTCGCCGGGGCCATGGCTTTTCTGGGAGAGGAAAGTTTCCACACATCGTCCACTTATATCGAACATGGATAGAGTAACAGGAATACTTTCGGATAGGGTATATTTTACTACTAAAGACTTCGAAAAAACAGAAGAAGATATTTCCAACCCTTTGAAAGAAGATGTTTGGACCTTAATCCCTGATGGTTCCCAACAGTCCTCGGGCATCATAGTTAGATAAATCCCGCTTTCTATACCATCGTCATTTAAAGCGGTTATTGCATAATAATAATCAATACCTTCTAGAATAAATGAATCAATGTAACTCGATTCAAGAGGGCTTATGCTGTCCAGAAGAACCCAGTCGCCGATTGCACTATCTCCTGCAGGCCAGTACTCTGTCGAGCCTATAGCCCTGTATATTTTAAATCCTGCGAGATTGGCAGGCTGGAAGGCCAGTTCGTATTCCCAGTTAAGGTGTATAGCGTTCGCTACTGAATCGATTTCAAAGACAGAAGGAGGAGCAGGAGAAGAGGGAATATTATAATTCATATTGAAGTTACGCTGTGCCGCCATTCCATTCGCGAAAAGAGAATCCTTACCGGTCGAAATAACATAATCCGTGGCAATTTCATTTAATCCTCCTCCCATATATCCCATATATACTTCGTCTCCAAATAGTTCAGCCACAGGGTCTCTCCTCTCATATTCTTCTCTTATTTCGGCTGAATCCATCTCGGCGAGCCATTCGTAATTACTGGCATTAGTATCAGACCTCATATCGCTGAGAACGTAGGTTGTTTTTCTGCTCACTGAACCAGCTACAACCGCGTAAACGAATCTTAAGGTATCTTGGTATTCCATATTATAAGGTCCTATAGAAAATTTCGGCCCAGTACTGAATGTATAATATGACCAGTCTCTGGGGAAATACTGTCCGCGAAAGAGATCCAACTCTCCCATCCTATCCTGTGGCTGGTCATAATAAGTGGGTACGCCTATAGCTGTTGTATCGTATACGTCATACATGACACTCATATCATATACGTTCCAGCATTCTGCAATCGTAGTATCATCGTAACCATGGATACCCATCCTCATAATCCTGTATAATTCCCGATGATCGGCGGTATCAACAAGGTCCTCCATATCATTTAAAAAATCACTGACGGCTCCTATCTTTTCTATTGTGCTGTGCATACTTGGCTGGGCAGGGTCGTTGCTTGCGGCAACATCCACAATAGGATAACTTTGCGGAACATCGTTGTTTTTTGGTGCGAATAAAATCGCATGTCCGGTCCAGCAGCATCCGTCCTCGAGGTCCAGGTCTCCACCCCAATCTTTCTCGCATCTGTCACCGTAAGAATCGTGAGTAAAATCTGCTTTTCTTGCGAGAGCCACATAACTCATCCTAAGAGAATCATCATCCTGGGGATAGCTAAGTCTCGTATCATGGTCTTTTGTTACTCCAGCCCAGCTGCCAAAAGGATAAAGCCCTGAGTTTGGCATTGCCTGGTAGTGTTTCATAATAATCGCAGAATCCAATGTTTGTCCCGGAAGCTCGATTTCCATATCCCGGTCAGTGTTTCCGGTATTCACAAATGTCAAATCCCATACCACATAGTCATCATGGCCTTTTTGGCTCCAGGAAAGATTTCTCTGGTAAACGTCTATACCGTTTGAAAGCCTGTAATGGCATTCAACCATCATATCTGCAGTTCCCCATATTTTCTCAGGTGCTACCTCGTCTCCCGGTAAACCAAAGGGTGGTTCACAATGCTTTCCGTTAACT
The DNA here is from genome assembly GCA_964534175.1 of uncultured bacterium. GTDB lineage: Bacteria > Hydrothermota > UBA3072 > UBA3072 > UBA3072 > JAFGHJ01. The sequence continues at coordinate 12,540 of CAZHNS010000011.1, read as the reverse complement.
ACTATTTGAGGTGGGGGATATCTAAAGTATCTATGAATAGTATACCCTTCTCCATCTGGAATGGTAAATTGATAAGGGTTATTACTAAGAGTTGAGGAATCGGCGCAATGTCCTGTGACATGATAAGGCCAGACATTGTCGAGCGTATCCGTCCAGTTTCGACTTCCCACGCAAGTACCGGCGTTTCTAAGGATTCCTCCTGGCCAGCTTGTTACCTGATTCGTATCCCACCCCACGGTATAAGTGCCCCTGCAGTAGGTGGCATAACCAAGGCCATACAAATTGCTACTACTTTCTATCCCATCGTCGAAAATTTTTGCCTGCAGTTTTCCTACATCAACCCTTCTCATTTCTTGAGCATATGCAACACTAATGACACACAAAGCAATGAGCAACAGCACCAACTTACTGATTTTACCTTTCATAATTACCTCCCTTGTAATACTAACAAGTTATATTTACGTTTTTTCATTTAAGCAGCAATTTCTATCAAAGTACTTTGTAGTTTAAAGTATTATATTTATTTTTTTGATTTTGTCAACCCCTTTTATTTTTTTGGTAATCTTTTCGCTATACTTTAATCTTAGGTGCCACTTTTAGTATATCGTAATAAATGTTTCCTTTGTGTCAAGATGAATTTTTGATCTATATTTAATGTTTTTGAATTTCGAAAGAGCAACAAAGCATGTTTTTCTCTTTATGTTTCAGTGTTTTTGTTTAATGTTAATTTAGGATTATGTGTTGGGTCTTAAGTAATAAAAAACTTGTGATAATCTTTTTTGATCTGGTGGTTGATAACTTGACAGACTAATTGAGAGATGTATTATTCAGATATGAAGATACTAAATTTATTGATAATGATATCCCTGGGGATGCTTATAATTAAATCCCTTATAATTACGGTAAGAGACATGGAAGGGAGAAAGAAAATGGTAATAAACGGTATGATTATTCTCTTTCTCTCCGTTCTTGTTTTATCGTCGCTTTTGACCTATGCTCCAAGAGGAGATTTGAATGATAATTTTGGAGGAATTGTAGGTGGTGTAATAGCAAGAAGCCTGTTCGAAACTTTTGGAATTCTTTCCTATTTTTTGCCGATAATTTTTGTTATTGCAGCTGTTGCTCTATTTGTGGATAAAGTTAAGTATATATTTTACCGAATAGGAGGTTTATTTCTCTGGATATTTTTTATAGCGCTGGCCATTGTTTCGATAAATCCGGGCCTCTCTAACGAGAGAAAAGGAGAAATCGGAGCTGTAATAGGGTCTTTTCTTATATCAAAATTAAGCTTTGGCGGAAGTGTAACTCTTATTTCTTTTCTGGGTCTTTTAATTCTTTACGCATACCTCCAGCCTTCCGCGAGGAAAGTCAATATTAAACCCATTATAAGTAAGCTTAAAAACTTATTACCTGAAAGAAAGGAAAGGGTTATTCCTGTTGCATCGGATGATAGAATCATAAGTAAATTTAGAAAGAAGGCAGAACGCCGGCCGAGAATAATAGAAGAGCCAGAGAAAGAAAAACCAAAGAGAGAAAAAGTAAGAAGTCTTGGTTCTTATCAAAAGAGTTCCGGCGAATATAGCAAGAGGTTCCTGGAAGCTCTTAAGGACCCTGTTCCGGTTGAATGGATGTCTACGGAAACCGTAAAAGAATATAAAAATATAATAGAAGGCAAACTGGGAAGTTTCGGGATAACGGGAAGCATAACCGGAGTTTTGAGAGGCCCGGTTGTGAGTCGTTTTGAATTCAGACCCGACCTGGGAATTAAGTTATCTAAGATATCGAATCTTGCCAATGATTTGGCGCTGGCGCTCCACGCCGAAAAGATAAGAATTATTGCCCCTATACCTGGCAAAGGAGTTGTGGGAATAGAAGTTCCCAACAAAAATAGAGAAACCGTATTTTTAAAAAGTCTGATAGCGAACGAGGCTTTTCAAAATAGCTCCTCTATTACTTACGTACCTATTGGTAAAAATATAACAGGTAATCCTTTCTACTATTCGATTGCTCAAATGCCCCATATTCTTATTGCAGGAGCTACCGGTTCTGGGAAATCCGTTTTTATAAATTCCATAATAACTTCTCTGCTATACAAGGCTACACCTAAAGAAATACGTTTCATAATGATAGACCCAAAGAGGATAGAGCTCTCGGTCTATAATGGAATACCCCATTTGATTAGAAGTGTTATAAACGATCAATCGACAGCTCTAAATTATTTACTTAAAAGTTTAGAATGTATGGAACAGAGATATAAAGAATTTGCTCGAGTTGGAGTAAGAAATATTCAAGGGTACAACAGTAAGATAAAGGATAAGAAACCTTATATTTTTATAATTATCGATGAACTCGCGGATTTGATGATGAGAAGTGGTAAAGACGTAGAAAATGCGGTAATAAGGCTCGCTCAAATGAGCAGGGCGGTAGGTATACATCTCGTATTGGCTACACAAAGGCCATCGGTAGATGTAATAACGGGTTTAATAAAAGCTAATTTTCCCGCGAGAGTTGCTTTTCAGGTTGCCTCCGGGCACGATTCGAAGACTATCCTTGATTCTAAAGGCGCTGAAAAACTTTTAGGTAACGGCGATATGCTTTTTGTCCCGCCGGACGAAGGTATTGCTAAAAGACTTCACGGGCCGTACATGACGGTGGAAGAAGCAAGAAGAATAGTTTCATTGATAGGTCTTGACCATTTAAGGAGTTTACTTAAAAATCGATTTAAAAATCCGGATGATATTTGCGCGCTGGCAGAAGAAGAGGATGTACTCGACGCTATCGCAGACAGGACACTTCCCGGAGCAACTGAAAGAATCGAACAGTTCAGTAAGATGCTTGATCTTCGCTTTGGTATAGATGAGAATGAGTTTACGGAATTTGTTGACCAGCTCGATTATTATCCTCCTACTGAAGAAATAGAAGAATTTCTTTTGGTCGAGGAAGGTTTCGGAGAAATCGGAGAGCTCGATGAACTATACAATGAAGCAAGAGAAATTATAATCGATCAGCAGACAGCTTCAGTGTCACTTCTGCAGCGTAAATTGAAAATTGGTTATGCGCGTGCCGGAAGGATAATTGACCAGTTGGAAAAAACAGGTATTGTGGGGAAATTTAAGGGTTCAAAGCCACGGGAAGTTTTAGTAAAAAGGGAGAGGTAAAATGATATTCCTGTTAATTTTAGTTTCTTCGGTTTTGACGGAAATTTCAGAAAAGCTAAAAGATGTAAAATCTCTTGAATGTGAATTTACTGAAATTCTTCTTTTTCAAGGAGATACTCTGAATTTCAGCGGCAGGGTTTACGCGGTAAGAGATAGAGCAAGAATAGACGTTTATGCCCCTGAAAGAGAGGTTATGGTTTTTAAAGGAGATTCTGTTTTTATCTGGAGAGAAAAAACCAATCAAATTTATCGCAGGAAAACACCGATGGTTTTTTACAATGTTTTGTTTTCTCCCTCAGTAAACTACAAAGTAGATTCAGTTAGCTCAAACTGGGTACACCTTTCTTCTTTGAAAGATGAAATCAATTATCCTATTTCTGTACGTTTTAATAAAGATCTTCTGCCTGGAAAAATTAGATTTGTTCAGGAAACAGGAATGGGCGAGTTTACTTTCAGCTCATACAAATTTAATAAGACATATGAGGAAGAGTTTTTCTCATTAAATTATTCTACTGAATAACTAAAATTGAATGATGAAAGATGGTTAGTACGAATACAGATAAGCTTTTATTTCTAAAAGATATCGCCGTAGAAGCAGGCGAAATACTCATGAAGTTTTTTCGGGGAAATTTTGAAATTGAAAACAAGGAAGGGAGTGAGCTCTTAACAACAGCTGATAGGAAATCAGAAGAGTCGATTATTTCCGCCATAAGAAAGAAGTATCCGGGAGTAGAAATAATAGCGGAGGAAACAAAACCAGGTAACTGGCAAGAAAAAGAAGCTTTCATCATCGACCCTCTTGATGGAACGAATAATTTCTCTTTCGGAATCCAGATGTTTTGTGTTTCGATTGCGTACCAGGCGGAAGGGGATTTGAAAATAGGGGTAGTTTATGACCCCTTCCATGAGGAATTATTTCACGCGGAAAAAGAAGGAAAGGCCTTTCTAAATGATTATCCTATTTCTGTTTCCGGAAGAGAGAAACTCAGTGATTGTATTCTCGCGACAGGATTTCCCTATATAAAGGAGAGAAAAGAAGATTCAAATCTTCCTGAATTTTCTGCTTTTCTTATGGAATCAAGAGGACTGCGGCGTCTTGGTTCAGCGGCACTGGATCTTTGTTATGTTGCCTGTGGTCGGTTTGATGGTTATTGGGAGAAATATCTTAAAATATGGGATGTCTCAGCCGGGGGATTGATTGTACGTGAAGCAGGAGGAAAGGTTACTAATTTTTACGGCGAAAAGTGGGATCATAAATCTGATAATGTTGTAGCATCAAACGGAATAATTCATTCTGAAATGCAGGGGGTTATAAAAAAGCTATGAGTAGACCTTCATGGCATGAATATTTCATGCAGATAACAGAACTTGTGAGTACCAGAGCGACATGCCTCAGAAGAAAAGTCGGGGCAATCATTGTGAGGGATAGACGTATATTAACTACGGGATACAACGGTCCACCTCAGAATATAATACATTGCGAAGAAAGAGGAGGATGTCTCAGAGATGAGCTCAAAATTCCTTCCGGGCAGAGAATGGAATTATCAAGAGCGATACACGCAGAGCAAAATGCTATAATTCAGGCAGCCAAGGTGGGAATTTCAATACAGGATTCTACTCTCTATGTGACAACTCATCCCTGTTTTACATGTGCCAAGATGTTAATAAATGCCGGAGTAAAAGAGATTATTTACAAAGATGGTTATCCGGATGAATTCGCGAAAGAAATACTTAAGGAAGCAGGGGTAAAGGTTACTAAGTTTGACGAACTCCTGAAACAAAGCGAAGAATAGGTCTTAGATCTTAGGTTTTAGGTGTTAGATTGAAAATAAGAAAAAAACTATATTTTGTCTTCATAATTTTTTCATTAGTATTTAGTACGGCGATTTTTTCTCAAAATTTTGAGGAACTTTCGTACGGTAAGTTCATAGATATAGATGTAAAGATAGGGACTTTTCTCGGAAATTTCGAGAGAAATTATTATGGGAACGAAGCTCCGTCGAAGCTCGATATTTTGTGGAAAAAACATCTGGGCAGTGGGTTTACGTTTGTACCTCATAAGGGTGGAAAAACGAGATGGTCGGGTTGCGGCTGGACCGGTCAGCCACTTCTGGTTATGGAAGATGGAGAGTATTATTTGATACAGGGGTGCTACGACCATAAATTAAAGAAAATCGAAGCAAATACTGGTAAGACAATCTGGGAATACGAATATGACGACGTGCTTAAAGGTACAGGTACCATTTGGGTTAATAAATACGCCAGAAACTTCGGCAAAAGTCTTATAATACTTCAGGGAAGCAGAAAGGGTTCTAAAAATTCGTTTAGCGGCAGTGTAGTTCCGAGTTTCAGGGCGATATCATATTTCTACGGTAAGGAATATTGGAGATTAAACGTAAAAAGGACAGCCAGTTACAGCAGAGATGTAGATGCTTCCGCGCTTATTCTGGGTGATACCGCTTATATCGGTTTAGAGAATGCGATTCTAACGGTGTTTGATCCGAATCCGGATAATACAGTTAAAAAAGATGGCATTGAACAGCCGAAAATACATCAGGAAATAAATCTTTATAAAAACAAAGATATCGCCAGACACAGAGGCAATCTGGTGGTAGAATCTTCACCCTGTATTTTGAACGGTCGTATTTACATAACCGCTGGTTCAGGTCATGTGTATGGTTATAATCTTAAGACAAAAAAAATTGATTGGGATTTTTACATAGGTTCCGACATTGACGGTTCTCCTGTGGTAACAGAGGATAGCTGCTTACTTGTTACAGTGGAGAAACAGTATATTAAAGGTAAAGGGGGCGTGTTTAAATTAGATCCTTCGAAAAATGAATCCGAGGCAGTTGTGTGGTATTTTCCGACAGGCAACGCAAAATTGTCAGAATGGGAGGGAGGAGTTATAGGTTCTGCGGGTATAAACGATAGAACAAGACTCGAAAATCATCCGTATCTTGCCGCCTTCATGGGAATAGACGGTTATTTATACGTGGTGAATCATAAAGAAATAGACGCGGAAAAAGGAAAATATTACGGACCTAACAGGAAGAAAACCTATCCTACTCCGAAGCTTTTATTCAAAAAAAGAATCGGAGGTTCGATTTCTACACCTATTATTGTTGGTAATAAACTAATCGCTGCCGGATATGGCGGAATACATTTATTCGAATTCGACGAAAAAGGTAATTTTAAGCTTTTGGACAAGAAATACCCGGGTATATTCGAGGCAACCCCTATTGCCTGGGACGGAAAAATTTACGTAGGTTCTAGAAACGGATATCTGTATTGTTTTGGGGAATCTGAACCACAAAGCACACAGAGCAACAAAAAGAAAAAATGAATTGTTGTTTAAAACTCATCCCACAACACCAAATTAATCTCTCACAAAGCCACAGAGCGCACAAAGTTTTTTACTTCTTTCACTACTCAACTATTAAACCATTTAACCATTTGACTATGTCTTTCTTCTCGAAACTCATATCATAAGACATTTAACAGGGAGGATGTTATGTTAATCGAAAAACTTTTGGAAAACTTAGACATACCTACACTTGTTATAACCGCTGTAGTTGGAGTATCATTATTGACGTATATTATAGTAAAGATATCCGGGATGGTAGTTAAAAAGAAACTTAAACCTCTTGCCGAAATGCTTAATGCTGAGATAAAGTCGTCTTTTCTGGGAGGTACTTATATCAATATAATGAATTACGGTCCGGAGATTCATTTAAAGTTAACCCTGGGAGGTAAAGACAATCCGCCGTTTATGTTTTTAGAGTTGTTAAATCCGGTTGGGTTCAGATTTAGAATTGTTAAAAGGCAAACTTTAAATGAATTCCTTTTTAGGTTTGGGAAGGAAGTGGAGTTAGGCGATGCTTCTTTAGACGAAAATTATTTAATACATTCAGATAAGCCTGATGAGGTTAGTTCTTATCTGATGGATTCAAGACGCCTCGAAGCCATAAAGTATTTTTTCGAGAACAACTTCACTTCAATTGAAGCGAATGCAAAAGGTGTCTATGCGAAGAAGGCAAACTACAAAGAAGAAGATTTAACTCCGGGAAAAGTGGGAACTTACCTGGGAAATCTAAACAGTTTTTCTAGAATGTAAATCTGTCTAAAATTCATATTAAAAATGAATTTTTACGCTGGTTTTACCTCCGGGGCGATAAAACCTTGAGGAGCTTGAGATTCTTGTATTTTTCCGAATTTTTCCTCATATTTTTTTACGTTATCCTGTAAAGCTCTAATAATACGTTTCATATGTCCGGGGCTGGTAATAACTCTGGCTGTAACATTTCCTGCGGGTGGTGATGCCATTATAAAATCCATAATGAATTCCTCTTTCGTGTGTAAAACTATCATGTGATTTGCGTATGAGCCGCCCATTATTTTTTCCGGAAATCTGACTTTAATTTCTTGTTTATTTTCTTTCATAAATCACCTCACTTTTTTTAAGAGTATATATATAGTAAAAAATTAGTCAAGTACGGTGCGGAGCACCGAGGCATGAGTCTCATGTGAATATTGGGTGTTAGGGTGCCCCTTGACTACTTAGTCCTTTTACATTAATATTGTATATGTCACTTACTAAGAAATTGATAATGTCTAATTTAAGAAGAATAGGTATGAGTTATTTTACTATCTCCGATATATGTGATTTGTTTGGTATTTCCAACAATTATGCTTCTCAAATGGCATACCAGCTTAAGATGGAAAAGGAGATAGAAGAAATTGAAAAAGGTAAATATACTTTACCTGAAGGATCCGAGTATCCTTTCCTCATTGCTTCAAAAACTGTACAGCCTTCCTATATTTCCTTTAAAACCGCCTTATCTGTTTATAGAACAAAGAAGGTTCCGGAATCTGAGTCTTATTATGTGGCAACTCCAAAACGTAAAAGACCAATTGTATTTAAAAAATACAATTTTAAGTATATTACCCTTAAACCATATAAATTCTTCGGATTTTGCCAGTTAAACGTTAACGGAAACGAAGTTACAATGGCTGAGCTCGAAAAAGCAATTGTGGATTGCCTTGAAGAAACAGAATATGGTCCTGATTTAATTAAGTTTAAAGACATTCTAAAAGATTTTCTTGATATTATTTCAATAAAGAAATTAATAAAATATGCCATCAGGTGTCAGAATAAGAGTTTGTTGGCGCGCTTGGGTTATTTACTCGAAACCCTTGATATTGAAGTTTCCATAAAAGATAGATATCTTCCTAAGGATTATGTGAAATTTGATCCATCCGGCGAAAGACAGGGTAAATGGATAGCCAGATGGAACATCATCGATAACCTGTAAATTAAAATTCCACATAACACTACCAAAATACCACAGAATCACCAAATAAAATAGGAATTTTAATTTAGTTGGTCTGTGGGTCGGTTGGTGCGTTGGTCGGTTAAAAAAAACAGACTAACAGACTCACCCACTAACACACTAACAGAATTCGGCTCCTTATGCTCGACTCAGTTAATAGAAGAATTGACTTCCTTAGCCAGTCTCTTTACCCTTACCATCTCTTTTTCTTTCTTTTTGTAATGATAGTATACGGTATTGTTGGTAAAAAGAGGGTCCGGTAGAGTTTCTTCCATTTTTGTTCGGGGTATTGGAGAAAATTCGGCAAGAGATATTTTTACTCCCATTTCTGCAACGTAAAGAATAGATTGTTCTACAGACTTAAAACTGATACCGGGCGTTCCCGCAAGAAGATAGGTATAGATATCTTTCTTTTTATATCCTGCTTTTTTTAGATTTTCTACTGCATCTTGAAATTCTTTATTTGAAGTTTTCATATAAAGTTTTTTCTGTAAGCTCTCATTGGATGTTTCAAGGGAAATTCTCGGCTCCTGAAATCCTACCTTATGCATCATTTTCGCTACCTCTTTGGAAATAAAACGTGAATGCAGTCCATTAGGCGTAAAAAAAGAAATATTCATTTTCTTTTCAGCTATCTTTTCACATAAATTTATAAATCTCATCTGTGGGATTAAAAGAGCATCATCGTAAAATGCGAATTTCTTTATCCCCTTTTTATATAAATAGCTAATTTCATCGACTATATGTCCTACGTCTTTATCTTCCTTAGTTGCGCAGAGAAATGAAGAAGCGCAGTAAGGACAATCAAAAGGACATCCGAGGGAAGTGCAGAGACAGGTGTAGCTTAAGTAAGAATAATGTGAGTAATCGGGCGGCGGAAAATCTCTAAAATGTTCAGGTATCGTAATATCTAATTCTTTTATGTATTTTTCTTTTTTCGAATAGATTATGTCGAACCCAATGCTTCTGGCGTGCCCGGGCAAAAGACTTGCGTATATTCCGCCGAGAAGCAAATCGCAGGTTAGTCCGAGCTCTTTTATGATTTCTTTTATTTCTATTAATCCGGGATACCAGTAAGTCATACTGCAGCCGAGCATTACGACTTCAGGATCAAAATCCTTAATTCTTTTTTTTATGACCTCGGAAGGTAATCCATATCGCTTGAATTTCCCGGGAATATCTTTTAACATTTCAGGCTTTTTAATTTTCTGAGATTTGATTTTACCTCTGCCGAAAGAATCGCTTTTCATATTTTTGAAGTAAGGGTCGAATCGATTAACAACATCCAGCAAATGGACTATATGGCCTTCTTTTTTCAGGATACTGGAGAGGTATAAAAGCCCGAGAGGCTTCATCCAGAAATCATAAACCGCAAAGTCGTATATAGGCGGGTTTATAAGTAAGACTTTCATAAATGAATAACATAGTTGGTCTGTGGGTCGGTTAGTCCGTTAGTCTGTTTTTGTAACTCACCAACACACCAACCCACTAACTCACTAACAAATTTTAACATTTCAATAGCTTTCTATGAATAAGAACCAAATTTTATTAGAGTGATATTATTACTTATTTTTCTGTAAGAGGTTATTCCTGCCAGTCGTCCAATCTTCCGTTTTTAAAGTGCAAATATTTATAAGCGTTTCCCTGTGAATCCACACCGTAGAGCCATTTTTCAATAGAACCCCATGATCCGTCTCTTGCCTCGATATCATCGGGTCTTCCCCAACTAAATAAAGCTTGCTCGGTGGTCATGCCTTTGAAAACTTCGTTTTTTATAATTTTATCGATTACTACATCGGGAAATAAATAATATTCCTTAAGATATCTTCGCTTTGCCTGATCCGATAACCCCGAATATTCTGAAGCTCCGTACCTTTCAGGCACACGTATTCCGGAATGTCTCACATTACCAAATTCACACGAGACAAGAAAAACCATTGCACTCAAGATAAACACTTTATTATCTAAACGCATAAAAACTCCTCATATTCAGTTAAAGTATAGGTCGTCAAGCATTTGTCAAGGGCTATTCAGATTTTTCGAATATAAATTGAATAGTCAAATTAAAAAATTGTCAAATAGGAAAAACTAAAAGTTGGGACGATTTAAACATTCAACTTGTTTTCTGGCTTCGTGAGGTCTTTAGTCACCGCCTATTGACAAATGCTTTTTATATCCTTATCTTTAAAGATGTTTGAAGATATTAGGTCCCCCCGCATAGTAATTACAGGAGCAGAAGGCCAACTTGGCTCAGAATTAGCTGAGACGATGGCAGGAGAGTTTGAGGTCGTTGCTGTAGATAAGAAAGATTTCGACATTTCAAAGTTTAAAGCTGTAAACAGTTTTATCAGTGATACAAGGCCAAATGGTATAATACATCCCGCGGCTTTTACCGATGTGGATAGATGTGAAAAAGAAAAAACAAAGGCTTTTAAAGTCAATGCGATCGGAACAAGAAATCTTGCTATAGCAGCAAAAAAAGTGGACGCCAAGTTTTTCTATATAAGCACCGATTACGTCTTTGACGGAGAGAAAGAGGGAGAATATTATGAATACGATTCTCCTAACCCTAGGACCATTTATGGTATGTCGAAACTTCTCGGGGAGAATTTTGTAAAAGAACAATTGAACAGATTTTTCATAATGAGAATAGGTTGGCTTTACGGGAAGAAAGGTGAAAATTTTATAAAGAAAATGATAGATTTAGCTAAAAAGAAGAAAAAAATTCAAGTGGTTGACGATCAATTTGGTTCGCCTACCTGGACTTTCAATGTAATTCAGCAAATAAAAAAATTGATGCCAACGGATTTCTATGGCACTTATCATTGTACCTGCCAGGGTTCCTGTTCCTGGTTTGAATTTGCATGTGAAGTTTTTAAGGATATCGGATACATGGTAGAAATCAAAGATTGTAAATCTTTAAATTTTAAGTTGAATACAAAAAGTTTCATTCCTGGAATCCAAAAAAGCTTTAAGCTTTTAGCAGTCGATAGCAACAAATTTAAAACACCGGCAAGGAGACCTAAAAACTCAATTCTCGAGAATTATATGCTAAAGATACAGAACCTGGATGTAATGCCCCACTGGAAAGAATCGCTGGCTGCTTTTATGGATACGTTAAAGGTGCAGGAGTAGAAAAGTAATGGGAGATAGTCTCTGGACTTATAAATGAATTTTGAATTTAAGAAGCTTACGATTCCGGATGTAATCCTTATAACTCCCGAAGTTTTTAGCGACGAGAGGGGTTTTCTTACGGAAACATATAAGAAATCAGTGTTTGAGAAGGCGGGAATTAAGGAAAACTTTACACAGGATAACTACGCGAGTTCAAATAAAAACGTACTGAGAGGATTACATTGTCAAATTCCTCCTATGGAACAGGCAAAGCTTGTAAGGTGTATAAAAGGAGAAATATTCGATGTTGCCGTTGATATAAGAAAAGGTTCTCCTTCTTTCGGGAAATGGGTTGGAGTGCACCTGAGTGAGGAAAACAAAAAAATGATTTTTATCCCTGTAGGTTTTGCCCATGGTTATCTCGTCCTGAGCGAAGAAGCTGAGGTTGTTTACAAAATTAGCAAGGAATATTCAAAGGAACATGAAAGAGGTATTTTCTGGAAAGACCCAACAGTAAAGATAGATTGGCCTCTTTCCGGAGCCCCGATTTTATCGGAAAAAGACAAGAAACTTCCACTGCTTAAGGATTTGAAGGTTGATTTCAGGTTTTAGGTGTTAGAAGAGTAAGATGGGTAAAAAACTAGAACCTAGAGTTCTTCTCGTCACCGGCGGAGCCGGATTCATCGGAAGTAATTTTATGCGTTTTGAGCTCGAAAATTACGATAATGTTATAATTGTAAATTTGGATAAGCTTACCTACGCGGGAAATCTTGAAAGCCTGGAAGATGTTGAGAAAAAATACGGCATTTCTTCCGGTAACCAGAAACAAAGGTACTTTTTCGTCAAAGGAGATATCTGCGACAGAAACCTCGTAGATTCACTTTTCTCCGGAGAATATTTTATACCATCATTTTGTCTTTTTATACTAATCGTAA
>CAZHNS010000010.1:0-63809 GCA_964534175.1 uncultured bacterium | reverse complement strand
AATCGTGTTTTCGCGAAAGCGGAACGGGGGTTCAAATCCCTCTCCCTCCGTGGTAAAAAGCTAAAAGGAGAAAAATTTGATTTTATTATTCATATCTGTAGTCATTCAGGATCCGTTAGCGAATGAAGCTCTTATAGATTCACTGAATAGATTTATTGTACCCCGTTATATGAAAAAGCAAACAGAATTTTATCAAATGCATCCAGACCATCAGAGGTATTTTGGCCCAAAACGTAAATATAATGTAGAAGAATCTGAAGACCATGAGATTTCCCAATCTTATCGCGGTTTAAGAGCCGATGGTGTTGATACAGTGCGTGTTGCCGCTATCAGAGTTGAATTCCTGGAGGACACGACGTCTCTTACTACGGGCAACGGAAGGTTTAATCTTGAAGGTTTTGGGACTATTTGTGATACAACTTATGATTCAACAGTTGTGGGTACGGATACTTTGGTCGATACTACAATTAGTCGAAACCTTAGTTATGACCCTCCGCATGATTTAACGTATTTTAACCGATTGATGGAGTTTTTGCACAATTACTACTATAAGGTTTCTTATGGACAGTTATGGATTGAGTGGGAAGTTCTTCCCCCTACGGGTGATTCCGGATATTCTCTACCCCATGAGATAAAATATTACGGAGACTTAGATTATTTTGTACTTGGATTTTTTAAATTGTTGCGGGATGCTGTGGAAGTAGCCGATTACGATGCCGATTTTTCAAGCTTTGATGAGGTTGTTGTCTTTCATGCAGGATCGGGGTGGCAGTCTGACATTTTGGGCAATTCACCCTTTGACATTGTTGTAGCACAGGGTTCCGGTATGCATGATATATTCGGTTCTTATCTTGTGGCTGACGGCGATACAATTGATGCGGGCCTTATCATGCCAGAGACGAGTTTTCAGGATAGTTTTGCCTCTTATCTTCAGGGGACATTGTGTCATGAATTCGGTCATTCTTTAGGGCTTTTAGATTTATATGATATTACCTATGAAACTATGGGTATGGGAGGTTGGGCTCTTATGGGTAGTGGTAATTGGAATATTAATGGTCTTATACCCCCAAGGTTCTGTGCTTACAATAGAATTGAGCTTGGATTCGATAATACTCATATAATAGATAGAGCTTCTACTTCCCTTCCTGTGAAATGGGCAGGCAGTATGGATTCAACTATTCCAAGAATTTATAAAATTCCAATTAACGCGGATGAGTATTTTCTAATAGAAAATAAATTCACTTATGTTAATCCCGATACTTTCCGTTATGTCAGTCCCTGTACAACGAAGGTAGATTCAAACGGTTATAGAGTATGGAAGGATAACGTGCTTGTCAATGTAGATGATTATGAATCTTCTCTTCCCTGTGACCTAAACTCGGGTGGCCTTGCAATCTGGCATATCGACGAGAGAAAGATAGCAGAGACGGAATTGTCAAACAAGATAAATGTTGGATTTCCAAAGGGCGTCGACCTTGAGGAAGCTGACGGTATACAGGATTTCGAGAAAGATTTATATACAATCCAAAATTGGAATGCCGCCACCTCTGGTTCCCAGTTGGATGTTTTCAGCGAAGGTGGTTTTAATTCCGAGTTTTCGCCTGAAACAGATCCCAGTACGCATGATAATTTTGGCAACTGGACGGGTATAACTATTTCAAATATTTCCTCTCCCGATACAATTATGTATTTTGATGTCTCTTTTTACAGAAGTCTTGCAAACTTTCCTAAAAAATTCGGCGGGTCAATGGACGTGATTTCGCCGCAGAATGTCGACAGCACTATTTATGTAGGTGATATGTGGGGAGGTGTTTATGCTGTAGATCCTGATGCTACGCTCTTTCGGATGGCAGAGATAAACGATACGGTTTATCAGGATTCGACCTGGACTACTCCCCTTATAACGGACGTTACCGGGAACGGGGAGTTGGAAATTTTTGATATGACCATAAATGGAAGAGTTTTTCTCTACGATATCTCTTCCGATGTTATTCTGGATTCTCTTTCCGTAACCGGAAGTATATACGGAAGTGCTTCATCTGCAGATATTCTTCTCGGAGGAGGAAAAGAAATACTTTTTGGAACCTCCGCTTCAGAACTACACCTGCTCAGATGGAACGGCGATAGCCTGATCGAAGCAGATGGGTTTCCGCTGTACGTTGGAGATTGGCTGGTTGCCACACCACTTGTTATTGGGAAATCTATATACGTTTTGCCGGCTGATGGTACTCTTTTAAAAGTTTCAACTGTTGGCGAGATTGTCTGGAGGAGAGGGGAGGAGAATGTCTCGTATAGTTTATCTTCACCGGTAGCGGCAGATATAGACAGGGATGGAGTTAAAGAAATCCTGTGCTCGGCAGGTTCGAAAGCGATTTTTTCTGTCGATACAACAGGAGAGATAGAATGGAGAAGGGAACTTCCCGCGAAGACTTTTATCTCAACCCCTGCACTTGGAGATATAAACGGCGACGGTTATCTTGATGTTGTGTTTGCAGACAGTTCGAATATATTCGCTTTAAACAGAAATGGTTTCCTGCTTGATAATTTCCCAATAAGAATACACCTGTCAGAGCAGACCCAGTCTTCAGTAATTCTCTCTGACGTAAGCGGAGATTCTTTGATGGACATAGTTTTTGGTTCTCCCGACGGAGGAGTTCTTGCTTATAATGGAGAGGGCGAAAAAGTTGTTGAATTTCCTTTTGCCACGGGGTCGAGGTCATATTCGACGCCTCTTGTTTTCGACCAAGACGGAGATGGACGTTCGGATTTATTCATTGGCTCCCGTGACGGATGGTTATATGGTTGGGAAACCGACGGTTATTACAGAAATGATGGATGGAATAGAATTTATTTTAACAATGATCATCAATCAGTTTTTCCTGATTCCCTTTTGCCGGGTAGATTTGACGAAGAAGAAGAGTTAACTGTTGAGGAATTTTATATTTATCCTTCTCCCGTTAGAGGAGGAGATGAGGCTTTCATAAGATTCATCTTAAGCGCTTCAGCAGAGGATGTTGTGATAAGGGTCTATTCCCTTGCCGGCAGGCTTATAACTGAAAAAAGAGTAACCGGTTTTTTTGGCCCAAATGATGTCAGGATAGATAGGGAGCTTGTAGGAGAAGCTAACGGTATTTACATTGCCACCATCGATGTTGATAATATTGTTTTTGATAAATTTAAATTTGGTTTATTAAACAAATTTTAAAAGATAAACAAGGGAGGAGCATTAATGTTGTTGCTTACTATTCTTTTTTCGATAACTCCGGCAAAAGCGGCTTTTTCCTCTTTTGTTCTCCCCGGTTCCGGAGATTACCTGATGGGAGACAAAGAGAGAGGGTTGTGTTTTATGGTAGCGGAAGCGGCGATTTGGTTGACTTATTTTGACAGCAAGACACAAGAGAATAAGAGAGATGAAATATCTCGTAACTTTGTTGCTCTTTATGCAACCGCAAATCTCAGCAATGAAGACGAGGACTATTTTAATGCAATGGAAGATTTTCTGACAAATATTGACTATAATGAATCGGTTAAAGAAGAAGCAAGAAGATTATATCCCGATACTCTGGATGCTGAGGTGATGCAGGATAGAATAGAGGCGAGAAAGGAGTATATAGAGGAGAATTCGTATACGGGTTCTGATGCCTGGGATTGGCAATCTGGTGAATTAGAAGACAATTATAGAGATATGAGGCGAGATAAAAGAAGGCTGAGCCAGAGGGCTACCAATATGATTGGTCTTGCTGTAGCCAATAGAGTTGTCAGTCTTTTTACAACCTACTTTTTCGGAAAAAGAATTTCTATGGAAATTAAGGATAAAGAAATTAAAGTGGGGTTTAAGTTTTAATGAGGCTTTACAATACGTTAAGCAGAGAAAAAGAAGAATTTAAGCCCTTAAAAGGGAAAGAAGTTACGATTTATTATTGCGGTATGACTTTGCAGGAAGCCCCTCATATTGGCCACATCAGAGCAGCTCTCACTTCAGATGTCCTTCATCGCTATTTGAAATATCTCGGATACGATGTTAAATTAATAGTTAACTTCACGGATATTGACGATAAGGTTATTACGAAAGCAGAAGAAGAGGGGAAAGATTATAGAGAGATAGCCGCCTATTTTGAAAACGAATATAAAGATGTAATTAGCCGTCTTAATATTTTGGAAGCTGCTTTTTACCCGAGAGCAACCCAGCATATTGAAGAAATAATAAGTCTTGTGCAAAAATTAGAGAAAAAGGGAGTAGCTTATCAAAAAGATGGAAATGTGTTTTTTAGTGTTCGCAAATTTAAAGATTATGGCAAACTCTCCAGGAAAAAAGTGGAGGATTTGAGGTCGGGGGCAAGGATTAAGGTAAACAAAAATAAAGAAGACCCACTCGATTTTGTTTTATGGAAGAAAGCAAAATCTTCGGAGCCTTCTTGGTTTTCTCCCTGGGGAAAAGGAAGACCCGGCTGGCACATAGAATGTTCTGCAATGGCAAATTATTATCTTGGGAAAACAATAGATATTCATGGTGGTGGAAGTGATTTGATTTTTCCGCATCATGAAAATGAGATTGCTCAGTCTGAGACTGCAACCGGTAAAGTGTTTGCAAGATTTTGGGTGCATAACGAGATGCTTAACATAAAGGGAGAAAAGATGTCAAAGTCTTTGTTGAATTTTGTGCCAATAGGAGAACTTTTGGCCAGGTTTGACCCAAATGCTATTCGGCTGTATCTGTTGCAAGCGCATTATAGAAATCCTATAGACTATAATACTGATATGCTTAAGCAGGCTGTTTCCGGTTGGGAAAAGATTGTTAATTTTTTGAATATTTCTAAAGGAATGAAAGGTAATTTGTTTTCAGATTTGATTGAATCATTTGAAGATAAAATGAATGATGATCTTGGAACTCCCGGGGCTGTAGCCCTGGCCTTTGATGTGGTTAACAGAGGGCTTAAGGCAGATAAAAAAGATATGGGTTCCTTTAGAGAAACCTTGGCTTTTCTGCTGGAGACTCTTGGTTTTGATTTTAGAGGTGGAAAGCAGGAACTCAGCCCTGCTATCGAGGAAATTGTAAAATTACGCAATGATCTCAGAGATGAGGGTAACTACGATATGGCTGATAGGATAAGAACTGTTCTTGAGGAGAGCGGGGTGCTGATACAGGACAATCCTGAAGGGAGTATCTGGAGATTGAAATGAATGGACGCGAATTAGCTTTACAGGCTTTAATCGAGTTTGAAAACGGAAGAAAGACTTTAAGAAGTTTTGTAGAATTACGGAAAGGAGATAGAGCAGATAAGGATATACAGAAAGCCTATGATTATTATTATGGAACAGTTAAGATGATTAAAAGACTCGATTATATACTGGAAAAACATTTAAAAAATAAAAAACTTAAAAGTTTGCCTTTGCCTAT
Organism: uncultured bacterium; assembly: GCA_964534175.1. GTDB lineage: Bacteria > Hydrothermota > UBA3072 > UBA3072 > UBA3072 > JAFGHJ01. Next base: position 58,411 of record CAZHNS010000010.1, on the reverse strand, counting down.
TAGAAATATACTGAGAGAAGGGGCTTATGGGCTGCTATTCAGCGCTGACCCAGATCACGCTGTGGTAAATGAAAGTGTAAATCTTGCAAAAAAATACGGGCATAACGGAACTGCTTCCCTTGTAAATGCAGTCCTTAGAAATCTCCATCCTGTAACTTATCCTGAGGAACCTTTAAAATATTTGTCTACGTTCTACTCTTTCCCGGAGTTTTTGGTTTGCCTGTTGATGGATGAATATGGAGAGAAAACGGAAAATATATTAAAAGAGAGTAACCGCCCACCTGTTACAACGATTCGAGTTAACAGATTGAAGGCATCACCACGGGAGGTGCTTAAAAATTTAATAGAAGAAGGTTTTGATGCGAAAAAAATAGAGGGGAGAGAATATAATCTCTTGGCGGAGAGTAGTGTTGTTTATAGTGATAGCTTTAAAAGAGGTTATTTCCAAATTCAGGGTGTTACTCAGACGATGAACACGGAGATTCTTTCTGCCGAAAAGGACGAAATTATACTCGATTTATGTTCTGCTCCCGGGACGAAGAGTACCGGGATAGCTGAAGTTATGGGAGACGAGGGGATCGTGTTGTCTGTCGATAAAAAGGATCTCTATATGGTGGTTAGCAATGCCGAGCGATTGGGTATAAAGAGCATTTATCCGATTAAGGCTGATGTAAAATATTTTAGGGTTGCCCAAACGGATAGGATACTTTTGGATGTACCTTGTTCTGGTACGGGAGTTATGGGGAAAAAGGGCGAGCTCAGATGGAACCTAACTCCGGAATCTTTAAGCAGGCTTATTGCTTTACAGAGAGAGATGTTAAGCGCTGCTGCGGAGAATCTAAAAAGAGGAGGAGTTTTGGTATATTCGACATGTTCTATTCTTCCGCAGGAAAACGAAAAACAGGTACAATGGTTTTTAGAAAAAAATCCTGATTTTATTGTTAAATGCGCATGCGAGGAGGATCCCTTTATTCGGAATCTTCCCGGATATCCCCACTATGATGGGGGATTCGGCGCGGTACTTATAAGGAGGTAGTCGTTATGTATTATCAGCAGAGTTCTGCAAAGGTTTTTTGGATAGCTTTTCTAACTTCACTAGTAGTTTCCAGTTTAGTTTGTTTTACTTTCGTGTATTTTGTTCCTAATGTGGTATCCGGGGAAGTAAAAATGGTAGAAGTCCCGGATGTCGAAAATTTAGAATTGCAAAAAGCTGAAATGATTCTGGATGAGAAAGGACTAAAAATGATTGTAGAAGATGAAAAATTTCATCCAACGACAAAGAAAAATAGAGTTATTTATCAGAAGCCGACTGCAGGAGAGACAGTGGAAAAAGGTACAACTGTAAGAATCGTTTTGAGTAAAGGCCCAGAGGCAAACAGAGGTGAGACCGAGGAAATAGTAGTCCCTTCTGTTATTGGTTTTGATATCAATCAAGCTAAAGTCTATCTGTCCGAGAGAGGTCTCAGTGTGGGTGTGGTTGAAAGACAGGAATCAGAAGAAGCCAAGGATGTTGTTTTGAAAACAATACCTGAACCGGGGCAGAAAGTTACGGAAGCAGTCCCTATAAAATTAATTGTTTCTTCGGGTGGAGGAAAGGTAGCTGTTCCTAACCTCAGAGGGAAGAGTGAATATAGGGCCCGAATACTCTTGGAAGAAAGTGGGCTTGAATTGGGAAGGAGGAGTTATATCACAAGCGGAGAGCATGCTTTTGATATTATTATCAGACAAAGTCCAGAACCTGGGGTAATGATCGAGAAAGGTTCTAAGGTCGATATAACTGTAAATCGTGAGGGTCACTGATGAAGAAGATTTTCACTTATGTGTCTATTGTTATAGGATCTTTCCTTTTTGGTTTTATAGTTTTCTATTTTTTAATGCCTGTTATAGTTAAACACAGCAAGACTATAGAAGTCCCGTATCTTAAACATATGAGCCTAGAAAAGGCAAAAAGTTTTCTCTCTACACTTGATTTAAGATACGTCGTTTCGGACAGTGTATACTCAAGTGAGGTAGCTAAAGGTCTTATTGTAAATACCGAACCCCCGGCGAAGGAAGATGTAAAAGTCGGAAGTATTATTGAACTTGTTGTTAGTAAAGGGGCTAAAAAGATTGCCTTACCTGATATTGTTGGGCTTTCAAGGAAGACTGCTGTAGATTCTCTCGATGGTTACGGAATAACAAACAGAGTTTTCATAAATTATCCCGTCAGAGAGAAAAGTTTAGATGGTAAGGTTATCAAGACGAAGCCTTCGGTTGAAGATAGTATAGCTTTAGGGAGTATGCTTACCATTTTCATAGGGACCGAAAAAAGAAAGGTTTTTTTGATGCCAAATCTACATGGCATGAACTTGGAAGAAGCGCAGGGCGAGATATTGAAGTACGGTCTTGTATTATCAGAGGTAAAGAGGACGGAAGGGGAAATAGATGTTGTCATCCAACAATTTCCGGCACCGGGTGTAGAAGTTACTTTTGAAGATAATGTAAAGCTTGTTGTAGGGCAATAAGTATAAGGAGGGAGAAATGTATGACGTAAAGGTTTTAAATGATTTTAAGAGAGCTTCCTGGTTGTTTTTTAACTGGTCTCGTAATTTGACAATTGTAAAGAAAAGTCTTTTTGCTATAGGTGTTGCATGTTTAACGGGGATATCAGCTCAGATTAGAGTTTCTCTTGCTTGGACACCCGTTCCTATTACGTTACAGACATTTTTTGTTCTCCTTGCCGGAGTTCTTCTCGGGCGAAATTGGGGAGGAATAAGCCAGATGGTTTATGTTTGTGTTGGAATGTTGGGTGTCGGGTGGTTTGCAGGGGGGAGTGTTTTTGGCCCTACAGGAGGATATTTGATTGGTTTTGTACTAGCTGCTTTTTTTCTGGGATATGTTGTTGATAGATATGTTAAGTTGCGAACTTTTCCCTCTATTTTTTTGTTGATGCTATTTGTAAATTTCTTTTTAATATTTATTCCCGGATTGATTCAATTAGGGTTTTATTTTTATTTAGTAAAAGGTTCTTTTCCTGGGTTTACGCCTCTTCTTACAATGGGTTTTTTCCCATTTGTTCCCGGTGCTATAATTAAGGTTCTGCTTGCCTCAGCCGTGGCAACTGCGATTCTGCCGAAGAATACGGATCCTTCGGATCAGTTCATTAGTTGATTGGTTAATTAGTAAAGAAACTATAATCTTTACGCTATGTTCCAGATAAGGATTAAAACAAAAGATTTTGATTTTTTAAAGACTTTTAATTCTGGGCTTTTTTATTTCTTTTATGAAGATGAACCTGAAAGGGAGGTATATTTTGCCGACAGAAAGCTCGAGCTTGTTTTTGGGCAAGAAGGAAAGGATTTAGTAATCAATTCTTCCGATGATTTGAAAAAGAAAGAAGTTGAGGTTTTAAAGAAAAGAATTTGCAATTGTTTTGGTTTGGATGAAGATTTGAAAGATTTTTATGCTCTTTGTAAAAAAGATAAAGTTTTAAAGAGTTATTTCCCGCGGATAAATAAAACCAGAATTGTTTCCGCATTTTCTGATTTTGAAGCGCTGGTCGGTGCTATAATTTCTCAAAATAATTCATACAAAAATTATCGAAAACAGATGAGAAAAGTTTATAAGAAGGTGAATTTCGCGCAGGCGAATTACGAAGAGGAACAGATAAAAAATTTACGAATAGGATACAAGATTTCCTATATTATGGAGCTAACCAGGAATTTTGGTAAAATGGATATAAAAAACATCAAGGGTATAGGTAATTATTCTGTAAATCTCTACAATATTTTTCAGAAAAGAGACTACGATTCTTTTTATATTGATTGTTTGACAGAAAAGATAATGAAAGAAAACTATGGTATCTCTAACGACTTTGAAGAAAGCAGTAAGAAACTGTGGGGTAGGTATAGAGGACTCGCAGAGGCATATCTGCAGAGGTTTTTTGAGCAAAAGTAAATTTTTATTTTTTTTCTAATTTATCAAGTCTCTTGTCTATTTGATCGAGTTTATCTTCTATCTTATCTAGTTTTTCAATAATTTCATCGAGACTCTCCATCTTATCTTTTAGTTCTTCTATTCCGTCCTTAGCTTTCAAGCGGGTGCCCTCTTCTACTGTTTTCAATTTATTGGTTATCTCGGTAATTTTATTTTGTATTTTTGCAATTTCATCTGACTGAGGTGCGTTGCAACCGATTATTGAGAGAAGAAAAGGGATTATTATTATCAAATTTCTCATATTGCCCTCCTGGTTTCCGTAAATTTACTTCGATTTTAAAAGATTTAAAGTTAGGATTTCTTTTTTCTATGTGGCAGCGCCATTTCATACCTTGCAATGATTTTATCTATTATCTGGTTTTCCTCTTCATCAACTATTTGCCTTGAAGGATCCGCGTTATACCAGCTAATAATTTCCTGCGCTCCAGTAAAGAAAGGGATGGTGGCGGTATAATCCGGGACAAACCGTTTTATTTTTGAATTATCAAATATCATGCTGTGAGATTTATCCCCCAGAAGGTTCGCACCCCACTCAGGGTCAAATGAGGCTATAAACTCTGAAGGTATATGTACTATTTTGGCTTCAGTTCCTGCAGTATAGGCCAGTATCTCGTAGATTTGGTTCCATGAAAGAAGTTCATCTGAAGTTATGTGGAAAGATTCTCCTATAGCTAGTGAGTCGCCAATTAAACCTACAAAGCCCCTGGCAAAATCCCTGTGATGTGTTAGTACCCATAGTGAAGTTCCGTCACCATGTACGATGACTTTTTTTCCTTTTCGCATACGGTCTACCAATGTGTATTTGTTATGCATGGGGAGTAGTGTACAGTCGTAGGTGTGAGATGGCCGTACGATAGTTACCGGGAAATGGCCTTTTCGGTAAGATTGTAGGAGAAGTTTTTCGCAGGCAATCTTATCCCTTGAGTATTTCCAGAAATTGTTAGACAAAGGAGTAAATTCGTTGACAGGAAGTTTTTTGGGCGGAGTTTGATAGGCAGAGGCTGAACTAATGAATATATATTGCCCTGTCCTGCCGCCAAATAATTCGAGATCTCTTTTTATATGTTCGGGTGTAAAAGCGACCCAGTTTACAACAACATCGAATGTTCTGTTTCCTATAGCCGACTCAGCTGAAGTTCTATCTCTAATGTCTCCACACAGGATATGAGCTTTTTTTGGAACAGGTCTTTTAGTTTTACCTCGATTTAAAAGATAAAGCTCGAAACCTTTTTCGACTGCCAGTTCGGCACACGCCGAACTGATAACACCTGTTCCTCCAATAAATAATACTTTCATATATTATCTCCCTCTGGGGTTAGATTTATACTCGATAATTTTTTATGAATTTATTATTTAAATTTATTTAAATAATGTAAAATATCAAGAGCATAATATTAAGATTCTTCGAATCTTAATATTGGTATATTGGTTAATTAGTGAATTCGTTAATTGGTAAAAAATTTTCGTGTATTTAGAGTGTTTCGTGGTTTAAAAAATCGCGGTTGACAAAGGTAGAAAAAACAACTACGATATTTTATTGAAGTGAATAAAGTAACAAAGATTAGTGATAAAATATATTTCTATTTAAGGAAGGTTCCCTCATCCAACACAACTCTAATAAAGGGAGAAGCTAATATACTTGTAGATCCGGGCTATAATCCGGTTATGAAGATAAAGGCGCTTAACCCTTTGTTGAGAGAAGCTGGGATGGAGGTAAAAAATATCGATGAAATATGGTTTACGCATAATCATCCTGATCATACGGGACTTGCCTATTATCTGCTACAGGAAAAACAAATGAAAATAGTTTGTCATCCTGGCGCTAAGAATTTTATTGAAAAAGAACCACCTATAAAAGGTCTTATTGAAATTGAGAAACTAGATGATTCTATCTTGAAGAGACTATATCCCATGGATATGAAAAAAAGAAAGAGAATTGAAACTCTGGTTCGTTATCTGGTTAAATTTTATGGGAAATTTCTCTCTATAGGTGGTCATGCGGTGCGGGTTGATGATTGTTTTTCTGATGGGGAAGTCCGGCATGGAATCAAAGTTGCTTTCCTCCCCGGTCATACACTCGATGAAGTTGGTTTTTTTCTTGATTATGCGCTTGTTACAGGTGACCTTATAGCGACTTTTTCTTTTAAGCGCCCTGCGGTGCTTAATGTCCCGTCTTCAGATATAGATGAAGCTATTTCTTCCTTGGAAAAAATTTTAGAAATTTCTCCCAGTTTGGTTCTGCCCGGGCATGGGAATTACTCAAAAATCGATATAAATCTAGTGAAGGAGATTTATAACCAAACTATTAATTTAAGAGAGAAAGGGATTTTGTTGATAAAGAATACTCATTCGTTTATTCCTTATGCGCTTGGGTTACAAAAGATTCTTTCTATTTTTACCTTCAGAATTCAGGAAAGGGTGGCTCTTTTGTATATTATTTATAAGAGTTATGTTAAGAGTCAGATGGGACGCAGATGAAAGCAGATTTTTATGATTTTAGTCAACTGTTTTTTGAACCAAATTCTATTTTTTCGGTGTTTTCTGTGTCTGAAAATCAGCTTGACAGATTGTATATTCTACATAGATTTTATTAGTTAAATGTAAAGCAAAAATATAGGGAGGTAAAAATAGTGCATAATGATTCCGAAGTTATTCTTTTCGTAATTGTTGGGTTGTTTTTTTTAATGTGTACCTCAAATGTTAGGGCGGATGAAAAAAAAGGAGATTTTACAATAAGAACAGGAGTTAATGTCAGTCACTGGTTATCCCAGAGCAAGAAAAGAGGAGAAGAAAGAAAAAATTACATTACAAAGGCTGATTTTGATACAATCGCTTCAGTGGGATTTGACCATGTCAGAATTCCCATTGATGAAGAACAGATGTGGGATGAGGATGGAAATAAAGAAAAAGAAGCGTTCGAACTACTTCATAATGCATTAAATTGGGCTCTCGCGGCAAAATTAAGGGCAATTGTGGATTTACATATTATCCGTTCTCATCATTTTATTGCAGAAACCAATCCTTTGTGGACCGAACCTGCCGAACAGGAAAAGCTAATCGATTTGTGGAGACAGCTCTCTTCAGAATTAAAAGAATATCCGATTGGCATGGTAGCTTATGAAATTTTAAATGAAGCTGTGGCGGATGACCCGGAGGATTGGAATAATATAATTAAAAAAGTTATCGCGGAAATCAGAATAAATGAGCCGGAGAGGAAAATAGTGGTCGGCTCAAATAAATGGCAGATTGCTTCGACTTTTCCCGATCTAAGAATTCCCGAGGATGATTCTAATATCGTTCTGAGCTTTCATTTTTATAATCCTATGGCGCTTACTCATCATCTAGCGTCTTGGTCTCCCGTGGCCGAATATAAAGGAGAAGTAAATTATCCGGGGCAAGTTATCGATACAGCACATTATAAGGAATTTTCGGAAAAGACAGTTGCTGCGATGAGAGAGTATGCTAATGGATATTTTACAAAAGACACTTTAGCAAAAATAATGTCTCCCGCTATAGAAGTCGCAAAAGAGAAAAATTTGCCTCTGTATTGCGGTGAGTTCGGAATTTATCCTACGATTCCCGAAGAGATTGCGCTACGCTGGTATAAAGATGTTTGTGATATCTTTAATTCCAACGATATTGCTTATTGTCACTGGTGTTATAAAGGCGATTTCCCTGTTTTAGACAAGAATGGCGCTCCCAATCGCAAGCTTATTTCTGTTTTAACAGCTAAATAGAAATGGTGGGAAAATTATGTTAAACAAAAGAAAAAAGGAGGTTTAGTATGAAAAGGTTTGCGTTTTTATCTGTATTGTTTTTGATTATTTGTTTTTTGCCGACTTGCTGTGGCAAAGAAGAGGAAAAGGCAGGCGAGGAGAAAAAAATTGAAAAGAAAGAAGAAGCAGAAGATCTTTTGTTGACCGAGAAAGAAGTTATAGCTTTTATTGATGCTTATCCGGTTTTTGTTGAGATTACCAAGAAAAAAGAGAAAGATATTGAACCGCTAACGGATAAAGAAAACCTTGTAAGTGGTGTGCGGTTTGCTGAAGAGTTTAGGGAATACGCAGAAGAAATCGAAGACGCTTTAGCAGAATATGGTTTTACACTTGAAAGTTTTGGCGCAACTCATAGTAGAATTTTGAGTGCTATTGTTTATAATCAGATGGAAGCAGCCACCGGAGAGATGATGAAAAAGATGCTTGATAATCCCAATGTGCCCGAAGAGCAAAAAGAAGAGCTAAGAAAAAACATTAAAGAAGCCGAAGAATCTGAGGAGATAAAAGCCACCAAGGAGAACTGGAAAGTTGTAGAAAAACATATGAGCGAGTTAGAGAACTTATTTAAAGAAGAATAAATATTGGCAATTCGCTTTTAGCCTTTTGCCGTAAAGTTAAAGGCTGACTGCAAAAAATTACAAATGTAGAGCCTGTAGTTAATGTAGATATAAAAATCATGAGAACTACAGGTTCTACATTTTGTATATGTGAACTATAGTTTCGGGTTTAGTGTTTGGCGTTTCGAGTAAATATAGAGGGTTCGAGGGTTCTAGGATTCCAGGGTTCAAGTAAAAAACAAATAAAACTTTGTGTTCTTTGTGTCTTCGTGTCTTTGTGTGAGATTAATTTGGGGTTGTGGGAGGTCTTTGTTTTTAGTTTTAGCTTAAATAAGAAAGACTGCCGGAATAAAAGACCTTTTCGGTATCTTCGTTTTTGATTCTGATTCCTCCGTCTGTTTGTATATCTACGACTTTACCCATGAAGGTTTCTTTCCCATCGTTTATTCTAACTTTTTCATTTAAATCGCCGCTTAGTTTAAGATACTTTTTGTGAACTTCTTCAAGATTGTTTCTGTCTTTCGCAATCCTTTTGATTATCCCTTTAGCTATTGCTTCGATATCTATTTCTTTATGTAGTGTTTCTTTAGAAGTTATCACAATATCTTTAAGAGATATAGGAAAGTCAGAGTTGTTTAAATTGAGATTTAATCCAATCCCTATTATAAATTTCCCCTTTATTTTTTCTATAAGAATACCACCTAATTTTTTTCCTTTTAATATTATATCATTAGGCCATTTAATATTAGTCAAAAGGCCGTGTTCTTCGAGGACCTCGCACGTTGCAGTTGCGCAAAGGAGAGAAAGAGCTCCTTCGTTATTAGAAAAATTTTCAAGAAATATTGAAAACCACAGTCCCCCTTTGGGAGAAAACCAGGTTTTAGAGTTTCGTCCTTTTCCTGCATTTTGCGTTTTCGCAATAAAACTATCGAGATCGACTAGTTTTTCTTGCTGTCTTTTAACCCATTCGTTTGTAGAATCAACTTCCTCTGCTTTTATTAATCTTGGCATAAATTACTCCTAACACAATATTATAGTATATAAATAGAAATTCGCAATCTTTTTGAGGCAAAAAATAATTACAGACTAAAAAGATTTTTACAAATTTTTTTGTTTTTTTTGCAAAAGAAGGGAATGGTTGGCCGCTAAGTCACCAAGACACAAGGGACAGAATTGTTTTTCTGTTTAGAAATTTTTTAATCTTTTAGTATTAGGAATAATTGAAGTGTGTTATAAGTGTGCTCCGAGTGGAATTAATGTGGTTTTGTAATTTGGGTTTTAAAAAAATACAATAATTGGGGTGGGGCTTTGTGCCTTAGTGTCTTTGTGGCAATGAAATAGCAGCCTTGCCGCGCTAGGATGATAATTGTTCTTGCAGTACTTCGAGGATAGTTTGTGTTTTGAACCCCCTGCGTTTAAGATATTGAAAAACTTTTTTCTTTGAATTCTTATTGCGGCCGTATTTTTTTATTGCTTTTTCGAAAACCTTTAAGGCGTTTTCTTTCTCATCGATTGATTGAAGAAGACTTTCTATTTCTGCTTCTTCGATTCCTTTATCCTTTAATTCCATTTTAAGAGCAAAGTTGCCTTTGGGGTTGTTCTTATTTCTATCTTTTATCCATATGTTTGCGAATCTATGATCGTCAATCAAATTTGCTTCCTCAAAGTCAGCTAATATTTTTTCTGCCACCTCTTCCCGGATTCCTTTGTTGAGAAGATAATCTTTTATTTCTTTTCTAGACCTTTCTCTATATGATATGTAATTTCTAGCTTTTTCTTTAGCTTCTGTAATTTCTTCGAAATTTTTTATTGAAGAGATTTCTGTTGGTGTAAGTTCTTTGTTTTCGTAAAGATGATATTTTATGACTGTGTCTTTATAGAGACCTAATGAGAACTCACCGTCAATATAGATATTAACTCTGTTTTTCTTCTTTTTCTGCTGGTTTATCTTCGTTATCTTGCCCATCAGGAATATTTATCTCTTCCCTTATTTTGTCTTCCAGCTCCTTTGCTATTTTAGGATTTTCCTTGAGAAAAAGTTTTACGTTTTCCCTACCCTGTCCGAGTGAAGTCTCGCCGAAAGAATACCACGCGCCGGATTTTTCAACCAGTCCTAAGGATTGTCCAAAATCGATAATTTCACCCTCTTTCGATATACCCGTACCATACATTATATCGAATTCCGCTTCTTTAAAAGGTGGTGCAAGTTTGTTTTTTACGATTTTAACTTTTACCCTAATACCTATTGATTCGCTTCCCTGTTGTAAAGTGCTTATTCGTCTGATATCCATTCTAACAGATGCATGAAATTTTAAAGCTAGTCCTCCCGGTGTAGTGTATGGATTCCCGAAAGAAATACCAATTTTTTGTCTAACTTGGTTTATAAAAACAGCAGAAGTCGATGCTTTGCTTAAAACACCTGTCAGTTTTCGTAGCGCCTGAGACATAAGTCGTGCTCTAAGCCCCATATGAGAATCCCCCATTTCTCCTTCTATCTCGGCTTTTGGGACGAGGGCTGCAACCGAATCTATTGTTATTAAATCGACTGCTCCACTTCGAATCAACATTTCTGCTATTTCCAGAGCTTCTTCTCCCGTGTCGGGTTGCGATATCAGTAAGTCTTCCGTATTGACACCGAGCTTTTTCGCATATTTCGGGTCGAGAGCATGTTCCACATCTATAAAAGCGACTATTCCACCACGCTTTTGGGACTCGGCTGCGATGTGAAGAGCGAGAGTAGTTTTGCCCGATGCTTCTTTCCCGTATATTTCGATGGCTCTGCCCCTGGGGATTCCTCCTATTCCAAGTGCAGCATCGAGAGAAATAGAGCCGGTTGGTATCACGGGGACTTCTATTGTTTTTTTGCTCCCTAATTTCATTAATGCGCCATCCCCGTATTGTTTATTTATTTTATTCATTACCGAATCGATAGCTTTCTTTTTATCTTGATCCATAATTACCTCCTAAGAAAGAGTATTATAGCAGATATAGGCAAGAAAACGGCAAATAGAACAAACATTAGTTTCCAATCAATTTTTGTCCTTCCTTTTACCCATATCCAGATTGCTTCATAAGAACCAAAAATTCCTGCTAAACTTCCGACAGATACTGAGTATAAAAGAATTTTCGCATCGTTTGAAAGTGAAGGTGCAATAAAAGAAATAAGATTAGATGAGAAACCAATTGAACCTAGACTCCCGGCAGAATATATTATCCATTGGGGTAATTTGATGCCTGTTATTGGGAAAAAATAGAATATATAGAAAATAACAAAAGAAATTCCCACGGGTACAAAAACCCACCAGTTAACTGCTTTTAAAGGACCCGTTCCCATAAACACAATGCAAAAAATTCCTCCTAATATTATTAACCCTGAAAGGTTAATATTATAGTGCTTGCCAATATTAAAATATCCAAAAACAAAAAGAAGTAAAATTAAGGAGAATATGAGTTCTGCCTTTTTCCATTTTACGGAACTGTTTGTATCTTTTATTTTGTTTCTTTTGCAAATAAAATAGGTTACCCCTAGAAAAACGAGAAGACTTGTTATCCATAAAGGGAGCATTGTTGAAGTAAAGTTGTAAATGCTTAAGGAGGGAGCGCCTTCACCTAAAGCTATTGATATGTAAATATTTCTGAGGTTTCCGAATGGGGTGAGAATGCTTCCCATTATTGTGGAGGCAACAAGTAATGTTAAAATTTTTTCTTTTTCTTGGAACCGCAAAATCCATTTATCGAAAGTGGAAATCAGAACAAAAGAAAGGAAGAATGGTGCCATAATATGAGATAGTACTACGAGCATCATAGTTGCTTTTTGTTCGTTTGTGTTCCTTAGTATTTTTTGGCCTAAGAGATCGATTACTTCAGAACGTTTAATCGATGCTGCTGAAAAGGCGAGTATAATGATTAAAAAAGTGTATGCTATCGGAGGATGAAACGTCAAAATTTACCCCTTAGAGGGACCTCTGAAACGATTTCGTATATTGGCCCTTTTGGCGTTAGAGTGCTTTTAAAAAGAGTAATTTCGTTCACTGGAAAAGAATCAAATGAGAAGTCGGTGTTTTCAGGTAAGCTGTATTTCCCTTTTTTAATCCTTGCAAATGTTATATGTGGAGTGAATTTTCTTGTTTCTTTTTCAAACCCAAGATCGTGTACCTTGTTTTCTACAGTTGAAAATAATTCGCTCAGGTGTTTAACTCCTTCATCTACACCAATCCACAGGATTTTTGCCATTTTCTGAGAAGGGAAAGCCCCAACGCCTTTTAGGGAAACTTTAAAGGGGTAAAAATCTCCCTCTACTTCTTTAATTTTACCTTCAATAGCAAGCTTCTTATCTGTTTCTCCCAGAAACTTTAGGGTAATGTGTAAGTTTTCTTTTTTTACCCACTTCACAAAGGGCGGAGTTTTTAAATCTTCATATAGAGATGAAATTAAAATTTTAGCCTCCTCTGGTATCCTGATCGCTGTAAATAATCTTATTTTATCTCCTCCAATAAATTCTTTAACATTTCCAGAACTCTTATCCCAGCCAACTTTCTTATATCTTCTCTATTTCCTTCAAGATGCACTATATTAGTAATTATCTTCTGCGGAATGTCAACTCCCAGAACAACTGTTCCCACAGGTTTGTTCTCCCCTCCGCCAGTCGGACCCGCAATACCTGAAGAGGAGATACCGACATCGGTTTTTAATAGTTTCTTTATCCCACAAGCCATTTCCCTGACTGTTTCACGAGATACGGCTCCGAATTTGTTTAGAGTATCAGGCGAAACGGAAAGTAAATCCGTTTTTATTTTATTAGAGTATGCGATTACTCCACCGGTAAAATAATCTGAACTACCGGGAATAGAGGTTAAAAAGGAGCCAATCAACCCTCCGGTGCAGGACTCTGCTACGGAAATAGTCCAACCTTTTTTTCGCAATAAATTTCCTATATCTTCAAGTAGATAGATATGATGCTTCTGCATTATAAAGGTTTTATGGTGTGCATAACAAATAAAAAAATGCTTGCTAATATTCCTGCTATTATGTCATCTAATACTACGCCTGTTTTTATTTGTTCTACTTTTTTTATGGGAGGCATTTTAAAAATATCGAACAGTCGAAATAGAATCAGTCCGATAATCAATGTCGACACATCTTTGTTGTGAAAAGCAAGTGTTACAAAGGTGCCGACAACTTCATCGAGAGTAAACCAAGAGGGATCACCTGAAAGTTCGAGAGATAATAGTATACTCAAGAATAGAATCCCTAAAGCGATTATGTAGAAACAGGGAGAATTCCAGTCCAGAAAAAAGAACAGAATTATACCGGCAGCAATAGATGACCATGTTCCTCCACCCTTTATTTTACCTAAAAAGAAAAAACTCCCTATAAATTTTTTCCAGAGCGGGATTCTATTTTGTTTCATTTTTTCTCGTCAGCTTTTTTAAAATTCTCTTTTGTTTTTCTGTTAACAGCTTATCTAATTCAATTTGGAGTACTGTTTTATTCTGTAAGGTTCCTAATCCAGAGAGGTAAGGGAGGTGATAAATTTTGCTTGACTCTTTATCCGTATCAAATTCATAAATTCCTTTAACTTCTGAAATTAAAAATGCGCAGTAATCAAAATCTGAGTGGATCAGTAAAACTTTCTTTTTTGGGGCTTTTAAATTAAGTAATTCCCAGAGTTTTATAAGCGGGAAAGAATTATCTCTATATTTTGCGAGGCCTCCAACCCAAACTGGGCATTCAGGGGTTTTTTTTGTTTTCCCTAATCTGCTTAAGGATTTGACCTTGTTGATATTAATTCCGAAAAAAATTTTATCTAGGCAAAATACTAAGATTTTATTCAATGTGTATATTGATGTTTTCTTTTATTTTGTCTATTAACGATATTAAGGTTTGGGCTCTTATTTCGGTATCTCCCATTGAGGCAACCTGTGCTTCAGTTTCTTTTGTGAGAGCCAGAGCTGCTTCTACCTGTTCTTCATTCAACGAAGACAATTTTTTTGCTGCTTTTTTTATTTCGCTTATGGAATCAAACCCTTCTTTTAATATTCCGGAGATTTGATCGGCCATACTTGTGCTCAGGCCAATTGATTCTGAAATTTCCTTTAATTCTTCAGCTGTTTTTTGAATGATTGATTTACTCTCTTCGAATATAGATATTGATTTTTCTGTAGATTCGACTATTGACTTTACTGCTTCGCTCATCCTTTTAATGTTGTCCTTTGTCTTTTCCAGATAGGAGGCAGAGTCATTTGAAAGTTTACGAATTTCATCTGCAATCACGCTGAAGCCCTTACTTTCTTCTCCTTCTTTTCTTGTGGCTTCAATGGATGCGTTAAGCGCCAGAAGGTTCGTGTCGTCGGATATCTGCTCCATTAGTGAGTTAAATTCTTTGATTTCTTCAAAGGCTGAAGATAGTTCTTCCAGGCTTTTCGAGCCTTCCTCGATTTTTTGAACAAAAGTATTGATTTTTTTAACTCCTTCTTCTGATTTTTCTTCTCCGGAGTTGGCGAGTTCGATTGATTTTTTTGAGGTAGATACAAGCGTTTTGATCTGTGATTCTATTTCTGAGGATAGAGAAGAAAGTTCTTCATCATTTTTCTGTACAGAGTTAACCATAGAGTCACTTTCCGCTTTGTATTCAAGGATTTCCTGAACCGAATTGTTAATTTGTTTGGAAGAAGAAGAAAGCCTTCGTATTCCACTTAATATTGCCTCTCCCTGCGTCCGGACCTTATCAGCGGTGTCTTTTATTTCTGATATTAAAGAGATTGTTTTTTCCAGAAGAAGGGAAATAAAATTATTTATTATTGCCAATTCATCTCCGGAAACAATTGCTGTCTTTTCGGGAGATGAAGAAGGGTCGTTCAGAATTTTTTTAATCCTTTCTTGTATAGCGTCAATAGGTTCTTTAATTGTTTTAATCAAAACTAAAATTATTAAAGATGGGAAAACGAGATAAAGTAACCCGAACCAGGATTTAGTTGAAATATATCCGGTAAATACGGAGAAAATCAATGCAGGGATGCCTAGCAGTAAAACTTTTTGAGTGATATTTAAGCCTTTAAATTGTGTATCTTCTAGTGTTCTGTAATATGGGGAAAGCAGAGTAAAGGCTAAGTGATAAATTAGACTGAGCTGAATTAGTCCGATAGGAATAAGGTAAACGCCTATTTTAAATATGTTTTTAAGTGAAGTTATTTTAAATAAAGGGTTTATTATTAAAGAAAGAAGTAAAATAAAAACGCTGAAATTGATGGCGGCATGTAATCCACAAACCAAAGGTGTATCGTAAACAATGTCTTTTTTTTCCCCGGAGATTGCTTTTCTTAGGCGGTTTTCCTGATAGAAATATAAAAAACCAGCAAGAATTAAAGATAGCACCGTCAGAGAAGTAAGCGTTTTAGTGTAGTCACCCAGAGATATAATCAAGCGTACACATGAAAGCATGAGGGGGATTCCCGTTGCAATGCTCGCAAGAGAAGTAATTAGGGCAAATTTATTTGATAACTTCATCTATTTTCTCCTTAAACGATTGAATTTGTTTACCTTTCAATAAACTTTCGATATTTATAATGCCTACGACAATTGATTTATAAGAATATCCTCCGGAAAAAAGTTTTGGAGGAAATATATCAGGAAGAGGAAGGATCTCATTTTTCTGGATTTCTATTATTTCTACGATCTTGGATACCTGAATACCTACGAGTTGCCCCGAAATTTCTACAACTATAACAGGTATTTTTTTCTCTTTTTTATTTTCTGTTTCAATTCCAAAAAGTTCCCCGAGGTTAACTACAGGAACGATTAAGTCTCTTATTTCGGCGATTCCGGATAAAAATTCAGATAGTTGAGGTGTACTGGTTAATTTTATTTCATTTCTGATTTCCTCTACGTTCGCCAGAGGTATTCCGTAGAACTCATTCCCTGCTCTTACTATCATAGTCTCTTCTCTTTTTGAGGTAATTTTGATTTTTTGGGGTTTTTCAACAAGTGTTTTTGGTTTTGAATCTTCCTTGGGTTCAATTTTCTTTGTTTCTGTTTTTTTCTTTGAATCTTCCTTGGTCTTGATTTTTTTTGTTTCTATTTTGTCTTTTAAAGGTTTTTTCTCTTTCAGTGGTTCTTCTTTCTTGGGAGTTTTTTTCTCCTCGGGAGGTTTTTTCTTTCGTGATAGTATTTTTTTAAAACTTATCTTTTTCTTTTTTTTCACTTAAATCTCCAAATCAGCTGCCACAGATTCAATAATATCCGGAGGTATTTTTTTCAAGTTTTCTGTTGCTCCAACGAAAAGAGCGTTTTGGGCGATGTTATTTATAACTCTTGGTATACCCTTGCTGATTTTGTAGAGCATGTCTAAACTTTTTTGCTCGAATATTTCGTCCTTACTTCCGGCAACTTGTAAACGATGTTTTATATAAGATTTAGTTTCTTTTCTGCTAAGTGGTTCCAGATGAAAACGAACATTGACTCTTTGTTTTAACTGAGGTACTTTGTCTATTTTATTTTTCAATTCGGGTTGCCCAAGTAAAACAAGATGCAGTAATTTTTCTTCCGGAGTTTCTAAATTTAAAAGCAGACGTATTTCCCTGAGAGCGTCAAGGGAAAGTATCTGAGCTTCATCAATCAAACCTATCACTGTTATATTTTTTCTGCTGAATTCCAGCAAAATTTCTTCTAACAGGTTTAAAACTTTAAGTTTGAACCGGGGAACTTCCTCTCTCCCTATTTTTTGTAATATTGTTTTTATTAATTGAGTTGAGGTTAGTTTTGGATTTCTTATCATGAATGGGAGATTGTCCTGTTCTTTTAGATTTTCTTTAAGCGCATTAGCGAGAAATGTCTTCCCGCTTCCAATTTCTCCAGTCACTAATGTTAATCCACCTTTGATTTCTGTTATATTATATAAAAGTCTTGCATAGCCTTCCTCAAATTCGTCACTATTATAAAGAAAATTCAAGTCAGGTGTATTAGAAAATGGTTTCTTAGACAATCTCCAGTATTCATTTACCATTTAATTCTTCCTTTGCTTTTTTAGCCCAAATGTTGTACTTGTTTGTTGTAATTAATTTTTCCCAAATTTGACTGCACAGGTTGTTTAATCCCTGTTTTTGATAAGCCTTGCCCAGAAAATAATATGCTTCGTACAAATTTGGCCCCACATTTATTGCTTTATTTAAAAATTCGACAGAGTCCTCGTACATTTCTCTTTCGTAGTAAACTAATCCTAGGTAAAAGAGAGCATAAAGAACAGCCTGCTTGTTTTTTGCGCTCTTCTCTATCGCAGATAATTTTTCAATTGCTTCACCATATAATCCTTTCTTATGATTTATATAACCGAGATTAGCATGAGCCATCTCATTTTTTGGATCCATGTTTAAAACTTCCTGAAATACCAGGGAGCTTTTGTCATATTTTTCGAGGTGTATATATGCCCAACCGAGTAAGTTGTAAACTTTTATATTTTTCGGATCCATTTTTTTTGCCCTGTTTAGCTCTTTTATTGCTTCTTTGTATTTGCCGCTTACTATAAGGTTCCAACCCTTATCTATCAAAGTGGTTATATTTACTCTACTTGATTGAATCTTGTTAATAAAACCAGTAGACTCTGCAGTTTCCTTTTCCTCGTCAGTTTCCTTTTTCTTTTCGGATTTTTTCATTTTGGGCAGGCCCGTTTCGTCCAGCATAAATTCCGTTCTTTCTTTTAGTTCTAAGATTTCATCTTCTATTTTGTCAATTGTTGATAAAATAGTTTTTAATTTTTCTTTGTTTTGTTCCTTGTTCCCTTTCCCGGCTTTTTCTATTTCCGACAACAAATTCTTGATTTTATCAAACATCTTTTTTTACCAGAGATATTAATTTATCTGCTATTTCATTAGCAGGTAAAACTAAATCTACACAGCCGCTATCTATTGCGGATTTAGGCATTCCGTAAACAACAGAAGTGTCCTTATCCTGTGCTATGACGTATCCTCCCCTTTTGCTGATATTTCTTACTCCTATAGATCCGTCTTTTCCCATTCCGGAAAGAATAACCCCAATGAGATTACCATCAAAATTATCTGATGCGGAGTTCATCGTGATGTCTGCGGATGGACGCACTCCGTGGAGGGCAGGCTTTTTATTTAGAATGATTCTTCGGTCTTGTGTGAACTCGAGATGAAAGTTTCCGGGAGCAATAAAAGCTTTCCCTTTCTTTAGAGAAATTCCCTCTTTTCCTTCCATGACTGAAATGGATGAATGTTCATTTAATCTTTTGGCGAAGGCTTTAGTGAAACTTGCTGGCATATGTTGAACAACAACTATTGGAGCCGAAAAGTCCTTGGGAAACTTTTTGAATATTGATGTTATAATTTTTGGTCCACCTGTAGAAGCGGCAATCATAACCAAACTATCGCTCATCTTTTTCTTGTCTGCACTTATTACTTTCCTTTTTGTTGTTGTTTTAATGTTCGCTTTTGACGCAATCTTAACCTTTTTTATTATTTCTTCTTTTATATCTCTTATATTAAGAGAAATCGGACCCCCGGGTTTTTCGACGAAATCTACAGCGCCGGCTATTAGAGTTTCTATTGTTTTTTGTGCGCCCTTTTTTGTGTAGGCAGAGATCATTATTATTGGTGTTGGATTGGTTTCCATTATTTTTTTTACGGCTTCTATTCCGTCCATGTTGGGCATCTCTACATCCATAGTGATTACGTCAGGCTTAAGGAGAGAGGTTTTTTTAACTCCATCTAAGCCATTTATGGCGTTATCTACTACTTGAATTTCCGGATCCGCCTCCAGGATTTCAGTGATAACTTTTCTCATAAAAGCTGAATCTTCAACAACTAAAACGTCAATCAAATTATTTTGGCTCCTGTTTTATACGAAGTTATATGAATGTGTCCATTAGATAACTGGAATTTTATTGATCTTCCGTAGTTTCCGCCGACGTCCTGCGACATGAGTTTTATTCCAAGGTCTTTTAAGACTTCCTTGCCTTTTTTAACATTTCTTTTGCCAATCGAGGTTTCTATATCGTCCATAAATTCCTCGAACATTACTGCTCCGCCGACCATTTTTGCAACAAGGTCTTCCTTCTTTGCGTTCAATGCCAATATTTTTTCTAAAAGAAGCTGTATCCCGGTATCCGCATATTTTGCTTTTTTCTTACCTCCCGGATTCTCGGGTAAGATGTAGTGTAACAGCCCTCCCAATTTTTGAACCTTGTCGTAGATAGTTATAGCCACACAAGATCCGAGCGCACTTGTTATGAGAGCGTTAGAATCATTTGAAACTTTAATGTTGCCCGTATCTACGATTACTTCATTTGCTTTTTGCATAAATTCTATCTCTTATATTTATAGGGTTGAAAAGTTTTTTTACACTGTTTGGGATGGATTCGACTTTGCCTAGTACCAAAATTCCGTTTGATTTCAAAGCTTCAGCAAATGAGGTCAAAATTTCCTCCTGAAACTTTTTGTTTAAATATATTAGCACATTTCTGCAGAAAATTAAATCAAATTTCTCTTTAAAATTTATATCCTTTAAGTCGAGATTTTGGAATTCAACTGAATTTCTAATCTCGCGATTCACTCGGTATCCCTCTTTTATTTTTTCGAAATACTTGAGTTTATAAAAAGAGAGCAGCTCTGTTAAGGCGGATTCATCGTAAACGCCTTTAAAGGCTGTTTTTATCGATTCTTTATCTATGTCTGTTCCCAGAATGTAGTATTTTATTCCAATTTCTTTGCATAAGATTGCGATGGCATAAGGTTCAGCGCCATTAGCGCAACCTGCACTCCATATTACAGCATTTTTTAAAGAAGGGAGGATCTCTGTTTTTAAGGTGTCGAAGACGGATTTGTTTCTGAAAAAACTCGTAAGATTGATAGTAAGTGATTCTTTAAGCTTGCTTTTTTCTTCTCTGCTTCCTTTTAATAATGCGGCATAATCGCTATAATTATCTATGCCAACTTTCCTCATTCGAGAACGGATTCTTCTTACTAAAGGTTTAACCTTGTAATTTTCAGGATTGAAATCCATGAAATCTTTTATTACTGAAACTACTTTGCCGAAATCTTTGTCTTCAGAATTCTTCATTACCTTTTGCGAGCTCAATTGTTCTTTGTATTAATTTGTTATCGGGATTCAATTCTAAGGCCTTTTTCCACAACTTGACAGCTTCTTTTGTGTTTCCTCGCTGGAAAAGAATATTGCCTTTTTTAAAGAATAAATCCCAGTCCCTAATGCCCGTCGATATTAGAGTTTCAATTCTAACTTCACAAATATCGAACAGCTTATTTCTATAGTAATAGTCGATTAATGCTTTTGAAAGTATTGTACACTCGGGATCTGATTTTAATCCTTGTTGATACATTTCTGTGGCTTTTTTTTCTTCTCCGAACGTTTCGTATATTTTGCCAAGATTAAAGAAATATTCTCCGAACTCAGGAGCCAAAGAGAGCCCTTCTTCTAAGGTTTTCATTGCTTCCTTTATTTGACCTTTTCTCGCCAAAATATAAGCTGAATAGAAATTCGTATATGGGGTTTTCGTTTTAATATTGTTTAAGATTACTAAAGCTTCTTCATCTTTTTTCATTTTTAAGTATATAATTGCTTTGTTTAAAAGTAATTTTTCGTTGTTTTCTTCTCTCTTTAAAGCTTTTGATAAATAGTCAAGCGCAACTTCATTGTTTCCTTTTAATTCATTTATCAGATAGATATTATTCAACGTTGAAGTCCTTTTAACTGTTTTAAGACTCTCTTTAAAGAAGTTTTCTGATTCATCGAGTTCGTTCATCTTGAAGCTGATGACCCCTTTGTAGAATAGAGCTTCGGGATCGCTGGGTTTTAGTTCAAGAATTCTGTTAAATTCCCGGAGAGCTTCGTTTAACATTCCGATTTTTACGAAAGCTATTCCCAGGTTCATATGCTCCTCTATTCTTTCTTTGTCTTTTACCAGTGTTTGTGTCTTTAATTCAAGTTCTTTTAAGGCCCCCTTTTTTATTAGTCCTGAAAGCAGTTTTAAAGCTTTAAACTCCTCTATTGGAAGAACATTTATTAAAGAAGACAAGGTTTTTTCTCCGTCGACTTTATTTAGTACCATTTTTTCTTCATTTGTTAAGCTTGATTCGTCACTCCAGTCAGGCGAGACTATGAGTATAGAATCTTTGTCCGGTAAGGAAGATGCAGCCAATTCATCTTTTAGGGCTGCAGATTCAAGGAGCACGTCGTCGATTTGGATTGAAACGGGTAGTCCCTCCGGTTGATAAGCTTCTCTTGATTCAAAAACAAAATAACCTTTTGCCCATCCAGACAGTTCTATTATTGCGTCTCTCATTTGTTTTTTTATGTATTCAGTCAAAGTTTTTTTATCGACGAGTTCGAGTTCCATAAAAAGTTCCCCTAAAGGGATATTTCTTTCCTGCTGGAGTTCTAAAACTTCCTGCAATTCTTTTTCTTCAATGACGCCGTTTTCTACAAGTAAGGAGCCGAGCTTATCTTTTCTGTTCATCCAGTGGATATGGCTAAGATTCCCGGAGACCAAGTAAAGATAAACCAGATTCTCTTCGTTAGTTATTGCCAATTCTCCTGTTTTGCTTCCTATGTATAGCATCTGTAGAATATCCGTTATTGAAAGGTCAGAAAGAGAACCTTTTATTGGCATTCTAAAAATCTCCTATAAGTCGATAGCTTTCGTCTCTTAAGCTCATCGACAATGCTTTTTTTAAATTTTTTGTTTTTTCTTTGGAAATGCCTTTCTTTTCTTTTGATTTTTTTTCTGTAACCTCGAGTTTCCTGCGAGCTTTTTCCGCCAATTGATCTTCTTCTTCCTCCAGTTTACTAATTGTTTTTGCCAACCACTCGGCCTTATCCGGGTTGAAAAGAGCTTTCTCTATTTCTTTATTATCTTCTTTAGATAGTACAGAATTTTTTATTAGATTATCCACAGCTAACATACCATATCTCTTTTGTAATTCTATAAGTCTCTGTATATCTGTTGTGTAAGAAACAAATTCACCGGTTAATAAATCAAGGTTACCGTTTATAACTTTTTTTATCCTGTCTGTATTAAACCCTTTCATTTTCCAGACAAACATCTTGGCGCGGTATTCATCTCGGAGAATTTCTTCCTTTTCTGTTCCCTCTAACTTTTCAGAAAACCCTTTTTTTACATCTTGAATGAATTTTTCGAATTCGCTGGCTTGCTTCTTTATTTCCTCTTTTTTCTTTTCTTTTTCTTCCTTTTTCTTCTTTTCTTCTGATATTCTGTCTTTTTCTTCGGGAACGTATCCAAGTACTCGGACTTTTTTTATGGCTCCGATTGCCTGACTCATTGTTCTTATATCCAAATCCTGCAGTTTTTTTAAAAATTTTTCAGATAAACCTTTTCCAAGTATTTTTAAAACTTTTCTTTTTGAGTGATAATCAAATTCTTTTATGGGAACTATAACTCCGCTTTCAATACGGGAGATTATCCTGTTTGGAAGATTTAATCCTCGTGGATGGCGGTCGCTTGTAATAATTATCTGTTTTTCATTTTTGATGAAATAATCAAGTATGTCTAGCAGGTTCTCGGGTACGGGCTTGTAAGTTTTTAGTAATTGAATATCTTCAATGATAAGTAAATCATTCTTTATGAATTGTTCTATAAACTGGGAATCTATTTCTTCTGCTTGAATAATTTCGGAGGTACCTTTAAAGATCTCCTTAAAATCTTCATGCATATTTTGAACGAGAAAGCTTTTGCCCGAGCCGGAAGGTCCGTATATAAAAAGAGGATTTACTTCTTTTGATGAAAAAGCTTTCTTTATAGCTTTAACAACTTCTTTATTAAACCTTGAGGTAATTATTTTGTCCACTTTAATCTCCTAGCCTACCTTTTATTTGTTTTAGTACTTCTGTGCCTATTGTCTTGAATACTTTAATAATCCCTTCGCCTGTAGTTGCTACGGAAGGAAAGGAAGGATAATTGTCCGGATTTAATTTGTCTTCCAAATATTCGACAGGCAATATATCATCCAAGTCTCTTTTGTTATATTCAAGAACTATTGGTACATCTTCAAGTTTGATATTATTTTCTTCTAAATTTTCAAGCATATTTTCCCAGCTCCAGACGTTGTCTTCCAACCTGGCTTTTTTAGAGTCTGCCACGAAGACGACGCCATCTGCACCTCTTAAAACCAGTTTTCTGGTTGAATCATAAACAACCTGACCGGGTACCGTATAAATTTGAAGTCTTGTATTAAAGGTTTTAAAAGATCCTAACTCTACTGGCATAAAATCGAAGAAAAGAGTTCTATCCTGTTTTGTTGCCATCGAGATAATATCAGACTTTCTTTGTTCTGGTATCCTAGAAAAAAGATACTTCACGTTAGTTGTTTTACCCGCTCTTCCTGGGCCATAATAAACAATCTTGCACACGATTTCCCTAGAAGCATATTTTATTACAGCCATTTTTAATTTTAATATCCCAGCCTCTTGAGAAAATTTGTGTTTGTTTTGCCATCAATAAAATCCTGATGAGTTAAAATCTCTTTATGCAAAGGTATGGTTGTAGGAACGCCTCTTATCACAAACTCGTCGAGAGCTCTAAGTATTCGTTTTCTGCTTTGTTCCCTGTTTTCTCCGTAAGAAATTAATTTGAGAAGTAATGAATCGTAATTTGGGGGGATCTTATATCCCTGGTAAATGTGAGAGTCTATGCGAATCCCTGCTCCTCCCGGTAGGTGTAAGGCATGTATTGTTCCAGGCCTGGGTGTAAAACCCGAAGACGGATCTTCTGCATTTATGCGGGCTTCTATAGAATGCCCTTTTATTTTAATTTCGTTCTGGTTAAGGTTTTTTAGAGAAGAACCGTTTGCTATTTTAATCTGCTCGGCTAATATATCGACCCCTGTTGTCATTTCTGTTACCGGGTGCTCGACCTGTATACGCGTGTTCATCTCCATAAAGTAGAAATTTCCGTTTTCGTCTAGAATAAATTCAATTGTGCCTGCAGATTTATAACCTAAATTTTTAACCCCTTTTTTAGCAACTTCTCCCATTTCTTTTCTGAGCTTCTCGTTTACGACAGTAGATGGGGTTTCTTCTATCAATTTTTGATGTCTTCTCTGAATAGAGCATTCTCTTTCTCCAAGGTGGATAACCTTACCCGAGGAATCAGCGAGAATTTGTATTTCTATATGTCGAGGATTTTCTATGGCTTTTTCAATATATAATCTGTTGTCTCCAAAGGTTGCTTGTGATTCAGATTGAGCCATTACGAAACCGGTTTTGAGCTCAAGATCGTTATTTGCCAGCCTCATTCCTCTTCCTCCTCCTCCTGCAACTGCTTTTACAAGAACCGGATACCCAATCTGTTTTGCGATTTTTATAGCCTCTTCTTCGTTTGTTACCGTGCCTTTACTTCCGGGAGTTACCGGTACACCTGCCTCTTCCATAATCTTTTTTGCTTCCGCTTTATCTCCCATTTGCTTAATGAGTTTAGAAGAAGGGCCTATAAACGTAAAATGATTATCTTCGCATGCTTCTGCGAAAGAGGGGTTTTCTGCTAAAAACCCGTAGCCAGGGTGAATCGCATCCGAGCCGGTAATTTCTGCGGCTGCGATTATACGGGGTATGTTAAGATAACTTTCAGAAGGAGGTGCTTTACCTATGCATACTGTTTCATCTGCGAATCTAACATGTAAAGAATCCTTATCTACTTCCGAAAAAACCGCTACAGTCTTTAGTCCTAAATCTTTGGCCGCTCGGATTATCCGGAGAGCTATCTCTCCTCGATTTGCAATAAGGATTTTTTTCATTCTTTTACCAACGTTTGGCGGATTGCTCTATTCCTTTAAGCCTCATCTTAAACTCGTCTGGATTGTTGACGTTTTCGAGTGCGGTTTCCAGGTCGACAACTCTTTCTTTATAGAGATTCATTACGCTCTGATCGAAAGAGTGCATTTTGTATTTTTCTCCTTCCCTTATAGCATCTAAGATTGCTATTATTTTTTCCTCGTCTAACAGATATTCTCTTATAGTTGGAGTAGAAATGAGAACTTCTGTGGCGGGGATACGTCCGGTGCCGTCCATTTTAGGAAGTAAACGAAGAGATATTATCCCTTTCAAGACGCTGGTTAGCAAAGTTCTAATGTGTTGATGTTGGTAAGGAGGAAAGAAAGTTATTATTCTGTTTATTGTTTCAGGCGCATTTAAAGTATGGAGAGTTGAAAAAACCAGATGTCCCGTATCTGCTGCTTTTATTGCAGTTTCCATAGTTTCTGCATCTCTTATTTCTCCGATCATTACAATGTCGGGGTCCTGACGGAGAATGTATCTTAGGGAGTTTGCAAAGCTTTTCGTATCAGTCCCGATTTCTCTTTGTGATATGATAGATTTTTTATCTGTCAACAGGTACTCTATAGGGTCTTCGATAGTAATAATGTGCTTTCTTTTGTTTTGATTGATATAATCGATCATTGAAGCAAGAGTAGTTGATTTTCCCGAACCGGTTGTTCCGGTTACCAGAACAAGACCTCTTGTTGCGAATGCTAGATCATTTAGCACTATAGGGAGATTAAGTTCTTCAATACCTTTTATTTCTCTGGATATAGGCCTTACGGCAAGAGCTATACTGCCTCTTTGGATATATATGTTAACCCTGAATCTTGAAATGCCTGGTATGCCGATACCAAAATCTGCTTCTTTCTCTTTAAGGAAAGTCTCCTGCTGTTTCTTGGTCATAAGAGAAGAGGCGGCTATTCTGACATCTTCTTTGCTGAGCTTATTCATTTCCAGGGGTGCAAGTTCGCCGTTTATTCGTAGGATTGGAGGCGTCCCTACCTTCATATGAAGGTCTGAAGCATCGCTATCTATCATTTTCTTTAAAATTGGTTTAAGATCCATAATTTGTTATTTCCTAACCTTGAATAAAGGTTGGTTGTATTCTACAGGTTCTTCGTTTGAAATTAAGACTTCTACAATTTCTCCCTTTACATCAGATTCGATTTCGTTCATTATTTTCATAGCTTCGATAATACAGACAACATCGCCCTTTTTTATTCTATCTCCTACATCGACATAGGGAGGGGCATCGGGGCTCGGTGCTCGGTAAAAGGTTCCTACCATCGGGGATTTTATGATATGAAGATTTGGTTCTTCTTTTTGCGCCTCTTCTGCGGAGCTTAGTTCTTGTGTTTTATTGCTTTTTAAGTTGCTTACGGATACTTTTGGGGCAGAGCTTCCTGAGTTTTTGGATATTCTTACTCTTGTCCAGAAACGCTGAAATTCAATTTCCTCTAAATTGCTTTCTTCAAGAACCTTTATCATTTTTTTGATAAATCCTGTATTCATTGTTTCTCCTCTGTTATCATTTCTTAAAATATATGAATTTGATAACGATAAGTCAAGAGGTTAATCCCATCACAACTCCCAAGAAAATATTGAACCACAAAGCTCACAAAGACCACAAAGTTTTTATTTGTTTTTACAATTCAACTATCTTTCTATTCAACAATTCAACTTAAATTCTTCGAATAATCTACATTCTCCCGCAGACAGGATTATATTGGTCTCTGATTTCTTCTTCTGTTTGCATTCTTCCTTTTTCGTCCAAGTCAGGAGTGTAAAGTACAGCGTATCCAAGAGCGCTCGGACAGTTACGTGTCCAGCAGTTTGATCTTTCATTATTCTGAACTCTTGATTTTACGTTTTCTGATTCTCCTACGTCGATTAGTACATCCTTTTCATAAATACGGCAAAAAACCGCGTATAAACCAGGCTCATCTTCAAGATATGTCGGAGAGGAATAATATCCCTCAAAAGAATAATTTCCTATTTCAATGCTCATAAATCAATGTTTTTAAGGAGAATATTCCCATAAATGGAATTTTTCGTCCAGATCATCCAGAATGTAGATTTTTCCGCCACCTGAAACTCTAGTAGTTCGACAAACATCTGTGTGCCCAGAGCTATATTTTATTGGGAAATCAGCTCTTATCCTTCCTCTGGGGCTAATTTTTATAATGCGATCCTGCATCAATCCTTTTACCCCAACCTTAAGATATAAGTTACGTAGGGAATCGATACCGACTATTTCTGGATTGCTGTCCTTTAATTTTAGTTTTTGTATTGCTAGTATTTGCTCATGTTTATTGTTGTAGATGCTGCTGCCTCCTTCCGTTGTTTGCTGAATGTAATATTCTCCCTTTGTTACGATATAACCTCTACGCTTATCTTTTACTTCGAGAATATTGCCATTAGTATCTACCTCTATAATTTCGTTTTCCTTGTTGATTTTGGGGTTTACAAGTAAGATTGTATTACGGCTGGTTGCCTCGACAGGAGTTATTTTGGGGGTAAGGGGTGGCACGAGTCTTTTTAGATTAAGTACACGTTTGGGTACCATATCGCTATCATAAACCCCAATGTCGCCGGACATATATTCTATATATATATTGTCATTTTTGTCGAATGCAATATCCATAATGCGTCTATTTTTCTCCTGCGGAAAACTTTCAACAAAATCACCGTTCTTATCAAACTTTACAACCCTGCTGTTTAAAAAATCCAAGACGAAAAATTCCTTTCTTTTATTGACCCCAAAACTTGTAGGTCCTGTAGGCAAATAATCAATTGTTAACCAGCTTAATTCTCCGGTTCCCGAGCCAATCCTGCCCTCAATTAACAATTTTTCACTGTATTCTTGTTTAAATAAAAAACAATTTGAAAACCCAAGCAGAAGTAACAGTAAAATTGTAACCAAAAAAAGTTTATTATTGCTACGCACTTTTACCTCCAGATTGTTTTCTTTTAATTCTAAAGATTACTTGCCAATAAGTCAAGGGGAAAATCAAAACATAACCCCTTGACATTTAACCTTTTTCCAATACGCTTTTTAAAAGGACTATCTTGAATGATTTGTTTTTGTTTAGAATAGAGGCTAGAAGTGAAAAAAGAATTCCCGAAGATTGAGACAAAGAGACTTTTGCTAAGGTTCTTTGATTTGTCAGATGCAGACAGGGTCAGAGAATTGGCCGGAGATAAGGCGATTGCGGATACAACGACGAATATTCCCCATCCATATGAAAAAGGAATAGCAGGAGAATGGATATCGACACACCGAATTAAATTTGAGTCGGGGGAATCCGTTCATTTTGCAATAATACTAAAATCTACACAGGAATTGATTGGAGCAACAGGCTTAATGATTGACAAGGGTTTTAATAGGGGAGAATTGGGTTACTGGATAGGTAAGAAGTATTGGAATCAGGGCTATTGTACGGAAGCTGCCAGAGCTGTTCTGGAATACGGCTTCAGCCAATTGTTTTTGCATAAAATTACTTCATCTCATTTCGCCAGGAATCCTTCGTCGGGGAAGGTGATGCGTAAAATAGGAATGAAAAAAGAAGGTTTTCTAAAAAAGCATGTTGCTAAAGGGGACAAATATGAGGATCTCGTCGTTTACGGTATTTTAAGAAACGAGTGGGAAGAGGTAATATAATGAATGCCGAGATTAAATCGAGTTATACAAACAGGTTGTGTTTTCTTTCTATTATTTCCTTTTTGTTTTTGTTTTCTTGTATCAATATAGGTGTTGCCGATACGGGTGTGCCTTATCGTAATACTGGAGGGGTTAGGATGGAAGGGAATATTATCTATAGATATTTACTGTACTTGCCGAAGAATTATAGTATGGAATCTCACCGCAGATATCCTCTTTTAGTATATCTACACGGAAAATCATGTCGGGGGTATAATTTAGAAAAATTAAAAAGTTATGGTCCGCCTTATCTAATAAGTAAAAGATGGGATTTTCCTTTTATTATCGTTTCCCCGCAGTGTCCTCCGGATAGGATTTGGAATACGGATGATTGGTTCCCCGCTTTATACAAGAGCCTGTCAAGCAAGTACCGAATCGATGGGAGTAGAGTTTATCTAACGGGGATGAGCATGGGTGGTTCCGGTGTTTGGGCTTTGGCAATAAAGCATCCGGAATATTTCGCGGCAGCTATCCCTTTGTGTGGGGGATGGAGAACAAAAAATGTTGCGGAAATGAAACATATACCTGTTTGGGCTTTTCATGGGGCAAATGATAAAATTGTAGCTCCGATAGAAACGGAGAAAATGGTTGATGCTTTGAGAAAGGCGGGCGGCAGAGTAAGATATTCCAAGCTTAAAGGAAAAGGTCATTCCATCCACAGGGTCTACGAAAACAAAAACATTTATGAGTGGTTATTGAAACACAGGAAATAAGTTTAGTTTTTTATATCAGCCTAAAACCAGATCGATAGCTTGCCTTAAAGCATCCATATTAAATGGTTTTTTTATAAGGGCGTTGATTCCCGATCTCCTAATTTTCCCTTCGTCCGGGATTAATTGATCGGAAACTAAAATGCTTTTTATATTAGGTTGTATCTCTTTTACCTTCTTTATCAAAGCCATACCAGTGTTTTTATTTGATGGGCAATCTGTGATAATAAGGTCGAAGTTTTTATTGGAACATAGGCCCAACACGTCTTTCTCCAAACAAGATACGGGAACCGCGCAAAATTTTTCAAGGGAGCGCCCTAACTTTTGTGTATTTTTTAAATCAACACCAGCTATCAAAATTTTTTTCAAATACCTACCCCTCCTTAAGTCTAACAATCGTAGTGAGTATAATTATAGTGTGTTTTCTTTGTTTGTCAAGGCGGGATTTTTGAGGAAGCCGAAAAATTTTTGCGAAATGGTATTTATAGTATGTAGATTTTTTTATATTTTTTCTATATATTCCTCAAATGGAAAAGAGAGAAATCTTAGTAAAATTCGGAAAGAAGGTAAGGGAAGAGAGAAAAAAGTTGGGTTATTCACAAGAAGTTCTTGCGGAGAAGGCCGGCGTACATCGTACTTATATAGGTATGATAGAGCGGGGCGAGAAGAACATAACCCTTGCGAACATCCAGCGGGTCTCTAAAGCCTTAAAAATAAAAATTTCTGAATTAACGAAAGGTCTGTAAATACCAAAAAATCGTTTGGGTTTTTTGTTGGTGGGGGTAATCCGTTTTTTGGTATTTCTGTATTTAAGCATAAAGTTATGTTTTTTTATGAGCTCAGGTCTTTCGGTTTTTATTTTTGTTAAAAGTTAAGTCGGGTTAAGCAATAAGCTATTAATTAGTTAAAGGTTAGTGTTTTTTTGTTTTGTGAATCTGTTTTTTTGGCAGGTTTTTTGTTTCTAAGTTTGTTCGTTATTTAATTAAAATAGCTTTTCTTGATTGAACCTGGTTGTTTACTTTCAAATATACAAAATATACCCCGCTGCTTAGGTTTTCTCTGCGAAAAGTATAATGATACATTCTTGGAGCCATGCTTTGATCTACATATTCTTTTATTTTTGAGCCTGATGAGTTGTATATCTCAAGTCGAACTTCTCCGTAAGTGAGCAGAGTAAAAGTTATGTCGGTGAAAGTGTTGAAGGGGTTGGGGTAAATGCTTAAGAAGCTTAAAGAATTACTGTCTTCGTCTGCTACATATTCGTAAGCTCCAATATCGGGTAAGGAACCCTGGGGTCGTGAAATTCCTCTTATATCTATTAAAGGAGCTAAGTTGCCTGTGCCAGCGTCTATCGCCGGGCTGCCTTCTTTTAGTCTGAGGTCAAACTGTCCGAAATCCACGAAGTTGCTATCGTAATTTCTAACCATTAGGTTGTGGTCTTCTATTTGCGGAGAATCGATCGATAAAGACCTGTAATAAAGGTTATTTCGAACTACGCAGCCAACGCTTTCGGAACCGTCCTTATGGTCCCCCACTCTTATCCAGGGGCTTATCTCAGTGTTTGTTGTGTCTCTATCGACAACCGTATTGTTGATTATTCGGCAGTTAACGGCCCCGCTTAAAGTTATGCCGTGGTAATGTTCGACTATAACTACATTATTTTCTACAATCCAGTCCGCATAAAATCCGTCAAAACAGCCAATTCCCTGTAATGTGCCTCTGTGAGGCTGGTTGGGTTCTTCATAATTTATGATTGTGTTTCCTCTTAAAATTACACCCCACACGGTATCTGTTCCTACCCCTCCTTCTCCTACTGACCACGATTGAAAGCCGTCGTCGTGATTGGCGTTAACGTCGTATGAATTTTTTACTATGTTATACTGGAATGTGTTGTAGTTTCCTAAGCCTCTCAGTCCATCGCCAGCAAAATTTTCGATTGTGTTATATTCTATAAGGCAGGAATCTCTACTGGAAGATATTCCGAAGTTTATATTTTTACAATGATTGTTGCGTATAATTACATTTTTCCCTTGGGAAGATATTGCCGTGCATGATAATCCGTCCCAGTCTTCTGCAGACCACGAGGAGGCATCTTCTACCGAGTACAAATCGCAGTCTTCTACCGTGATGTAAGTAGAAGGTCCGGACCAACCATGCCATTCGATTAATATTAGTGTAGTGGTTTCATATTCTGGAGCACGCGACGGTGTAATTGTAAGGCCCTTTATGTACCAGTATCTTGCTCCGGTAAAGCGAATGTTTTTGAAGGTTGGCGTATGCCCTTCTTCCGCACAGATTGTAATATAATCGGTATTGAATTTTCTCGATATTTGTAGCATCCCGTAGTAACCTGTTCTGCATACAAGAGTATCCCCTGCTTTTACGGGAGCGCCCTCGTTTATAAGCATTAAAGGGTCTCCCTCGCCGTATGGATAATCGACAGGCGCGTAGGTTTCAACAAGATTAGAATCGAGAACTTCCTGAACAGTTGTCCATGGGTGTTCGGAACTTCCGTCGTTTGCCATACTTCCTTCTTCTGGATCCAGATAAAAAGTAGCGGAGAATAAAAGCAGCGGTATTGGTAATATAATTATAGTGAAAGGGATAATTCTTCTCATAGTTTTGAAATATAAGTGTAAATTAAATTTCTGCAAGACCAGGAAAATAGCTATAAAAGGTTCTTGGCTTTCTAGTCTTTCGTTTACCCCAAAACTTTTTCAATTGCTTCGTTTAACTCTTTGAGGTCAAAAGGCTTTGCAACTACAGCTTTAAATCCGTATTTTTCGTAGTTGGCCATTACCGGGTCGGTAGAATAGCCGCTGGAAACTATCGCCTTCACATCTGGATCAATCTTTAGTAGTTTTTCTATCGTCTTTTTACCCCCCATCCCGCCGGGTACAGTTAAATCAAGAATAACACCATCAAAAAGCTTTCCGGAGTTCATAGCTTCTTTATATTTGGATATAGTTTCTTCTCCATTTTCGGCAGACTCGACTGTATATCCCAGTCTGCTCAACATTCCTCCAACTGCCCTGCGAACTATTTTTTCATCGTCCATTATTAGTATTCTGCCTTCCCCTTTTAAAGTCCGTCTGATCGCCTTTTTTTCTCCACTCTTCGCTATTTTCTCTTCGATTGCCGGAAGATAGATAAAAAAGGTAGTTCCGTTGCCTACTTTAGATTGTACTGTGATATAACCTTCATGTCGCTGAACAATTGAATATACGGTAGCCAGACCAAGACCACTTCCTTCCTGTTTTGTAGAAAAGTATGGGTCGAATATTCTCGAAAGATATTCTTCAGGCACTCCAATTCCTTCATCTTGGAGAGTTATTTTTACGTATTTGCCTTCCGGAAGATAAAGTAAATTCTCCTTCTCAAGGATAGTATTCTCAGCTTTTATATGTATCTTACCTCCCTCCGGCATTGCCTGATTTGAATTTATTACAAGGTTATCTATGACCTGAGACATTTGCCCCTTATCCACTTCTACTTTCCATAAATTATTTTCGAAATCGAATTCACATCTAACATTTGAACCATGCAGGCTAAATTCTGCCGATTCTCGGATTATATCCTCTATAGAAACTTTTCCCTTGATGGGTTCTCCGCCTTTTGAGAATGTGAGAAGCTGTTGCGTTAAGTTCTTAGCCTGGATGGATGCCTGTTTGGCTTCTTCTAATATATTTAGAAAATCTTCTCCTTCTGCCATTTGAGCAAGGGAAAGGTTTCCAAGTATTCCGGTTAAAAGATTGTTAAAATCATGAGCTATACCTCCTGCAAGAATCCCAAGTGATTCAAGGCGTTCTATTTTTCTTAATTCTTCCTCCGATTTCTTTCGCTCGGTTATATCTCGTACAATTGTCCACATACCATTCGGGCTGCCGTCATCATCCTTGAGTAGAAAAACCCTTAGCTCTACCGGAAATACAGTACCGTCCTTTTTAATATATTCTTTTTCGTAAACGTCCGAATACCCTCTTTTAATAATCTGTTCCTTTACTATTTTGGCTTCCATTTCGTGCCATTTTTCGGGAGTTAAATCGGTATACTTTAATTTTTTGATTTCATCCCCGTTATATCCGAGCATATCTAGATATTGTTTATTAAATTCAATTATGTTGCCTTCCATATCGCTACGCGAAAAAGCTTCAATCATGCTGTCATAGAGATTTCGATACTTTTCTTCGCTTTTCTGTAGACTCTCCCGGGCTTTCTTTCTGTCTGAGATGTCCTGGGCAATAGCTAATATCATAGGTTTACCTTCCAGAGAAATAGCGTTGATATATATTTCAACCGGATAGCAGGATCCGTCTTTGCAGGAGAGTTTCGATTTAAAATGAGTATGGCCGCCCTTGTTCAATTTCAACCAGATTTTCTTTCTATCATCCCGTGTCTGGCTGAGACGGTCAACATTCTCTACTTTCATTTTCATATATTCATCTCTCGTATAACCGGTGTGTTTGCACAATGCTTCGTTTACCAATACAAAGTTTCCGTCAAGATCATGTAAGGAAACGGCATGTGGAAGATTTTCTATTATAGTTTGAAACCTTTCCTCGCTCTCTTTTAGTTTTTCTATTGCCTTCTTACGTTCCGTGATGTCATGGGCTATACCTATTATCATAGGACTTCCTTTAAAAGTAACGGTACCGAAGTATATTTCAGCCGGATATGAGGAACCGTCTTTACGATAGTGAGTGGATTCTATTCGATCAAAACCGCCTTTTTTTTGCAGCTTTAACCAGATGTTTTTTCTGTCATCTCGGCTGATGCTTTCGTGGTCAATATTTGATACATTCATACCCAGGAGTTCATCTTTTGTATAGCCGGTCTTTTCGCAGGATGCTTTGTTTACCAATATGAATTTTCCGTCAAGGCCATGGACGAAGATTTCATCAGGAAGATTTTCAATTACAGTTTGGAATCTTTCCTCGCTTTTCTGAAGTGCTCCCATGGTTTTTTTAGTTTTAGTAATATCGTGCAGCGTCAAAAGTATATATAAGCAGTTCCCCTTTTGGTCCAAAACGGGAACTGTGGTAATTTCCTGGGAAAAAGATTCGTTCTCGAAATTGTAGGTCTCTTCATAGAAACCGGGTTTGCCTGTTTTGATTGTCTTTTGGATACAATTAAAAGCATTGTTGAAAACTTGTTCTTGGAGCCCGACTAAATCAAGCATTGCTTCCCGGAGGGTTTTACCGATGAAACTTTCTTGTGAAAGATCTAATCCTAAATATCGTACAACGTCAACAACGCTTTTATTTACCTTTTCTATGCGGAATTCACTGTCTTTATCAACAGTTAGTAATATTAGTGAATCAAAAGCGTTGTTAAAAATGACCGAGAGTTGATCCTCGCTTACCCGTAGAGCATCCTCTGCTTTTTTGCGTCCGGTCACATCGTGTGACGTCCAAAGCAAATATGTACATTTTCCGCCTCCATCCAATATGGGAACTATTGTAACTTCTGCGCTATAATATCTATTCCCAAAAGAATAGGCTTCTTCAAAAGACACAGGTTTGACTGTTTCTGCTGCCTGTTGGAAGATTTTAAGAGTCTCTTCAGGACTTCTCTGGTTTGGATTAAGAAAACTTTTAACTATTTCCTTTACAGTTTTACCTAAAAAACTTTCTTTTGAAACGTCAAACCCTAATCTTTTTGCGGTTGCGATAGCGGTTTCGTTTACTCTTACTACACTAAATTCTCCATCCTCTTCCGCGGAAAAAAGTATTTGTAAATCAGAAGTGTTATTAAAAATAGCCGAAAGTTGTTCTTCGCTTTTAAGTATAGCATCTTCTGTTTTTTTACGTTCGCGAATGTCCCTCGTGACACTTAAAATCGATGGTTTGCCATGATAAGTTATGAGGCTTGAGCTAACTTCTACCGGAATTATATCCCCTGATTTAGTCTTATGTGTAGTTTCAAATACCCCTGTTTCGCCCATCTTCATTCTATCGATAAGACGTTCTATATCTTCTGGACTCAGGTTAGCGTCGATATCATTGGGTCCCATAGAGAGCAGTTCCTCTCTTGAATAACCTAAAAACTCAACAGCAGTATCGTTAACTTCAATAAATTTGCCTTCAAAGTTAATAACAAAAGCGGTATCATTCATTCCGTCCATTAGATTTTTGTATTCTATTTCTCTTTCCTTACGTTCGGTCACATCCAACGCCATACTGATGACGAGTCTTCCTCCGTCAGCTGATTTGCCAAGCGGAGCAGAACTAAAATGCCAGATTCTCTTATCACCGCTTTTTGTTTTTATTTCGAATTCTCCTTCATCAACCCTTTTATCTGTTTTGTATAATTTATCGATAACATCTTTGATTACCCCCCTTTTTTTACAATATGCTTTTTTTGTCCATGCTGATATGGTTGAAATCTCTTCCTTTGTGTATCCAGTGATTTCGGTCCAGGCTTCATTTATAGATATTACTTTACCATTTTCTTTATGGATCATTATAGGAAGAGGAGCATCCATTATTGATTTTCTAAATCTTTTTTCACTTTCTTCGATTTTTTCTTCATCTTGCTTGCGCTTAGTTATATCGTCATAGATAGAGACAATTTCTCCTGATGGAAGTTTATAAACATAATTTTCTCTCCACCCGGCGATTCTATTGTCCTCATATAGTGAAACAGGATGACTTTCTGGTTTTCCGGTCTTCCATACTCTCTTGAAAACATCAAATATGCCGAATTCTTTTACCCCGGGGAAAACATCAAGAACGCTTCTGCCGACTATAATTTTCCGTTTTACGTTCTCAATCTTTTCGGCCGCTCTATTAAAATCCTTAATGATAAAATCATTTCCATCATCAATCGCTTCATAGACTGCAACACCGCTTGACATATGATCAAAGAGCTCTCTAAATCGCTCCTCGCTCTCTTTTATTTGTCTATCGGTTTTCTTTAAATTGGTAATATCACGGACAATTTCAATAACCCTGATTTTGCCGTCGATATCTTTGAATGGGGTTGATGTCAATTCGTAAATTTTGCCATCAGGAGCTGAAAGTTCAAATTTCTGAGTTTCTCCAGTTTTTAAAGCTTTCTTTACCAGGCATAATTCGCAAGGAGTCTTACGTTTCATGTATTCCTCAAAGCAAACCTTGCCTGTAAGATCGCCGAATCTGTCTTTCAACATTTTGTTTTGAAAACATATATGATAGTTTTTATCGATGATGTCAAAACCGTCTGACGTAGAGCTAATTATACTCTTAAATTTATCTCGCTCAGCACTAAGCTCTTTTTTTACTTTCTCGAATTTTTTTTGTTCTTCTTTAAGCTTTGAGAATTTTTTTTGTATTTTTTCAAGCTCTTTTATAAGTTGTTTTTTCGTCTTTTTATTGTTCTGTATCCTCTCTCCTTTTTTGTTATATTCTTACAAAAAAGAGTCCAAAATTAAGTGCATGACAATAAGCGAGTTAAAGTTTTAAAGTGTAAAGCATTTATTAATAAAGACAAAAATTTTTTGTCAAAATGAAGGTTTTTCCGGTTTTAATGTTGGATTTTTTCGACTTTTCCCCTTCGCGTGCATTCCTTGCATTCAAATTCGAGAGTCGAGTATTTAATATTATATTTTTCTAATTTTA
Source organism: uncultured bacterium (assembly GCA_964534175.1). Taxonomy (GTDB): domain Bacteria; phylum Hydrothermota; class UBA3072; order UBA3072; family UBA3072; genus JAFGHJ01. Next base: position 21,295 of record CAZHNS010000010.1, on the reverse strand, counting down.
ATTTGATTTTTAACTTAAAATATTCAATTTCGGCCATATCGGTTATATTTGTAAAAACGTGTGCATCCATAACATTCAAATTGGAGCACAGGCTCCATAGGTGAACATTATGTATTCCTTCAACACCTTCTATTTTTTCTATATCTTTTACAAGGCTATCAAAATCGATATTCTTTGGTGTGAATTCTAATAAAATATTGAGGGAGTCGCGTATTACAGTAAAAGCTGAGAGTAAAACGAAAATCGCAATCATTACGCCCACGATAGGATCTACGATAGTAAGACCTGTAAAAAAAATCCATACCGAGGCAAAGATTACGCCCAAAGAGGCAATAGTATCCGTAAGCACATGCAGGAAAGCCGCTCTTATATTTAAGTCGGCGCTACCACGCAATTTTAAAGCAACATAGAGATTTACGATTAAGCCAATAAAAGCGACAGAAAACATAAGGGGACTCTTTACGGGAACCGGATTAGTGAAACGCATTATCGCTTCCGAGAATATCCAGATGCTAATTCCGACTAAAAGCAAACCATTGATAAAAGCCGCTAATATTTCCAGGCGGTGATATCCAAATGTTTTGGTTTTTGAAGGAAGCCTTTTCGCGATTCTAATTGCGCCCAGCGTAATAAAAAGGGAAAAGACATCTCTTAACATATGGCCGGCATCACTGAGCAAAGAAAGAGAACCGGAGAGAAGACCGCCGATAACTTCTACGATTAAATAAAATGAAGTTAACGCAATTGCAATTTTAAGATATTTCTCCGTAACTTGATCTTCCATTTTTATTAAAATAATCTTAAATTAATTTAATGTTTAGTCAAGTATGTGTGGTTTTAATATTGTTGCTTTCATAAAGTTTTTATCTCCCTATGCTATGTACAAGATATATTATACATTATTAAAGAAAAAGGCTACTCTTATTATAAGATTTTGCTAAATACTAATATGTACTATTTTACTTTATAAAACTTACCCTCCACATTTATAAAATACAAGCTTCCGTTTGAAACTTCTAGGCCGGTTATGCTATGGTCGATCTTTTCCTCTTTAAACGTAAGTTCTATCGGGTCGGTCCCCTCCTTCAAAAGATAGAGCCCTGCTCCTCCAACTTCAGGTATACCTTGAACAACAAGTGAACCGTCACCGAGGAACTCAAACGCCGAAATTGACTTTAAGTTACCTGTATTTATCTCCTTTTCTCGGTCAATAGATACAATCTTTGAATCCTCAGTTAAAGTAACCCAGAATATATGGCGAAGGTCGGCAACAGAATAACTTTTCTCTTCAGCTTCAAAACCACCCTTTTTACCCCAAATGGCAGCGTTTAATTTTGCTGATGCATCAAACCTTAAACACATAGGTAAGCCACCTTCATATATTTCCGTAACATTTCCATTCTCATCAATTTCATAAATCTTTCCGGCAATGTAATCAGCAGCCGATAAATGATTGGGGTTGAAATTTACTGTTAGATTGCCTTCGCTAACCCAACCACCCACATAAACTCTTCCGGATTTGTCGGAAGCCAAAGAAAGCAAATTGTTCTCCACCTCGGCAAATTGACTCCTGCCGCCACTCTTGTTTATTCTAAATAATACATCTTTATCATCCACACAATCATTGATAATTAAATCTCCATCTGGCAAGGCTGTGAGAGACGTTAGGCTAAAGCCGCAGCATTCGATCCCTGAATATATTATATCGGTTGATCCGTTTCTGGAAATCTTAAAAATATCTCCATTGTAACTGGCAAGAAAAAAATTTCCTTCTTTATCCGAATCTACAGCCACAAGTGGCTCGGTGGATTCAAAGACCAATTCTACATCTAATTTATTTCCTTCTTCAATTTTCTGTATAAGATTTTCGGAAAGCCCGCTGGTAGATTTTTTGCAGGATGAAAAACAAAACAGTATAATTGATGTTAAAAATATCCCTTTTATGATTTTGCTTAGAGTAATAAATTTCTTCATGATTTCTCCTTTTTTCCGTAATTAAACATAAAATTTATCTTAACACTTTAAAAATGAAAAGTCAAGGAAAAAATAGCCTGTAAATAAATAATAATATAATTAGAGTTAAGGTTTCGAAGGTGGAAATTTATAATTGAACTCAGAAAATGCATATAAACCGGTTGTTTGCTCGGAATCCATATATACCAAAAATTTTCCTTGACAAATCGTTAAAGATAGAGTATATTTTATAGGAAAAACGGAGTTTTAAAAATTCAATAGGGAGGAAATATGAAAAAAATAATTCTGGTTCTTATAGTGGTTCTTATGATTTCATTATTTTTATCTTCTTGTAGTCATGAAAATTCTCTTGCTGCGGAATCAAGTATTGACTGGACGCAACTAACCGAGCCGGGTACTGGAGTTGGTACTTTGAGTATCGTATATTCAATAACAAACACGGGGAAAGAAGATATTTTAGGTTTTTCAATTGTTTTTCAATACTCGGGCGGATTTGCAGGATCTATTTCAAAGGCTAGTGGTCCCATATCGGAGGAAGGCTCAGCAATTTTTCCTGTCATTGAGAAAGAGCTCAGTACGCCTATAATGCCGGGAGAAATATACGTGGGCGAAGCAATATACACTCTTGCCGAAGGAACCGTCATAAGCAGTGTAGGAGTTTCGAAATTGCACGTTTGGAGCGAAAGGAAAGAAAGGGTTTACGAATATTAATAACCGCAATCTAAAATCTTATTCGTAAATGGCTATGAGCTGAAACACAGGGAGATTCTGCAAGAAGAGAAAAAAAAGTGTAAAATTTGCTAACAATAATCATTTCATACCAATCTTTAAAGTAATAAATTTCTTCATTACTCCTCCTTTTTTCCGAAATTCGCATTGTTTATTGATTTTAAATAAATCATCTTGACATATATATGTTTTTCGTTTACCATTGAATACAAATAAGGAGATTTTATGTTTCAAATTTCTCTGATTATACTCGGATGTGCAGTGGGAATAGCTCTTGTTTTCCATTTTTATGCTGTTTCAAAAATAAAAAACGCATTAAAAGAAACAAATGGTATAATTATGTCTATGAATGATTTGGAAACAATTAAAGAAGTCATCAATCTCAATATGAAACTTGCAGTATACTATATTGTTTTTTTTATCCTGCTAATCATCATTTTGGGAGTTCTAGCGCTGAATCAATTATTCAAAGAGGCAGCCCTTATATTGTTTCTGTTTGGAGTGATAACGCTTATAATAGGGCTTTGGGGTAAAACATACGAGAATAAAATACGAAACATGGAAGTAAAAACCGATGATCCGGAAATAAAGGAGACTTTTGATAGATATCTTAAGGAATGGGCAGAACCGAGACTGCAACTCAGATCTTAAGTTTTGGAATAGAGTCGAGAGTCAAGAGTCGTGCGTCCTGAGTCAAAATATCAAAAAGGAAAAAAGAATGAAATCAGTTTTTTTTCTTAGATTCTCCGATTTTAGTCAATATATCTCTTAAATGTATTTCGGCGTAAAATTTCCAGATAATCTCATCTATGATTTTTCCGCAGAATCTTAAAAATTTATAGAACATCAATCTTCCCCTGAGGTATCCGCAAATTCTGGCGCCAAAATTTCACGCTTCCACACATATCTTCTGTCGGAATTTTTATCCATCAACATTAAAAGTATTTCATTTTTACCGGTAGATATATTTTCTTTGAAAGTCCCAAAAAAAGCCTCGGCGGGCGAAACTGTTTTAGAATAATCCTTCATCTGCAAAATTTCTGTAATGTTTTTATTTACTATTATTTCTCCTTCATGTTTAATGTTTACATTTAATCTAAACGAGGCTTTATAGAGAGAGTCTCCTTTTAGGAAAGTTATTCCCGAATAGGGGACATTGTAATATAATATTATATATGGAAACGAATCTTCATCATAATCTATTTTGTAAACCACGCTAAATGGCTTGGTAAAATTCATCATGGGAGCATCCACACCCATTCCGCCCGGCGGACCCATCATCATAGGGCAACCTACTAACCCAACAACTAAAACTAATATTATTGCACCTGAGGTAAGCTGATTGTTTCTTTTCATATTTATAGTTAAGACCTAGCCAAATTTAATAAAGTTCCGTAAATAATCCTATTTAAAGAGCAAAATTTTTATGTTTTGAGCCTAAAAAAGACAAAAAACCTCCTAAAATCATAAAGGCTTAATACGTTGATTGTGAAATACTTAAAGCAAAAACCGGAGTTTTTTCTTTTTCGCCCTTGACTTTTTTTGTTTTGTTGTTATATTCATAATATACACTGAGGTTCTTTCTTGAAAAGAACCTTTTTTTTATTAACACAGTTTAGCGCAGTCAGAGATCAAAACCACTTTTTCCGTTTAAAATAAAATACCATTGATACCCCAACAATAATAATGGCTCCCCATACGGTAAAGTAACCCCAGCGCCAATTAAGTTCTGGCATAAATCTAAAATTCATACCGTAAATACCCGCGATAAAAGTCAAAGGAATAAAAATCGAAGCAAACATAGTCAAAACTTTCATAACCTCGTTCATTTTATTACTTATGCTTGAAAGGTATGTATCATGTAATCCGGAAACCATATCGCGGAAAGTTTCTATGGTTTCTATTACTTGGATGGTATGGTCGTAAATATCTCTGAGGTATATAAGGACATTTCCGGAAATAAGAGTGGTTTTTTCCCTGGCAAGAGAATTGACAACCTCTCTCAGGGGCCATACAGACCTGCGGAGTAATATCATCTCCTTTTTTGAGTTATGTATATTTTGTAAAGACTTCGGTGCTGATTGCTCGACTATATCTTCCTCTAGTTCTTCGATTTTGTCTCCGATCTTCTCAAGTACAGAAAAATAATTGTCTACCACCGCATCTATTAAACTATAAAGAAGATAATCACTTCCCATTCTTCTAATACGTCCCTTGCCTTTTTCTATCCTTTCTCGGACCTGTTCAAAAACATCCCCTTCCATTTCTTGGAAAGAGATAACAAAGTTTTTACCCAGAATCAGACTTACTTGTTCGACTTTTGTTTCTTCTTTTTTGTCATCGTAATAAAGCATTTTCAACACAACGAATATAGTATTGTCAAAATCTTCTACTTTCGGACGTTGAGTTGTATTTCCTATGTCTTCCATAACCAGAGGATGTAAATCGAAAATTTCCCCGATTTTTTCAATAACACCGGTGTTATGAACTCCATCAATATTTATCCAGGTAATTGAATCTTTATCCTTAAAAGGGAAACAATCCTCCGCTTTTACACCTTCCTTTTTTTGAAAGGCGTCTTTATTATAATCGATGACCGTTATGCGAACTTCGGCGGTCTTTTCTTCTCCTATGTAAACCACGGTTCCGGGGCTAAGCCCCTTCTGTTTGGAAATTGTTTTAAAAGATCTCATCATACCATCCTCCTTAGTCTTAATTTATAATTTATTATAAATTTTTTTAAAGTAAAGTGTTTAGCGGTTAAAGTAGCAACAAAACACACATTGACATGTCCGGAAAAAACTTTATATTATTATAAATGAAGGAAAATATATGGAAGTGAAGGGAAGCGCAGTTGTTGTTCTGCCTAAATTTATAAAAAGTAATTTTGGTACAAAGAATTTTAATCTATGGCTTGACTCTCTATCCAAAGAAGCAAAAGAAGTATATCAAAGTAAAATTCTCATAACTTCATGGTTTCCTTTGAAAACAATATTTACTGAACCCACAAGAAAAATGTGTGATTTATTCTATAAAAAGGACATAATGGGCGCTTGGGAAGTAGGACGCTTTAGTGCAGAATATGCTCTTGGAGGATTCTATAGAGCTTATGTTAAGGTCGCCACCACACAGGCGTTAACAAAACGCGCTTCGCAGATTTTCTCAACTTACTATAGGCCAAGTTCTATGAGAATAGATTATATAAATGAGAAAAGAACGATATTAAAAATAACCGAATTTCCCGAAATGGATATAATAGTAGAAATGAGAATTTTAGGTTGGATAGAAAAAATTCTTGAAATCTGCGGATGCAGGAACATCAATTTAAATGTAGTTGAGTCTTTATGTCACGGTGATTCCACGAGTGAAATCGATGTAACCTGGGACTGACAGAGACAAGGTCTTAGGTCTTGGGTTTTAGGTGTTGGTAAAACGAAAAGATAAAGTTTTTACTCTTTACAGTAAAATTTATATTTTAGGGGAACTAAATCAAAAAACCCTTATCTAAAGAAGTAAAAAGGAGGTGATGGTCTTAATGAAATGGCATAGTCTTTGTTTGTTCATAATATTTATATCGATGTCATGCAGTATTTTCGATACAGGAGAATCCTTAGAGGAGAATGCTTCCTTGAGTTCGATTACTGTTATGTTTAACGATGAGGAGGCAGAGTTTTCTCCTCCATTCTCGTCCGATGTTACGGAATATTCGGTTACCTTTGATGCTTATCCTCGTAGCTTCTCTCTTACAGTGACCGCCGTGAATAGTGCTGCAACGATTCAAGTAAATGGAGAGGCTGTCGAATCAGGAGAAGGGCTCCACGTTCATACGTCTCCCCCGGATTTCGTCGTAAACATCGTAGTTACCTCGGAAAACGGCGAGAATTCCAAGACATATGTCTTGAGTATAGTAGACAATCCGTAGCCGTTGGGTAGCTAATTGTAATAATATAGTATAATTTGAGAGGATCTGGGATAGGGTAAAAACATCAGTTAAAAGATCCGTAGTCTCTGTGTGTTTGTTTTTCTTTTGTGTTCTCTAGGGTAAATGTTTTTTTAGTGTGTTTTTTAATACAACTTAAGAGGTTGTGGGGTTTCGTGTATTTAGTGTATTTTGTGGTTAAATAAATTGTTTCTTTGTGTCTTTGTGGCTAATCTTTAAAGGTTTTTAGGAATTTAAAAATAGAATCGCGTGGTACCAAAATAGTCAGGCTTTTCTCCTTGTATGAAAATTTGATTCCGTCTATGGTTGATATAAGTTTTTCTATTTGGGCTTTGATTACAATTTTTTTTGTTTCACAGGAGAAATATTTTATTCCTTCGTCTATTTTTATTATTTCCGAGGCTTCTGCAAGAATTTTGATCCTTGCCCATTTTAATATCCGTTTTACGTTTAACGGAATTTCCCCAAATCTATCTTTTATCTCGTTTTCTATTCTTTCAACTTCTCCTAAGGTCGCGGCGGATGAAATTTTTCTGTATAATTCAATTCTCTCTTCTTCTTCAGAAATGTAATTTTTAGGAATATAGAAAGAACCCTGTAAAGATACCTCCGCTTCCTGTTTTTCTATTATTTCTTCGCCCTTGGCTTTCTTGATTGCCTCATTTAATATTTTTAGATATAATTTATATCCAATTGTTGCTATATGACCGTGTTGTTCCTTACCCAAAATTTCACCGGCTCCTCTTATTTCCAAATCCTTAAGGGATATTTTAAATCCGGAGCCCAACTCTGAGTAAGTTTTAATTGTTGATATTCTTTCCTTTGCTTTGCCCTTTAATCCCTTAGATACAATTAGGTAGCAGAAGCCCTGTCGGAGGGAACGCCCGACTCTACCCCTTAACTGGTGTAGATCGGAGAGTCCGAAATTTTCGGCTTTGTCGATTATTATAGTATTTACATTTGGCAAATCGAGACCCGATTCTATTATGGCGGTTGAAAGTAAAAGGTCATATTTGTGGTTTAGAAAGTCGGTCATTCTCTTTTCTAATTTTTCTGTCGATAGCTGACCGTGGCCTACGACAATTCGAATTCCAGGGATGATTTTCCCCAGTTTTGTTTTAACTGATTCGATGCTGGAGACTCTATTGTGTACAAAGAAAACCTGTCCGCCTCTTTCCGTTTCTCTTAGTATAGCGTCTTTTATTTTTTTCTCATCCCAGTGAATTACGTTTGTTACTACCCCTCTTCTTCCGAGGGGTGGAGTCTGTATGACGGAAAGGTCCCTTATTCCTAGCAGTGAAAACTGTAGTGTCCGGGGTATAGGAGTTGCACTCATCGAAAGAACATCAACATTGGTACGCAACTCTTTTATTTTTTCTTTCTGTTTGACTCCGAATCGTTGTTCCTCATCGATTATCAGTACACCCAGGTCCTTGAAATCGATTTTTTTGTTGAGGAGCATGTGTGTACCTATAACTATATCACATTTACCGGATTCTATTTTTTCCAGTATTTTTTTCTCTCTTTTTTTTGTAAATCTAGAAAGCAATTCAATGTTTACGGGAAAATCTTTGAGCCTTTCTTTGAAAGTTCGGTAGTGTTGTTCCGCAAGAAGAGTTGTTGGAGAGAGAATTGCCGACTGTTTGGATTCAATTGCAGCCTTAAATGCAGTACGAAGAGCAACTTCAGTTTTACCAAAACCTACTTCACCGCAAAGTAGTCTGTCCATTGGTTTTGCTTTTTCCATATCATCATAAACTTTCTCTATGGCTTCTTCCTGGTCTGTTGTTTCCTGAAAGGGAAACTCCAGTTCGAGTTCTCTAATTAAGGAATCGTTTTTGGAATAAGAGTATCCTTTTGAGACACGTCTTTTTGCGTAAAGCAGAAGAAGACTCTGTGCATACTTTTCTAATTCCTTTTTTACTTTTTTCTTTTTTGTTTCCCATTTGTTTTTTGAAAGGTCTGAAAGCACCGGTTCCTTTTCTCCTCCGGATATATATTTAGTGAGCAAATTAGATTTTTCTATCGGAACAAGCACTCTGCTTCTATTTTTATATTCTACAACCAGGCATTCCCTTTTTCTCCTGTCTATATCTACGATTTGAAGGCCTTCAAATTGGCCTATACCAAAATCTTCATGTACTACGTAGTTCCCGCGATTAAAATCTCTTTCAGTCTCTGCGGGAATTGCTTCTTTTTTTATTTTGTGTCTGGCCCGCAACGCTCCGAAAATATCAGATTCAGTGAAAACCGCAATTTTTGCTTTGTCGATGATAAAACCTTTTGATAAGCAAACATCTAAATATTCAATTTGCGGAAATTCGCTGTCAAATAAATCACGAAGCCGGTGTATTTCACCTGGGATACCTGCGGCAATGAAGATACGGTAATCTTTAAGAGCTTTTAATTCGTCTCTGAAATGTTCGAGATTTCTATGGAAAGAGAATGCAGGAGTAAACGGAATAGAAATTCCGGTGGAGTTTAGCTTTACGTCCGCTTCGAAATCTTTTGTTTCTAGTCCTATTTTGAAGAATTCTCCCAGTATTTCTACTAAAGGTTTTTCTGTCCCTTTTTTAAGTAATAAAACTGCATTTTTGGTTCTTTTGATAGATAATTGATCGCTGGGGTTAAAAAATCTAAGTGATGCTATTGTTTCCCCTTCTAACTCGATCCTGAGAGGATTTTTGTTGTTTAAAGTCCAGACATCGACTATTCCTCCGCGATTTACATATTCTCCTTCTTCATAAACACGATTTCTTCGGACCAGGCCACCTTTTTCCAGAGAAAGAAGAAGATTTTCTAAAGAAATATTGTCCCCTATTTCGAGGTTGATGGTTTTTTGTTCGGGTATTTTGAGGCTAAGGTTTCTTTCCTCGAGTATTAAAACATCAAAATCTTTTGATTCAACAACAGTTCCTATACGATTTAAATTCTCTTCTGTTAAAAGAAAAACTTTGTCAAAGAAAAACTCTGCGTCCTGAGTGACTTTTAAGGGGTCCTCTTCAGTTAAGAGAACGAGAGGTTCTTTATCTTTAAAACCATAAGCCAAAAGAAGTTCTCCAGGATAGGGAGGAGGATTAAGAACCCTTTTTTTGTTTATTTCTTTTTTTAGTAATTCATATAAATCTTGTTTGAGCTTCACAGAGAAAGGCCCAGAAAGCCTGAAAAACCTAGAAATGCAAGCCCCATAAGGGCGGCAATTACGAAAGAAATCGGAAGGCCTTTAAGGGGTTCCGGTATGGGAGCGTTTTCCAATCTTTCGCGAATTGAACCGATAAGGACTATTGCGAGGAGAAAACCTAAGCCACTGCTAATGGCGAAAACGATTCCTGACATGAGATTAAAATTATTATCGATATTTAAAAATGCAACGCCGAGGATTGCACAGTTAGTTGTGATAAGAGGTAGAAATATTCCGAGTGCAGAATAGAGCGCCGGTAATTGTTTTTTAAAGAAAAGTTCCAAGAACTGTACGAGAGAAGCGATTACAAGAATAAACACTACTGTTCGAAGATAAATAAGGTTTAACGGCATAAGAATATATTGATAAAGGAACCATGTTATTACTGTTGCAAGGGTCATTACAAATATAACACTTACTCCCATGGATGTGGCTGTTTTCATTTGTCTCGACACGCCAAAGAAAGGACATAATCCTAAGAATTTCATTAACACTATGTTGTTAATCAGAAAAGCTGACAGGAATATTAAAAATAAGTTATCCATTATTTTTTCCTCCAGTGGTTAAACAACCCCATAAGCAGTGCTATAGTAAGAAAACCGCCCGGAGGTAAAATTAGCAGTATTACCGGTGACTCGACAAAAGAAGCACCTAGAATTTTAAAACCGTCGAATACTCCGGGAATATTCATCCACATTCCCTGTCCTAAGATTTCTCTAATAGTTCCCATTATGAAAAGAACCAGGGTGAATCCGATCCCAGCACCGAGTCCGTCCATAAAGGAAAGATGTACGGGATTTTTAAAGGCGAATCCTTCCGCTCTTCCGAGAATACCGCAGTTTACAACAATTAAAGGGACGAATACTCCCAACTGAGCGGAAAGGGGTGGGAGATAAGCTTTTAATGTATAATCTATTATGGTCACAAACGATGCGATTATGATGATGAATATGGGAATTCTTAAATTGGTTGGTATGATTTTTCTTAAAGAAGAGATAAATAAATTAGAGAGTATAAAAACAAAAGTTGCCGCTATCCCCATTCCTAGTCCGTTGTATGCCGAAGTGGTTACGGCTAGGGTGGGGCAGAGCCCTATTGCCAGGACCAGTATTAAATTGTTTTTAACTATGCCGTCTATAAGAGTGCGTTTTATTTTTCTCTCCCTTTAATATATTTCGTATATCCGGTTTTTATTTCTTTTCGGATTTTTTCTGCAATTTCTTCAAACCCATTGTTAAATTTCAGTTTTTCAATGTTTTTTATTAAAACATTTTTGAATTTTCTTTCTATATATTCCTTTAGATCTTTGCTCTCTTTGGAAGTGTCTTCCTTCTCGGTTTTTATATTCTCTATTAATATTGAAATGTTTTTAATCTTTTCATTTTCAATTTGAGTGAGAATGCGAAAAACAAAAGAAGAATCCCTTGCAGTTAAAAGATATACGAAGTTATTGGAGATTTGCCATAGTTTGTTGGGTATTAATTCTTTAAGTGTCGAATCAGTTGATTCTTCCAGAGAATCAAGATAAGTTTTTAAAAATTCTTTGCAGGCTCGCCCTGGTAGCATTTCTATGTATTTATTTAAACCTTCTCTTACTGCATCTGTGGCAGCTCTGGAAGATATAGTTGCAGAAGTTACGGCATCAATTTTTCCTTGGTGTTTATCTTTTTTAAGGAAGACTTCATCTGATGAGAGATTGTTAAATTGATTTAAAAAGGGTTCTTCTGCTATTTTCATTCCAAGCCCCGGTGTTTCTGAAAGTTCCTCTTTTGGTATTTTGACTCCTATGATCTTACCCGTCGAATCGACAGCTACAATTGGTCTAATTGTGCCGGAATATCCTTTTTTCCCGGACCTAAAAACAATACCTATATACTTTTCTTCTTTAAAGACTTTCCATAAAGTATCAGCTTTTATTTCTTCAAACCGAGCCTCTGGATCGCCGAATACTTCGTTTAATGATTTCTTTAGTGATTCTTCTCTATATTTGGAAATTAAAGGTGCCGTTTGTTTGTATACAAATGAAAGAAGAAATGCCGAGGTTATGCCGACTAAAAACAATACAGAAACTTCTCTTACTTTTTGTAGCATTATTACCTCCCGAATATTGTTTTCTCGGATATTTTATCAAGAAGCGGTACGAACATATTCATAATCAAAATCGAATAGGAAACACCCTCAGGATACCCTCCCCAGACTCTAATTAGAACACAAATTATTCCTCCGGCTATCCCGAATATCCATCTTCCCTTTACTGTTACCGGTGAAGTTACCATGTCTGTTGCCATAAAAAGTCCTCCAAGCATTACGCCGCCAGATAATATATGAAAGAGCGGGACTACGGGTGTTTTACCAAAATAATATAAGATGCCTGAGAAAATAAAAACTGAACCTATATAACCCAATGATATTTTCCAGTCCGCGTATTTTTTGATGAAAAGGTATAAGGCACCGATTAAAAGAAGAAGTGCTGAAGTTTCCCCTATGCAGCCTCCCACTTTACCGAAGAAAAGAGCTTTGAGCATGTAGGTTGAGTTTAATGATTGCGCTATTGATTCAGTAGGATTTACCTTAAGTAGAGTTAGAGGAGTTGCCTGAGCAATTCCATCAAGAGCCTGTGTCGGTAGTCCGGATAAAGTTCCCGAAGCAGGAGGAGCCCAATTCCCTGCCATTAAGCCCGGCCAGGAGGCTGTTAGAAAGGCTCGTCCCGCGAGAGCAGGATTAAAAATATTATAACCGATTCCTCCAAATATCTGTTTTACAACTAAAATAGCGAAAGCAGATCCAACTACCGGAATCCACCACGGAGATTTCGCGGATACATTAAAAGCCAGGAGTATGCCGGTTATAACAGCGCTGCCGTCTGAAATTCGAATTTCTCTTTTTGTTATTTTTTCAAAAACAAATTCACTTCCGACAGCCGAGAGGATAGAAATTAAGGTTAGAAGTATTGCTCTTTCTCCGAATATATGTATCGAATAAATGAAAGAAGGCATTAAAGCGGCTACCACACTCCACATTATTCTTTTAGTGCTGATTTTAGAAGTTATATGTGGAGCGGGGCTTATACGTAACATTTTTTATTTTTTCTTTGTTATTCTGTTCTTGGCTATTTTAAACTGTTGTGTAAGAGGTATATTTGCTGGGCAGGTATAGGAACAACAACCACATTCCATGCAAGATAAAACTCCCATTTCTTTTGCTTTTTCCAGTTTGTCCATTTCTATGTATTTGTACAACTCTGTTGGCAGTAATTTCATAGGACAGCAGTCAACGCAAGCTCCGCATCTTATACAGGGAGTAGGTTCTTTTTCGAGACACTCTTTTTCATTTTGAATAATTATTCCCGAAGTTCCTTTTACAACACAGGAATCTATTTGAGATTGAGCTATGCCCATAAGAGGCCCACCGTTTATAATTTTCGAAATTTTACCAATAGGGCCTTCAGTGAGATTAATCAGATGTTCGAAAGGCGTGCCAATAGGTACCAGAAAATTTGATTGATGTCTTACGTTGCCTGTAACTGTAACGACTCTTTCAAAAAGAGGTTTATCAAGATACACTGCTTCATAGATTGCATAGGATGTTCCTATATTTTGAACGTAAGCGCCTACGTCGAAGGGTAAGCCACCTTCCGGAACTTTCCTTCCCGTTATCGCATCAATTAGTTGCTTTTCTGACCCTTGAGGATATTTGGTTCTGAGGGCTACGAAGTTAGCCCAGGGAAATAATGAAGCGGTGTTTCTCATGATCTCTAATGTGTCGAGTTTGTTTGCTTCAATTGCAATCCATACATTTTCCGGCTTTACTATTTTTCTTATAATATCAACGCCTTTCATAATTTCTTCAGGCCTTTCCATCATTAATCTGTAATCGGAAGTAAGATAAGGCTCGCACTCGATTCCGTTTATTATCAAGTCTTTAATTTTTTTGCTTGAAGGAATTTGTAATTTAAAATATGTCGGGAACGCAGCTCCTCCCATTCCTACGATTCCTTTGTCTTTTATAATACTAATAAGTTTTTGTTTTGTGAAATTTGTTCTTTTCTTTTTTTGAGTTTGTTTAAAAGGTTCGTTGTTTTCTTTGTTTACTTTTATTTTTATCGCTTCTTTCTTGCCTCCCAGAGGATGTGAATGCATCAAAGTGCCCATATAGGTTCCGTTTACAGGAGAGTGTAGCCCTACGGATAATTTACCAGTTGCTTTTGCAACTTTTTGCCCTATTTTAACTTCGTCTCCTTTTTCGAGAAGCGGCTTAGAAGGGATTCCAGTGTGTTGGGAAAGATATAGATAAATAAAATCCGGTGGATCTATCCTTTTTATTTTAGAATCTTTTGATTTTTTTTTGTTGTAGAGGGGGTGTATTCCTCCTTTAAACGTTAGGAGATTCAAATTTCATTTCCTTTGAAGTTGTTTTTACCGCTATTTTACTACCAATCATTCCCAGAATTATTCCAAAAACTATAGTACCTGTTATTATGAAATTTTGAGGGAAGAAAAACTCAACGAGGAATTTTGAGGTTAATTGATAAATTAAATATAAAAGCCCTCCACTCATAGCTGCTGCCATACCCCCTTCTATTGCACCTGCAAGGATAAAAGGAGCGTGTATAGTTTTCTCTGTGGCTCCAACGAGTTTCATCACTTCTATAGTTCTCTTTCTGGCGAGAACTGTAAGGCGGATTGTGTTTGATACCACAAAAACTGATGCAAAACCGATTACTATTCCCAGTAGTATATCAAAAAGAAATAGAATTTTTACAACTCTGTCTAATTTGTTAATCCAGCTTTTTCCGTATTCTACAGCGATAAATTCGTCGAAAATATTTATTTTTTCCGACACTTCTGCTACTTTTTCAGGAGAAGTAAAACCATCTTTTAGTTTGATACTGAAGGATGGCGGTAGAGGGTTTGTTTTTACCGCTTCGATTAAACTGGGAGCGTCTTTTATCTCTTCTTGAAATTTTTTTAACGCTTCTTCTTTACTTACGTACTCTACTTTCTCCACACCTACCATGGACAAAAGCTTACCAGCAAGTTCTTCTACTTGCTTTTCAGGCAGGTTTTCCCTCAAAAAAGCATTTATTTCGACCTTTTCCCTAGCAAGATTTATTATCCCAAAAAGGTTAAAGGTACCCCAGAGGAAGGCTCCCAGCAGAAAAAGAGAAAAAAACATTATGCCTATGGCAATAAAGGTCATGATACCGTTTCTCTTTAGTCCTATTAAAGCTTCTCTTAGTGAAAACATTTTATTTTGTTGTTATTTGCCCCTGCTCAAGATTTATGAATCTGCCTCCCATTTTTTTTGCAAGTTCTACATCGTGAGTGGCCATTAAAACAGCGGTTCCAGCAGTGTTTACTTCCTGTAATATTTTTATTATTTCTTCGGATCCTGCCGGATCGATATTACCGGTAGGTTCATCCGCAAGAAGGATAAATGGTTCTCTGACAAGCGCTCTTGCAATTGCTGTCTTTTGTTGTTCTCCACCCGAAAGAGTGTATGGAAAATCATTTCTTTTGTGCGATAATCCTACAAGAGTGAGCACCTTCATAACTTTTTCTCGCATTTTTCTGCCTGATTGTCCCGTTACTTCAAGTGCGAATGCGACATTTTCATAAACTGTTTTATCCTTTAATAATTTGAAGTCTTGGAAGATTATGCCTATTCTTCTTCGAAGGAAAGGTATTTCTTCTTCTTTTATAGTCGATGAAAGAAAACCTGCTACAGCTACTTCGCCTTCGTCAGGAAAGATGTCCATATAGATAAGACGCAGGAGAGTGGTTTTTCCTGAACCGGTTTGACCTGTAAGAAAGAGAAAATCACCTTTCGCTATTGAGAGATCGATGTTTTTTAGGGCATACCAGCCTTTCTTGAATCTTTTGCTAACGTTTCTTATTTCTATCATATCTTCTTGTTGCTTGTAAAATTATATGAACTCATGGTTTTGTCAAGGTGCGTTTTGCCCACCGCCTGCCCCCTTTTTTTTACCACAAAGCACACAAAGACCACAGAGATTTCAACTTTATTTTTTTACTTGAATCTTAGAAACCTTGAAACCTAGAACCCTTTTCTTATAAAATACTCTCCAGTTCTATTAGTTTTACTTCGTCGTCCTTCCCGAGTATTTCATGTATTTCTTCTTTTGCAGAGATGTAAATTATCTGCCAGCCGGATTTTGAGATATCTTTTAGCATCTTAATCAGGACTTTTAAACGGTTATGACTTGCTTTTACAAAGGGGTCATCAAGAATAAAGAACCCTTTTTCTCCCCCGAGTAGTTTTTCCCCAAGAGCAAGTCTTATAGAAAGATACAACTGATCGTAAGTACCGCCTGAGAGCTGCCAGGGGTACAAAATCGCTTCATCTTTTCTAACAACCATAATTTTTTCCTCTTTTTCTTCAAATACAACACTTGTATAAAGTCCTCCAGTAATTTTAGAGAAATATTCAGACACAGGACTTTCCTGACCAAATTGTTCCCTTATTTTTGTCTTTTCCTCCTCCGTTATTTTCTCAAGGATTCCAAGAGAGACAATCGCGTCTTCCTTCGCGAATTCTTTTTCTTCGATAAAAGTCTGGACGTTCGTTTCGATATTATTCAGGTCTCTTATTCCATGACATCGAAGATCTTTTTCGCCCAGGATATTATTCGCTTTTCTTTCTATTTCTTTAAATTTCTGACTTAATATGTTTAATTTGCCTTCAGACTCGCCGAGTTTTTCCCTGGCTAATGAGATTTCTTTGCTCAAAGCATCATACTCTTTCTCATTGAACTCAACGTCTTTTGCCTTTTCTTCGAAGGATTTTAACTCCCTTATTTTCTCTGTTCTGTCTTCAATCCCAAGAATTTCCTCTAACACTCTTTCTTCTTTTTCGACTTCTCTTTCCAGTCTTTCTTTTTTTTCTAAATTTTCACTGAATTCCTTCAAACTGTCAACGAAGGTGACATATTTAATTTTTCGAATAAATTCATTATTTTTCTCTGTTTTTCCGTTAAGTTCGGGAATTATTTTTTCTCGTAGTTCGTCAATTCTGTTTTTTAGAGTTCCGGCCTCCACTTTTTTTATGTTGATATCTCCCTCACTCTCCCCGAACTTTAAGGAAAACATTTCAACCTCACCTAAAAAATCTTCTAATGTTTCTCCTTTGATTCCTAATCCGGTTAGATCTAATCTCAATGCTTCTAAATTTTTTCCAAATAAGGCTTTGTTCCTTTTGCTCTTTAACAGCAGGCCCATAAAAACAAAGAAACAAACTCCGAAAGCACTTGTTAAAATTGTAAACGCAAGAGTTTGATTAAGAATCAACCCTAGAATTGAAATAGCGAGCATAATAGAAAGTGCAAAAAAACTTTGCTGGTTTACCAATGTAAAAGTTCTTTCCGAAGATGTTTCTATCTTTCTGTTTTTTAATTCTGTTAGCCTGGATCTTAGAATATCTATCTTTTCTTTTTTGTTTTTTTTGATTCTAAATTCATTTCCCTTTTCTTTTAGCTCATTTTCTAAAATTTTTATTCTATTTTCACTTTCCTTTAAAACTTTGTTTATCTCAATAAATTTTATTTCTACCCGTTTAATCTCCCTTTCGGCGTCTCTCCATTTGATGAAATCCTTCTCCGAAAATGCAGATAAATCCGCGAGAGCTTTTTTGCAATTGTCTATTTTACTAAGTGCGGCTGCAGCTCTTTCGTAGGAAAGTCTTTTTCTTGCTTCTTCAAACTTGCCACGAAGAATTTCCTTTGTTTTTATTTCATCAAATAGGAGAATCCATTCCCGCTCGAGTTCCTCGAGACCTTCTTCTTCTATTTCACTTTTAAGAGATTTTATATCTTCCAAAAGTTTGAAGGCATCTTCAATTCTTGTTTTAAGATGGCCGTCTTCCTTCCTATTAGAAAAATCTCCGCCAGGAGTTAGCTCGGAAATTTCTAAAATCTTTTCTCTTAATTTATTTATTCTGTTAGTCTGAAGACCGGTCAGCCGATTTGTAACCTCTGTGTAGAACGAAGCTTCAGATTCTATTGAAAGGTCGCTATTTCTGATTACAAATATGTTTCGACACTCCCCGGCAGTAATAGTAAAAATATCATCAAGATGAATTTTTCTGCCGAGTTTTTTTTCTTCTTTTTCTTCGGTCTCTATTATAATATACCCATCAGTTTCCTGATCTACTCTGTTAATATTCTTAAAATCTTTTACGTTTTTCCCTAATAAAAGTTTTATCAGTGCTTCTAAAGTGAGGGTTTTGCCTGTCTCATTGACGCCATAGATTAAATTAAAATCAGAAAGATATATTTTTCCTCTATCAGGGAGTGGCCCGTAATGGGTTATCCAAAATTCTTTAATTCTCATTCTTCACTCTCGAGCAAACTTCTAATTACAAGTTTTTTTATCTTTTGTTTTCTCGAAGGATTTAATTTTTCGAGTTTGCTATTGAAAGCTTTAAATAGTTCGTCTTCTGCTAAATGTTTTATACCTCTTACTCTATTTTCTATTTCAAGGGTTGCATTCTTATCTTCCAGTTCCTTAATTTTCTTATGGAAATCTTCTTCTTTCTCTTCCGTATATCCTGTGAGAGAAACCAAAAATTTAGCTTCTTTTGGCGATTTTCTTATTTTCTTCTTAATCTTTGCAATCAGGGAAGTCTTATCTTCAGGGTAAATCGAAAGTTTTAGTTTCTTGTAGTAAGGAGTATTTATCTTATACTGCGAAGGAGGATTTCCTACTTCGAAGAGATTAACTGATCTTCTGCCCGTTTCTTTTTTCGTTATTGAGATTGGTGAACCAGGATATACAAAAAAACCTCCTGAGTTTAATTCATATATCTGGAAATTAGTATGAAAATGCCCCGCAAGAACATATTGCAAATTAAGATTGTCAAAAAAGGAGAGCCGCACGCTCATATAATTGATTTCCTCATCGCCAAAGTCGGAGCCTCTGAACGAATGGTCAAGAAGTTCGCCATGAAAGAGTAATAAATTAACTTTATCGTTGGTGGTAAGCTCCTTTAATTTCCTTAAATTATTTCTTACCTCTCCACTTGTGATATTCTTAAAAGGGAAGCCAAAAAATCGTAACTTCTCATATTCCAGTGGTTCGGTAAGGTTCCTTATTATTTTTACTTTTTCTCCGAGGAAAGCCTCTGAGCCGAAGGCCTTTTCGTCATGATTCCCCGCGATAATAATAAATTCGTAATCTGTGTTATTTAGTAAGGGTCTTATTTCAGGGTAGAGTTTTACAAAGCTACTTTTTTCATCAAACAAATCTCCGGAAATGACAAAAAAATCTATTTTTTCTTTTGAGGCAACCTTAATTAAGGATTCGAAGGCTCTCCAGGAATCGTCCTTGTATTCTTTTATGTGTATATCTGAAGTATGAAGGATTTTCATTTTACCAGAGTTTTTTAAGCCTAATTCCTTTATAATAATGAGTTAAAATTTTTTTATAACTATATCTCTCTTTAGCCATTTCCATAGCGCCATACTGACACATACCGACACCATGCCCAAAGCCTTTTCCGGAGACAATAATCTGGTTGCTCTTTACTTTTATTTGAAACATTAGTGATTTCAAAGAACCTCTTTCGTCGCTAAAAAGTCTTCTGATTTGATCTTTTTCAAGGTAAAATTTTCCGATATCTGTGTTTATTTCGATTATTCTCACTCTATTTGTTCTTGTTCTCTTTGTAATTCTAATCCACTCAATCCTGTTGGGTGTTTTGCCGAAGAAGTCTTGTATTTGTTTCTTTATGACCTCGAAAAAATTTTTCTTATCATAGGTTCTTTCCCACCTGTAATGAGGTGAAAACCTGCAGAAATCCTTTCTGTCCCATCCGGAATCTCGAACCGACCGAAGATATGGAATTCTCTTCCCGACCCATATATTTTCGTTGTTTTCTGTGACTCCCCCACAGGTTGAAGAGTATTTGGCGTCTATAATTTTTCCTTTGTAAGTCCCAACAATTCCCCTGGTGGATTCGACAGCTTTGTCAATTATTTTATCCGTTTTACTCGCACCTCCGTAAACTTGATCCCATATTGTAGTGCTAATATCAAAAGGTTCTTTCGGCTTTATGTGTGCCATAACAAAGGACCGCGCAGCAACCGCCTGAGCTTTCAACGCTTCTATTTGACTTTCGGGCAGGTTGCCCATCTCAAAAGGTATAACTCCTTTCAAATAATCTTCGATTTTAACATGATTTACTACTAAAACGTCGCCGAACTTTGATATAACTATAGTTCCCGGATAAATTTCTCCATCTAGTCTTATAAATCTATTTGTGGACGCTACAGTTATAGGATATTCCGGATTCTTTATGCTTCCTTCGGGAGTAGTGATTTGCAGGGAAGGATGGAAAGACAAAGATACTCTCCCGGATACCGTACCATTTTTCTCTCCGGTTTTTATTTTGAGTTTTGAATTGGCTGTTAATTCGACACTCCCGGGATTCTTCTGCAATAATATCCTTACCCTAGGTTCTTTCTGTAATTTTCTTGTTGACATGACCATAGGGGCACAGGATGATATAAATATGAGAAGTATGAAAAGGATATTAACTTTTGATTTCATTTATAACCTTTTTTATTTCTTTATAATGTGTGCCTTTCCAGAAAACCCTGCCGCATTCCGGACACTTCTTGAAATCTTTGTGAATTTCAAAGACATAGGGAGGGACTTTTTCTTGTATGGTCTCCTTTCTTACCTCTTCTGTTTCTATATTACAAATAGGACATCGGGAAAATGGAGACTCGATATCTGCTAGGTTTGTTATTTGTTTTAACTGATCCATTATATGCTCGGATTCTATTAATATCGCATCATTATACTTTTCAGCCAAAATTTTAGATCTTGTTAAAATTATGCGCCCTTCTTTTCTGCCATGGAAAATTATAGTTTTACCATTTGTGTTTCTATAGTACATGGTATCGAATCCCAACAATCTCATCCATTTCGCAAGCCGTCCCAGCATGAAGTCGCATATGAACCTGGGACTTTTTCTAATAAAAACCTCCTGCTTCGCCTAATAATCCGCCAATCATGGCAATCCCCATAAATATCATCCATATTATGCTGAAAACAATTGATATTATCGCAAGCACACCGCAAAGAATAAAGTAGGTTTTAAGTGAATCAAGCATATCTCCCAGAGATTCCGCTTTACCATCAGCGGCCTCCCGACTTCCATTCGCGACTTTTAAAAGAATGAAACCCATCCAGATAGGCAGCCAGGCGATGATTAAACCAACTATCGATATAGCGTATAAACCACCAGCAATAATGGCGGTTATTCCCAGAAACTTTACCCATCCATTCATATCTTTGCAGTCAGTAGTCACTTTTTGCTCGACTTCGCTGCTTAATTCCATAAGACCTCCTTTTCGGTATAATATTAAACGGAGTCGATTAAGTCAAGTATTTTTCTTGACCCACCGCCTCACAATTTTTTAACCACAGAGCACACAGAGATTTTAAATT
>CAZHNS010000009.1:0-64641 GCA_964534175.1 uncultured bacterium | reverse complement strand
CTGCTACAGCTCCCGGGTGAGACACATATTCTCTAAAAGTCTTTATTCCGTTTGTAAGGACGACTCTATCTGCGTTGAGTTTTAAAAGATTGCCGGAAAAAATTCTTTTCTCTTCAAAAGTTTTTTCTTTCATTTTATACCTCTTTTTTCTCTTTTAGAAATTCCATGGTTTACGGTGAATGTTTCCGATAGGCCGAGATACGGATGATTTTGAATGCCTACTACGAATCCCATTTTTGAGAATTCAAATGAAAATCCTGCAGTAGGAATTAAAGGATTGGTTAACAGGCCAAGAGAGGCATTAAAGGTCGGGAACCTTATTTCGTATCCGAAGCCTAATCCTATGCCCCAGTTTTCTGTAAAGTTAATCTTAACTCCGATTTTGTTCCACTCATCCCGGTAAACACCGCATAATTCTAATTCAGAAGGAATCGTGCTGTTTCTTATCCACGAAACAGGATGATAGGCTCTGAGGTAGACTCCGTGGTTTGGCAGGGAAAGGCCGATTAAGAAATTTGCAGTGAATCCGAAATTGTTTTCATCTTCCTGAGATAAATTTAAAAGAGAAGGTTCGAACATAAAGAAAGTTTGGTCTATTTGTTTGATAAAAATACCTGCTAATATTAATTCCCTGTAGAAAGAAGTACCGAAATGCGAAATACCAAGTCCATAGGAATCATTCAACCAATCGATTCTGACTGTCTGGAGTTCTGGTACGGCGTATAGATTCTGGTAGGTAACCGAAAAAGAATTTTCAGGCTCATTAGGTATATTACCAAAACCAAATTCCTCCGCAGCTCTTAAGGGAGGAAAAAGTGAAAATATTATTAAAAGCATCAGTTCTTTACCCTCTGATTTTAGTATAGAAAGAGATTTTATAAAGTCAAGCTTCTAATAAATCAAATATCAAAAATTAAAAAGCAAAATTACAAATGAAAATTTAAAAACTAAAAAGTAGGTCGCATATTCATATAGATATAAAAGGATTTCTATATATGTTTTTTTAATCTATTTTTGAACTTTAATTTGTCTTTTTCCATTTTTATATTTAATTTTTACATTTTAGTTGCCTTATAACTATGCGCTCTCTGTGAGTTTTTTGTTTTTTCTATGTTCTATGCTGTAAAAATATAGAGGTATAGCCTTGACATTAATGGTTAAAATATTAATTTATTGCGGAAATTCTTCTTCGGGAGGAATAATGGATCATTTAAAAAAATTAGAAAATAACAGTATTTATATTATAAGAGAAGCATATAATCAGTTCCAGAAGGTAGCTGCTTTATGGTCAATTGGAAAGGATTCTACAACGCTTATTCATCTTATAAGGAAAGCTTTTTTGGGAGAAGTGCCGTTTCCGGTGGTGCATATAGATACCGGTTATAAGTTTAAAGAAATTTATGAGTTTAGAGATGAATACGCGAAAAAATGGAATCTAAAACTTATTGTACATCGTAATGAGAAAGCTATTGCCGGAGGTATGGGACCGGGGAAGGCTAAATTGGAGTGTTGTACCCAGTTGAAAACCAATGCCTTAAGGGATGCTATCAATAAATACGGGTTTAGAGCTCTCTACCTTGGTATAAGAAGAGATGAGCATGGGATAAGAGCTAAAGAAAGAGTTTTTTCTCCGCGTGATGAAGATTTCGAATGGGATTACAAAAATCAGCCTCCGGAGCTATGGGACCAGTATAAATCAAAGGCTAAAGAAGAAGAACATCTACGGGTACATCCTCTTCTTGGTTGGACGGAATTAGATATTTGGAAATATATTAAAAAAGAAGAAATTCCGGTGGTGAGTCTTTATTTCGCGAAAAAAGGCAAACGTTTCAGGAGTATTGGTTGCGAGCCCTGTGTTGCCCCGGTCGATTCAAATGCTGATACTCTTGATAAAATAATTAAAGAGCTTAAGGAAACAGATATTTCCGAGAGAAGTGGTAGAGCCCAGGATAAAGAGTCAGATTATATGATGCAGAAACTGCGTGCTCTCGGATATATGTAGTTCTTTATGTCTGGTAAAAATCCTCTAAAGTTTGTCATGGTCGGACATATTGACCATGGAAAGTCCACTTTAATAGGGCGTCTTTTTTATGATACGAATTCTCTCCCCCCTGACAAGATAGCCGAACTTAAAAAAGCCTCAGAAGAAAGGATGGATGGAGAGATGGAATTCGCCTTTATAATGGATCACTTAAGAGAAGAGAGAGAGCAGGGTATAACAATAGATACTGCTCATACTTTTTTCCACACTAAAAAAAGAGAATATGTAATTATAGATGCACCGGGACATGTCGAATTTGTTAAAAATATGCTGACAGGAGCTTCCCAGGCAGAAGCTGCTTTGTTGATTGTGGATGCAAAGGAAGGAGTCGGAGAGCAAACAAAGAGACATGCTAATCTGGTTTCAATGTTGGGAATGGAGCAAATAATTGTAGTAATAAATAAAATGGACATAGTAAATTATGAAGAAGCTCATTTCAATCGTCTTAAAGAGGAAGTTCATCAATTTTTAAATTCGGTAAATTTAAAACCTGATTATTACATACCTATTTCGGCTTTAAAGGGAGATAATGTTGCAAAGCATTCCAAGAATATGAAATGGTATAAAGGTAAAACCGTACTTGAATCACTCGATTCTCTAAAGAACGAAGTTCCTCCGGAAAATAAGAGTCTTATTTTTCCAGTTCAGGATGTTTATAAAATATCCGGTAAGAGGATTGCGGTGGGCAGAATCGAAGCGGGAACTCTTTCGTCCGGAATGGAAGTAAAAATACTCCCCGGTGGAGGTAAGACCACTGTAAAATCCATAGAAAAGTTTAGAGAATCGGTGAATGAAGCTGTGGCAGGAGAATCGATTGGTATTACAACTGCTGACCCTGTTTTCCTGGAGAGAGGGATTGTTCTTTGTGTAGAAGAAAAGGATCTTACTATAGGGGATAAGATCCAGTCCAGTCTTATATGGTTGTCAAAAGAACCTTTCAGCAAGGACGAAAAAATAGGTCTCCGTTTGGCAACGCAGGAGACCAAGGCAAATATTGCAGAAATTAAAGAGAGAGTAGATTCTTCCTCGCTAGAGGTTCTAGAGGAAAAAGCTTCTTCGATTAATAATCTCGAGATAGGGGAAGTAGAGATAAAAACAAAAAAACCGCTTGCTTTTACAAAATTTGGAGACGTAAAGGAAATGGGAAGATTTGTTCTAATAAGAGGCAATGACGTAGTTGCCGGTGGTATTATTCTTTGAGAAAGTTTCGTGGAATTTAGTGTTTCTGTTATAATTCTAATAATAGCTGTATCTTTTATCGCGCAGTTTTTGAATACTGCGCTCGGCGAAGGTTTTGGTACTATTGTTGTGCCTTCTTTTATTTTACTTGGGTTCGATCCCATTCAAATTGTACCTTCTCTTCTTTTCGTTCAAGTTTTTACGGGAATACTTTCTGCTATATTTCATCACCGTTCTGGAAATGTAGATTTTTCCGTTGACAGTAAATCATTTAAAATTGCGATGGTCTTGACCTTTTTTAGTATAATAGGCGGCGGAAGCGCTGCATTTCTTGCTGTAAATCTTTCACAATTCTTTGTGAAAATATATGTTGGTTTAATAGCTTTTTTGATGGGTGTGCTGGTACTTGTATTTAGGGAAAGAAAGATTGGTTTTAGCTGGGTGAAAATAAATTTTCTTGGTTTTTTTGCTTCGTTTAACAAGGGAATAAGCGGAGGAGGTTATGGTCCGATTATTACAAGCGGGCAGATTTTATCCGGTTTAGATTCAAAAAGTTCGGTTAGTATAAGTTCATTTACCGAAGCAATAACCTGTCTGGTAGCTCTTTTAGTTTATCTTTTGAAAGTAAGAATTATCAACTTTATGCCCGTTTTGCCATTGTTATTTGGAAGTATTATTGCTATACCTTTTGCGGTTCGTGTAGTAAAAAATAGTGATGTAAAAAAGCACGTTATTGCGATTGGAGTGATAACTGTTTGTCTTGGGTTGGCTACTCTGATTAAAGTCCTATAAATAAGGGAGATTTTAATGCTCTTTAGGAAAAAAAAGAAAAAAATAGTTGTTTTAGGTATAGATGGCGTTCCGTACAGCTTTTTAAAAGCCGAGTTAGATGAGGGAAGGTTTAAGAATATAAGAAAGATAACAAGTGAAAATGAAAATTTAAAAAAGTATAATTCGGTTTATCCAACTGTTTCTTCGGTAGCATGGACTTCATATCTGACCGGAAAAAATCCCGCGGAACATTCTATTTTTGGTTTTGTAGATAGAAATAACGAACCTTTTACTTTAAAAATTCCTCTTGCATCGGACAGAACAGCCAAAACTCTCTGGAAGAAACTTTCCGAAGAGGGAAAGAAAGTTCTTGTCCTGAATGTTCCCGTCACTTATCCACCTGAGGAAGTTAACGGTATTTTAATATCCGGTTTCCTTACACCAAGTATCGAAAAAGTGGTGAAGCCTTCTTCTTACGTTGGGTATTTAAAGGAAAAGGGATATATTATCGATGTCGACCCAAGATTTGGACATACTAATAGAAGAAAATTTATGGATGAGTTACATAAAGCGCTCGATATAAGGATGGAAGTATTCTTTGATTTATTGGCAAAGGATGATTATTTTCTTGCTCAATGTCATATAATGGAAACAGACAGAATTAACCATTTTTTCTGGGGAGATTATGAGGATGGCGGTGAGTTCAGGGGCGACTTTGACAGATTCTATACTAAATTGGATGAATGGATAGGGAAAACGTATGAATTACTGGGTGATGAAGATATATTTATTGTTTTATCCGACCATGGTTTCTGCAGAGTAAAATATAATGTTCAGTTAAATCAGTTTTTAGAGGATGAAGGCTATCTTCTTTGGGATGTTGATAATCCTAGAAATGTTACAGAACTCAGTCCTAACTCGAAAGCTTATTCACTTATTCCGGGAAGGATTTTTATAAATCTGAAGGAGAGAGAAGCAAAGGGTTCTGTTTCAACTGACGATTATGGTAAATTACGAGAAGAGCTAAAAGAAAAATTACTGAATTTAAAATCCCCTGAGGGTGAACAGATAATAGAAAAAGCTTTCCTGCGTGAAGAGATATATTCTGGAGATTATATTGAGAACGCGGCGGACGTAATAGTTCATCCGAAATGGGGTTTCGATTTAAAAGGAAATGTAAATACTGGTGAGGTTTGCCAGAAGCCCGGTGCGATTGATGGTATGCATACTTATGAAGATGCGGTTATCTTTGGAAGAGGAATCGATTTAGATAAAGTGGATTCTATTCAAGATCCTCTCCGGATAACACTTAATCTCGGAAGTTAAATCCAAAATTATTTCTGTATCTAAGATTCTTACTTTGTTTTAAACGATAGGCATTATATCATTTTGTACTACCCTTGACATTTCAATCGTTAATTTTATATTCCTTCCATGAAAAAACTCTTTATTATTGGGCTTGATGGAGCCCCCTACAAGGAAGTAAAAGAATGGATTGAAAATGGTGATTTACCTTTTTTTTCTAAACTTGCAAAGCAGGGTGCCTTTGGCAAGTTAAAAAGTACGCTTCCGTCATATTCGATGCTGGCCTGGCCTGTGATATTTACAGGCAAAAATCCTGCAAAAATTGGGCCTTTCTTATATAAAAGTGATAAAAAAGGATTTGATCCTGAACATTTCTCTTCAGCTCAATTTATTAATTTTACTGATATAAAAACCTGGTCTCTTTGGGAGTGGGCTTCTGAATTTGGGAGTAAAGTTGGTATTGTAAATATACCAGTAAGTTATCCTCCCACAGAAGTTAATGGATTTCTTATAGCAGGTTTTATGACGCCAAGAGGTTCTTTGGATTTTACTTACCCACCTGAACTTATTGATGAAATTGAGGGGTACAGAATAAATATAGAAAAAAAGTGGTTTCGTGATAGCAATATTGACAAACCAGGGGTGGAAAAGGCTCTTATTCAAATTATGGAAGAAAGGACCGAGTGGGTATTAAAACTTCTTGCTAAAAACGAGATGAATCTATTTATGATAAATTTTAAGGAATTTGATGATTTTATGCATTATTTCTGGAAGGATAAAAGCAAGGTATTAGAATATTTAAAAAGGTTGGAAAAGAATGTAGAAAAGATATACGAACAGGAAAAACCAGACCGAATAATTTTTGTTTCAGACCACGGTTTTACTGATGCCCCACAGAAATATTTTTATATAAATCAGTACTTAGAAGACAATGGTTATTTAAAACGAGCGAAACATATTAAAGGAAAGTTTTCTAACTTGATTTATAAATTTGGAATAGCGGTGGTAAAAAAATTTAATTTTGTACAGTATTTATTGCCCGATAACTTTAAAAAACAAATTGTCAGAGAAACTATGAGTTCAAAAGTAGATTGGAGTAAAACAAAAGCATATGCAAATTGGTATGCAGGAATCTATTTAAACCCGGAATATTATCCGGATACTGGTAGTAGAAAAAAAACAGCAGAAGATTTGAAAAAATTGCTTTTAGAGGCAAAAGATCCGGCAAATGGAGAGAGTATTTTTCTTGATGCAAAAACTAAGTGGGAATTATATAAAGGAGAATTTTTTGAGGAAATGCCAGATTTAACATATACAACTACAAGAAATTACCGGCTAAATACAAATTTGCCGGGAAGATTATTCGATAAGAAATTGGACCGACCTGCTCTGGAAGGGCATCATGTTTGTGCGATGGATGGGATTATTCTTATGCATGGTCAAGGTATAATAGAAGGCAAGGAAATAGAAAGAGCTTCTGTCAGAGATGTATTCCCTACTGCCTGTGCCTTGGGCGAGTTACCAATTCCGGAAGACGTTGATGGTAATATTCTGAAGGATTATATTGAAGCAGGTTCTGTTAAAGAAGTTTTCAAGAATCTCCCTTATGAGCAAAAGAAGACTTTCTTTCTTTCGGAGAAGGAAGACGCATCAGTGAAGGATCACCTGAAAGATTTAGGATATATTTAATTTCGTGAAGATAATTCATTTAATCTATGATGATTTAGGAAATCCTTGGGTAGGAGGTGGTGGAGCTTTAAGGGTCTATGAAATCTCAAGAAGGCTATCGGAAAAACATGATATAACTATAATTACCGGTAATTATCCGGGAGCCAGGGACCAAATAAAAGATGGTATAAAATATATTAGGATAGGATCTAAAAAAAGTTACTTTCTGAGCAGACTTTCTTTTGGTTTAATGGCTTGGAAATATATAAAACAGCTGGAATATGATTTAATTATAGATGAATTTTCGGCGCACTCTCCCTGTTTTATCCCTCTTTTCACTAAAAGACCAGTTATAGCATCAATTCAGAATCTTTACAGTGAACATGCAATAAAAACTCATGGTTTAATCGGTATATTTTTTATTGTGTTTGAAAAGCTCGGATTAAAACTTTATGATAATTTTATTTCGGTATCTACTTATATAAAAAAGAAATTGGAAAACAAATTTTTGATTAATAAGAGTACAAAAAATGTAGTTATTCCCAACGGGGTAGATGAGTATTTGTTTGATGCTGTGGTTTCCGAGAAGGCCTATATCCTATTTCTGGGTAGAAT
Source organism: uncultured bacterium (assembly GCA_964534175.1). GTDB lineage: Bacteria > Hydrothermota > UBA3072 > UBA3072 > UBA3072 > JAFGHJ01. The sequence goes on along the minus strand of CAZHNS010000009.1, from coordinate 57,062 downwards.
AGATATTTACCAGAAAGGAATTGATATTCTAATAAAGGCTTTTGAGAAAGTTGCTGTGAGGGTAAAAGGGATAGAATTAGTGATAGCTGGGGGAGGTAAAGACGAGGAAAAGTTAAAACATCTGATAAGTAAATCAACAATGAAGAGCAGGATTAAATTTATTGGAAAGATTTTTGAAAGGGAGAAAAAGAGGCAATTATTATCCAGCGCCCTTTTTGTATGTATGCCGTCTAGATTTGAATCTTGGGGGATTGTAGCTATGGAAGCTTCGGCATCTGGTAAGGCAATAATAGGTACCAGAACTTCCTCTCTTCAAGAAGTTATAATAGACAGCAAGACAGGAATCTTAGTTAGCCCCGAGGATGTGAAAGGCTTGGGCAGTTCTATGTATGAGATTATACATAATAATAAAATGAGGAAGAGGCTTGGAGAAGAAGGTAGGAAATGGGCAAGGAAGTATAATTGGGATTGGATATCAAGACAGCAGGAAAAGTTTTATTATCAATGTATAAATGGGAGATAAAATGAGTGAAAAAACATTTGGAATAGGTTATCCTAAGACTGCTACCTCCAGTTTGGCTCTGGCATTGGAAATACTTAATTTTAAGGTATTTCATGATCCTGTTGAGATAGCGCAGGAATACAGGAATAAAATTCTTAAAAATTCTCAATTCCTGAAGAGAGGAGATGCATTTATAGGTTCTATCGCTTTTTTATATAAAGAGTTATACGAATTATATCCTGATGCAAAATTTATCCTTACAGTGAGAGAAGAGAATAAGTGGTTAGATTCAGCCAGAAGACATTTTAAATTTGTGGTTCCCTGGAAAAAAGCTAATAAATATATTATGACCAAGATATTTTCAGGCCTTACTCATTTCTCCGAAGAAACATTTCTTAAATGTTACAAAGAGCATAACCAAAAAGTTAAAGACTTTTTTAAAAATAGAGGGAATCTATTAATTATGGATATTTGTAATGGTGACGGATGGGAAAAATTGTGTCCTTTCCTTGGAAAAGCTGTGCCTGATACCGATTTCCCGAAGGTGAATTATTATCACCTGGAACCCACTAAACCTGGAAGGAAGATTCTGAGACGGTTAAAGAATTTTTTTATGCGTAGAGGAAATATTGTTAAATACTGATAAGTCTTATTCTAAACGGTCTTAGAAGTTATATTTTTATACTGTGAGATTATTGAGGATAAAATTTTATCCCAACTGAAATTCTTTTTTTGAAATTCATACCCTTTTCTAGCTAGTTTTTCTTTTTCTTTTGGATTGTTTATGAGAAATTCAATGGCAGAGGCTAATTCTTCGGCAGATTTTTCTTTCACTAATAAACCGGTTTTTTTATCTTTGATAATATCAACGATGCCCCCAACTCTTGAAGCAATGACTGCCTTTTTAAAACTCAATGCCTCAAGAAGAACGACTCCCAAACCTTCAGTATCCCCTTTTGAATCTATAATAGCCGGAAGTACAAAGATATCACAGTTTTTATAATATTCGTTTAATTTCCCCCCCGATATTTTTCCTGCAAATTTAACATCTTTATCTGATAGTTTCAATTGATTTCTCTTTTTTAATAAACTTTCTTTTAGTCCACCTTCGCCTACTATTATTAATTTGACTTTCTTTTTCATTTTTAAGTTTTTTACAGCCTGGAGGAGATATTCCACGCCTTTTCTTTCAACCAATCTTCCCACAAATAGAAGTTTCGTTGTATCGTGGTTATTTTCTTTCGAGATGTTTTCTTTTTTTGAAATGTCTTCAGGCTCCACGGCAGCCCCGAAAGGTATTATAGATATATTTTTAGGGTTGAAAGGGATGAGTTCTTTAGCAGTATGAGTTGAGTTTACTGTAATTAGATCACTTTTTTTAATAATCCAGTTAAGAAAAAAATCCAGATTTATAGATGATTTCTTGATAAAACGAATACCGACTCCGTGAAATGTGCAAACAAGAGGAACTCTAAGCATTCTTGAGGCAATATACCCAAAAATGAAATGTGGAAATGGCCAGTGAACGTGTATTATATCATATTTTTCTTTTTTGCAATGTTTAATTATTCCAATTATCCCAAACAATATATAGAATAGAGGTAATATTTTATATATTCCGCCCTTTCTTACTCTATCGAGAGCCATTTCTTCATGTGTTAACCTCTCGAAAGACTTTATAAAATAACGAAATCGGAAAACGTCGATGTTCTTTATTCGGTTGAAAATTAGGCCCTTATATGAAGATGTAAAGACATTTATTTTAATTCCCTTTTCGTTTAGCATTGTGACTGTTTTAACTAACCATGGTGTAATGGGATCGTTGGAGTTTCTTGGAAAAGCGGTGGTTATATAAAGAATTCTCATTCTTGTTGAGCTGTTAGTTTAAGATGTCTTATTTTTATTATTGTTAAATATAATGATTGGATTCCGAAGTATATTGTATTACAAATAAGTATAGAGAAGCAAACCAGTTCCATTGGTTCCATGTTTCTTAGATGTAGAAATGTAAACATCCCGGTTACTCCCAATATTAATGAAATTACTGAGACATGTGGGGTGTTTCTTGCCATTAGTATTCTGGAGAGTAACATTCCGAGTAGTAGTAAAGATATTGCAAGGGATAGTATAAACGCGGTAGATCTAGAGATAGAAAAATCTTTTCCGTAGAGTAGTTTAATTGTTTGAGGGCCTAAGAAATAATAAAAAAGTGTTACAGATACAACTAACATTATTACTACACCTAAACTTTTATAAGTATATCTTTTTATTAAATTCTCATTCTTAAGAGAGTATGCTCTTGTTAGATTTGGGAAAAGAGCTCCTAAAAATGCAAGAACTAAAGTTCTTACAAAATTTAATGGCATCATAGTGGCGCTGAATAAACCGGCGAGTGAATCCGAATTAGCTTTTCCTACTACTTTTAAAAGGATTGGACCCGATCTTACTATCCATGTATTTAATACAGCTATAATACAGCTCATAATTATAAACTTAACAATTTTAGTATCAAATTCATTTGGGTTTTTAAAATCCGGAGAAATAATTGTATTTTTTAATACCATTTTAAAATAAAAAATCGGTATAATAGGGGCTATAACAAAACTCCATCCAGCATGAATTTTTAAAAGTTTTAAACATGGTATTATTAAGAAAACTATAATTAGCATTGAAAGGGCTTTTATTACAAAACCTATTGAAGAAATATAGAATCTTCTATTCCCTCTCAGTAACCCATCGTAAAAGCTGTATAACGAAAGAGATAAAACTCCCAGAATGAATTGGAAATATAGTGTTTCCATATTATTAAAGAAATTATTGAGTATTTTTTTTCTAAAGATGATTGCTATCAATAAAAAAAATAGAATAAAAATCAAGTATATTAAGGATGATATCTGAATTGTATCTTTTATCTTATTTTTTAAATCTTTTGCCTGGAAAAAAGAAATATATCTTGTAAGCCCGTGTGTTACCCCATTGGTCATAAAAACGTTAAAAACTAATATATAGGAGTAGAGTATGTTAAGAATACCATAGTATTTCACCCCCAACCACCTGCCCGTTAAAATCTGAAATAAAAATAGGAATATCCCAGCTATTACTTGCCCTATAATTATATAAATGGAACCTCTTATTACACCTTCGCCTTTGATATCTCTGTCTTTTTTATTCTCTTTAAGCACTATTTAACCCTTTTTTAGTTGCCTAATTATAATTAAAAATCATTAAATTGCAATAATTTAGATGGCTTTTTTCTTGAAGTATTGTAATGAAGACAAGCAAAATCTTTACTTGACATTCAACAGAGGACGGTTATTTTACTTATTACAGAGAGTATGAAGCGGTTTTTAAGATTTTGATTGGTTAAAAACGGAAAATGGCTGCGGATTTCTGGATACGGTAGTGTTATCTTAAGGGGGTAAAATGAATAGAAAAATTTTAAAAGATAAAAGTAAATTAAAATTATTTATAATAATCTTTTTGTTTTTAATATCGATAATATACTTTATTGGATTCTTGACTCCTTCCAAAATGATATATGGTTCAGATTATCTGCTTTCCGGATATACGGGAACTAACGGATGGGTAAGTTATTTGAAAGAGCATCACGTTTTTCCCATGTGGGATTCTTACAATTTTTCCGGACAGCCGAGAGTCGCAACTGGCGGTGCCGGCGGTTTAGTATATCCTTTTAATTTGGTTTATCTGATTTTTCCGATTCATTTAGGATTGACTTTTATGTTTATAATTCATGTCTTTCTGGCGGGATTGGGGATATGGCTATTATTGCGGGAATTTGATCTATCCCAATTTTCTTCCCTGGTTGGAGCAGTTTCTTATATGTTTGCTGGTCAAATAATAACAACTACTCAGGGAGGGCATTTAGGTAGGACGATTGGAGGGGTGCTCTTACCTTTTGCTTTTCTTTTCGTTGCCAGAGCTATGCGAAGAAAGAGATTATCTGATTTTTTGATTTTTGGCGGGATTTCCGGGATTTTTATACTGGCTGGACATATTCAAATTACTTACTGGAGTATGATTGGGGTAGTCATGTTCTTTCTCTATGAGATCTTTAGAAGAAGAGGAGAGATGGGATTAAAAAAAATGAGTATATTATCCTGTTTTTTCTTTACCGGTATAGTTATTCTTTTTATGGTTGTTGCTATAAAGTTGATTCCTCCTGCTTTGTCCTTAAGTTATGGGGCAAGGGGGGCGACTAGAGGTTACGCATACTCGACTTCATGGTCGATGCCGACCGCGGAATTATTTAATCTGATAACACCCCATTTTTCTGGTATACTTGATAATTACTGGGGAGAGAATTTCTTTAAACTGGATTCCAGGTATCTCGGTATATTACCAATAATGATGGTTGGATTAGCCTTCTTTTACAGAAAAAAAAGATGTCTTATAAAATATTTCGCCTGGTTCACTGGTATTACTTTAATTCTTGCCCTGGGGAAAAATACCCCGATTTTTAGAATCTATTATTATCTGGTTCCCATGGCCAAGAAATTCAGGGCTCCATCGATGTTTTTCTTTCTTACCAGTTTTGGTATTGCAGTGCTAGCCGGATTTGGAGCGGAGGCTTTATACGAATTAAAGAATAGAAACGAGGAGGAAAAGAAGAAAGTAATCTTATATGTTTTAGTTTCGATGGGCTTAATATTGTTTGTGACCCTTATTGTAAATATAGGAGATAGGGGTGTCTTGAATTTTATGAAGCATCATTTCTCTGTGGCTTGGGCGGAGATTGGAAGGCAAAACCTTCAGCAAAAAATTGCTGTAATGTCTAAGAATTTCGTGAATCTGAAAAAAAGCCTGTGGTTGGCAACGCTACTTTTTATTATTAATGGTGGCATAATCTATTCTGTAATAATAAAAAAAATAGAATTCAAGGCAGCTATATCTCTGTTAATCCTTGTCCTTATTGCAGATCAGTGGTCTGTGGATAAGAAATATCTCAATGTGGCTCCTCATCCTCGGAATTACTATTCTATGGATGATGTCACCAGATATATTTCACAGGATAAAAGTTTATATAGGATATTTCCATTCGAGAATTATAAATGGGCGAAAAGTGGTTATTTTCACTACCATGATATGTATAGTGTGGCCGGGTATGGCCCAAATCCTCCCGGTAGATATCAAAAATTTATTGGAGCCGAAGGAAGTGTAATGTTTAGTGCCCCCAATTTCTTTGAATTTCCTCATGCGCTCTCTATGTTGAATGTTAAATACCTAATAGTTCCTCGCCTTCCTGAAGATTTGACTCCTTACACGGAAAGAGTTAAGCAGGTTATAAAAGAGTTGAGAGATTTCTATTCAAATTTTGATGTTGCTTTTGCAGGAAGGGAGTATCAAGTTCTAAAAAATGAAAGCTTCTTGCCGAGAGCTTCTCTTATGTACGAGTATAAGGTGGTTGACAGTGCTCAAGATGTGTTAAATGAGATTTTATCTCCGGAATTTATTCCGGGAAGTATTGCTATTTTAGAGAAAAAGCCGGATATTACCCTTTCAGAAGGCGAGGGAGATGTTGATGTTGTTAGGATGATTGCAAATGAAAAGGTTTTAGAGGTTAAAACCAGTAAAACGGCTTTTCTTATTATTCGAGAGAATTATCATCCGGATTGGAAGTGTTATATAGACGGTAAAAAAGAAAAAATATATAAAGCTAATTACATTTTCTACGGGGTTTTTGTTCCGGAAGGAGAACATGAGTTGCGTTTTGTCTATGAGTCCAGGGTATTTAATATTGCCTCCTTATTAAGTTTACTAGGGGTTATAATTTTTCTTACTTCAGCGGTTTTTCTTTTAAAAAAAAGGCAATGATATAAAAAGGATTATACACTCTTAGATGTTACATTCTACCATTGACATATATTGTTAAGGACATTATTATACTTGAGTAAATTAATGGTTTTAGGTGTTCTTTTTTATGGGAAACCTCTGAATCACATTGTTTTAAAATAGGTTATATTTAATGGATAATTATAGAAAAAGCGTTTTACCTTCCGGGGTTACAGTATGCTCTGAGTTCATACCTTCAGCATACTCTGTTATTATTGGTCTTTATATAACTGTTGGTTCAAGAGATGAAGATGAGAAGAAAGCAGGTATATCTCATTTTACTGAACATTCAGTATTTAAAGGTACTAAAAACCGCACCGAAAGGGAAATTTCTCTCGCTATAGAATCTAGAGGAGGATATTTAAATGCTTCGACTGCAAGGGAGTGGACTTCTCTTTATGTCCATGTTCTTCCGGAAGAGGTTAATCTTGCTTTAGATATTCTTGCGGATTTAATAGGTAATCCAAAGTTTTCAGAAAAAGCATTAGAAGCTGAAAGAGAGGTAATTCTGCAGGAAATTAAAATGTTTAACGATTCTCCCGAAAGTTTACTTTTCGATTATACTTTTAAAAGTACTTTTGGAGATAATCATCCTCTTGCAAGGTTAATAATGGGTAGCGTTGAATCAGTCAACAATATAAAACCTAAAGATATAATTGAATTCTGGGACAAGAGATGGACTGCGGAGCGTATGTTCGTCTCTGCTGTTGGAAAAATCAATCATGATAATTTATGTGATTTAATTAACAAGAAAATTAACAAGAAAAGAGGCGACATTTTTACAAGGGAGTTTCCTTCGGTTAGAAGCAAAAGAATAAATGCCATTGCTAAGCCCGATTTAAACCATAAATATGTTGCACTTTCGTTCCCTTCTTTTTCCTATAATCATGAATTGAGATTCGCACTTCTGGTTGCCGGGACTATCCTCGGTTCAGGTATGAGTTCCCTTTTGTTTCAAAAATTGCGTCAAGATTTAAGTTATGTTTACGAAGTGTCGACTTTTAACGAATTTTTCAGCGATGCCGGGATTTTTGGCATATATTTTTCTACTGATGAAACTAAGTTACAGGATGCTTTAAATACAACGAAAGATTTGTTATCCTCTCTTGAATTTACGGAAGAAGAGGTCGCAACCGCTAAGGAAAGATTGAGGGGTAATATTGTAATATCTTTGGAAGGTAGTGGAAACAGAATGGAAAGAAATGTAAAAGAAGAAATATGTAAGGGAAAGCGGTCTACTATATCTGATCTTTTAAAGAAGATTGAAGATGTATCCATCGAAGAGATAAATGTTATAGCGCAAAACTACTTAAAGCCGGATAAGTTTGTTTTAACTGTTTTGGGAGAAGAGGATAATGTCAATTGGTGAGATTTATAATTCGAGAAGATTTTCCTTATACGATTCTTTCGTATTTAATTTTTATAAAGAGAGATTTTCCTATTTTATAAATCGTGATGTGCAAATTATAAATTTATTTTCTGTGGATCCTATCAACACTCATCATTTGAGTGATATTATGCCTCTCACAAATGATGAGGTCATAAGAAGGCTTAAATTGTATTTGGGGATTTCAAATGATTATAAATTGCTGATTCTTCCCAACAGGTTTTCGGCGTATTACCTACTTTTTTTTACTACTACGGATGTGGGAGATGAAATATTGATTCCTGCTCCGGTCCCTTATTTTATTAAGCAATATACTGATATTCTTTCTTTAAATGCAAAAATTATCGAGACAAATTCTGCGGAAGATTTTGATATTCCCCTGCGAAGAGATATCGAAGATTCTTTGACTCCACGAACAAAGTTGTTATATTTTTCTGAACCCGGATTTTCGGGAAGCATTCTTTATCCAAGAGAAAGCCTTGAAAGAATGCTTTTTATTTCTAGGAATTATCAGTTATTTTTAGCTGTTGATGAATCGCTCAGCCATCTGGTGAAGGATACTAAAAATCTGGTTTTTTTGAAGGATATTTCTGTTAATAATGAGAGGGTAATCAGAGTGAACAGTCTCTTAAGAGATTTTTCTATGGGAGATTTGACTATAATTGTGTTCCACGAAACCCTATCTCCGAAGATTGAGTTAGTTGCCAGCGATTTATTTCCGATGACGCCTTATGAACTTAGTTTGATCGATAATTTTCTTAATGACTCTTCTAAAATATTACACGATAGATTGGAACAGATAGAACAAAATAGGACTATTATTCAGAATTTTATAGAGAGCAGAGAAGATGTTTCTGTAGCTTATGCTAACAGTATTTCTTCTGTGTTTTTGAAACTGCCTGTACCTAATGCCGATACATTTGTGGAGTGGTTACTTTGCGAATATAATAGGGATAAGAGAACAGTGTTTGTTGCCCCATCGGTTTTCTTTCATTCCGAACAATATGAAGATGAAGGAGAAATTTTAATTGATTATCGTTATCTCAATCCCGAAATTCTGGAGGAAGGTCTTGATATATTGCAAGATGCGCTTGATAAATACTTGGGATTACATGGAGCTCAGGTTAACGAAGAATGATATCGGAGAAGGGCAAAGATAGCCGGATATTTCTAGCGAAAAAATAAAAGAAGGTTTTCGTGTCTTTAGAAATAAAAATAAGAAGATTGGATAAAAGTTTGCCCCTTCCTGTTTATCAAACAGAAGGCAGTTCAGGGTTAGATTTGTATGCTTCTCGGGATTGTGTATTAGCTTCAGGCGGTTTTGAAATGATTTCTACGGGCGTTGCTCTTGAGATTCCTGGTGGTTATGAAGGTGAGGTTAGAGCTAGAAGTGGTCTCGCTTCAAAATTCGGGATAGGAGTATTAAATTCACCGGGAACAATAGATTCTGATTACCGTGGAGAAATAAAAGTTATTCTTTTTAATATTGGCAAAAAAGATTTTGAAATTAAAAAAGGGAATAGAATAGCACAGTTAATTATTACTAAAGTCGAGAAAGTGAATTTGGTAGAAACAGAAGAGCTTAATTCGACTAAGAGAGAAAATGGAGGATTTGGCTCTACAGATTATTAATTATGAAAAAAATCTTTATGCTATTTATGACTCAGTTTTTGCGCTTTACTCCCACCTGGTTTCGGGAGTTTTTGGCAAAAATTTTCGGAACTCTCTGGTTTTATTTTGCAGGAGAAAGAAAAGCGATTATAAAAGAAAATCTAATTACGGTTCTGGGAAAGGCTGAAAAAAAAGACATCAAAAAAGTTTTTATCAATTATTTGAGAGTCTATAGTGATATTCTTAATATACCTAACATGAGTAAATCATATATAAAGTCGATGGCTAGAATAGAGGGATTCAATCATTTTACTGAAGAATTGAGTAAAGGGAAGGGGATAATTCTTGTTTCATGTCATATAGGGGGTATGGAATTGGCGGGTATCTGTCTTACCACTTTAGGTCTTCCTCTTTATTCTGTTGCGGAAACTGAAGGTCCGGGGCTGAATTTCTTCAGATTTTATAACCGTTACAGGGCGCATTCCGGAAACAAATTGCTGCCTCTTGAAGATAAAAGATTACCATTTAGATTAATTAGAATTTTAAAGAAAAACAAAATTGCTGTTTTAATTGGGGATAGGGATATATTAAATTCGGGGAGTACCGTTGAATTCTTTAACCGCGAAGCATCGATACCAAAGGGTATAGCTTTTCTATCTAAGAAAACGGGAGCGCCTGTTCTTGTGGGCGTACTTGCCCTCGACCCTGATTCACCGCGTTATTTAGGTAAAGTTTTTAAGCCTCTTTATCCGGAGGATTTTGATTCGTCTGAAGAATTATTAAAGGAAGTTATACACCTTTTGGAGAGGAGTATAAGAATGTATCCTTTTCAATGGTTTGTTTTCCAGAGAATCTGGAAATGAAGATTCTTTTCGTCTCAGATTTTTATTATCCTCATATCGGGGGGGTTACTGAGCACATATACCATCTCGCGAACGAATTTGAAAATATGGGTCATGGGGTTTCAATACTTACAGCTGATATCGAGGGGGATTTAAAACCGGATGAAAGAAGAGTTATACGTTTGGGTAATTCTGTCGTTATTCCCATGAACCAGTCAAATGCGAGAATGACCGGCTGGGTTAATCTATCTAAGCTTTCCAGTGTTGTTAATGATTATGACGTTATTCATATACATGGTATCATTGCTCCCACTTTGCCCCTTCTTTCTCTTAAAGTTTCGAGAAAAACAAATATATTTACATTTCACCCAACTTTTAAATCTTCTAATTTATATAAAATTTCCAAAGGTTATTTGAAACACTATTTCGATAAGATCGACGGCAGGATTGCCGTTTCTGTTACTGCGAAGGATTCCATTGCCAGGTATTTCCCGGGAGATTACCGTATAATTCCTAACGGGGTAGACAGGCAAAGGTTTAGAGCAGTTGATAAAAAGAGAAATCCTTTTGAGATTTTGTTTGTCGGAAGAATAGAACCGAGGAAAGGGTTGCAGTTTTTAATCGATGCTCTGCCTCGTATAAAAAAGGAATTCCCAAAAGCGAAGCTTACAGTAGTCGGCGGGGGTTATAAAGATATGAAGCTGGATATACCTTCTGAGGTAAAGAATTCTATTAAGTTTTTAGGGTTTGTTTCTCCTGCGGATTTACCCGGAATATTTAGCCACGCTTCGGTTTTTGTATCCCCGGCTATTTGCGGAGAAAGTTTTGGAATTGTATTGTTGGAGGCAATGGCTACAGAAACCCCGGTAATCGCTTCAAGCATACCAGGTTACAGGTGTGTTATCGATGACGGGAAGAACGGATTACTGGTAACCCCAGCGAGTTCAAAAGATATAGCCGATAAAGTTATAACTCTTTTGAAAGATAAAAACCTCAGTAAAAGTTTGATTAAGGGAGGTCTTAGAACAGCAGCCAAGTACTCCTGGGATGTGGTTGCAAAAGATATTATGGATTTCTATTATGAAGTCGATCCTTCTCTACCATAATATAGCTAGGACTTTTTCCCCATACGGTTCAATTGTATTTCCGGATGTTTTCGCAAAACATATAAGATTTTTAAAAAGAAAAGGTCTTAAATTTCTTAAGCCTCATGAATTTTTCAAAGAAGATTCAGGAGTTTTAATTACTTTCGATGATGGTTTTGTCGATCTATATGAGTTTGCTTTTCCTGTGCTTAAAGATGAGAATGTGCCTGCTTTAATATTTGTGGTTTCCGGATATGCGGGGAAGAGAAATGATTGGGAGGTTACACTGGGGAAATCTTTTACACATCTTTCATGGAACAAAATTAAAGAGATGCATAGATACGGTATAACAATTGGTTCTCATTCCCATCTTCATCCTGATTATTCACGAAGTCCAGTGGATTTAGTTAGAAAAGATATGGAGATATCGCTTAAAACTATATCTGATAAAACAGGGGAGAGAGTCAAATATCTTTCCTATCCTTTTGGTAGAATAAGAAGGGATGAAAGTGAATTAGCCGGGGAAGTCGGTTACGAAAAGGCATTTGTTTCTACTCCGTCTAAGACAAAAAATCCTTACCTTATTGGGCGTTGGGGAGTATACACGATTGATACTCTTTTTAATCTTTCGGCGAAAACAGGTTTGAATAAATTCGCAAGTTTGGAGAGACTTAAGTGTAAGGGTATAAACTGGGTCTCAAACGCAACGGGTATAATTAAGGCCATTGGAAAGAAGGCTGGCAGCTGACCGCCGACAGCTGACGGCAGAAAAAACAAACAGTTTTTCTAAATGAGAATCGACTCAGGACTCCTCAATTGAAATCCTGAGCCGATTTTTTAACTACTCCTTGTCCCGTTTTTTTATCTAACTTCCTAACTTTCTAACTCTCTAACCTCCTAACATTTGTCACTTAAGTAATATCATCTTATGGTGTTTTTCAAAGTCGCCCGCCTTGAAAACGTAGAAGTATACGCCTTTAGGTACATGTGCACCCATGCTGTTTTTTCCATCCCACATGACCGATTTAAATCCTGCAGTTTGGTTTGCGTTAACCAAGGTTCGAACTGCCTGACCTGCCAGGTTGTAGACAGTGAGAATAACATCGGAATCCTTCGGCAATCCGTAGTTAATGGTTGTATTACGCGTGAAGGGATTGGGTTTGTTCTGCGCGCAGCTGAAGACTTTGGGAATAGTCTCTTTAGTCTCTTTCTCTGATTCAGTATTCTCAGGGAAGGATAGTCCTGGAAGACTCTTATACGATGATAAGCCTAATGAGGTGTTGATAATTGCGCTAAAGATACTACCTGTTTGTGCCTGGAACCCCGGTTTTAGTGTAATCAGGATTCCGGCTTCCATTGTGCAATAACCGCCGGTTGAACCGTTGCCTTCTATCACAAAGTAAGTAGAATTTCCGGCTGCTTTAATTGAATCTCTGGCGACGTAATTATTTGTATCTCCTATTCCTACTGTGTCGTTCTGAAGCAATAAGTATGAAGGAATTACTTTTGTAACAAGAAAGTCTCCATTTTGTTCTCCGGCAATAACGTATCCACCGTCTGAAGTACAATAAACTGAACGTCCATAGCCATCTCCATATTTTCCTGTCCATAGAGTGTCTCCATCTGAGTCTATCTTAAACAGATAGACATCTCCATCTTTTTGTCCAGTTATGACGAATCCGCCGTCGGTGGTTTGTTGAATCAAATGATCGCCGGCGTCTGCTTTCTCTTCACTGGCATAGAAAGGTCCTTGAGAACCATCAAATGTCTTTGCCCATAAGGAGTCCCCGCTTGAGTTAGTTTTTGTGATTATAATATCTCCGCCGTTTTTTCCCGCTGTCGTTATAAATCCACCATCAGATGTTTTTATTACTGAAAAAATCTTTGCTTCGCTTGATCCGTAACATTGATACCATACCGGTGGGGCCCAACCGTAGATTGATAAACTATCTATTTTGAAAAGTACAGCACGGTCAATTGTTGTGTCATCAGGATTGGTTGCATAACCGGCGATAATATAATCACTATCTCCTGATTGTAAAATTGAATAGCCTTCGTTTATTCCTGTTTCTGCAAGATAATAATTTCGTTGCCATAAAGTGTCGCCTTGAGAGCTTGTTTTTGCAACAAATATCTTAGTTATTACCCCGCCGCCTAAGCCGCTCATTAACCAAGTTGTTCCTACGCTTATATATCCTCCATCCGAAGTTTGACGGACTGTATGCCCTGTGGCACTGTATCCATTATAATCCTCTGGAAAGGCAGTCCAAACGCTGTCTCCATCCGAATCCAGTTTAGCCAGGAAGTGCCTTAATCCTAAGTGTCCACAGACTATATAATTACCATCAGAGGTCTCTTGGACGGAAAACCCATTTCCAAAGTCATATGCACCTTCCCAAGAAAGAGTTTTTCGCCATGTTGTTCCTCCGGATGAATTGAGTTTAATCGTTTGTATTCTTGCATCATCAAATGAGCCGCTTGCGGTATCGCCACAGACAATGAACCCTCCATCGGAAGTCTGCTGAATCGAACGAGCAACTCCTTCACCGTAGGTATTTGACCATTGTATTACCGGTCGTTCTTCCGCAGATAACGAAGTAGCTATTAAGAAGAGTAATAGGATTAGAAGAGTCTTGAATTTAAAATTTACCATTTAAGCCTCCTACTTTTTATCTGTTCTTGGATAAGATATTTCTTTAACATTTTTATGTTCAATCGATTTAACTTCAAGACACTACTTCTCTAATGTGGAAATGCGTGTTTTTAGTTCTTCATTCTCTTTCTTCAATTCAATTACATAAAGAGTCAATTCTTCGACCTTTTCTAAGAGTTTTGACTGCATTTCTCCGAGACTTACACCATTTTCGAGTACTTCTTTTTCCGTGGGAATTCCGGGTAGACTTTTATTAACCTTGATGTGTTGCTCAAGTTTATCGAGAGGCATTAACTGGTAATTGTCTGCGAAGACAAAATCGGACCAGCCTGTTTCAACTTTTATTTCCTTTGCCAGTATTTCTCCGTTAACAGCAAGTTCGTAACTACCTGGATCTGTCGTCCCGATGCCGACATTGCCAGAAAAATAACCTTTTCCAACGAAATAACCACCATATCCATTAGCATTTTCATTATGTCCATAAACAGCTTTGCCACCACTTGCATTTACTCTTCCATATACACCAATTGGACCATACGAGGTGGCACTGTTATAACCATAAATAGCAGCCCATTTATACTCTGGCTGACTTGGTGCACTTGAATTGCATTGCACATGGAATTTGTTTATAGGACTCGTCGTTCCAATACCGACTTTATAATTACTTCCTGATGCAAGCCAAACATTTCCGTTGTTTTGTCTTAGCAATCCAGTCAATCTTGTTGTTCCTACGACATCTAATGTGTAATTCGGTGATGTTGTTCCAATACCTACGTAATCTATGTATTGTATAGGAGCTATTTCGCTTCCGGCACCAACTCTCCTCCATAGATCCTCTCCATAGGTAACCATACTGACTAACAATAATACAACAACTACAAAAATTGCTTTTTTCATACTTCACCTCCTTTTTGGTTTGAGTATGAATTTGTGTTAACTAAAAAAATAACAATATCTTTAGAATTTAACTTCAATTGTCCTCCAATAAAACAATGCAATTTCACACATAAAAAACTTAGCTTTATTATGTATAATTATAATATACTTTTCTAGTATAATTAAAATCGAAGATGATGTCAAGAGGAAAAATTATATTTTATCTAATAATAACAATTATTATTAGATAAAAACACTATATTTAGAAGAAGGCGAATTGTTGGAGTGCGGTTTATGATTTTGAGAGTGTGTTTGCTGCTCAAAAAAAATACAAGTATCTGGATGTCGAAGATTGGGGGTGAGATAGGTTTTAAAAACAAAATAAAACTTCCTTTTTTTTGTGGAAATCCGTGTCAGCCAGTGGCAAATTCTTTTGCTGAGTGTGTTGAGTTTTAAGCAAACTTAGATATTTCTTGCTATGTGCCCTCTATGGTAAAGTTATTTTTTTCTTGGAGTGGGATTCTGATTTGTAGCTTCTGAATTCTACTTTTTCTTACTTTATTTCAATAATAACCGGGAGTTTTATACGTTTAAAACGGCTCGATTCGACAAGATTAATGGTTTTTTCTACGTCTTCTTTTTTAAAACCCGCGGCTATAATTTCCTCTTTACTTTTACCCTCATCGACATAGAGCCCCAAAATGGGGTCGAGTATTTTATAGGGCAGGAGTTCTTCCTCGTCTTTTTGGTCTATATTTAATTCCGCAGAAGGAGCTTTTTTTATAATCGATTCTGGAATTGGATTTCCTTTATTCTTGTTAATCCAATTTGCCAGTTCATTCACTTCTGTTTTGTATAGACTGCCTATAGGAGCAATTGCGCCCACAGTGTCGCCGTAAAGGCTGCAATAACCCGTTAATATTTCCGAGCGATTTCCCGTTGCAATTACAATCGCGTTTTTTTTGTTCGCAACATACATCAGAAGATTTGCTCTGATTCGTGCCTGGAGATTCTCTTCGGGTATATTAATTCCTTTAATTATAAATTTTTTGGCTAGTGCTTCGATATATATATCGAATATATTGGTTATATCAAATTCAGTTAGTGGAACCTGCAGATTTTCACATAGTTCATACGCGTCTTTTTTGCTGTCCTCTTGTGTGAATTCGGTAGGCAAAAGTAGACAATCGATATTTTCTTTTCCGATTGCGTCGGTTGTGAGTAAAGCGGTAATGCTTGAGTCCAGGCCGCCGCTTAATCCTATAACTGCTCGGTTGATATTGTTTTCATTGAAGTATTTCTTGATTTTTTCTATGATTTTATAGTATATTGTTTCCGCGTCCATTTGTATAAATTTTATTATGTTTTAGTTTTTGTCAACTCTAAATTTTTTTAAATCTTTCCTTGAGCTAAAATTAACTATGAAAAGATATGAATTCGCCTTAAAAAAAGTTCCGTTATATCTATAGGTAGAACTGGAACTATTTAGCTCTATTTTTAGTTGCAGGCATGGGTTTTCCCTTGACTATATCACTTTTTTATTTAATATTTATAACAAAGGAGATTGAATATTTGAAAAAGGGAATCTTTATTTTTTTCTCAAGAATAAAGAGATTTAAAGTACATCAATCTATTCGTTTTTTGCAGAAACAATTTGTAAGACGACCCTTAATATTTGTTCTTGGTCTTTTTGTAATTATTTATGTTGGTATAACCATACTTATAACAATTCTCGAAGGTCTCAGTTTCGCAGAAGCTAGTGTAATGCTTTTACCCGCTTTTTTGGGAGAATTAGGGGTTTTAGAGGTAAAATGTTTTTTGACCAAAATTGGGATGTTGACTTCACTTTTAGTGAGTTTACTATTTGTTGCTGTTGTTACTGCTAAAATTACTACCGTATTTGTAGAGTTTGTCGCAAGAGGAGGAAGTATTGTGAAGAAAGTAAACTTTTCAAAACATATTATAATTTGTGGTTGGAATTTCCAGGGAAAGAGAATTGTAGAAAAATTGCAGAACACGGACTTAAAGGTAAAGAAAAATATAGTTATTTTAGCAAATCTTGATACTCGGCCTGTGCAGGATGAAAGGGTTGAATTCGTAAAAGGAGATCCTACGCAAGATGAGGATTTATTAAACGCTGGCGTTAAAAAAGCAAGCAGCGTTATTGTACTCAGTGATCTTAGAAAAGAAGCAAATGAAGCAGATGCTGAAGCGTTAATGATCGTCCTGGCAGTAGAATCTCTGCATCGAGAGGTTCATACAAGTGTTCAGTTACTTAATTCGGCTAATCGAATTCATCTTGAGCGAGCTCATGCTGATGAAATAATCTGTCTTGACCAGTTAGGCGGGAGTCTTAGCGTTGCTTCTTCTCTAAATCCGGGAGTATCAAATATAATAACAGAATTATTGACATTTAACTCGGGTAGTGAATTTTACCGTTATGATAGAGAATTCTCTGATGAGATTATAGGGAAGGAGTTTTCGGAAGTTCTTAGTATTCTGGCAAAACGTAAGATGATATTGTTGGGAGTGGAAATTGATGATTCGCCGGAGATAAGAAGAAAATTATCTATGGATGTACTTCATAAGGTAGAAGAGAAGAACAGACTCATTGTTGTTAACCCGCAGAGTTCTTACAAGATTCAACAGGGAGATGCCCTTTTTATAATTGCAGAGTCTGAGCCAATTAAATTATAATATGTAAGGAGGGGAAGATGGATTTTATAAATAAGATGAATAAGCGAGTGGAGAATATGAGCGTCTTTGATCTGAAGTTAACCCAATGGGCTACATTATTTATAACATTAATTATAGCCAAAATATTTCCAAGAATATTGAATATTAATATCTGGTGGTTTGTTGGATTGTGTATACTCTGCCTTATAAAACCCATATATGTGTTTTATTTAAAGAAACCGTAAAAATTCATAAAACAAGTTCCTACCTGCGAGAAACAAATTGTTTTGTTGTATTTATAAGTATAAGAACAACTTGATAATTTGACTGAGATTTAAATAATCTCTAAATTGACTATCTTACTAATACAACCTTATTTGTTTTGGTAAATTTTTTCCCATTTGCTTCCATTCTGATAAAGTACACACCTGCAGGTTTACCACTCATGTTTATCTTCATTGAATAGAAGCCCGCTCGATTTTCTTCTGAAATCTCTTCTATTTTTGTTCCTTTTATATCATATACCTCAAGTTTGAACTTAGCTTTTTCGGGAAGAGCGTATTTTATTTCAAACAGATTTCCTGCGGTGATTCCTTTTGTATTAAAAGAATAAACTTCGGGTAATTTAGGTATAGGGATAGATGTAACAGATACGATTGCAAATATGGAATCGCTTGTGTCCACTGGACTTCCATCCGTATCGGATATTCTAACAAGACAACTATCCGAAATTGTATCAGTGGGGATTGTCCAGGGATATGCCCCCGTATCGGGCATACTGGCAATTACGTCTGACCAGTTTGTCCCATTGTTGATAGAATATTCGACTCTGACGTCGCCACTGGTACCAGCCGAAGTCCATGTAATATCATAACTATAACCTCTTCCCCAGTCTTCTCTGCCGTTTGGTGCCGTAATCGTTATGTATGGGATAGGGGAAATCGTAAATATGGCATCACTTGTATCCGCGAGGCTTCCATTTGTATCGGCAATTCTCACAAGACAACTGTCTGAAGGTGTATCAGGTATAGTCCAGGGATAAGCCCCGGTGTCGGGAATGCTTGCAATTACGTCCGACCAGCTCGAGCCACTGTCGGTCGAATATTGTACCCGGACGCCTCCACTTGTACCACTTGAAGTCCAGATAATGTCTTGGCTGCTTGCTACCTGCCAGTTTTCTCCACCGTTGGGAGTGGCAACTGTTATGAACGGAATCGGGGAAATCGTAAATATGGCATCACTTGTATCCGCGAGACTTTCATTTGTATCCGCAACTCTCACAAGACAACTGTCTGAAGGTGTATCAGGTATAGTCCAGGAGTAAGCTCCGGTGTCGGGAATGCTCGCAATCACGTCCGACCAGCTCGAGCCACTGTCGGTCGAATATTGTACCCGGACGCCCCCACTTGTACCGCTCGAAGTCCATGTAATGTCTTGGCTGCTTGCTACCTGCCAGTCCTCTCCACCGTTGGGAGTAGCAACTGTTATGAACGGAATCGGGGAAATCGTAAATAAAGCATCACTTGTATCCGAAGGGCTCCCAATTGTGTCGGTTATCCGAAGAAGACAACTATCTGAAGGCGTATCAGGTATAGTCCAGGGATAAACCCCCGTATCGGGAATGCTCGCAATCACGTCCGCCCAGCTCGTTCCATTGTTGGTAGAATATTCAATTTTGACACCTCCGCTTGTACCGCTTGAAGTCCAGGTAACATTATGAACACTGTCTACCTGAAAATCTTCTCCGCCATTGGGAGAAGTTACCGTTAAGGAAATGTCCGGCATTTCGACTTTTCCCCAGCCATAGATATTATCTTTTCCTAAGGTTCCCAAATCAACTGTACAATTCGTATATAGATAATCTCGGATTTCAGTATTACTATATCCGGGGAATCGTGATTTAAGTAAAGCGCAGACCCCGGCTGTATGCGGGGATGATAGGGAAGTGCCGTACCAATATCCGTAAGCGTAACTATTACAATTGTCAGGTGCTGCGACATCCGGTTTGGTTCTTCCGTCTGTTGTAGGTCCCTGAGAGCTG
The DNA here is from genome assembly GCA_964534175.1 of uncultured bacterium. Taxonomy (GTDB): domain Bacteria; phylum Hydrothermota; class UBA3072; order UBA3072; family UBA3072; genus JAFGHJ01. The sequence continues at coordinate 37,539 of CAZHNS010000009.1, read as the reverse complement.
AAGTCTTCCTGGGGACCACTTGTATAGTCATTTCTATCTATAGCACCGACAGAAATGACGTCTGTTGCACTTGCAGGATCTGTGATGCTGCTCGACGCGGTCTGGTAATTAAAAGGAGCTATCCAGTTGAAAAGCGTAAAGTCATGATTCATGGTGGTCGAGTCCTCCCAGACAACTACACCGTATGGAGTCGTATGTTCGGCTACATAAGATATTTGTTCGGTAGGATATGGCCAGCTTCCGCTGGTTTGATCATTGGTGGAAGCGTCAACTAATATCCATTGCGATGGTGGTGGTGCTTCCCTCCAGTAATATAACGCCAGATCATAATCTTCCGTGGTAGTTGGATAAGCGTCCCAGTTTAGAAAAACATCGATTCTAGACCCTGCATCGATGACATAGGCGGATCCGTCTCCGGGACCAAAATAGTTAATGTTTCCACCGCTGCCGCTGAAATTATGTGTTCTATTGGTATCATCAAAAACAGAACGATAATGCATTTCTGCGTCATTACCTGCTGAATTGACCCAGCAAATACCGTTGGAGATGGCATCATCGATAATATTACAAATAAGCCCCGTGCCGTCGTAGTAACTGGCATTGTACCATCCCATTGAATGGTTGACGATGTCGACACCATTACTGATGCAGGAATCTTTTGCGTTTTCAAGATCGGTTCCATCTGCTATCTTGTATAAATAAAATTCTGCGTTAGGAACCAGATCAAAAATTGCTTCAGCTACGGCTGTACCATGGGGCGTACCTGCCTCGAGCCCGGTTCCGGAAAAGTCATGACTTACATAAGATGATGGTATGTCATCTTCGGTTTGCGCATCAGTTAAGGACATAAAGCCACCATCGATAACAGCTACTTTAACACCTGTTCCCGAATCACCTACTGAGTGCCAATGGTCGGCATTCATAAGTGCAACACCTTCACTGGTTACTGCGTGTTCTTTTGGTTTCATAGGGGGTATGATTTCTGCGAGCTCTTTAATTGAGTTTGCTACATTCTCAAGCTCGCTTATTGGTATTTCGACTCTCATGGAGTGTTTTGCTTTTGCTTGAATCTTTGAGCCGAAAGCTTTTAGATTGTTTTCATCTATATCTGCCGTTGTAATACCGGGTTGGGGTAAAACAGTTACAACTACTCTATCTTCGATAAGTTGCAGGTCGGATTGTTTGGCAAACTGAATATATTCTCCCTTATCGGTGTAAAGTTTGTGAAGTCTGTCTAAACGAGAAGATAGGATTTTTGTTCGGTTAGATTTACGGTCGATATTATTAGATGGCTCGTTTTTTTTAGATGATTCGATTCGAAAACCCGTTAATTTGATTTTTTCATTACCTCTGGCAAAAACCGAATTGGTAGTTATGAAAATGGTAAAAAGTAGCGATACAAATAATCTTTTGTTCAGTTTTTTCCTCCTTATCTAATATTAGATAATAATTTAACTTTTAAATAACTGAAATAAAATAATTCTTTCTAACTGAAGAACAATATTAAGAAAATTTTTTTGTTTTGTCAAGCGTTTTTATTTGTTGTCTTGATCTTTTCAAAAAAAACAGACTAACAGACCAACACACTAACCCACTAACAAATGTAGAGCTTGACAAATTTAAGGGCGGTTTTTATACTAATTTGAGGTTTAAAAATGGGAAAAGAAAAGCCAGTGTATAAAGCATTTGTAGAGACGAGTTTCTCAGCTGCCCATCAGTTGAAAGGGTATAGAGGTTCATGCGGAGATCTGCATGGACATACCTGGAAAGTTAGAGTCGAAGTCGAAACTGAGAAGCTCGATAAGATAGGGATGACTATCGATTTTAAGGATTTGAAGATGAGGGTAGATTCCGTTATTAAAAAGTTTGATCATTGCTGTCTTAATCAAGTAGAACCTTTTGACAAAGAAAATCCAACTGCGGAGAATATCGCCAGATATGTTTATATTGAGATGAAAGAAAATTTGCCTGATAGTATTAATGTTTCTGAAGTTATAGTTTGGGAATCCGAAAATTATGGTATAAGATATTCGGAGAAATGAATTGCTTAAAGTTAACGAAATCTTTTATTCTATTCAGGGTGAATCTTCTTTTTCGGGAATTCCTTTTGTCTTTATAAGGCTTGCAGGCTGTAATCTAAGATGTTCTTATTGTGATACAAAATATGCCTATGAAGATGGAAAGGAGTTCACTACTAAGCAGATTTTAAAGGAAGTAAAAAAATTTAAATGCCGTTATGTTGAAATTACCGGGGGAGAACCTCTCCTGCAGGACGAAACTCCCATGCTGGTGGATTATTTAATAGATAAAGGTTTTACAGTGCTCATTGAAACTAACGGAACTAAAGATATTAGTGTTGTTTCCGATAAAGCTGTAATAATTATGGACATAAAATGCCCTTCGAGCGGAGAAGTGAATGAAATCGATTGGGAAAATATAAAGCGATTAGATAGAAAGGATGAAGTTAAGTTTGTAATTGCCGAAAGGGCAGATTATGATTGGGCGAAAGAAATAATAGCCGAAAGAAACCTGACTGATAAGGCTAAGGTTTTATTATCTTCTGTTAAAGAAAAATTGAGTCCGGATTTACTTGCCGAGTGGATTTTAAAAGATGCCCTAAAAGTCCGTCTTCAAATTCAATTACATAAAATTCTGTGGCCTGAAGAAAAAAGGGGGAGGTAAGTTGGGAAAGAAAGCAGTAGTTTTGTTAAGCGGCGGTATCGATTCCGCGACTACTCTCGCGACTGCTAAAAATTCAGGATATGAAGTATACGCAATTAGTTTTCGTTACGGTCAGAGGCATCATTTTGAAATTGAGGCTGCCAAGAAAATTTCCATTGATATGGGTGTAAAAAGGCACTTTATCACGGATATCGACTTAACTTCTTTCGGCGGTTCTGCGTTAACCGATGATATTCCGGTTCCGAAGAAGGGAGGAGTTGAAGATATTGGAAAAGAAATTCCCGTTACTTATGTTCCTGCTCGTAATATTATTTTTTTAAGTCTTGCTTTGGGATGGGCTGAGGTTCTGGGGGCGTCCGATATATTTATTGGTGTTAATGTGGTTGATTATTCCGGCTATCCCGATTGCAGGTCCGAATTTATTGAAGCTTTTGAAAAAGCGGCAAATCTTGGCACAAAAAATGGGGTAGAGGGTAAGAAAATAAAAATTCATACTCCGCTTATATCACTTTCAAAGGCAGAAATAATAAGAAAAGGTATAAAGTTAGATGTTGATTACAGCTTAACTCATAGTTGTTATGACCCGGATGAGAAGGGAAGAGCTTGTGGTAAATGTGATAGCTGTCTTTTAAGGAAAAAGGGATTTGAGGATGCTGGGGTAGAAGATCCGACGGTTTATACAGTTAATTAGTAAAAGAATAATATTCTTTCGTGTTTTTAGTTTGTTTCGTGGTTTTTATTACCCTCAGGGTGCTCTTGCTCTTCCCGAATGTCTTAAATCGTGATGGAACATTGGCCATGGGGTATCTGCGGTACGTCCTGAGTAGCCGTTAATTGCATAGAAGCCACCATTGGATGATATATAGACAATATTATCACCGCCGCCTATTGAAGGGGAAGAGCACACATCACCTCCAGTTGCAAATCTCCACTTTTCGGTTCCATCTGGGTTTATCGCGTAGAGGTTGTCATCCTTGGATCCAACGAATATAGTACCATCACTGCTTATGGCAGGAGAGGACTCCACATCACCTCCAGTTGCAAATCTCCACTTTTCGGTTCCGTCGGGATTTATCGCGTAGAGATTATTATCATTAGAGCCTACATAGATAGTGCCATCACTGCCTATGGCAGGAGAGGAGTACACAACCCCTCCAGTTGCGAATCTCCATTTTTCGGTTCCGGTGGGGTTTATTGCATAAAGATTGTTATCATCGGACCCAACATATATGGTTCCATCACTGGCTATGGCTGGGGATGAACGCACCCAGCCTCCAGTTGGGAACGACCATTTTTCGGTTCCGGCAGAATCTACCGCATAGAGGTTACTCGGATAAGACCCAACGTAAATGGTGCCATCAGTGCCTACGGCAGGAGATGAGTGTATAGAGCCTCCAGTTGAGAACGACCATTTTTCGGTTCCGGAAGTATCTATAGCATAAAGGGTGCTATCATAACATCCTACATAGATAGTGCCATCACTGCCTATGGCAGGAGATGATTCTATCCAGCTTCTGGTTGGGAATATCCATTTTTCGGTCATGTTAGAATTTATTGCGTAGAGCTTGCTATATATGGATCCCACATAAATAGTACTTCCACTGCCTATGGCAGGAGATGAAGACATGTTAAAATCAATTGGGTATGAAGCCATTTCTCTTCCTTGCCAATACAATGTAAGTTCACCACCGACTACTACATATACGGTTGAGACACCGCTTAAGGCAGGGGAGGAAGAACCTCCAAATGGGGTTGACCATTCTTCTAATTTTTTAATTTCTATTTGACGCTCGGCTGACCAACCGGACTCCAAGCCCACTTTATCTTTTGCCCTAACTTGAACATCATATGTACCGTCGGATGAATATAAATGAGTCATTGAAATCGATTGCCCGTTTGGCACATAGTTACTCCAATCCGTTGTATCTCCATCTCCCCAGGAAAACTGATAAGAAACACTGTCCCCCTCTGGATCTGTAGTTGATGTGGAGAAAGTATTAGAGTTGTCTACATATCCAACATCAGGGCCGGTTGGTGCTGGTGGTGTATTGGGAGGACCCAGTATTGTAATTTGATGTCCGTCAGACCAATCTGATTCCGCGTCTTCTGAATCTTTTGCCTTTGCTGTGACATAATATATCCCTTGGGATGTATAGGCGTGACCTATGGAAACAGATTGTCCGCTTGGTACATAATTGCTCCATACGGAGAAATTCCCATCTCCCCAGTCGAACTGATAGGCTATGCTATCTCCATCTGGGTCGGTTGTAGTTGCGGAGAAGGTGTATGTGCTATCTTCATATCCGCTCGATTGTCCGGAAGGAATTTCAGGTGTATCGGGCGGTAAGTTAGGTACGATTGATATGTTTATTGTATATCCGGTTGACCAGCCTGATTCCAATCCATATTTGTCTTTCGCCTTTGCTTTCAGGTTATATGTACCTTCGGATAACCAGGAATGCTCCATTTGAACTGAAGCACCACTTGAAATATAAGAACTCCAATCCGAGAGACTTCCGTCTCCCCACTCAAACTGATAAGATATACTATCTCCATCCGGGTCAGTCGCTGTTGCACTGAAAGTATAAGAATAATTAACATATCCGCTGTTAGGTCCTGAAAAGATGGAAGGAATATTCGGAGCAATACTTATTACGATAGTCAATAAAAGTGGGTTTGACCATCTTGATGTTTTCTCTTTTATATCGATAGCTCTGACACGTATATTATAATTACCGGTATCTTGCCAGGAATGTGTTACTGTAATTGAATCTCCCGAATTGGTGAAATCGCTCCAGTTTGAACTGTCCTCCGTTCCCCAGTTGAATTGGTAAGCAATATCATCACCTTCTGGATCTGTTGTGGTGGCTTTGAAGTTTAGTGTATCGTTGATAGTACCGAGTGACGGACCTATTGGAGGAGAAGGTGTTCGTGGCCAGCTATTTTTTTGACAGTTAGGTGCCGAGAAAGAAATTATTAAAATAATAACGAAAAATCTATAAAATCTTTCCATAAATATTTCCTTAATTGTATATTAAAGATTAAGGAAAACTATAGGCTTGTCAAGGTTTGGAGCTTGGAAGCCTGATCTGTGGTTCAAAATTTGGTTTATATTTGTTCTTCCAGTTTTGCGATAAATTCTTCCTCTTTTATATCAAATTCGATTGTTTTGTTTTCTGATGCCAACCCTGAAACTATTTTTATAGGTATACTGGTGATTTTTTTTAAGTATTTTTTCAGTTCTTTATTCGCTTTCCCCTTTTCGGGTGCGCTCTTGAGCCATACTTTAAAAACACCGTTTTCCATCTTTACTATTTTGTTTTTATTTGCGGAGGGCTTTACTTTTATTCTTAATTGGGGCATAAGGAAAGTATAAGTTTTCTTATTTATATGTCAATATTTTTTTGCCCCTTGACAAAATTGGATTTTTATGTATAATTGATAATGAGAATCAATTTCAATTATGGAAAAAGAAAAAGAGATATTTAAAAAGTATTTGGTTGATAAAGGTTTAAAGTTTACTCCAGAAAGAGTTAGAATTTTAGAGGAGGTTTTCTCTAGGCATGACCATTTTGATGTGGAGGATCTCTTTCAGTCTTTTCATGATAGGGGAGAGAATATCTCAAGGGCCACTATTTACAGGACTTTACCTTTGATGGTAGAGAGTGGGCTTGTTCAGGAGGCTATGAGGTGTGGAGAGAGGATTTGTTATGAGCATATTTATGGGCACCGGTCTCATGGACATTTAGTTTGTGTGAATTGCGGCAAGATAATAGAGTTCGAAAATGACGAGTTGGAGAAAATAAAGAAAAAGGTGTGCGGTAAATATGATTTTAAGCCTACGGAGTTTAGATTTGGAATTAAAGGTTATTGCAAGGACTGCAGTTAACTTTTTTTGTTGTTTAATTGAGAATGAGATTCAATAACAGTAAAACATGGAGGAAGGTTTAATGTATAAAATAATATTAAGGATTATTTTATTGTCAGCATTCTTGTTTTTTGTGATTCCTGTGCAGATTTTTTCGAGCGAGCTTGGAGGTCTTGAGGGGAGAGTTGTAGATAAGGAGACCGGAAAACCGCTTTATTTGGCGCATGTTATGATTAAGGGATCTTTAAGAGGGGCTAGTGCGGATGGGAGAGGTAGGTTTTTGATCCATCAACTATCTGCTGGGAAATATAAAGCTATAGCTTCTATGATGGGTTACAATGCGGTAATCAAAGAAGTGATTATCAAGAAAGGTGAAACCTTTTATCTTGAATTTGAGCTCGTGCAAAGCCCTATAGGAATGGGTGGTGTTGTAGTTACTGGGACAAGAACTTCAAGATATATCAAAGATATTCCGGTAAGAACGGAAGTGCTCACACGGAAGGCTATTGAAGAAAAAGGGGCTGCCAATTTGTACGAAGCTTTAGAAGGGGTGCGAGGGATAAGAGTGGAGCAGCAGTGTCAGTACTGTAACTTTAGCATGGTAAGACTTCAAGGGTTGGGTCCTGACCATACACAGGTTCTAATCGACGGTCAGCCTGTTTATTCCGGCTTGGCTAGCGTTTATGGATTACAGCAATTAGGGGTTGCCAATATAGATAGAATAGAGGTTGTTAAGGGAGCAGGCTCTGCCCTTTACGGTCCGGGTGCGGTCGCTGGAGGAATTAATATTATTACTCAAAAACCTACTCAAAAACCGGATTCAAGGGTAGGAATAGAGTTAGGTAGCTATAATACGAATAAATACAATTTCGTTACTTCTATGAAAAGAGACAATATTGGGCTTATACTTTCTGCTCAAAAACATATAGGCGATGCTATTGATCAGACCAGCGATGGGGTGACTTCCGAAGAAGTTAAGCAAGCCGACGGGATTTCTGACAGGGTCAATACCGATGCCACGGATGCAAGTTTTAGTGTTATTGTCGATAACATCTTTGACGCTGACGAGCTTACGTTCACAGGAAAGGTTCTATATGAATTAAGGCACGGAGGTGTTCTTGATGACAATGCTTATGAGAATCCCTTTACAGAGGGAACAGAACGTATCATCACCAATAGACATGAGGTAATGTCTAAATACAGAAAAGAATTTTTTTGGGGGAATCAAATAAACGTCTCCTTTGCTTATGTGAGACACCATCGTAATGCCACAAATGATACCTATCTTGGTGATTATATGGCTGTTCATGGTGATACGTTGCCTCCGCTGGATGATATGCGTCCATATCTTGCCACGGAAGATGTTTATGTGGTGAATTTTGATTATCTGCAACCTCTTTTTGGGAAACACCGCCTTTTAATGGGAATTCAATGTTCCTACAACAAACTCGAAGAAACGGGAAAGTATGTAGTTGTAGATGAATATAGTCCCGATTATGGCGAACCTTATACCTCTATAAGTGAAAAGCATGCGGATGAAGTCGGAGCGTATCTCCAGGATGAGTTCGCAATAAGCGACGTCTTTGAAATAGTAGCGGGGATAAGAGGTGATGTTCATCAATCTGAGGATAACTTCCGAGGATCCGGTAAAGTTGCTCCTGAGGGTGTACCTCCCGTTAAATATGATGAAACTGCCTTGAATCCGCGTTTTGCGATAAAATATGAACCAATTCAATCTTTCGTTTTAAGGAGTAGTGTGGGAACAGGGTTTAGGGTTCCCTATGGGTTTTCTGAAGATTTGCACTTATGCAGTGGTTCACCAAGAGTTTGGAAAGGAGAAGATTTAGAAGCCGAGAAATCTATAAGCTTTAATATCTCCTTGGATTATGAGATAGGCGAGAAAGTCTTTTTAAATGCTAATTTTTTCCGCACAAACCTTAAAAACAAGATAGGCTTTACCGAGGCAAGCGAAGCAGCTAGGAGCTTAGGTTATACCTACGAATGGAAGAATATAGATAATGCTTATGTTCAAGGAATAGAACTTGGAGGAAATTTTCTCATAGCAGAGAGTCTTGTCTTTGATTTAGATATTGTTTTTAATGATGGTCAGTATGAGCATGAAAGAGAAGACTGGATAGGGACTTCTTTCCGAGATGAAAGCAAATACATCTCCCGATTTCCCCGTTACTCGGCAGGAGCAAAATTAAGATTTGCTCCCACAGATTGGAATTTCGTACTCGAAGGAGACTACCAGGGTCCAATGTATATTGATTATTTCAAAGATGAGGAAGAACCGACAAAGATTAAGGAAACAAAACCTTACTTAATACTCAACGTTAAAGTTTCGAGAAGTTTATTTGATAAATTTAACTTCTTCATGGGAGCGAAGAACCTCACAAATTATATTCAACCCGAAAAGCATACAGATGATGCCGCTTTCATGTATGCTCCCTTGTATGGAAGAATAATATACGGTGGTTTAGAAATAGATCTTTAACATTTTTCGAAGTGAGGTAAAAGCTAAGAATGAAAAGAGATTTTAATGATAAAAGCTTCGCGGAATTATATATTAGAAAGCATAAGAAGATTTTGCAGAATTTGGGTTATTATTACTCCAAAAAGTTGGAGAACAGCGATTTTTGTGATGGGAAAATAATGGATGTTGGTTGTGGTTTTGGCGAGATGTGTCTGATATTAGCTCGTGAGTTTCCGGATTGTGAGATTGTGGGTGTTGATTTATCTGTGCCTTTATTGGATTATGCGAGGGATAGCATTTCGGGAGAAACGATTAGAAATAGGGTAAAATTCGAAATCGGAAATGTGGAAAAAATGAATTTTGAAGACGATTCGTTTGATGTGGTGTTTAACGTCAATATGGTTCATTGGGTTAATGACCCGATTTCTATGTTGAATGAAATTGAACGGATTTTAATGCCCGAGGGGTGGCTCTTTATAAAGGATCTAAGGTATTCTTGGTTAAGAGTGTTTGAAAAAGAGATAAATAATGCTTTTAACTTGGAACAGGCAAAAAAGGTGATAGGAGATTCGGAGCTCAGAAAAGGTTCTTTTTCAAGTAGTCTACTTTGGTGGAATTTTGAAGCGTGAGGTAAATATATTAAGATGGAGTTAAGAATATGATTTTTTTGCTAATTTTTTTAAACTACCCCTTGACAAATAAATAAACCTGCATATATTAAACGACGTTATGACTGACCAGTCAGTAAGAAGGAAGCAAATAATGGAAAAAGGAAAGAAGCTCTTTGCCAAAAAGGGGTACCATCCTGTTACTGTAGAGGAGGTTGCGGATGCCTGTGGTGTAGCAAAGGGTACGTTGTATCTATATTTTCATTCCAAGGCTGACCTTTTTATCGAAATCTTTGTGGAGGCGCACAGGGAAATTATAGAAAATGTAAGGAAAATTATTGATTCTGGAAAAGGTTTCGAAGAAGTTTTTTCGGAGATTTTTGATTATTTTGAGAAATTTATAAGAGGAGATGGATTTTTTTCCAGGTTTGGGAAAGTTCAGAAAGGAATGAGAGGGTCTAATATCCCGCTCGAATGTTTGCAAAAAATTAATGCGTCTATTGCTGAAATTATTGGAGACTTGGAGGAAGAAGCGGTGAGTGTTTTAAAGGGATATTTGCCGCATAGTAAATTAAATTTTAATGATGTTTATGAAATAATTGTTTCTTTGATAATGGCTGTCGAAGAATCTGAGTCCGAAACAATAAAAAAAACTGCTCTTTCTATTCTTTTGGATGGAGTTAGAAAGGAGGTTAAATGTTGAGGTTTAGATTTGTGTCTATACTTCTTTTGATGTTTTCTTTGTCTCTGTTTTCTTTAACTTTTGAGGAAGCGAAGAAAATAGCGCTGGATAGAAATAGAGATATGGAAATATCAGAGATTGAAGTAAAAAAAGCTGAAATTGCAATGAGGGAATCATGGGCGTCTTTTTATCCGACAATAAGTCTGCAATCAAGTTATACAAGGCTTTTAAGTGTTCCTCAGTTCGAGATGCCTATGGCTGATGGTAGTACGGAGTATATTTCTCTCGGTTACGCTGATAATTATAGCAATTCTCTTCAGGTGAATTTTCCGATTTTTACTTTTGGGAAAAGGTTTGTAGCCAAAGAAATGGGAGCGAGAGGAAAAGATATTCAAAATTTACAGCATGAAACCAATAAAATTAATTTAATAAAAGATCTTGTTACTGTTTTCTACGGTGTTGTTGTAGCGGAAGAGGGTACGAAAATAGCGGAAGGTGCCCTTGAGCGGTCCGAAGATCACCTAAGAACTGCCCGCATACAGTATAATCAGGGTAGAATAACAAAGCTCGATTTGCTATCAGCGGAGACGGAGTTTAATAGCCGTAAAACAGAATTGTTAAACGCCCGAAACGGAGTCGAGCAAGCCAGGGCGGGTTTGAATATAATGTTGGGACTTCCTTTGGATACAGTTTTGGATGTTTCGGGAGAAATCGAAGTAGATATCGATACTTTTAATATTGACTCATTGACTAATTTTGCCCTTAGTAGGAGACCTGAGATTAAAAGTATGAAAAAATTGAATGAAGTGGCAAAACTCGGTAAATCTTTGCAGTATCTTACTTTCTTGCCTGATATAATATTTGCCGGAAGTTTTTCGTATGGTAAGCCAATTGGGTTTTTAAATGAATGGGATAATGATATGACTGCAACAATTGCCATTTCGCTTCCCATTTTTCAGGGCTTTTCAAGAACAAATGCGATAGATAAATACAGGCTATCGGTCGAGCAATCTGTTATTAGAGAGAAAATAATTGAAGAAGGTATAAAGATGGATATAAAAAATCAGCTTCTTACATATAGCTTAAACAAACAAAAATTAATGCTTTCCGCGGAACAGTTAAAAAGGGCTAAAGAAGCGTACGAAATGGCGGATAAGCAGTACAGAGCCGGTTATATATCTGCGCTTCAGTATAAGGATATAGAATTGGGATTCAAAAGCGCAGAATTTTCCCATCTTAATGCTCAGTACAATCTTATTGTTTCGAAAGAACAAATTAAAATTGCCTCAATGATAGATAAGGAGGAATTATGAAAAAGTGGATTTTTATTATTGTTATTGTTTTGCTTTTAGGTATACCCGGATTAATAAGAATGAAAATGTCTGCAGCGAAAGTTGAAGAAGAAGTTAAAGATGTTCCTGTAGTTGTTACTACTGCCAAAGTTAAAGATGCTGTTAAGATTATGAGTTTTTCGTCCCAGGTAGAAGGCATAGAACAGGCTCAAATTTTTCCCGATATACCCGGAAGATTTCTAAAGTATGCAGTTGGAAACGGTCAGTGGGTGAAAAAAGACCAGATTATAGCTTATCTGGAGCAGGATGTACCCGGGGTTGAGAGAGAGCCGATTGCCGTTAAAAGTACTATACCTGGTATTATTTCTTTACGTTCTGTTGACAAAGGACAGCTTATTCGTCAGCAGGATCCCATGTTTCCTGAACCTCCTCTGGCTGAAGTTGCGAGAATCGACCGAATAAAAGTTGAATTTGATGTTCCGGAGAAATTTTATATCAAGGAGGGATTGCCGTTAAAAGTTGAGATTTCTTCTCTTTCTAAAATGTTTGAAGGTAAAGTTGAAGAAGCTTCTGTTTTTTACAATTCGAGCAGCAGGACGCAGCATGTCGTGGGAGTCGTGCCAAATACCAAAAAAGAAATTCTTCCAGGAATGTTTGCCAAGGTCTGGGTAGAAGTCGCGCGTGAAAATAATGCCATTTCCCTTCCGATAGACGCGGTAATCGGGTTGGTTGACAAATATGTTTTCAAAGCTAAAAAAGGCATAGCTTTACTTTCGCCAGTTAGTGTTGGTTTTACTAACGGTAATAGTTTGATTATAAGGGAAGGTGTTTCTGCCGGTGATACTGTTATTGTTGTAGGGCAGAATATTGTCAAAGATAGTGCAAAAATAGATATAAAGGAGATAAGATGATACAAGGAGCAGTAAATCGTCCTGTTTTAACTGCTGTCGGTTTTATTGTTCTGGTTCTTTTGGGATTATTCGGATGGTCTAATCTCCCTGTTTCTTTGTATCCTGATGTTACGCTTCCTACTTTAATGGTAATGACCGAATACAGAGGAGCATCAGCGTTAGATGTTGAAGAAGAAGTTTCGAAGGAATTGGAAGATGCGCTTGGTAATGTAGCAAATCTTAAAACAATTAAATCCGATTCAAGGGAAAACATGTCCATTATTTCCCTTGAGTTTGAATACGGTACCAACCTTGATGAAGCTGCAAATGATTTGAGAGATGCCTTGGGGTTCGCTATATTGCCTGATGATGCGGGAGACCCTATGTTGTTTAAGATATCCGGTTCGATGGCTCCGGTCATTGGTTTTACCGTGTCGACAGAGAATCCGGGTGTTGATATTAAGAGTATAGTTGAAGACAGAGTTTTGGATGAACTTTCGAGAGTACCCGGAGTCGGTTCCGCAGATTATTGGGGTGGAGGTGAATCGAAACAAATTAACATCGATATTTCACAGGTAAGGCTTGAGCAGCTTGGAGTTTCTCTGATGCAGGTTACGCAGGTTCTGCAAGCCAATAATCTAAATTTTCCTGTTGGTAAGTTAGAACAGGGAGGAATAGAGTACAGTCTAAGGCTTCCAGGAAAATTTGAAAACCTTGAAGATATCGAAAAAGTTGTAGTTGGGTATAATAATGGTAAGTTGGTGGAGTTAAGAGATATCGCGACTGTTAGCTGGGGTGTAGGAGAAAAAGACGGATATTTTAGAAGAAATGGAAAGGATGCGGCTATGTTCGGTATATTTAAGAAATCCGGAGGAAATACTGTAGAGGTTGCGAAATTGGTTAAGAAAAGGGTGGAAGAACTTGGGGAGAGATATCCCGGGCTTAACTTTGAGGTTATTTTTGATCTCTCGGAAATGGTTGAAGATTCTATAAGTAATCTTGTAAATACTATATCTATAGCAATTCTTCTTGTCCTTGTTGTTTCTTTTCTGCTCCTTGGGAATATAAGAGCAAGTATAATTATTGCTGTGGCTATTCCGGTTTCTTTGATTATTTCTTTTATATATCTGTATTTATCGGACAGCAGTCTAAATATTATATCCCTTTCTGCAATTGCTATCGCTGTGGGTATGGTGGTTGATAATGCCGTTGTTGTTCTGGAAAACGTTTTCCGTCATAGGGAATCCGGGGAGACGCGTAAAGAAGCTTCTATATTTGGCGCGCAGGAAGTCTCCCAGGCAATACTTGCATCGACTGTAACGACAATTGTTATATTTTTACCCTTAATGCTTACAAGAGGACTTGTAGCTGTTATGTTTAAGGAACTTGCAATAACGATGCCTTTAATGCTTTCAGTATCTTTTCTGACTGCTATTACACTTGCACCAATGCTTTCGTCCAGATTCCTAAAAATGAAGAAGGAAGAAGGTTTTGCTGACAGATTTTTCGGTAAGCTTGAATCTGGTTATTCCGGAATGTTAGATTGGGCTCTTACGCGTAGAGGAAAGCTATTAGGTATATTTATTGTTATCTTTATCATTGGTATGTTCCTATTTAGGTTCGTTCCAATGGATTTCTTTCCAAATCCTGGTAGCGACCAGTTGCAGGCAAACATCGAACTTCCTATAGGAACAAGAGTAGAAAAGACAAACGAGATGGCTAAGAAAATAGAAGAACTTATGTGGAAAGAAGTTCCTGAAACGAAAAGTGTCACGGTACAGGCAGGTGGTACTGGAGATATTTTTGGAGGAGCAAAGGGGTCTCACTGGATTACTTTATATAGCACAATGGGAAAAACAGAAAAATCTAAATTCCAAATCGCCGATGAACTTAATGAAAAAGTTGCTGATATTCCTGGGATAAAGAGAGTCAAGTTTTCCGTTATAGGCGGAATGTTCGGTGGAGACGATGAGGGCGTTTTTGGAGGTGCACCTATTGAAGTTGAAATAATCGGAGACGATCTAGAAAAAGCCGATTCTCTAGCAGAGGTTTTAAGAGAAGCACTTGTATCTGTGAGAGGTATTTCCTCTATTGAGGTTTCCAGAAAAAAAGGCGGAAGGGAATTATGGCTGGATCCCCGACTTTCAGAGATGTATTCATACGGGTTTTCTGCTTATACGGCTGGTTCGGAGCTCAGGACCGCATTTTACGGTACGGAGATTGGCAAATTCAGTGAAGAAGGTATAGAATATCCTATAATTGTTAGGCTTGATGATGAGAGCAGAAATTCCTTTGAAACCATAGATAATTTACAGCTTGTTAGTCAAGTGGGAATGCCTGTTCATATATCCAATTTTCTAGAACCCGTAGAGAAGAGAGCTTCGCTTTCGGTCGAAAGAAAGAATAAAGAACGAATGGTGGTATTAAAGATAAGCGTTTCTGGAGCGCTTGGAAATGTTATGAGAGATGTTAAGAAAGTTGTAGATTCTTTTGTCATACCCAAGGGATTGAATATTAATTATGCGGGTCAGGTTGAGCAGCAGGGAGAAACTTTTGGCAGTCTGATTTTTGCTATATTGCTCGGTATCATTCTTGTATATCTTGTTATGGCTGCGCAGTTTGAGTCTTTCTTTGATCCTTTCATAATAATGTTTTCTGTACCTTTTGCTTTCGTAGGAGTCTCTCTTGCTTACTGGGTGAGTTTTCAATCTATGAGTCTTATGGGTATGGTTGGCATAGCGATGCTTGTTGGTATCGTTGTTAACAATGCTATCGTTATGATAGATTACTTCAATATCCTGCGTAAAAGGGGTATGGATTTGATGGAAGCTGTTAAAACCGGCGCTAAAAGAAGATTAAGACCTATACTTATGACTACAGGTACTACAGTTTTTGGACTTTTGCCTCTTGCCTTTTCTACCGGTAGCGGTTCAGTTTTATGGAAATCCCTCGGTATTTCTGTTGTTGGGGGTATGATTGTTTCGTCCTTCATAACGCTGCTTTTAATTCCGACTTTATATATGATTTTTGAATCAAAGTTAAAAAGGAGATTGTCAGAATGAAACAGATTGAAGTTGTCATATTTATGGGGTTAGAGGATCAGTTCCAAGAAGTACTAGAAGAAGAAAAAGTTGATGAGTATTTTATGATTCCTAAAGTTATTGGAAAATTGAAGGGTACTGATCCCAAGCTTGATACACATATATGGCCGGGGTACTTTGCGCAGTATAAGTTTTGCCTTGATGATAAGGGTTTTGAAAGTTTTCGAAAGAAAATTGAAGAAAAAAAAGATGAATGGATTAAGGAAGGTTTCTTGCTTACGGTAAAGGAAATTGAAGAAAGGTGCGGAGGTTATTTATGATATTTTATATTTTGTTCTCATTTACGGTCGGACTTGAAGGCGGGATGTTTGAATTGAAGGGTAACGATATTGTTTCTCCGGAATTTGGACCTTCTTTTGGGGTTTTTTGTGATTTTTATATAAACCCGAATCTGAATTACAGTTTTTCCATTCAGAAAGGGACAGCTACTGCTTCAACTCGAACTATGGCTTTTATGTATGATTCTCTCGGAGAGCGGCAGTTCTTTTCGGAAGTAGTCGGTGAAGATTTTGAGAATTTAAGTGGGAGTTTTTCCGTTAACTGGATTCCATTCAGGATTGTGCTTTCCCCATATCTATCAGGGCGATTGGGTTTTAGTAGCTGGAGATTTGTAAGTGGAGGTGAGGTGGTTACAAGTCTTAACGGTAATGAGTTTGAGGGTTTTAGCCTGTCTCTTGGTGGAGGAGCTGGCCTGAGGGGTGAATTAGCCGGCTTTGTTATATCGGCAGAAGCCTTTTCAGATTTTATTTTTTCCGAGAACAAAGATTGGATAGAGGGTTTTGGAAACGGTGATGATAATGAATGGATTGTAGAGTATGTATTTAGATTGGGGAGAAATTTTTGAATGTTGCTGCTAATACTAGGGCTTTCTACCGGAATCATATCTGTGGATAAGGATTACACTGCCCATTATACAATCGATAAATTAAATGAAAGAATTGAGTCTACTCAAGGATTCAAGGAAAAGGAATGGGGGTGGAGTTGGAGTTTACTTCTAATTGAAAACAACCTTGCTCTGGGTATGAAATCATTGAAAGGAAGTGAAACAGCAGATTTAGATTCACTGTTGATGGACCTTTCTTTTGATTCTAAATTGATTGAATTAGGTTACGCAGTTAGCTTTTCCCGTCTTATCTTTTTCTTGAGCGGTGGGGGTGGATATTCTTCGGTAAACTTGAAATCAGTTAAAGAGGATGAAATAATCGATTTCACCGGGTCACTTTCGAATCCCGAAGGAAGCGTTAACTACAAAGGTTCCTCTTTCGTTCTCTCGGCAAGTACGGGTGTGATTTTAGCTATATCGGATTATCTGGCTGGTGGTGTTTCTACCGGTTATGTATATAGCTTACGTACACCGCAATTGGTTTTAGAGGGAATGGAGGAGATAGAGATACAGAACGCTCCAGAGATGCCTCTTCACCAGTGGTATGTGAAGTTTAGTATCGGGATTGGTGATTTCGCGAATTTGTAAACCCCTGCCCCTGAAAAAATAAACCACAGAGCACACAGAGATTTTCCGCTGGCGGCTATCCGCTAACCGCAGAAATAATAAAAAAAATCACACATGTAGGACTTGTAGCTTTTTTACTAATTAACAAATTTACTAATTGCCCAATTAACTGATCCGAAGGATCTACAGGTTTTCTTCACCTTGACAGAGGGAGAATCTATATTTATAATGCCAGATATAAGAAAGGGCTATAAAATAAAAGGAGGACAAGCCATGGCAGACAAAGAAGGAATTCAAAAAACTCACAATTATCACCTGGATATCCCCATGAAGAACGAGCCTTTTACACTTCGCGGCTCAAACTCAATTGCATGGGGTATGAAAAATAGATTTTCAAATATTTTCAATCCCAATACCAATCGAACTGTGATGCTTGCCGTTGATCACGGATATTTTCTCGGTCCGACCACAGGTTTGGAAAGAATCGATGTAAGTATTGTGCCACTGCTTCCATATGCTGATACCTTGATGTGTACACGAGGAATACTACGCTCGACTATTCCTCCAACTTTTACAAAAGGGGTCGTTCTTAGAGCAAGCGGCGGTCCGAGCATACTTAAAGAGCTCTCAAATGAGGAGATTGCCGTTGATATAGAAGATGCAATACGTCTTAATGTTGCAGCACTTGCAGTTCAGGTTTTTATTGGAGGTGAGTTTGAAACCAAATCGATACATAACCTGACACGACTTGTGGACATGGGTCACAAATATGGCATTCCTGTTCTTGGTGTTACTGCGGTAGGTAAAAAGATGAAACGGGACGCTAAATATATGCGCCTGGCAACGAGAATATGTGCTGAACTGGGAGCGTCTTATGTCAAGACATATTATGTCCCTGAAGATTTTGAAACCGTAACGGCAGCTTGTCCTGTTCCTATAGTTATAGCTGGCGGGAAAAAGGTTCCGGAACTTGATGCACTCAAGATGGCATACAACGCAATCCAGCAGGGCGCCTGTGGAGTCGATATGGGACGTAACATATTTCAAACTGAAGCTCCAATTGCGATGATTCAGGCAGTAAGAAAAGTTGTCCATGAAAATATGTCTCCTAAAGAAGCGTATGAGTTATATAAAACTTTAAAGAAAGGAAAGAAGTAAAGATAGTTCATGTCGGCCAATAAAGCCTTTAATCTTCTTCTCAGAAGTTCGCCCACGCTCAGTGTGGGGATAACATCGGCCGACTTTTTAGAAATTGGTAGAGAAGTTGAATTACTCGAAGGTACAGATATAAAGTTAATGCATTTTGATATTATGGATGGATGCTTTGTAGAAAGATTAACGGTGGGTCCAGTATTTATAAAAGCTGTAAAAACTAAATTGTTAAAAGATGTTCATTTAATGATTAGGAGTCCGGAAGAAAAAATCCGGGAATATGTAGATGCTGGTGCTGACATGATTACTATTCATATGGAGTCTCCGGAGGATGTCAATTTGATTTTCAAGAATCTTGGTAAAATGGAGAATAAAAACGACCCGGAGAGGGGATTAATAAGAGGCATTGCCGTTGATCCCGATACGCCTGTTGAGCATATTAAAGGGTTGCTTGATAATATTGAAATGATTGTTGTCCTTGCTGTAGATATTCATTTAAAAGGATTCCCTTTCTTTGATTCTTATGCGGATAAATTTATGGAAGTCAAGGAATTGATTTCTACTTCTGACAAGGAAATCCTACTATGTCTTGATGGAGGTATTAAAAAAAGTAATATTTCCGAGTTTGCTAAAGTAGGGGCTGATATCCTGGTTAGCGGAAGCGCGATATTTGATGGAAAGGATCCAGTAGGGAACATCCAGTTTATGTTAAAGGAAATTAAATGAAAAATAGATGGTGCGGGAAAGAGGCATCTAAGTTTCTCGCTAAATACGGTAAAAAATTCGGAAAAGATCTAGCTCTCCGAATCTATACAAGTAGACTTATTGGAGAGGAAAGTGGACTTGTACTTCACGGCGGGGGGAATACATCTGTTAAAGGAACATGCATAAGTGTTCTCGGGAACAAAATTCCTGTTGTTTATGTTAAGGCATCCGGTCAGGATCTTTCGAATATTGAACCGGATGGATACACAGGAATTGACCTTGATTATCTTAATCGACTACAAAAACTAAAAAAACTTTCCGATGAAGATATGGTTAATGAAATATTAACACATCGGCTCAATGCTACCGACAGAACTCCCTCAATTGAAACTCTGATGCATGCTTTTATACCCGTGAAATACATCGACCACACTCACTCAAACGCTATTCTAGCTTTAACTAATCAAATTGATGGAGAAAAAATTATCCGGGATGCTTTGGGTAGCGATGTAATCATACTGGAATACAAAAAGCCGGGGTTTGAGCTGGCGAAAGCTGCTGCTAGTGCATTTTACGAAAATCCGGATTGTAAAGGTATGGTCCTAATGAAACATGGACTGCTTACCTGGGGAGAGACCGCCCGAGAATCATACCAGAGGACAATTGAACTTGTAACAAAAGCGGAACGTTATTTATCGAAGAAAGGCGTGAAAACTTTAAAAGTAAAAACAACTACACCTTTATCGATTGCCAGTAAAAGGTATCTGAAGGTTGCTCCTATCCTTAAGGGTCTTCTTGCTGTCCCGACGGGAAATACTGACTGGCCATACTCGCGTTTTATACTTAGACCTCTAATAAAAAAAGAAATTCTAAACCTTGTTGATTCATATAAGGGTAAAGAAATCGCACTCACACCTCCCCTGACTACCGACCATCTCATAAGAACCAAAGCTTATCCACTATGGATTAACGAACTTAAATATGATGATGATAAAAAATTAAGAGAACAAATCAGGAATTCAATAGCAGATTATGCCAAAAAATATGATGAATATTTCGAGCGTTATTCAAAAAAAATAAAAGGAAAACTCAATCGTTTTGATTCAATGCCTCGAGTGATTCTAATACCCGGTTTAGGAGCAATATGCGCTGGTAAGGATGTAGTAGCAGCTGATATAGTAAGAGATATCACTGTTTCGACTTTATCTGCTAAGATGAAGATTTCTTCAATTGGAAAATACGAGGGGTTGAATGAAGCGTATCTCTTTGATATGGAATATCGAAGCCTTCAACATGCGAAGCTCAACAGGAAAGATAAACTTCCTCTTAAGAGCTCTGTTGCAATAATAACCGGGGCTGCAGGAGCGATCGGAAGTGGAATTTGCGAGGAACTTCTTAAAGAAGGATGTCACGTTGCTGTTTCAGATTTACCTGGGGATAATCTGGATTCATTGGTAAATGAATTTAAGGAAAAGTATGAAGAAAGAGTCATTGGTGTTGGTCTTGATGTAACAAATCCAAAATCAGTTAAAAATGGTTTCGAAAAAGTTGTTCAAAATTGGGGTGGAATTGATCTGGTGGTTGTGAATGCTGGTGTTGCTCACGTTTCATCTCTCATGGATATGAATACAGAAGCTTTTCGTAAACTGGAACAGGTAAATATTGAAGGTACGCTTAATATCCTATCTGAATCGGGAAAGCATTTCAAAGTCCAGGGAACGGGAGGAGATATAATTGTAATATCCACTAAGAACGTTTTTGCACCGGGTGCCAAATTCGGAGCTTACAGTGCAACAAAGTCAGCATCACATCAACTAGCTCGAATTGCAAGCCTTGAGTTTGCGGAGATGGATGTGAGAGTAAATATGATTTCTCCCGATGCAGTATTTTCTCACGGTAAGCGGAAATCCGGATTATGGGCTGAAGTTGGGCCGGACCGCATGCGAGCAAGGGGTCTCTCCGAGAAGAAGCTTCCGGAATATTATAGAAAGCGAAACCTCCTTAAGGTGAAAGTAACTGCTGAACATGTTGCAAAGGTAGTTCTATTCTTCGCGACCCGTCAGACTCCAACAACGGGTTCTACTATTCCTGTTGATGGTGGACTCCCGGATGCAACCCCGAGGTAATTACCGGGACAATTATCCTTTATTTTTTTCCTGAAAGATGAAAAATCTAAGAAACAAAAATATAATAAAATAAATAGTGTTTAGGTTGTTGGAATAATATATGTTAGATTAAATATGAGATTATCCCATTTTACCCTAAAGTTATCATTATTCATAGGTGTTAATCCGTGTTTGATGCTTTTTAAGTTTTCTAAAAAGGAAGTTCTTCTTCGTCTCCGGGAGGTGCTTCCATGTCTGCCGTTTCTTCTGTCATTTCTTCTTCTGTTGTTTCTCCTGTTTGATTTTCAGGGTAGGGAGTTGTGGACTTAGTAAGTTCCTGTACCCTGAAGGCGTTTACGCTTACTTCGGTTCTTTTTAAACCGTCTGTTTCTCTCGTGTAACTGGATAGTCTACCTTCTACAACTACCGGGGAGCCTTTTTTTATGCGTTCACTTAATCTTTCTGCCTGATTACCCCATAAAGTTACACCGGTAAATGTCGTATCTTCTTTCCATTCTCCGCTTTTGTCCCGGTAATTACGATTTGAGGCAATGCGGAACCGCAGATATGCTGTGCCGGATTCGGTATAACTAAGGATAGAATCAGCAGTTGCTCTTCCGGAGATCAATACATAGTTTAAATTTGGAATTCTGTATTCAGCCATGTTTTATTTCTCCTTTACCACGAGAATATACCTTAGTATATTATTGTTTTTACGCATAGATTCTTTTAAAAGATCGACTTTTTCAGGGTCTGCTTCAAACTTAATGACAGTATAGAATCCATTGTTATGTCCGTTAATTTCATATGCGAGTTCTTTAATTCCCCATTCGTCTATTTTTTTTATTTTTGCTTTGTTCTCTTCAAAGTAAGACTTTATTTCTTCTATAATTTCTTTTGCCTCTTCTTCTTTTTCTGGATTGATGATGAATGTGCATTCGTATTTTCTCATTTAACCTCCTTTTGATTCCCGTTAATTTTTGACATAGCCACATCAATACTTTCATTTTTCCAAATAAAAACAGCTTCTTTAGCTTTTTTCAATATTTCAGGTATAGCTTTTTCTTCCTCTTCACTAAATTTAGATAGGACCCAATCTGACGTTTCTTTATCTTCATGATTCCCTATTCCGATTCTGAGGCGGGGTATATTTTCGCTATCAAGATGATATATTATTGAGTTGAGACCTTTATGTCCGCCGTCGCTGCCTTCGCTTCTTAATCTTAATTTACCAAAAGGTAAATTTATATCATCAAGCACAATAAGAATATTCTCAAGGGGAAGTGAAAAATTTTCATATAGTTCCAGTACAGCTATTCCACTGTTATTCATAAAGGTCGTCGCATAAGCTAAGATAAGATTTTCGTCTGTGGAGTAGTAGTAATGCCCTTTACCCGGTTTAAAGCTCAAATTTCTCTTAGAACAAATAAATTTTATTAGTCTTCCTCCAAGGTTGTGCCTGGTTCCGATGTAATCTAACGAGGGATTGCAAAGCCCGATTGCTGCACGATATTCTATTCGCTACTCTCCTTTTCTTTCTTTTCCTCTGTTTCTCCCTCTGTTTCTTCCTCTTTAGTGATGACTTCCGGTTCTTCTGCTTCTTCACCAATAGGAAGTTCCTCTTCAACCGGTTTGACTTCGACTATCTTTCTCGGCGATAAGATGTTTACAATAGTTGCAGATGGGTCTTCTTCAACTTTGACTCCCTCAGGTATATCAAGGTCTTTGATATGAATAGATTGGCCTATTTCAAGACTGCTTACATCAACCGTTATCTTTTCGGGTATATCTTTAGGTAAACATCTGGCTATTAGATCTCTGTGTTCTATGTTTAATATTCCGCCTTCTTCTACACCTTTAGGTTTACCCTGGTACTCGAGTATAACATGAACATTAATTTCTTCGTTTTCATGTATATGTTGAAAATCTACATGAAGTAGTTTTTCGGTTAGGGGGTTTCGACTGATATCACGCATTAAAACCTGTAACTTTTTGCCTTCATAATCAAGGTCTAACAATGTCGCTTCGGAATGCATGTTATGTAAGACATCAGTTAATTCTTCTTCCTTAATCATTATTGGCTTACTTTTTTCTCCGTGGCCATAGATTATGCCAGGAATCCATCCTTCTTTTCTGAGATGATTAACTTTCCTGGTCCCAAATTCTTTTCGTTCTTTTACTTTCAACTTTTCCTCCTAGGATTGCATTTTCTTATATAAAAAGTGATGAAACAGATTTATTCTCGTGGATTCTTGTTATAGCTTCACTTAAAAGTTTAGCTACAGAAACCACTTCTATTTTTTTACTTTTCTTGTTTCCCATTGGGATTGTGTCTGTTACAATAAGCTTATCTAACGCTGAAGATGTTATCTTTTTTACAGCTTCGCCTGATAGTACCGGATGTGTTATATACGCGTAAATTGCTTTGGCTCCCTGCTTTTTTAATTCATTCGCTGCTTCTGTTAAGGTTCCAGCGGTGTCTACAATATCATCGATTATTATAACTGTTTTATCCTTTACTTTACCAATTATATTAACAACTTCGCAATGATTCGGCTCGGGTCTCCTTTTATCGACGATAGCTATGGGAATTTCCCTATTAATTTTCTTTGCTATTGCTCTGGCTGCCTCAACTCTTCCAACATCAGGGGAAACTATGACGGTTTTTTTGTAATTTAGATTTAGTTTTTTTATGTGTTTAACCATCACTGGCGTTGCAAAAAGATGATCCACTGAAATATCAAAAAAACCTGTTATCTGGGGTGCGTGTAAGTCTATAGTTACGATTCTATCGGCGCCTGCTTTCTCGAATAAATTAGCAAACAGCTTTGCAGAAATAGGGACTCTTGGTCTATCCTTTTTTTCTTGTCTTCCGTAACCGAAGTAAGGTATAACGGCGGTTACTCTTCCGGTTGAAGAACGGTTTAGTGCGTCTATAATAAGTAGAAGCTCTATAATATTCTCAGCCGGGGGGTTTGTTGATTGAACAACAAACACATCCCTTCCTCGAACATTTTCTTTTATTTGAATGAAAATCTCACCGTCCGAAAATTTCTTCTTTACAAGAGAAGATAAAGGCTTATTTAAACATTTGCTAATACCTTTTGCAAGACTTAAACTTTCGGAACCTGAGAAAATCTTTAATTCCATTTTTTCTTCTCTCCTGGGGCGGTAGGATTCGAACCTACGTATGCGAGACCCAAAATCTCGTGCCTTGCCGCTTGGCGACGCCCCAAATGATTATATAAGGGTAAGTTTTTATAAAAGATCTTCTTCTATTTCTTCTTCTAGATCCTGAATATCCTCAACATCCTCGATGTCTTGTTCAATATCTTCTTCTGTAGTAGCTTCGCTTTCTTCGTCTCCAAGTTCGTTTATGTCGGCGTTCTCATCGGGTGCTTCGAAATCTTCCTGCTCAAGGTCTGAACCCTTTGGATTCTTACCTTCCTCTTCACATTTGTTGTAGTATTCGTCAAGGACAACTTTCTCAAGTCTTTTTCGCATGGTGTTATTTATCGGATGAGCGATGTCTCTAAAAGTTCCATCCTTACCTTTCCGTGAAGGCATTGCTACAAAGAGCCCTTTTCTCCCTTCGATTACTTTCATTCCGCGAATAACAAAGTCGTCATCAAAGGTTACGTTTACAAATGCTTTTAATCTGGGCTCATCTCTAAGGGTTACACGTACTTCTGTGAATTCCATTAGTCCTCCTTTAGTTTTAACAAGTTGAAGTACTCTTTTCGGGAGATGCTTTTGCAGTGCTTTAGTATATGTTGGTCTTCTTTTATCTCTCCCATCCTATAGTTGTATTTTTCTGATCCGAATATTGCAAATACAGTAGGACCAGACCCACTTAACATAACATTTATTGGTTCTAATTTATTTAGCTTTTTCATAATATCTGCTAATTGTGGATATTCCCCCATTATTATCCCTTGAAAGGAATTCCTTAATTTGCATAAAAATTCTTTTTTCCCCTCTTGCATTCTTTGGAGTATAAGGCTTAAGTCTTCATTTGTCAAGTCTTGTTTTTCTTTCTTGTCCCATAATTCGTAGGCATATTTTGTTGATATTGAAAACGGCGGAGTCGCAAGCAGAAAATTGAGGGTTGGAATATCCTTTGCCCATTTTATTTTTTCGCCTCTTCCTTTAACAAGAGCAGTTCCGCCTTTAAGGAAGAAAGGAACGTCTGAGCCAATACTTTCTGCAAATTCCATTAATTCTTCGAATCCTTTGGGATAATTAAGTAGGCGATTTAAGGTTAATAGAGTTACAGCTGCATTTGAACTTCCGCCCCCCAGACCAGCGCCTATGGGGATATTTTTTTCTGTTTTTATTATTACACCTAAATTTTTGTTTTTCTTGTTTTTGAAGAAACTTGCCGATTTGTATATTAAATTATCTGGGCCATCTGGAAGGGTTGGGTTATTGGAAGTTAGTTTTATCTGGTCGCCTTGTAATTTAAAATAGAGTAAATCGTTTAGAGATATAGTCTGAAAAATAGATTCAATTGAATGAAATCCATCTTTTCTTTTTCCCCGGATGTAAAGGCCGAGATTAACTTTCGCGAAGGAGGGAACTTTTACCCAGTTCATAAAATAAATAATCCAAGGTACAGAGTTGTTCTGCTATCGGCTATCTGCCATCCCGCTGTTCCATTTCTAGCCTCATCTGAAGTTGCAGAGAAGGATGTTTTTCTATCTAGGGGTAAAGCAGTTAGCTGTGAGTCGTAAACTCTTAGCGATTTTAATTTATGGTTCGTTGTTTCTATGTTTTTTACATTCATTTTTGAATTTTTATTTATCATTTTTTATTGAATTCTTCTATTTTTCAACTCTTTTATTATTTGGTTGATTCTTGCAGCCTCGCCGGGATATAGTTCTTTCCAGTTTGTGAGTAATTTTATGGCTCCTTCGGGGTCAAATCTGATTAAAAGAATTATAACTTTATCGACAATTTTAGTGTCATTTCTCATCTCTCTTATTATTTCTTTTATTTTATCGTCGTTATTAGTCAGAGAGTAAAGTTCAATGAGCCCCTTATATGCTAAAGGCTTATAGTTTTCATTATTAATCAGAGACAAAAACTCTTCCTCTGCTTTTCTGAATTCTTCCTTACTCCCTTTCTTTGATTTTGCTTTAAAAATTAACATTTCAGCTCTAAGGATATGAAGCGGTGGTGTACTTATTATAGAAAGAAGCGAGTCACAAAAATTGGTCGCTCTTTTTTCCTCTTTGAGCAACGAATATACTTTTTCCAGTCCCTCCGCTGTTTCTAATGGTGTTGATAAGGAAAACTTTGAGTTTACATAAAAAAGAAAAGCTCGTTTTAGTATATTTTCCAACATTCTTAATGTATCTTTTTGCGGTCCCAGTATTGTTCTTCTGTTTCTATTTATAAATTTTCTTAATGCAGTATCACTGAGGGTTAGATATATATATGTATGGTTGAATAGAGGGTTTTTTTGAGCCGGTCCTGTATATATGGTTGGGTTATCACAGTAACTGGTTTTAAATTCATGATTGAGTTTTTCGAATATCTTTTTGTAATTTATCATGTCTTTGCCCTTTTTCCCTACCAGGCGGAAAGAAAAGCCTTCCAATTCCAGATGAGGACCAAAGAGTTTTCTTGAATAGTTGTCAGGGGGGAAAGCGAAATAAATATTAATTGAAGGATTAAAATCTTTTTTTATATATTTGTCGACGAAAGATTTTCCCGGCATCATTAAATCTTCGAGAGAAGGTTTTATTCCGATTGAACTGAGAATTATATTTCTGGCTACAATATCTGCAGGTCTTATCCATTTTCCGTCTTCGCATCTCATTGGTTGTATATTATTGATTATCCATTCCTCGAAATCCTCGTTGGTCTTTCCGCTTTTTTTAATTCTATTGTATTTGCTTTCAACATTGGTTCCTTTAAATGGGGAAGCAAAATCCATTGGGATGCCAGCCGCTTTTAACTGTTTTATATACCAGCTTGTATTCATTATTGAAAAATTCGCAACCTGGATTCCTTTTTTGTTTTTTTTGTCAAACTTTCTGAAATTTTTAACTTCCTGCAGGAACCAAACCGGAAAGGTATCGTTATCTCCGAATGTAAATAGAATTGAGTAGTCTTCTGGAGTCGTTAATAGGTTATGAGCATAGTCGCTTGCTATCCAGTTTCCCCTTCTGTTGGCGTGACTTTTTATGTTTGAGATAAATGGTGCAAATCCTATCAGAAAACACAGAGTTATCCATGCGTGCCCATACGAATTACCCATCTTTTTTAATTTTAAATATATCCAGTATAGCCCATTTGACACGTAAAACATAAAAAGAAAGAAAGCGGGAGTCCAGAAATAATCTCTTTCTCTTACCTCTCTTCCTTTATGGGTAGGGTTGGGGTCGGAAGGAGAAAATTTTAAATTCAAATAAAAAACAAGACCTAAACTTACAAGAAGGTACAGAATGAAGAATAAATAAAATGATTTTTTATCTTTCTTATAATGAGTGAACATACCCCAGAGCCCTAATATGACATATATATATGTGCCTGCTATGGAAGTATACTTTAATAGAGTGTTGACATCAGATTCCCTCGGATAAGGGAAATATTGCCATGAGAAATACTTGAAAAATATTTTTATCTGTTCGAATAACGCGACAAAAGGAGTGAGATTGGTATCTATTTGAGTTTTTCTTGGAAACATCTTCATTGATCCGTATTGTTCCCTTGATATAACATCCCATAAGGCCGAAAAATTGCTCGGACTTGCTTCGTTTATTGCTGGGTTGGCGTGTGCTCTTACCATTAAATAATAATATGTTGAAATACCTATTAAAATAAGAGCTACTGAAAAAAGAATTAATTTTGGGTTGTTAAATATTTTTTTGTCAGTAATTAACACAAAGACCAAAATTCCCGGAATAAGAAGTAAGGGTATAAGATGGATGCCGAACGATAAAAAAATCAAGTAAACTAGAAGTAAAAGATAGTTATCGTCACCCCTCATTTTACGGTTTTCGTCCCAGTGAAGAGCAAGCCATAAACTAATTACCAGTATTAAGATTGATGTGGAATAAACTTCCGTTTCTACCGATGTATCCCATACACTGTAAGAGAGTCCGGCTCCAATAGAGCAAAATATTGCGATCGGATGAATTTTTAGTGGTATCTTTTTCCCTCTGTTTTCTCTGAATCGCTGAAAAACCGATAGTATGATAAGGTAAAGGAATCCCCCAGCTACAGCGGATGAGAGAGAAGAAAGGAAGTTTATCCTTTTTGCTACTTCATTAAAAGGAATAATAATGTCAAATATTCTGCCGATTAAAGTAAAAAAAGGCGTTCCCGGAGGGTGTGCTACTCCTAAAATGTGCGCACAGGTTATAAATTCTCCGCAATCCCAGAGCGAAACAGTGGGAGCGATGGTGTATAAATACGTAGAAATTAAAACGACTAATACAGATAAGAAGCCTACTATTTTTCTTTTGTCGTACATTTATTTTTTTCCATTTAGAGACAAATATAAAGGGTTACTATAATAAAGCAAGTACCCCCAACTCCACCCAATTTATCACACAAAGAGCACAAAGATTTTAAACTGTTGGTTTGTGGGATAGTTGGTTAGTTGGATTGTTTTTTTACTCGGAACCTGGAACCCTCGATCCCTTGCCCCCTTAACTTTAATTAACTACGAACAAGGAACAACGAACTAATTAATGCAAAAATACAACAAATCCAATAAGTCTTTGTTTTTATGCTTTTGTTTTATCGAAACTTTATATTGAGAACTAAAGTTTAACGAATCTTTTTTACTTTTTCGGCTTTTGGTCCTTTATCACTTTCGATAAGTTCAAACTCAACTTCGTCTCCTTCTGAAAGTGTAACCAGACCTTCACTGAGGGCTGTTGTGTGGACAAATATATCCTGTGAGGTGTCATTCGCTGTAATAAAACCGTATCCTTTTCTGTCACTAAACCATTTTACTTTACCTTCTGCCATACTAGAAAAACCTCCTTTGGTTTTTTAGGGTATACAATGATACATACATAAACAATCGGTTAATCATATTCTTTTTTGTCTATTTGTCAACCCTGCAATTTTTTATTCGTTTTATTTGTGTGATTTGTTGTTCCAAATTATGTTGACAAAGTTATGCGTGTTTATATCTTCTAGTTATGAAAAATCGCTTTGTTACTTTTTACATTTTGAGCGTTTATTTTTCAATCGGAGCAACAATAACATTTTTACACCTCTAAACCAATCAATCCATGTTATTTTTTTTCCTGCTTTCTTCGAACGGGGGCTATAACCTATAGGAACTTCCTTTATCTTCTTTCCGGCAATAAGTATTTTGGCAGTAAGTTCAGCTTCTAATTCAAAACCGTTTGAAGTTATATCGAATTTGCTTATTAAATCATTTGGAATAAGTTTGTAGCAAGTATAGATATCGGTGAGTCTACTGCTGAATAAAATATTAGTAATCCAGCTAAGTGAGATTCTTCCTATATATAAAAGCCGATTACGCCTTGAATGTATATTCTTGCCCAGAAGTCTAGAGCCAAAAACGACATCAGTTTCTTTGTTTAAAATTGGTTTGAGTAACTTTGTATATTCATTCGGATCATACTCAAGATCAGCGTCCTGAATTATTACATAATCTCCATTTACTAATGAGAAACCCCTTTTGATGGCTTTTCCTTTTCCCAGATTTTTGTCGAGATGCAGTATTTTTATATCATAATTTGTGGGCGATTCTCTTTTTATATCCTGTAGCAGTTTTTTTGTCCCATCATTAGAACCATCATCGATTATAATTATTTCCTTTTTTACAGGAGATTTTTTTACTTTTTCGATGACTTTCTTTATAGTTTCTTTTTCATTAAAAACAGGTATAACTACCGATAACTTCAAAACCACCTCTTTCTATAAACATTATAAAAAACTTTGCTTTATTCGAATTTTAATGTAAACATATTTTTAGGTAAGTCAAGAAGAAAATGTTTTTTATAAAGCAATAAATTTATTTTTAAATTTTCTTTCCGACAAGTATTAGATTTTTCCCCGTTGGAGGTTTTATAGTATTTTCTAAAAATCTCATTGGTGGTACAATAAATTTATCGTACAGAGAAACATTTGTTTTCGATGTTGTTTTTCCTAAAAGAACAAAAACAATATACCAGAGTATTGCGCCGGCTATATCAAAATATTGAATACTTTCTATTGAAAATCCACTTTTTCTAACAACTTCTACAAGTCTTTTCTTCGAGTATCTCCTGAAATGCCCAATTTTTTTATCAAATTCACTATATAACAATGGCAATGCCGGTACGAAAATCAGAATGAATCCATTTTTTTTAGTAATTTTGTATACATACCGCAACTCTTCTTCATCCGATTCTATATGTTCTAATACATCTATATAAAGAACTGAATCAAAAAATTCCAGAAACTTTTGATATTTTTCATACAAAAAAGCGTTTATAGTTACAACTTCTTTTTTTTCTTGAAATCTATTTTTAAGCAGTGGATACATGTTATCTGAAGGTTCGAATGCAAATATATGCTTTATTCCTTTGTTAATTAGAAGGTTTGTGAAATTTCCGGTTCCGGCACCGATTTCAGCAATAGTGTCTCCAAGATATGGTTCGAATCTTTCCAATATCCATTTATGATAATTCTTGGCGAAAACCATATCCTCTAAGTCTTTTCCGAAATATGACATTTTGCCTGTATTTTTCAATATACAATTACTCCTTCTGATTAATATTAACTGTTGATTTTTTCCGTATCTAATCAATATAATTTTTTGGTGCTTTGAAGTAATCGTTCTTTTTTACTAAATAAAATTAATTTAAAAAAGAATAACTTTCTCATTGTAAATAGAATAGATATAATGTCAAGACGGAAATACGATAACTTTTAGCATATTTTTTAGACTTGACAGCGGTTGATAAATAGTTAATAGTTTATTTTAATCATTGGTTATTTTTCGAGAGAATCGATGTTGTCATCTTGGTTGTTAAGTAATGTAATAAATGATATTCTTGTAATCGTGGAAACCAAAAGGAGGTTTTTATGCGTGTCTTTAAACTTTTTATTTGTTCATCCATGTTGTTTTTTGTTTTTATGGTCCCCATAAGTTTAATTGGTGGAGAGACAAAAGTCTCTATGCTGTTGTGGAATAGATATACGAATGAAATTGTAGATGGTGAGGTAAGCAAGAGTAAATTAACTTTAGAAAGAGGTTACTTTAGGATTGAACCTACAATTACGGATAAGATAGATGGCAGGTTTAATCTCGACTTCTTTTCGGATGAAACTTCTACGACAGGTGGCGGCGTAAGAGTAAAGTATGCCTATCTTAATTTTAAAGATGTTTTGCCTATACCTGAAAGTAAAATTAGTGCTGGTATAATTCAACATTATTTTGGTTTCGGCTATGATTGGGAATATATTACAATAGAGAAAGTTTTGGAAGAAGTTGAAGGTGTTGCGAAATCCGCCGATTATGGTATTGCTTTCTGCGGTAATTTCGCAGGCAGCAAAGGTGTTTATGCGGTTTCGGTTTACAATGGAGAAGGATATACTGTTACCGGGAGCGACTTGGACCTGGATCCTGAGCTTCTGGGTAACATAAGACTTGCACTTATTCCATCTTTTACTTTTGGTGGTTCAGTATTGTATGTAACGGATGCAAGTAAATTCGCAACTATAGGGTTAGCGCGTTTTTCTAAAGGACCTTTTGAACTGCGCGGAGAGTATCTGTTTCAGGATAAGGAAGATGTTAAAAGCAGTGGTTTTATGGTAATGCCCATTTTCAGTCTTAGAGAATTAATGAATGTCGATGTAGATATTGTTGGCAGATTTGATATGTGGGACGTGGATGCAGATATAGTTGATGACGGTCATACTCGTATCATTGGAGGTTTAAACTGGAACATCTTAAGAGATGCGAACGATAGGTCTCAAGTTGCTCTTCAAATTCAGGGACAGAAGACTATTTATGAAAGCGCCATACCCGACGTTAACCTTTTAATGGTTCAGTTGAAATGGGGCTTTAGTAATACTTTTTCCCAATAGACTTACTTTTTTAGAAATGTCGCAACCTTTAATTAAGCCCGGGGCTTTTCGCTCCGGGTTTATTTTTATCAAAAGAAAATTTTTATAAATTTTGTATTCCTGTAATTTATCTTCCACAATTTATCAACTTTTAAGCGCCGGAAAAATCTCTAGAGTTATCTGCAATAAAAAAATTCTAAGAATTTTTTTTAAGAATTTTTCAACTTACAATTGCTCTATTTCATATTCACCCAAGATGAGTTTTCCATTAGGGTAAAACCCGATACTAAAAAGAAGACAGGCAAGACAAATTTCTGCATACTGTTAAGATTTTGTTAAGTTTCTAATAATTAAGGGCTTATATTAAATCCTTGTGGATAAGTTGGATAGCATAAGACTTTGTATTTCAATATCTTATACGCAAAATAAATATTCTTAAACAACTTTTCCACATAATTTATTTTTGCCTTTTTTGTGATTTATCTATGGATGAGAAGAAGGTTTCTGCCATTTTTGCCATTAGGTGGAGTTCTTGACATTCAATAATTTTCTTCTATAATGGATCAAGATGTATTGTTTATTTTTGTTATTTTCTGCTGTCTGTATCAACGAGGTAATGTCAAACCCGCTCGGTTCCAGTGGGGTTGGTTGTCCTGAAGACAGAAATGAGTTTGTTGAGATTTTTAATATTGGTCCTGGCGCAGTCGATTTGAATGACTGGCGGATTACTGATTTCGATGCTGTGGATGAAATTGTGCCTTTTTATTCTCTCTCTAATGATTCTAATTCTGTGCTTATGCCGGGAGAGTTTGCTCTTGTTATGGATCCCGAGTACGTGGATACGGGTGAAAATTATATGCCCTATGGTGTCCCTTCGTGCTTATTGCTTACGGTTGGTAATACAACAATAGGAAATGGGCTTTCAACTACGGATCCAATTGCTATTATTTCTTCGGACGGTGATA
Organism: uncultured bacterium; assembly: GCA_964534175.1. Lineage (GTDB taxonomy): Bacteria > Hydrothermota > UBA3072 > UBA3072 > UBA3072 > JAFGHJ01. The sequence goes on along the minus strand of CAZHNS010000009.1, from coordinate 4,517 downwards.
CTGCTTCTACGTATTATTATCCTTTAAGTTCGGGAGATGGGGTTTCCGTGGAAAGGGTTTACCCCTATAGTGGTGATATCCCTGAAAATTGGAGTACTTGCGTAGATGTTTCCGGTTCTACACCCGGAAGAGTAAATTCGGTCTATTCTTTTCCTGATTTCACGATTGATTCTCTTTGGGTTCTGGGTAATACTGTATCAGTTCTTTTATTAAATCATTATGATTCGGAGCTAAGCGGAGCTATAGAGGTTTTCAGTGATGAGAATCGTAATAAAATTCTCGATGAGGGAGAATTGATTGATAGCTTTGTTCTTTCTGAAATTGCGCAGGATTCTTCTTTTCGAATCGATTTTTCGTTATCTTTAGAAGGGTTTTATTTGATAGGTTTCGATTTAATAGAAAAAACTGTTTTTAGAAGGGTTAAAATAGGTGAGGGAATTTCGGATTTAATTATAAATGAGATTATGTATGCTCCGGACGGACCACCTGAATGGATAGAACTTTTTAATCGATCTCTATATACCGTTTCTCTTGATTCTTTTTCGCTGGATGGTGTTTCTGCTGATGGAATAGAAGTTCCTTCCGGCGATTATATTGTGATATCTTCGGATTCGATTTCTTTTTTGGGTTATTACGGCGGAATTTCTTCATCTGTATTACAGATGGATTTGTCTCTTTTAAACAATGGAGACAGCGTTTTTTTATTTGATGAGAATGGATTTGTTTTGGATGGGATGATTTATTCCGGCGATGATGCCGAGAGGAATTATTCTCTGGAGAGGATTAGTCCGGGTATATCAGCCGATAATTCTACTAATTGGGGGCAGTCCGTCCTGGAAGGAGGAACACCCGGAGTCGAGAATTCCGTATTTGCAGAATATAAGAGAACGGATGTTGCCCTTTCTGTAAACCCTGCGCATTTTACACCAGATGGTGATGGGGTAGATGAGATGAGTGTTATTTCCTTTAACCTTCCGTATTTGAGAAATGAAGTAACGCTTAAGATTTTCGATAGAAGAGGTCATCTTTTAAGGGAGGGTTCAGGGATTTATGGGGGAGAAGCAGGAGAGTGGGTCTGGAATGGAAAGGATAGCAGGGATGAGATAGTCCCTACCGGTCTTTATGTAGTTTTTTTATTGATTGAAGATGCGGACACTGGTGTGAGGAGTATAGAGAAGGAAGTCGTTTCGGTAGGAAGGTGAGAGGTTGGGTTTTAGGTGTTAGGTGTTAGTTTTTAAAGATCACAAAAATTTTAGTGTATTTCGTTTGTTTCGTGGTTAAATAATTGTTTTTCTTTGTGCCTTAGTGCCTTTGTGGCTATATTAAAAAAGTTTTTCTTCTGGGGCGAATTTTCTTCCTATAATAATATTCCCGTTTCTTTCCGTTTTCATCATAGTATTTAAAAATCTCTCCTGAGTTATAGCCCGTTTGATATTCGATTCCGTTATGATTACCAGTCCTTCATCTTTTAGCACCCTCATAGCTTCCCTGTAAGCAATCAAAGGTTCGGTTCCGAACTGTTCAAGCCAGGATACGGAATACAGAAAAAGTATTCCGTCGACACATTGTTCAGTAAAAGGCAGGTTTATAGCGTCTGCTTTTAAGGGAATTATTTTTTCTGAAAGCTCTTTACTGACTTTTTTGTTTTCTACGGAATCGTTAAGTTTCTCTTGGAACTGAGTCATTTTTTGATAGCGGTCTATCGCGAAAACGATGGTCCCTTTTGATGCCAGGGTTATTGAAGGTTCGATATTATCCCAGCATCCTATATCAATTACCAGTTTTCCGGGTCCGAAAAAGGGAATGGCTCCAAATTCTTCTTTCATTGGGGAAAAATTAGATTGTTGGTCTTCTTTGTCAAGGTAGAAAATACGCTCTCCGCCATCCGCTTTCTACTACCACACATACCCCTTTTATTTTGTAAACTCGAGTACAAAAGCCCAACAAAGTTTTCTTAAAATCGGAAAGTTTTTGATAAGCATTAAATCGAGTTTGTCTATTTTTGAGGAAGGTTTATTCGAAAGTGGCATGCGAAAAACTTTTTCTAATAATTGAAAATAATATATACTATAGGTTGAAAAATTACGGGAAAATTCGTAGACTTCTTTATCGCTTAAAGAGCCTCCACCCGGAGATTCATTACAGGTTTTAGGTATTAAACTTCTGAAGGCCATAATCCACCGGAAGGGAATCCTTGGCTCAAGAAAAATTGCTTTTCCGCCTACTTTCAATACTCGCCGGATTTCTTTCCCGGCAAGTTCTAAATTTAGATGATGTAAACCTACCAGGCTAACTACGTAGTCGAATGTATTCTCGTCGAATGACATATCCTGTGCTGACATAACCTTAAAATTTATAGATTTAGAGATGTTATTGAATTCAGCATTCTTTTTGGCAAGCTCTATCATCCTGGGAGATATATCTATACCTGTTATTAAAGCTCCATTTTTTGCGAGTTTTACTGAAGTAAAACCGTATCCACAACAGCAATCAAGTATATGTTTACTTTTAACGTCTTCTAATAGTGAGTAGAAGAATTTATGTCTTGGGGGGATTTGTTCGTTTTCGTCAAATCTGAATAAATTTTCGTCAAAATTTCGCAAATATATTTCTGCTTCTTTATCATAAAATTCTCTTTCAAGCTTATCTTTTTCAAAAACGTTTTCCGATTTTTTTAAAGGGTTATCTATTGTATTAAGAATTCTCCTGATATTATTAAAATATTTATACATATTTGTACGAATATAGAAGAAAATATTTTAAAATCAAGTATTTTACTGTATTTTGTTAGTGGGTTAGTCTGTTAGTGTGTTGGTGAGGGAAAAACAGGCCAACGGACTAATTGCCCAATAGACAAACAGTCTAAAATCCTTGTGGTTTTTTTAGTTTCGTGTTTCGAGTTACGGGTTTCGCGTTAAAAAGACAACATAAGAAATCCTTTTAAATCTGTATTCTATTAGGGGCTGGGGAGTGGATTTTAAACAACAACATATTTTTTCTCTGTGTCTTTGTGTTCTTTGTGTGAGAGTAATTTGGGGCTGTGAGATGGGTTTAGCAACAAAAAATCTTTGTTTTCTCTGTGTGCTCGTTTTTTTCTCTGTGACCTCTGTGGTAAAAAATGTTGTGGGTGGGGGGAGGGTAGTCTTGACACATGCCTAAGTAGTAATATATTGAATCTATGAAAGATAGTAAAGAAACACGCGAAAAAGTTCTTGGAGTGATTGGGTTGGGTTATGTTGGGTTACCTCTGGCGATGGAATTTGTTCGTTCCGGCTACGAAACGATTGGTTTTGACATTGATGTAAAAAAGATCGACAAGCTTTCCAACGGAGAAATATATTTGAAACACATACAGGAAGATAGAGTCAAAGATTTTTTTAATTCCGGACTTTTTACTGCTACTTCTGATTTTTTCAGGCTGAATGAGGTGGATCTGGTTTCTATTTGTGTTCCCACGCCTCTCGACAAATACCGTCAGCCCGATTTGTCCTTTGTTGAAGATTCGGCAAAGGTCGTAGCTGAGAATTTAAAGCAGGGAGCTATAGTTGTTCTTGAATCCACTGTTTATCCCGGTACCACAAAAGAAGTTTTGCTCCCAATACTGGAAACTGGCGGCAATAAATTGGATTTGGGTTTTTACCTTGCATTTTCACCTGAAAGAGAAGATCCGGGCAATGAAAAATTTACGACAAAAAACATTCCTAAAGTAATTGGAGGAGTTAGCGAACAGTCGAGAAGAAAGGTTGTTGAAATTTATGAGAATGTTTTCGATGAAATTGTAGAAGTTTCTTCTGCAGAGGTGGCGGAAGCGACTAAAATATTGGAAAACACATATCGTTCAGTAAATATTGCTCTGGTAAATGAGCTTAAGATTATATTTGATAAGATGGGAATAAACGTATGGGAAGTTATCGAGGCAGCTAAAACAAAACCTTTTGGTTTTACTCCCTTTTATCCCGGTCCGGGTCTTGGAGGACATTGTATTCCAATAGACCCTTTTTATCTTTCCTGGAAAGCGCGAAAGTTCGGCATTAATACACGTTTCATTGAGCTTGCGGGTGAGATTAATACAATGATGCCCGAATATGTGATGATGAAAACCATTTCCGCTTTAAATAAGAGAAAAAAATCTTTAAAGGATTCGAAAATCCTTGTTATTGGTATTGCCTATAAGAAAAATATCGATGATTCCAGAGAATCCCCAGGGATTAAAATAATTGAGTTACTTCAGGATGGCGGGGCAGAAGTATCCTATTATGATCCTTTTATTCCCGATATATATGACCTTAGACAGACCGATTTAGTGATGAGTTCGGTAAAATTGACCGAAAAGCTTCTAAAAGAGCAGGATGCTGTTATTATAGTTACAGCCCATTCAAATATCGATTACAAAAATATTGTTGATAATTCTTCTATTATCATAGATACCCGTAATGCTCTTTCTGGTATTAAAAGTCGTAAGATTTTCAGGGCATAGCGCGGCAAAGCCGCTAAAATGTAAAAATTAAACATCAAAA
>CAZHNS010000008.1:0-78266 GCA_964534175.1 uncultured bacterium | reverse complement strand
TATTCAGTCATCCAAACTTCTTTCCCTTTTTCCTCGGCAAGAGGATAAGGGGCAATTCCGCCTCCATATATATGCCCGGCAACAATATCCAAATTTGCACAAGCTTCGGCATCATTTAGTATCGGGTCAGACATTACGCGTCTGAACTGAAATGATTCCGGAGCCATCACCCTTGTACCAATAGCATGGGCGTTTTCTCTCATAAACGTAAGAATTTCATTAGAAGTCCAGCTAGTCCAACTTGCTGTAATGTCCGGTTCATTTTGAACAGATATAGCATATATTGGCACATCGTTATTTGTCATATATGTATTAAAAGAATCAAGGTGTGCGGCGTATTCTTCGTACATATCATAACGAACCCTTGTTATCTCACCCACCGTTTCAAGCATTTCATCCGGGGCATTCCAAGGGGAAGCAATGATGGTTACACCCATGTCATAAGCTTTTTTTGCTGTATAAACGTTTGTGTTCCAGAGGTATTTCTGAGGTTGAATACGTAACCTAAGAATAGTGAATCCGAGTTGACCATCCCCGGTACCAAAAGCAGTTTCAATTTCAGAATCGTTCATATCAGGCCGCCATTGTAGGATGTTTGCGGCACCGAACCCTCTGATTACCTGGTGAGTACTATCCAGGTTTATTACAGCTGCATTCTGCGCATAAACATTTGCAGAAAATATAAGTGAAAGCACAAGAATAAAAAACAGCTTACTAATAATCTTGTTAGTAAAAAATTTGTTTTTATTTTCCATTATATCCTCCTTAATAATACAAGCCAGTGTGCTTGGTTATTTGGTTTTTAAATTATTTACTTTTAACAACTATTCGAGCTTCCTCTAGTCCTGTTGATTTTGCACTAACAGTGATCGAACCTGAAGCATCAGGTTTAAAGCGAACGATAGCTAGAGCCAAACCACTGAATGCTTCGCGCTCGTGTGAGGGGAACGGTGCGAAATTTGTCGGGTCACCGTTATCTGTCGCTACTATCTCGCCAGGACCCTCGATCTCGAATTTGATTGTATTATTCACCCTCGGTACGGTCAGCCCGTTTTTATCGGTTACCCGTACCGTAATGAAGGCTAAATCCTTTCCGTCGGCTCGAATCTCACTGCGATCTACCGATGCCGCAAGGAGCGCTGGTTCGTCCGTAGTCTTAACAACGTCCTCTGCCCACTTCTCTCCGTTTTTATAAGCCACGACCTTAACTTCGCCCGGCTGGTACTTCACCTCGTCCCAGCGCAGACGGTATTCATACTGACCTTTTTTCTTACGTCCGAGTGACTCGCCGTTTAAGAAAAGCTCAGCTTCATCACCTGAGGTAAAGACGTGGACCGGTGTTATCTCACCGATACGCTCCGGCCAGTTCCAGTGCGGCAGTATATGTGCCATGGGTAGATCCGGACGCCAGTGCGCCTGGTAGAGATAGAAGCGATCCTTTTTGAACCCGGCAAGGTCGATAATCCCGCCATACGAACTGCGGGCGCTATAGTATGGTGTGGGTTCGCCGAGATAATCCCATCCTGTCCAAACAAACTCACCCGCTACGAAAGGATGCTGCTGGATAGAACGGAAAACCTTATCGGCTGAGGAACCATAGTCGGTGGCATGGAGTTCGTAGGCACTCACATGGCAAATCTTCGAATCACCTCCTCTGCCATCCCGCAGGATATCACTAATCTTCTGCACTACGGGAAAAAGATAAATCCCACGGCTGCTCATTGCGTGGGCGGTTTCACTGCTGAGAACAACTTTATCGGGAAATTTCTCATGAAATGGAGTGTACATCGGTGGAGTACGAATGCGATCGGTTCCTTCGAATTCGGGGATTTGACGAATTCCTTGACCCTGATAGTTCAAGCTGATGATATCCTGCACAGCGGGTAAGGGCATGTCCGGTTTGGACCAATTCATGGCGCTGGTCGTCGGACGGGTCGTGTCCTCTTCTTTAATAATATCGTTAAGGCGCTTCGCCACCGCCGCACCTTCCTCACCGGTATATTGTTCGCCAACTTCATTGCCAAAACTCCATATAATTACAGAAGGATGGTTTCGGTCTCGACGGATGAGGGCTCGCAAATCTTGCTCATGCCAGTCGGGAAAGATAAGGTGAAAGTCGAGCGGCGTTTTTTTCCGCATCCACACATCAAACGCTTCATCCATTATAAGAAAACCCATCCGGTCTGTTAACTCGAGTAACTCGGGAGCGGGCGGGTTGTGTGCCGTACGGATCGCGTTGCATCCCATCTCCCGGAGTATTTCAAGCTGACGCTCCGCTGCGCGAGTATTGAACGCAGCACCCAGAGCGCCCAGGTCATGGTGTTGGTTGACGCCTTTGATCTGGATGTGTTCACCATTAACAAAGAGACCTGAGTCCGGATCAAAACGTAGTGCTCTAATACCGAAACGTGTTTCGTATTGATCAACAACTTTATCTTTCTGCCATAGGGTGGTTACAGCGACGTAGAGGTTGGGAGCCTGGGTGGGTGGTGGTCCCCACAGTCTGGGATTTTTGAGGGTAACAGAACCTTCGACCCTGGTTTTCTCATCCGCCGCAACAGGTGTTTTCAAGGGCGCGAAGGTTGCAACTGCATCGCCGGTTTTATCACCTTTTTCATCCAGGGCGAAGATATTTGTAATCGCTTTAACTAATAAATCATCATGTGAGTCGTTATCGATAGTGACTTCCAGGTTTATCGTGGCGGATACCTCGGAAACATCCCGCGTCGTCACAAAAGTGCCCCACTGACCGACATGAACGGGATTGGTTTTGACCAGGTAGACATTGCGGTAGATTCCGCCGCCGGGATACCAGCGCGACGATTCAGGTGGATTGTCCAGACGTATCGCCAGTTGGTTTTCACCACCCGGTACGATATATGGCGTGAGATCCAGCCTCCATGAGGAATAACCAAAAGGCCAGCCGCCCACTAATTGTCCGTTTAACCAAACTGAGCAATAAGACATCGCACCATCCATATCAAGGAAGATTAACTTGCCAGCGTCTTTTGCCGGAATGTCGAGCTTCTTCCGGTACCAGGCTACGCCGGGGCTTGGCAAGCGTCCCATGCTACCGCCAACTTCAGCTTTTTCACCTTTAAAGAAAGGCCCTTTAATCGCCCAGTCGTGGGGAAGATTCACCTTTTCCCACGAACTGTCATCGAAATCACTCTGAACAAACGGAAAATCGCTACCGGGACTGCCTTCGGGACGGACATGACGTTTTGCAGGGTCTTTGATGAAGTCATTGCCGGTCGGTAAGATCCAGGGTTTGAGTATCTTCTTAGTTGCTTCCATATCTTCCGTTTTTGTTGGTTCCGTATCGTCGCCCCTTCGAACTCTAATCTCCGGACGCACATCGTAGATAAGGCCGTCTGCTCTTTCTACCTGCTCATACTTATAGAAGCGCCAGTTCTTATTTATGGAAATACGCTCCCGATGGACTCTTTCAGTACCTTTCCCCGCACTTTGCGTAAGTACCGGCATACAGGCAAGCAGGAAGAGACACACTACTGAAGCAAATATCTTTCTCGCATTTAAATCGAATAATTGGTAACAATTAAATACTCTCATACGCATTTTTTTCCTTAATTTTTTCTATTTCTAACACAATTTCAACTATAAAATTCAAAATTTAAGTCTATTCATTGATAATCTTTTCTTCCTATAGCATAAACAAAAAACTTTAAAAAATCAAGGGGGATATTCTGGAATATAAAAAACAGTCTCAAAAGTAGCATAAGTTAGCAATTCAAGAATTAGGGATTTAGAATAAAAATATGGAGGGTGAGCGTTACCCTCCATATTTTTTTATTTCTCTTCTCTATTTTAATATTTTTCTCTTAGAGAATACTACCTTTAATTAAGAGTCGCCGTAAACCTGACGCCCAGGCTGTATCCACTCCAATTCTCATCGACTTCTTTATCCGGTGCAGAGTGATATCCAAATCCACCGGCGACTCCAAGACCCCAACTACCACCAAGCCACCATTCTTTTCCTAAAGTCACATCGAAAGCAGGGCCGAGATCTGTCTCTCCGGTAATCGCCCCCAGCACCTCCACTTGTAACGCTGCAAAACCTACACTTCCGGAAAGATATATGTTAACCGGCATAAAGTAGTATGTAAATCCAACTCCTAAAGAACCAAGCGTGGCGTCCCCAGGAAAATCTCCCGAAGATTCTCCAATTTTTGCAACTGGTTCAGATAAAACCCATCCGAACATCGTTGCATGCAAGGCCAGGTTCGGCAATACTCCCATTCCAACAGCAATGTTCATGTCACCGCTGGCGCCATAAAGCTTAATAGTTGAAGGATCAGCATATTCCGACTGAGCGTAGCCGAGTCCGGTTGACAATCTAAGAAAAAATCCTCCATTATGGTCCCTGGATCCCGCAAATAAATTTGTTGCTGATAATACCAGAATAAGACAAACATATACAAATGCTTTGCTAAAGTAACTTTTCTTCACAAATCACCTCCTTTCTTTACAGTAAAAAAATCAACAAATCTTCACGTCTTATACAAAAGCGTCTAATATAACTTTAAGTAAGTGTAAGTAAAAAATATTTAAAATCAAGAGTGTTTTCTACACGAAAAAACAAAGGTATAAGAAGTAATCTATTAACCTTCGACAACATCAAAGCCCAAAGCCTTGAAACTGTTCTTCAGATTTTCGTTTTCTATATTTAATTTGAGCTGGGTGTTAAAAAACTCCCTTCTAACGTGATAATTTGCCCTTAATCCGTCAAAGTAATCTCTCTTTTCTTTCCCTTCGAGACTTAATATTTTTCTCATGTTACCGTCGTCTTTTTTAATATCATATACTCTGAAAACAACATCAGCTAAAATTTCCGTGAAGTCTTCAGTTCCGTTAAGCGTTTTATTTATATAAGGAACCTTGGGTGTGGGTAGTTCTACTTTCCAATCCTTATCTAATGAAAAAAATTCACAAATAGCATCAAAGACCATTCTCGTACCATTAACTTTTCCGTCATAAGAGTAACCTGCTATATGAGAGGTTCCGATATCGACCATTTCCAGTAATTCTTTATCGATATCAGGTTCTTCCGCCCAAACGTCTAATATCGCTCCGGACAAATGACCTTTCTTCAAAGCTGATTTCAAAGCAAATTGCTCTACAACTTTTCCTCTGGAAGTATTGATAAGAACACTGCCTCTTTTCATTTTATGTATTCTTTCTTCATCGAACAAATTCAAGGTTTTATCCACGCCGGAAAGATACAATGGAACATGTAAAGTTATAACGTCACAATCCATCAGTTCATCCAGTTCACAGAAAACTTTATCTTTTGTTCTTCTAAAAAGGGGAGGATCATTCTGTAAAACTTTAATTCTCAGTCCTTCTGCTTTTTTTACAACTTTGCTTCCGACGTTTCCGACGCCGACAACTCCAAGACTTAATTTATTAAGAGAAATTTTCCCTTTTATCCCCAGAAGCAATAACGATGAGATAACATACTCCGCTACAGAATTTGAATTACTGCCCGGTGCACTCGCAAAACCTATACCTCTGTTTTTTAAATATGCGGTATCCACATGGTCTATACCCGCTGTCGCAGAACCAACAAATTTAATATTACTGTTTTTCAGCAATCCTTCGTTTACCTTTGTAACGGAACGGACCACAAGTATATCTGCATCTTTAACAACTTCCGGGGTTATCGCCCGCCCCGAAAAAGAAGTAACTTCTCCAATTAAAGAGAAAGTCTCTTTTCCCAATAATACATTCTCATCGATTACTATTTTCATAATTTAAGATAATATAACTTTAAAATATCGCCAGGTTTTAGGTGAATAACTTTCTTTTTTGTCTTTCTCCGAGAGTATATTCTCTTGACAATCCATTTTCACCTGGTATGATTAAAACATAAATAAATTCGTATTTATGGAGGCGTCTTATAAAACACAAATTTTTATTAATACTTAATCACATTAATTGCAAAATACTTCCTCTTCTCTTCTTGTTCTTAAATCTCGAATCTATAGCTCAGAAAAAGACTATAAGAAACGCCATTAATACACCTGATGGTTATGCGAGAGAGAAATTTACCGAATGGTCTTACAGTAACTGGATCCAGAATTTACCTCTAAAAGAAAACCCGCTGATTCTCGATTATAGAGGTGATACGCTTAGTCGAGATTGTTTTTATAGTATTTTCGCGGTGGTTGATATACCCCTTCTATTTAATTCCGATTTAGAACAGTGCGCGGATTACTGTATGCGGTTCTGGGCGGAATATCACAAAGATATGAATAGATTGGATTCTCTCTATCTATTCGATTACAGCGGGAATAAGAAAAGATTCAAAGATAGCGGTAAAACTTATTCCGGGTTTTTAAAGTGGACTTTTTCATATTCGAACTCTTACTCATTGAAAAGAGGCTGTGAAAAAGTACTTATGGATGAACTTATACCTGGCGATATGATAGTTCAAAACGAGGGCGGAGGAATAGGTCACGCTTCCGTAATACTGGATGTTTGTAAATCCGAAGAAGGGGGAAAACTGTATTTGATCGGTTACAGTTACATGCCCGCACAGGAATTTCACATAGAGAAAGCAGCAAGCTCGAGAGGTATTGAAGGCTGGTTTACTCTCGAAGGATATTTTAGTTATTTGTCATACTATATTCCTCTCGGAGAACCTACCTTAAGAAGATTCGAACCTACTTTTTCCATTGAAGAAAGTTCGAATGTCGTCGAGAAATGGGACGTATTTGAGAAGGAGGTAAGAGACCAGAAAATTTCAAAAGATTCAGCCAAAAAAGTATTTCCTTATCTCTATGAAAAATTAAAAAAGTATTCAGAAAAATACAAGTTTGATACACTAACAACTTCATGGGATTTTCCTGTCGCTGGATACGGCATGGACGCGGTCGGAAAAGGGGGATTCAAACCGGACATTTACTACGGAGGTTCTCCAATAAGGGGTTACAACTTTTACGACGGCAATAAACACGGAGGGCATCCAGCTTATGATATTTTTATTCATGATAAAGATCAGGATTGTCTGGATGATAATATAGGGAAACCAGTCGATATAGTCGCTCCTGTCGATTTAATGATACTATCGATTTTTACAGATTGGATTAAGGATTCCGGGATAAGAGGAGGTAATTACGTTTGGGCGCTTGATCCGATCGAGAATCAAATATTTTATTTTGCTCATCTGGATTCCATTTTCGTCAAAGGAGGAGACTTTTCTAAGAAAGACAAACCTATCGGTACGATGGGAAGAAGCGGCAAGAACGCCTGGGTAAAGCGATGCCCAACCCACCTGCACATGATGGTTTTGAAAATCGATGGAGAAGAACTCATCCCTGTCGATTATCTGCATCTATTAGAATAGCTCCCTTTCGCTAAAAAATAGTATAATCCCCGAAAATAGGAGAAAGTTCAAGTTGTCATTTTCCCGACCCCCTTGACTCCAATATTTTATTGTCTATAATTGGTTTCAGGAGGTCATACATTTATTTATAATGGACCTAAGAATGAATAGAAAAAAATTAACTGATGCAGAAAGACATTAAAAATTTGCGCTCCGGAAGAGAAATTGGCCCAGGAAAACGTATATTATTTAGCTTTTTTCTGTTTCTGATTGCAGTAATTATTTTACTGCTTGCGGAAGGCGTTCTTCGGCTTTTCAACTACGGCGGAGATTTACGCCTGTTCATATCTGCGCCAGAGGAGGTCTCGGATTATTATCGCTGCAATCCGGATATCGGCAAACGCTATTTCTATAAACAATTAACTATCCCTGACCCTCCTAAAGATTTATTCCTGAAGAAAAAACCGGAAAATGGGTATAGAATTTTCGTACTCGGAGGATCTACCACTGCCGGATTTCCATATGGAAATAACCTGATGTTTTCCCGGATCCTATGGCGGAAACTTCAGGATACATTCCCGGGGAAACGCATCGAGGTTATAAACACAGCCATGGCAGCTGTAAACAGTTACACTTTGCTTGACTTCACCCGTGAAATCCTCGAATATGAGCCTGATCTCATACTCATCTATGCCGGCCATAATGAATTCTATGGAGCACTTGGAGTAGCCTCGTTTGAGTCGATCGGCCAGAGCAGGTGGGTTATCAAAACTTATCTAAAAATAAAACACCTGCGCCTATTCAGGCTGCTTCGGAATCTCCTCAGTAAATCTACTTCCAGATTTAAACAAAACGCTGCGGCTAATCCTGAAGATCTTACTGCAACCTTAATGGAACGGATTGTATCTGAACAGGTTATTCCTCTGGAGAGCGATCTCTACAAAAAGGGGAAAGAACAATTCCGAGCTAACATGGAGGAAATCCTGCGGCAATTGGAAAAAGCAAACGTACCGGTAGTACTGAGTGAGCTTGTAAGTAATGTGGGAGACCAACCTCCCTTTCGCTCGGTAAAGTTAGATACCTTTCCCCCGGCAAAACAATTGTATCAGAAAGCACAAGAGCTGGAGGCAAAGGGAAATTATAACAAAGCTCGTCAACTGTATTTCCGCGCAAAAGACCTTGATGCTCTCCGATTCCGGGCAACGGAGGATTTTAATAACATTATCCATGAAACCGCCTCTAAACACAAATCCCCTGTAGTACCCATGAAACGGATCTTTGAGAGCCATTCCCCTAATGGTATAATTGGGAATAAGTTAATACTTGAACACCTTCATCCTAATGTTGACGGCAATTTTCTTATGGCAGAGGGCTTCTATCAAACGATACGCGAAAAAGGTTACATCAGCTCGAAGTGGGACAGTATCCCCATAAAAAGTGCTGATGAGTACAAAAAAAGTTGGGGAATAACCGCCCTGGATACGGTTTACGGCAATCTTAGTATCCGCTGGCTCAAGGGTGGATGGCCGTTCCAGCCTAAGGAATTACAGAACACGAGTCTCTCCACCTACATACCTGAAGACAAGATAGACTCGATAGCGCTTAAAGTACTTATAGATAAAAAAATAGGTGTGGAAATTGGACACTTAACACTTGCAAATTACTACAAAGACCGTAAAGAATACCAGAAAGCTTACCAGGAATACCGAGCGCTTATATACATAATACCCCACGAGGTAATGTTCTATGAGGGCGCTGTACAGATGTTGTTCAAGTTAAACCGGGAAGAAGAAGCCATTTCAATTTTGGAAGAATCTCTGCGGATTACAAAAAACGATTTTGCCATCAAGAACCTTGCGCGACTGTATCTTGCGAAAGGCGATGTTAACAAAGCACTATCCTATTGCGCAAAAGCTGATCCTGCCCTGACAAAGGATCAAGATTTCCTGAATACTCTTGCGCACGCCTATATAGCCTCCGGACAATTAGACAGATTTAAAAAAGTTATGGAACATTTACATTCCCATAAATCCTTTTCATTCCAACCGTTTCCGTATCATGTTTCAACAGAAACGCAACAGCTAACCCAACAATACAATGCCGCTTCAACTGTTTTTTTAAAAGAAAAAGATTTCCGCATTGCGTTCCTATTATTAAACCAATCCCTGAATATAAAGGAGACAGCATTTGCAAATAAGTGGATTGGTCAGATATTGATTGTACAGAAGCAATTTCAACAATCTCTTCCATATTTAGAAAAAGCCGAATCTATGGGGTTGAAGGATTCGGATTTATACTATAATCTGGCAGCAGCAAACTATTATCTTGACAAAAAAGAGGAAACAATTCGCTACTTAAAAAAACTAAAACAAATCAATCCAGACCACCCGGATCCCTCGGGTTTGCTGGACAAATTGAATTTAAATTGAGTGAATCTATGTATATACTGGGTATCTCAGCATTTTATCACGATAGTGCCGCTACCTTAATCCGAGATGGAGCTCTTATAGCTGCAGCCCAGGAAGAACGTTTCACACGCATCAAACACGATTATCAATTCCCGGATGGCTCCATAAATTATTGCCTGAAAGAGGAGAAAATTTCACCATCCGATTTAGATTATGTCGCGTTTTACGACAAACCGTTCCTGAAATTCGAACGTATTCTTGAATCTTATCTGCAATACGCTCCAAGAGGAATTCAGTCCTTTATAAAAGCCATGCCTGTTTGGATCAAGAAGAAAATCTGGATAAAAAGCCTGATTCGGGAAGCGCTACCAGATTTCAAAGGTAAAATTCTCTTCCCGGAACATCACCGATCCCATGCAGCTTCGGCATTCTTCCCATCCCCCTTCCCCGAAGCCGCCATTGTTACCACGGACGGAGTAGGAGAATGGACCACAACCAGCATTGGCTTCGGAAGTGGAAATTCAATCAAACTCTTAAAGGAAATCCAATTTCCTCATTCCCTCGGCATGCTCTACTCCGCTTTTACATACTACACAGGCTTCAAAGTAAACTCTGGAGAATACAAAGTAATGGGGTTGGCACCCTACGGGGAGCCAAAGTATGTTAAAACTATTCTTGATAATCTTATCGATATAAAGGAAGACGGTTCATTTAAGCTTAATCTGGATTATTTTAACTTTCCCGTTGGACTCACGATGACAAGTAAGAATTTTCATCTTTTGTTCGATGGACCTCCGCGTAAGCCTGAAAGCAAGATAACTCAGAAAGAAATGGACCTGGCGCGTTCTGTACAGGAAGTAACCGAACTCGCTTTGAAACGTTTGAGCTTGCATGCCAGAAAAGTTACAGGAGCCGACTATTTAGTTCTGGCAGGTGGAGTGGCGCTAAATTGTGTGGCTAACGGAAAACTACTGCGCGAGACCGACTATAAAGACATCTGGGTTCAACCGGCAGCCAGCGACGCCGGCGGCGCTTTGGGCGGCGCTCTGGCGGTATGGTACGAATACTTATCAAATGCACGCAAAGTCGAACACGGGAATGACTCCCAAAAGGGTTCCTACCTGGGTCCCCAATTCGGCGATTCTGAGATACGGGAATTTCTGGAGAGCCACCATATACCTTTCCACCAGTTATCAGATACAGAATTAATAAAACAGACTGCGGAATTGCTGGCAAAAGGAAAAGTGGTTGGGTGGTTCCAGGGCCGGATGGAATTCGGTCCACGCGCGCTGGGGTCACGGAGCATCCTGGGAGACCCTCGTTCCCCGGAAATGCAGAAGAAGATGAATTTAAAGATTAAATTTCGTGAATCTTTCCGACCGTTCGCACCATCCATACTACTAGAATCTGTGAGAAAATATTTTCAGTTTGATCGATCCAGTCCATACATGCTTTTTGTCGCCGATGTAGCCGAAGACAAACGACGCACTATGAGCCAGGAAGAGCAGAAATTGTTCGGAATCGACAAACTGAATGTAGTACGGTCAGAAATTCCGGCAGTAACGCATGTTGACTACTCCGCAAGGCTACAAACAGTTGACCGAAAAACCAATAAAAGATACCATGCCCTGTTGACTGAATTTGCCTCAAAGACCGGATATCCCGTTTTGGTTAATACGTCTTTCAACGTCCGGGGAGAACCCATTGTCTGCACTCCCGAGGATGCCTATAAGTGTTTTATGAGAACAGAGATGGATAATCTGGTACTGGGAAACCACCTTCTTGTTAAAGCAGAACAGCCGGAAAACGTTCCGGGTGTCGACTGGAAAGAAGGGTTCGAAAAGGGTAGATTCACACCTAAGAAATCGCCCACCATGGACAAATCAAGATTCAATGACAAGAGAGAATGGCGGAAATTCGGGATTGGACTTTCAATTATTCTTAGTATACTCGGGACTATCCAATGGATAACGGGAAAATCTATGTTCCCAATGATTTACCTGACAGCTGGAATCGTACTTGCGTCAGGTTTAGTTTTCCCTCTAATTTTGAAACCGCTATTTATTCTGTTCAGCTACATTGGATTCACCTTAGGATGGATAATGACACGGGTAATACTCTCGGCACTTTTCTTCCTTGTAATAACACCAATTGGTATGATTTCACGCCTGCTGGGAAAACGGTATCTACAGACAAACCTGATGACGAACGAAACTACATATTGGAAGAGCCGCCAGGAACAAACCGCTTCAAAAGAGCGTTTTGAAAAGCAGTATTGACAAGAGGCCTTTTTAGCGTATTTATATCAAATATAATAATAGCAGAGGATGGTTATTTTATGTCTAAAATGTCTATAGTGATTGAGTTCTGGGAGTTCCTACGCGCCCGTAAAAAATGGCTTCTTGCCGTAATTGCCTTCTTTCTTTTGTTACTGGGAACTTTGATAGTATTTACGGAAGGCTCAGCAATAGCACCTTTTATTTATACACTCTTCTAAGCTATTCCAATAATATTTTTAGTATGATAAAGAGTTCTTAATGAAAAAAACTTATCTTACCTTTCCGGACTAACTCCGTGTTTTTCCGCGTATTTAAGTACCTTATCCCAGAAATTAGAAATAGCGCTAGAAAGGTTCCCCGATATATTAACCTTCTCTCCTCCGGGTGATTGCTGTATCATCCTTAGAATATTTTTTCTACTCTCATTCATAGAAGGAACACCGTCGAGTTCAAGTCTCTGAAAAATTGAAACCAGTACATTTCTATTAGAAGCAACCAACTTCATCTCTTTTTTTCCCTCCGGGGAAGTCGTTTCAATAGCTGTAAATATTAGTTTATTACGATATGCATGCCAGAGCGCCACATTGGTTCTCCAATCTTCCGCAGTCGAATTATCCACCTCGTACTTTGTTCCACATGCCGAAAGGAATAAGATAATAAGTGTTAAAAATATTATTGATTTATTCCTCATAAATATCTCCCCTTCTTATTTTAAATAATGTACCTTTCTGCTAAAGGGACCAACAACATGATTCCTTTACATATTCTTATTAAATTTTAAATATATTATTTAATTTGTCAACAAGGTAAATAACTATCCATTTTAAAAATAAGTTCGAATAAAATATGATTTACAGAACCCCTAGAGTGTATTTTAGAATAAAATTTAACTTACAAATCAACCGGACAGGTGGTTGAATTCCACCCGGCAAGACCACCCAAGGCTACCTTTAGATTATTCCATCCTTCTTTTCTAAGAAGACTTGCAGCCATCATAGAGCGAAGACCGCTTCCGCAAAAAACGCAAACGGGTTTGTCTTTAGGTACCTCAGCCATCTTCTCGTAAAGCTGAGTAACGGGTATATTTAAAGCATCGGGTATTTTTCCCTTCGCCTTTATTTCTTCCTCACTCCTGACATCGAGAATCAGTATTTCCTCGCCCTTATCCAGAAGACGGCATAAATCCTGAACTTTAATCGTTTCTATCGACACACTTTCCATACCAGAGGTATTCCAGCTAAGCATTCCGCCGGAGAGATAACCTACAATATTATCATAACCTATCCTTATCAACAATTTTACAACTGAAAGAGGGTCATCACTTTTATTAACAAGAAGCAGCTGCTTATCATAAGGTAAAAACCAGCCTGCGAAATTAGGAATTCCCCCTTCCCATATAGAAATAGAACCGGGAATATGGGAACCGGCAAAATCCGTTTCCATTCTGGAGTCTAGAACAACCGCATCATCCTTTTTCATCGAAAATTCATGCGGAGAAAGAGGAACAGGTACCGGCAGAGAACCGAGCACCGGAGCACCTTCCATATTCAACTTTTCCATCTGTCCAAAATAATAAGGCCTTGCCAATTCTTTTGATACATTCTTAATGAATTCTTTCTTTTCAGTAAACTTAAGCTTAGGATTCAATTCTTTCTCGAGTCCAATAGTGGTCCAGGGTCTATCCGCGATTTCTCCTCCGCATACCGAACCGGGACCGTGAGCCGGACAAACAATAACTCCATCACCGAGAGAAAAAAACTTGTGGAAAATCGTATCGTAAAGCATTTCTGCCATTTCCGCCATCTTATCCTTACCAAGTAAATCAACTCTCCCGACATCACCAGCGAAAAGAGTATCCCCGGAGAAAAGAATCCAGGGAGAGCGGCTAACGTCGAAAAGAAGATAACTCATACTGCCTTTAGTGTGACCCGGGGAATAAATCGCTTCGACTTCGTAAGAACCTATTTTCCACTTCTGGCCATCGTTTACTTCATGACCGTATTTATAGTCCAACCCCGTATCCGCATGAAAAATCTCCGCGCCCGTTTTATCAGCAAGTTCTTTCGAACCCACAACATAGTCTTCGTTACGATGAGTTTCAAAAATATATTTAATCTTGTAACCCCTGCGGGAAACCAGATAAAGATAGATATCAACATCTCTTCTGGGATCGATTACAAACGCTTCTTTATTATGACCGAAAATGTAAGAACGATGCGCTAAACCTTCCGATTCAACTTTCTCGAAAAGCAAATTTTTCTCCTCTTATTAAACTATAAACTACGCGGCAACCTCTTCAGAGTTGTGAGACAGATAATTTCTATCCTTGAATTCTTCCCTTTTTCCGTCATTCCAGTTTTTAACAGGACGGTAATAACCTACAACCCTTGAATACACCTCTGCTCCGATTGCAAGAACCTTTTCTTTCGAATTTTCCTTCCTTTCAACAATGTTTTCTTCCATTAAAAAAACCTCCTTTTTTAACGTGGATTTTCTCCGGTTACTGTAGGGTTATCAGGGTAAGAGGACCATTCTGTAAAAGAACCTTCATATATCTTTACTTTTGGGTAGCCAAGAAGAAACTTAAACATAATGAACTCATTGGTTGCCTCTCTTCCCGTACCGCATGAACATATTATGGTTTTATCCGAATCTATACCTTTTTTATCCAAAATATCCCTAATTTCATCTTCGTCTTTTAAAAGAGTCGAATTCTCTTCGGCCATTAAACTCTTCCAGGGTAGATTTATCGCTCCGGGTATGTGCCCGGGCTTAATCCAGGGACCCTGACCCTCATAAACATTTGCCGGTCTTGCATCGAGCAGAACTACACCTACCCCATCCTTAATTTTCTTAAAATCCTCATATTCAAGCCAGTAATCTGTCCTTAATTTCACTTCAAAGTCAGATTCTTCTATAACCGGAAAATCTTTTGTAAGTTTTCTCCCTTTCTTTTTCCAATCATTAAGACCGCCATCCAGAACATAAACTTTGTTATGCCCAAACCTAATAAGTGAATAGGCGACCATCGTTTGTTCAAGACCATCACCCCAACCCTTAAAACCACCAACACCAGTATAAACCACCACAGGAAAATCATTTGAAAGTCCCACCCTTCTGAAAAGCAACTCTACAGCCCTCTCCGGCATGTAAGCACCGGGCCTACCTTTATATGGAACCCTCAATAAGTCAGGATTAAAATAGACAGCACCTGGAATGTGCTCAAGAATATAATCGTGTATATTAGGCTGAACATCTACAATAGAAAATTCCCCACCTAAATTTTCCTCAAGCCATCCACCTTCAGCCCACTTTAAAACACCTCCACCCAAAGGATAATTTTTCTCCATACTACCTCCTTTTCTGTAATCGTTTCAAATATGCAATTGTTCCAATCTTATATTATAATAAAAAACTTTTTCGAAAAGTCAAGTGCATAATTCTGGCTTTCTTGATGCTGTAAAGAATTAAGTTATTAAAATAAACCTTATGTCTACTTTCTTAATAAAACACCTTAAATTTTTATATTGTATCTACAAAGATCATTCGCTTTTTAAAGACGAAGTGCAAAACGGACAGCGCGTAGCATCTAAAGGTATAGCGGAAAGACAATAAGGACATTCTTTTGTTGTTGGTTCGGGCGCCGGCTCTTCCCTTTTCAAGCGATTAATATTCTTTATTACTAGAAATACCGCAAAAGCAACAATAATAAAACTTATTATTGTATTAATAAAGGCGCCATAATTTAATGTGACAGCCCCTGCAGCCTGAGCTTCGGCGAGTGTAGCATATGAAGCATCTCTCCCCCTAAGCACAATAAAGAGGTTAGAAAAATCAACTTTACCCAACAACAACCCTATCGGAGGCATTATTACATCAGACACAAGAGACTTGACAATTGTGCCAAAAGCGCCACCTATTATAATACCAACTGCCATGTCAACCATGTTTCCGCGCATAGCAAATTCTTTAAATTCTTTTAACATCTATTACTCCTTTTTTTACACCAACTTTCTTATTATTATTTTCCGACCTTTCCATGCAATGCCTTTTTAAAAAACTCCCCGCTTCCTGTAAGCTCATAGCCTTCCCACGATTTAAGCATTTGAGGGTGCCAATCGGCGTCAAAAATCCAGGCAATCCAGCTAATCCCCCTTTCTTCAAGATACTTAACTATAGCCTCTCCGTATCCTTTATTTTCACCCTTTTTTATTTCCTCAAAACTGAATCCAAACTCTGTCACCACAACGGGATACTGCTCCTTAGCAAATCCGAAATTTTCATCCCATTTAGGTTCCCATGGTTTTTTTCTTTTATACGGATATGGATGGGCAGTATAACCAATTCCCTTTGCATTAATAGGTTCGTACCGAACGTTATTCAAATCATATGCCCAGTCAAATCCTGCCACCAGAGGAATAGTTTCCTTATCATACGCACGGATTAAACCAATTATATCTTCATTTATTTTTTTCCACTCACTCCAGCTCATACTGCCCAGAGCACCAAAATAGTGAGTGGGCTCGTTGAATATCTCATAAAAAGCAACTGTGTTGTTTCCTTTAAAATGATTAGCGATAGTCTTCCAGAACTCATAGGTTTCCTTTTTAGTGGTATTATAATTCGGATCCTGAAAAAGTTCCATCTCAAGATTGCCTATACTATGCCAATCTATTATCACATACATTTTAAGTTCTGTACACCACCGAACCGCATCATCGAGCAGTCTCAAATAAACCTCTGGAGTACGTTCTCTCCACGCAATAGGATGAACCGGAAGACGAATTATATTCGAACCCATTTTCTTCATTTCTTCAAAAAACTTTTTATTCCAGTATCCTTGCCTTTCTAGCTTATCAGCGTCAGCAGGCGCCAATCCGCGGAATACAACTGTCTCACCCCCGGGATTAACAAATTCATTTTCTTTTACCTTTATAAGAGGAAGGTCTTTTTTATGCGGATTCTCGATTGGCTTTACCGGAGGAGGTTGATTCCACCAATAATCTCCCACTTTTATCTCTTTTTTTTCTTCTGCATAGACACCTGATATTACAAATAAGAAAATCAAAACAATTATTAGCAAACGAATTAGATACTTCATATAATTCCTCCCTCTGATTTTTACCATTTAATTTTTGATTTAACATTTACTGGATACTTCGAGCACGACGAACTGATTGTATCTTTCCCGTATAGCTTATAAGAAAAAAACCAGTAACAAGACATCGCAAGAAAAATAATCGCTACTAAAAAAATGTCAATAGAAATAGTCCTTTGCGCAAAGATTTAGGTTAAGTTGTATTACTCTAAAGAATTCTCACTTCGTTTCTTTGCGCCGTTTCTCTTTTTAACCCAGGGCAGGATGTCGAAGCGAACAATCCCTGCAATAAGAGAAGTAATCACAAAAAGCTCTGTTAAAACACCCGCATAAGAGCGATGGATAGCATTAAATGTAATCCACATAGGACGTGGTATCATGACAATAAAACGTATTTTCCTGGGATCCCTCTGCCATACACCAATTGTCTCGATAACCATTGCCATGATAGGTAAAAGACTGAGCCAATTTTGCCAGGATAAAATACCCGCTATTAAAAACAGACTGATAAAAAGATACATTACTAAATCGCTGTCCATCCATTTTTTTCTTCCCCTTAGCATAAAAAAGAAAGTACGGGTGGCACCTACAATATTCATCGCGGAGGCAGTCCATACCTCTAAAAGCGCAAAATGAATAATAAAACACATCTGTGCCATACCCAGAAAGAGAAGAATAAGATTACGCTTATTATTTTGAAAGGAAATAATAGCAAATATAAGCCCAACCATCCCAATACCCTGAGCAATAAGGTTATTGGTGCCAGCGGTATTACCAATTATTTGTAAAATCATATTTGTAAACATCAAAAAACTTCACTTTTAAGCTTTATCTTATCCATTTTATCTCTTAAAACCTACATAACATATACAAAAAAACATTATTGGCAAGCCAAATTAAATTTTTAACATTAAGTTAAACAGATAGGCTCCATAAACCCATTCACTCACTTATCCCAATCTTGACTAATATAAAAAAACAATTAAATTTTAATACCAAACAAAAGGAGGCAAAAATGAGAAAAAATTGCTACTTTTTAGTCGGCAAACTGTGGGTAGCACTCCTCTTATTATCCCTTCTGCTAACCTTCTGCAGTGGTTCTACTGGGCCGGATATATCCGATTATGAGATATACTACTTCAATGGTGACAATCTGGACGTCGCTGAAGACTCCAGCGGTTTACTCATTATCATTTTTAGAAAGGCATCCGGGGAAGACGAAGAAATAAAAACAGTACCGCCCAACGAAAATATAACTCTCTATGATGAAAATGGTTATTCTTTAGAGTTATGGGAATCCGGAGGGGTCCATTACATCTACCCGATCACGGGAGGATCAAGAGCATATGCAGTCGGCATGAAAGGAATTGTTGTGGAACACGAAAAATACGTTAACGAAAATACATACATGGTTCATTTTATTGATTTGACGACCGGGCATATCGATTATACCGCCGATATCGTCGAAATTGAAGAAGATGAATTCATTGCTGTATTTCAAGACCCATTGAATGATACCGTAGCCGTCGATCTAACCGGCACTTCAACAATTATGGCTTACGAGTTCGAATTTAATAACGAAATCGGGCATGGAGAAGTTGAATTTCGGACAAGGTCAAACGGATATATTTACGCCGTTATATACTCAGAAATACTCGATCTATAAATAACTCCTTGAGATATTAATTGCAAAGTCACCAAGGGGAAGTCTGCGCAAAAAAAATCTACTTCTCACGGACAACTCAAAATAGGACAAAAAAGTTCTAATATCATTCTTTTTTGTCCTATTTATTAATATAGAATCAATATATATCTTAATGCTACATTACCATGAAGGTCTAATCCCCGGAGCGTATGGGAATTTAAGATTTTTGTAATATTCGAGTGTCTTCTCCGGTTTTTCATATTGTGAAGGTATAGCCATATTTGAATATTCTTTAAAATACAACAGACACGCATTTCTCCACCAGACGGCTTCTTTTGCCTGAATTTTCAGGAATGTCGACACATGTCCAAATCTTTCATCGTCGATTTTCCCTGACAGAGAAGACCATTCGTCAATCATCCATTTTACAGAATCGGCGCCGCTGTAATATTTATAGCAAAGTTCGTCCCATAGAGTCCTTCCGGACTTCATTTTATAATCCCATGGCAAATGATGAAACCAGAGGAGATATTCATCCGGACATTTTTTGGGGTCAGAAAATTTCTTTCTTACTTCAGGGTAATACTGCCCTAAAGCGTTAGAACCTGTTTCTGTGCGGTCGAATCCGATTCCATTTGAATCTGCCTGATGATAATAAACGGAAGTCCAATCGGGTCTGCCGGAAACCGCCACCCACGGACCCGGACCGTAGTGATGACCCTCCGCCATTATATGATGTAATCCTAGCGGAGTCATATAACTTACAGTTATATCCCTGGAAGCCATCATAATTTCTTTTACAGTATTTACAAACTCTTTATCGTTTGAAAAAGTCATCCGTATCCATTCTTCCGCAATTTCCTCCGCAGAAAGCTCATGATTCCAGGCAAGACGCCCGAAACAATACCAGTTTGCCTGGCCAAAATGATGCCCTGTCCAGTTTCTGTCTGTTCCGACATTTGAAACTCCGGCGAACCCGCTGTTCGGATAATCGAAAAGCGAACCGTCGATTACCTTGGCCACAGTCGACCCTTTTCCTTTAGCATAAGTATCGGATTCCAGACATTCTTTGTATAGAGTTGCCAGATAAACTAAATGAGTGGCACAACCTAAATATTCCTGTGTTATTTGAAATTCTACCATAACAGGCGTTTTTTTCATGGCGCCGAAAAGAGGATGGAAAGGTTCACGTGGTTGGAAATCTATGGGGCCGTTTTTTGCCTGTATTAAAACGTTATCTCTAAATTTTCCGTCAAGAGGTACAAACTCGTTGTACGCCTGCTCTGCTCTGTCTTCATTTTTATCGTAGGTATAAACAAAAGCTCTCCACATAACGATTCCTCCGTGAGGTGCGAGAGCTTCTGCAAGAAGATTGGCTCCTTCTGCGTGGCTGCGGTTATAATTCTGGGGTCCTGGCTGGCCTTCAGAATTCGCCTTAACTAAAAACCCTCCGAAATCAGGAACGTATTTATAGATTTCGTCAACTTTATCTTTCCACCATTTTTTAACCTTTTCGTTTAGAGGGTCTGCCGTTTTGAGTCCGCCAATTTGAATCGGTGCACTGAAACGCGCAGTAAGATACACCCGTATTCCATAGGGTCTAAAAACATCAGCCAGGGCGGCCAATTTTTCCAGATACATCGGGGTTAAAACTAAAGCATTTGCATTAACGTTCGTCAAAACGGTTCCGTTAATTCCGATTGACGCATTGGCTCTTGCGTAATCCTTATATCTTGGGTCAACATAATCGGGAAGTTTATGCCAATCCCAAATAGAAAAACCTGCGTAGCCTCTTTCAGAAGTCCGGTCGAGGTTATCCCAATGGTTTAAAAGTCTGTATTCGACCTTGGGGTTCTCGCTTATAGAAAGATTATCAAGACTTTTATTGGTTTGAAGAATTTTAAGAAAATTAAAAACTCCATACAATATACCAACATCTGTGTTGGCAGAAACTATAACACAATTTTTACCCTTTACAACAGCATTTTGGATTATGTATCCTTCCCTGCCAAGATTTTTTAGTTTATTAGTAACAGAAAGAGAAGCAATAACGCCCGAAGATTTCGGAGTCCCTACAACCAGGGTTCCGCTCTCGGTAAGCTTATCCGTAAATTTTACCGGAATCCCAAGCAAACCGGCAACACCCTCTGTCAATTCCGCGCGTGCAGCTTTTAGAGTAGGTGAATCTCCCGGAAAATGAATTGCTTTAATATCTTCTCCATATTCCTTCAAACTATTCCCGTCAGCTATTCTATCATATCTGAGCCACAATCTATAACCGTCTTCAGCCATCATCTTAAAAGGCATCAACAATAAAAGAAAAACTATGAAAACCAATGTAACAAATGAATTATTAATTCTTTTGACTTTTGAAAACATATACTAAATCCTCCTTTGCTTTAAATAGTTACAATTTAAATCATAAGAACAATATAAACTATGTCAAGGGATTTATATAGGAATAGCCTAACTATCGATATGCCCAGAAATATCAATCTTGACTAATACAAAAAAACAATTAAATTTTAATACCAAACAAAAGGAGGCAAAAATGAGAAAAAATTGCTACTTTTTAGTCGGCAAACTGTGGGTAGCACTCCTCTTATTATCCCTTCTGCTAACCTTCTGCAGTGGTTCTACTGGGCCGGATATATCCGATTATGAGATATACTACTTCAATGGTGACAATCTGGACGTCGCTGAAGACTCCAGCGGTTTACTCATTATCATTTTTAGAAAGGCATCCGGGGAAGACGAAGAAATAAAAACAGTACCGCCCAACGAAAATATAACTCTCTATGATGAAAATGGTTATTCTTTAGAGTTATGGGAATCCGGAGGGGTCCATTACATCTACCCGATCACGGGAGGATCAAGAGCATATGCAGTCGGCATGAAAGGAATTGTTGTGGAACACGAAAAATACGTTACCGAAAACACATACATGGTTCATTTTATCGATACAACAACAGGAAGTATTGACTATACCGCAGATATCGTCGCAGACTCGGGAGACGTTTTTTTCGCTATATTCCGCGACCCTGTTAACGATACAGTTGCAGTCGAAGTAAACAACTATTTCACCAATATAAGATACGGATTTACATTTAGCAATGAAGCCGGAAACGGAGCCGTCGAATTCCGCACTGATGCCGAAGGATACATCTTTAGGGTCGACTACTTCGGGGAGGAAATACTCTAAGCCTATCAATCAACCCGGGCAATTAAAAATTCTTTAATCACAAGAACCCCCTTGACAAATAGTAATGATTACTATATAATAATTGCATGGATAAAAATACCGATTGCGCAATGGAGTCTTTTAGTAAAAAATGCAGGGTAAACAATCTAAAAATTACTCCTCAACGCGCCGGAATATACAAAGAACTGCTGAAAGCTAAAGACCACCCATCAGCCGACATGATGTACAAACGAATGAGGAAGAATCTTCCCAACATATCCTTCGACACTGTATATAGAACTCTTCTGTCTTTTTTCGAAATAGGAATTGCAGATGTAGTAGAAGGATACGGCGAACCTAAACGCTTTGATCCGGACACCCGTGAACATCACCATTTCCGATGTATAAAATGCGGAAATATAATTGATTTTCACAGCGACATCTACAATAATCTGCAGATACCTGAAGAAATCAAAGGCAAGTTTAACGTTATTAAAAAAAGAGTAGTCCTTGAAGGAATTTGCAAAAACTGTACCGGAAAGTAGCAAAAATTTTTTGTTACGTATTAATAATTATTACTATATAGTAATAATTAGGAAAGGAGGAAATATTATGAGGTGAATTAATTAACGGTAAACAATGTCTATCATGATTAGAAATTTTTAACTTAAACAAAGCGTTTAAAAAAGGAGGAAAAAATGGCAAAAGTAGCAATTGAAATGGTAAAAAAATCCGGAATAGATCTGGACAAGTTATTAAAGTTATTGGTAAAAAACGCATCGGCGGAATTAACGACTTATTACTACTACACGATACTTAGGGCAAATTTAATTGGGCTGGAAGGTGAAGGTATAAAAGAGATTGCGGAAACCGCAAGAATCGAAGACCGCAATCATTTTGAAGCCTTGATGCCCAGGATTTACGAACTTGGGGGCGAGTTGCCGGGTAGCATGAAAGAATTTCACGACTTGTCTGCCTGTCCGCCTGCATCTCTACCCAAAAAACCAGATGCAAAAGCGATATTAAAAGTGCTAGTGGAGGCAGAGCGTTGTGCGGTGAGAGGGTACACAGAAATCTGTCACATGACAGCGGGCAAGGATCATAGAACTTATGACCTTGCTCTTGCTATCCTTAACGAAGAAATCGAGCATGAATCATGGTTTTCTGAATTTTTGGGAGAAGGACCATCGGGACACTTCTTACGTCGCGGAGATACCTCCCCGTTTGTCTCGAAGTTTTTAAAGTAAGTTACCCCCTCTGAGGTTGCCCCGATTTAATCGGGGCAACCTTATATTATCAAGGGTTATTTACCTACAAAATGATCTACAAGCCAACCTAAGGCTACGACAATTATTACTATAGGAACCCAGGGCACATTCGCTTTTAAAACATTTAATTCATTTAAAAGCCAAAAGATTCCTATAAGTAAAACAATCACCGCAAAAGTCGGAAACACTCCTTCTTTTTCTTCCGGCATAAAATACCTCCCGTTTTGTTTAAAAAAGTATAAGGAAAATTAGACCAAAAGTCAATAATTTAAAATCTTCTACCTTTTTCCCCACCTCTATCGCAAAAGGATCATTTTGCGCGTACGGCTTTGGTTCCCTACTATCAATCGATAGAAATATATTCCACTTGCTATTTTTCTATAATACGAATTTCTACCATCCCAGTATGCTGCCTCATCCTTAGAGACGTACCTACCTGATCCTTGTTTACCCAAATCTAACTCACGCACCATTCGTCCAGCAATATCGTATATCCTTATTAATACTCTCTCCTCCTTATCAATATTTCCTATGGAATACGGAATCCAAGTACCTGAATGAAATGGGTTCGGATAGTTCTGGAATAGAGAAAACCCCCCTTCTGTTACATCATCGATAACGATCCCGACTAGATGATCAGAGACAAGAAATAGCTTAACATCATTGGCGAGTAAATCCACGGGAAAAGATAAATTTCCCTCACTTGATGTGAATTCCCCATAGGACTGCATACCATCCCAAAAATACACAAAGTAAGTTCCATCCGAAAATCCAAAGCGATCAAGACTTAAGGTGTATGTAAAACTCTTAGCCACTGTGTCATTAACCATGCCAACTAACAACTCGCCTTCTCCCATCACTCCGGGCGTTATTAGTGTGCCCTCTTGCTCTTCAGTAGAAATACATTCTGGTTTATCTAAAAGATTCAAAGCAAATGCTCTGAAGAACGTATTCCATATAAGCATTGCTTGCTCATGAGAATGACTGTATCGAACATATCCATTATAAAATATCCACCCATGGTCCGGATCTTCTCGATAGAGAAAGCTTGGGTACCCTTCCGTATATTCCACACCACCGAGGTAATACTTACCAATCGGCTCGAAATAGTCGGGATTCTGTGTAACCTTAAAAGTTGTCGATTGAAAAGAAGAATCAACGTAACTGAACTCTAAATCCAACGTATTCGGTTTCTCCACCTCGATTGTTACTATTCCTGAAAGACCATATTCGGTTCGATATCCGCACTCTTCGAATAAAAATTTACCATCTCTATGTCCATACTCGATTTCTGGGTTTTCAGGCAACAAAGTCGTGACAAGCGCCAAATTGCCACCCATGCTTACATAATCATTCAATTTCACCACGACTTCATTATAATGCACCTCTCCAAACACAAATATTATATCATATTGCGTAAGCTCAAAATCACGCATAGCCAAAAAATCCTCGCTCACGGTGTCATATTCCTTGAATAAACCTATCCTGTAAAGCCCGGAAGGGAGCAGTCCGATCACCAATATTCTTGGTTCCGGAGCGAATTCGGTCATTCCCATCAAATCCTTATTAATAGAGTTAAGATAATCAAAATCCTCCAACGCCCACTCCTGGGTTGTCTGCCAGTACATCAACCCTGAAGAATCTCCCTGAAACCAACCAATTCCTTCTGCACCACCAAGATAGGATGCCCAGGCCATTTTCTTGAATACAACCCGATCTACAGGCGCCTCAGACTCTTTGACCGGTATAGAGGACATGCCCCATAGCAACATATGAAATGGTGTGTCCGGAAATACTGTCTTATAATAACGCACAGTATTATACACATCCCAGAATCCATCTATATGTGTTGTATAATGGTCATACATGAAGCCATCTGCATTAAGTAAATATGGTTCAGCGTATGCCCAATCCAACGGCCTTGCGAAAACGTTCTGAAAAACTTCCAGGTGTGGCCATTTCTCCTTTACATTACCATAGATCCAATTCAGCACCCATGTATCTCTTTCATTCGCCCACTCGAAAAATCTTTGATGTTCAGAATGGTTCATAAATTGGAGAGGCTTAAGACTATCACCAGTGTCCTCGTAATAAATACTGCCATATTTTGCAATACCTTCTGGCAGTGGGTCTTCTATTAAACCCCAACGATATCCGCCACCCGCAGGCTCCTCATCACCCAATCGAACAGCCCAGATTTTATTTGGATCAAGCGAGTCAAAGTGAAAGTCGATACTTGCCTCTACAGTATCCCGACAGGACTCATAATTATAAAATATATCCAGAATATTATAGTTATTCTCATGCCTGAACCATATCTGATAAAGTATATCAACTCCGTTGTCAGCTAACCATTCCAGAGCTTCCGGTTCAGAACCCCAACCAGATGGTCCTCTGGCATAGAATATTGATATAAGATTTCCTTCAGCAAGTTCTCTGAATCCCCATCGTTCTTTTTCTGTTTCGTGAAGACCTGGGGTAGCGGAACCTTCATAAAATGCGTCTACATAAGCTAATGCATCTATTGCCTTAAGTCCTACAATTAAAAACACAATGATAACTGCTATAAAAAACCTGCCTGGAATTTTTAAAAACTTTCTGACGTTATATCTGAAGTAAATTGAGGATGTTAAATTATTCCGATATACTTCTCTTGTACAGTAAGACTTTAACACTCTTAAACTTTGTAAGGGTGGACGAATCTTAAACATATGATTACACCTCCACCTATTCCTTTAAGGATACTTAAAACTCACTCGAAAGTCAACCGACCATACAACACTTACGTTAACCAATGTTTTCTACTTTTTCAACTCAACCATTCAAGTCGCATCAATAGAATCTATTCTAATAGTAATATTACTTTCTTACCTTAATCTCAGCATCCTTAAGCTTTTTCCAGTTACTCGGCACAACTGATTGCCAGGCCTTAGATTCAAGAGCCAAACCTTTTTTTGAAATCTTATCAACTTTCTTCCCTTCCCTCTCTTCTATTTCAAGGTCAAAACTAAACTTGTCCTTTCCGCTTCTAAGAAGTATCCCCTTTTGGTTTTCCGCAAGTCGAAGTTGAATGGGTGAATCTTTTCTTACCTTCATATTAGAAAGTTTAAACGTCCTGGATTTCTTTTCTTCGCCTAAAGAACGGTAAAGCTCTACATTGAAATCTACCGAAGCCCTTTTACTGAAAAGTTGAACTTCTTCTTTTGATGTACCCAGACTTTTTAATACAAGTTTATCTTTCCCTGCAGGACTATCTTCAGCCTTAATTTTCACAAAATTTCCTCCACCGGCAATATACAACTCATACCCTTTCCCTTTGCTGACAACATCAATATTCAAATCTCCACTCTCGGCATTCCTCACAAAGTAAACTTCGGGCTGTTTGCCGGGATCATCAGTAATCAAAGGAAACCTTATCGTATTAGCCATTTTCTTACCAGGATCAGCTTCAATATCTGATAAAGATTCATGCTTTTTAGTATCAGTTTTATAGAATTTTTTACCTTCCTCATCGGTAATCTGAGCAATATAACCACCATCTCCTGCAAAAAATGCAGTAGTCAAATTTTCACCCAAGGATTTAAAAGGGTTAGTAGAAGGAGGAATCACCATAGA
This sequence comes from uncultured bacterium, assembly GCA_964534175.1. Lineage (GTDB taxonomy): Bacteria > Hydrothermota > UBA3072 > UBA3072 > UBA3072 > JAFGHJ01. The sequence goes on along the minus strand of CAZHNS010000008.1, from coordinate 51,424 downwards.
AGATGGATACGCAAATATAAAACCATCACTGGTTGCGCTCATATCTCCTTCCCAGAGAACATTACTTTTCCTCGGATCCCTCTTGAAAGACCATTTATATCCACTAGGATTACTTGTCGTTTCTATCTTTATATAATTGCTATCCATATCATAGTACCGTTTAAAAGCTCTATAAGATCTATTTGGATCATAAATGTAAATTTTCCATTGATTGTTTGACACCTCTTCAGTACCATAAGCTATTAAGGCATGCCCGCTTCCCGTTCCGGCTATAACAGTAATAAGAGGGGGGTCATTTGCCGCAAGATAATATTCAACATCGTTATATGCAGCCATAGCATCCTTAATCTCTCCTGTAGCTGACCTCTCAGCAAAACAACCAATCATTGCCTGACTGGCCTGATGAGCCTGCATAATCATTATTGCTTTTGCAAGTAAAGTATCCGTAGGACCTGTGTACGGTTCAACATTATCTCCCGGATACCTGTAGACAGGTTTACAAAAACCAAGATGCCCTTCTTCCTTTAGTATAGTGGTAGCCGTAAGGCACATTCCAAAACATATATAACTCTTAACAAGCTTATAGTAAAGTGTACTGTAAAGAAGTTGATCAAGAGCATCATTTTCACTAATACCTATAAAACTCTGCTGAAAAATATCCCATCTAGTTCCACCTACATCCCAGTTACAAAAATCCCATCCGTTTACCTTTGCATAGTGCTCTTCACCATAACATGGGTAAAAACAAATTACTAAAAGTACCAATATAAAAACAAACTTAACTCTTCCCATCTTTACCCCCTTTAAGGTGTAACCGTCCCACTTACGGGAGTAGACAATGATGAAGAACTTCCATCTTTGCCAAAGTATTGTATCCTGTAGTAGTATTGCTTACCTGCTGTAATCTTTCTATCTATGAACTCATTACCCTCTATTACAGGACTCATCTGCAAATATCCTTTGTCAGAAGATACGCTACGAAAAACAACAAATCCAAAATTCTCAGCGTCAAAATTAGGCTCCCATTCAATCTTAAGAGCGCATTCTCCCGACACTGGGTTTACCGTTACATTGGTCGGTGTGGGTGGGCCGCTAAAATCAAAAGTGTACGTTTCAACGTAGGCAGAAGCTTCTCCGATATTTCCTCCGCAATCTGCTCCTTTAACTCTATAATAGTAAATCTTCTGTGCAAGTACAGTCGTATCAAGAAAAGAAAAAATCGAATCTGCAGCCCATGCATTTGTCACAGGTATATCTTCACATTCGACAACCTCGGGAAACTTTAGCTCATCGCTTATTCCTTTCCACGGACCAGTTGTATCATCAGCTCTCTCAACAATAAAACCAAAAAGATCCTGAACCGGCGGAGCGACCCATTCAACTTTTATTGCCCCATCGCGAGCCTTAAGCCCTGAAATAACCGGTGGATGAGGAGGTGTTTTTTCTCTTAATCTCTGACATACAGTCCTGCTTGTGTCACTCGCGTTTTGTGTCATATCAAAAGCCTTTATTGAATACCTGTAACATATTGGAGATGTCAAAGGGACACCTCTATCCTCATAAACTGTAGAATCTTTATCGTCTATATTACCAATAAGAAACATCGGGTAGGGAATATACTCCCATTCGAGACATTCTCTCTCTTCATGTCCCTTTCTGCAAATACTATCCCACCCGCATACTCCTCTATATACATTATAACCTCCCATGTCCGGTTCCGTATTTTTATCCCATTCAAGCTTTATATACTCCTCGAAACCTTCCGCAGTTAAATTAACTGGCGGATCGGGCGGATTTGTATCCGACATATATCCGGCCACAGGAGAAGACAGACGTCCCGAATTGCCGTATACATCGGTCGCCTTTATCCTATACCAGAAAACTTTCTCTCCAAACGCAGGTCGAAGATCACTTGCGCTATACATAAAATACACATAAGAAGAATCGGGGCTTACCTGTCCTGTAGTTCCAATACTTATAGGTGAAGGATCCCCTACGGAATCACCCCTGTAAACAGTATAATTCTGAATGCCATCTATACGACCAACAACATCACGCGTAACTTTAAACCACTTTATCTGCAAACTATCACCGCGAGGAACGACAGTAATATCTCGAGGGACCGCCGGATTTGTCGAATCGTATGGTGATCCGCTTTCAGGAGAAGAAAAAGAACCTTTCCTACCCAAAAGATCAAGAGCTCTGACTCTATAATAATAATTAGTACCAACAAACGGACCACCTATAGAATCATTCTCTACCAGATGTTTTATCGGGTAACCATTATCATCCGTATGAAGATAATCTTCAAAACAATTTACAAAACCAGTAGCAGTGCTGCACTGCGCGGGAATCAAGGCAGCATTCACTCTCTTTCCGATTATCATCGGATTTGGAATATTTGACCTAAACACTTCAAACGAAAATGCATGATCCATCTCATCCCATTTCAACAAAACCGAATGATCCCCAGGTTCTGCCATTACATTAGAAGGAGCCGGCAGAGTAATAGGAGAACCGGCAGTTATCTGAGCGTTACCCAAAACTCTTTCCGTATTATTTTTATCCACTGCTCTTAATTCATAATAATAAGTAGTTCCGTTTACAACATCATCATCAACAAAAGCCCATCCCATAACAAGAGCGATCCTCCAATAAGCATTCGCCAGTGCCTGTAACGCTTCGAAGTCTTTAGTTGTATCGGAAACTTCGGAGATATTACAAGGATTAAAATATATAAAATTCAACTCTAACATTTCCTTATTAATTCCCTCTAATACTGAGGCTTTTACCGCTTCCGTCCTTAATACCGAGGCTTTTGAAACGTCTTTATAAATTTTCGAAGAACTAACTTCACTTTCAATCTTAGTCTTATCTACTTCTACGGTAGAAGCAGAATAGGGAACAGTTTTTTTGCTCGGAGCAACGGAAGATTCTTTTATAATACTCTCATCTATAAAACTTCCTTTAATTCCCTTTAGCATTTCCTTTTCTTCTTTTTTCTCTACAGGTTTTGAAAGAGCAGTTGAAATCGCATTCCATTCCTCGGAACCATAGGGAATAATACTTTTAATGCGATTACAATCACTCCACGGCACAAGAGGCTTAGGATTTAGGGGTTCATCCGGAAACTTACCCGTAGCACTTTCCTTTCTATACAGATTGTATCCTGCAACGTTTTCTTCATGAGACCACAAAAGGAGAATAAAAGTGCTGCCGTCTAATGCGACATCTCCACTTAACCCGTAAAGGGCATCTTGGGCAAGCAATCCTATCGGGATTAACACAAACATACTTAAAATAATAAATATAAATAGCTTCTTCATCTTTATCCCCTTTTTAATATTCAATATAGAATCCATCTTCTGTACTTAGACCGGCAGTAAGCTTAACACTCGCGCAGAAAATATAGGCTACACAACCTCTGAGTTTTATAGTCCCTTCGAAATATGAGGGATCTGGCGGCACTGCGGCAAAGAATTGTAAATTTGCTAAGACCGAAGCAGAAACAAGTCCCCATAGAATCTCACCGCGTATATAAATTCCGCAATTACCCATCATAGCGGGTCCATTAATCTGCACGAATAGACCAAGCCCAACATGTATGACTATCTCAGCCTCAAGCACACCCCCTAAGAATTTCTTACTCCATTTGAATTCACCATATCCATAAACCCCGGTAAGTGTTTCGGGAAGTTTCTCTATATTTATACCAAATCGCCCATCTTCATCCAAAAGAACCCAGGCTTGACTGCTCGGGGCATCTTTACCTATAAACAAGCCTCCTTCCATTCCAGCCCCTCCGAGCCACGAATAAATATCTACAGAAACTCTCCCCTGAAGCATAAAGTAATCACTGCCGAAATGCCAGGTGACCTGTCCTTCTGCTTCCATTCCTCCCACAAGAACATCCGACATATTAAAATGACCATAAACCTCACCATCAAGAGCCGGTATGCTCCTATCATGAGTAAGGCGAATTCTGCCGTTTACCTCCGCGTGTGCCAAACCAATATCTATATACATTAGACCATGACATGTAAATTGAGTCATTGTAGGAGTAACCACAGTTTTCCATTCTACCCCTCCGCCACCTTGAGCAGGAACCAAACTCACGGCACTAGCTCCGGCATACAGGGCTCCGCCTGTTACCATTCGCTTAAGCTCATCGCCCTCAATGTAAATACAACCCCAGGTCCTCTCAACCGAACTAAAATTTCCTACACCAAAAAACAGATCGTGAACATTGTTATCAGTCATACATATACTCGAAGACATGCTATCTATCCTTATGGTCGCAGGAAGATGAGCATCTGGCATAAACTCAATATCTACCAGCCCTGTTCCCTTAAAACCATTCTGCGCTAGTGAATCATACATAACTTCAGGGAAATCCATAATAGACATATCGGAACCCCATTCTCTATACAGAGCAAAAGAATAAGGGTCAATAGAAACCAATCTACCAAAATAAGGTTCAAGAACTTTGTCATATATTGCATCGTGTACTGTAATGAGTGTATCTGTTTCTCCGAAGAAACTAAAGTGAACGTTGCTTCTTACGACAAGTTCCCCGGGCTTATTAGAATCGTACGCGCTTAGAGCAGCCGAATCGAGAGTAATTGGAAATCCGTCGAACTTCTGATGAGCAGCATTATGGTTAAAGTAGAACTCTCCGAGACTACCATTGGCAAGCATTTCACCCCAGATAATATTAAACCCCTTAGAAAAATGAACAGGTTCGTAAATATCCGCATTAGTGTAAACGATCTCACCAAGTTTAACACTAATGACACCTCGCTTTGAAGTAATACCTACTCCCCAATAAGGCAATTGGAGTGTATCGCTAAAAGCAACATTCCCTCCAACAAAACTTGCTGTTGAAGTAACCTCCATACCGCTAAATGGAGGCATAATTTTGCAAGTGTCTTTATCCGAATAAAAAACACACTCCATTGGAATCTTAAACTGACCTCCTATGTCCGAATCAAATGCGGAGTTCCCTGCGAATGTAAACTCAATGTTCAGAGAACTATCTACATCCGGCTCTTTTAAAAGCCATCCTATATAGGTAATAAACGGCTCTTTACCCTCATACTGGGATGAATTTTTATCCCCCAACATAACACTGTCTCTTGGTCTTGATTGACTAAATGGACGCAGTATACCGGAGATTCCAAAAGCCTGAACATTAAAATATCCTATCAGAGCCCCACCTGAAATTTGAATCGAGTCTTCCGTATCTATAGAATAAATACTGAAAATATAATGATCTTTATCATATTTAATTGTTAGCCCGGAAAGAGAATCAAGCATTATAGGCGCATAAACCTTAAATGTGTCTCCTTTAACAGGTGAGACAAATCTAGCAGGGCCTCCTTTCAACCTGAACTGTCCATCATTCCAGGTAATCCCAAACCCACCCCACCTCATCTCATCACTTTTGTTAATCACATCACCATAAATATTCAACTTCGAATCAACAAAAAGCGAATCATAATCAACAGAAATTTGACCACCATCGGCTTTATAAACACCTCTTTCTCCTTTTCGAATCTGAATAGAACCATTGGTGAATATACCTCCCTTTACCTTACAACTATCAATTTCAAGATAACCTGAAGCTAAAGAAACATCAAAACCCATTGGGCTAATCGAAGAAAAGTTAAAAGGTGAAGCAAGCTGGAATGTTGCACTGAAACCGCTCGAATTCAATTTTCCGTTTGTAAATGTATATCTTCCGTAAAGAAAACCGGTATTAGAATTCTGCATATCCGGTTGTTCTATTGTTTCTCCCTGATTAAAGGAAATTCCAACATCAGCCGGGGTAATCGTTCTGCTCAAGTCCACTATCACTTTATCAGTCGATTTAATTAAAATACCGGTTTCTCCGAGGACAAAGGGTCCCCTCTCTTCAACAGGAAACTCTCTGTATAAATCTATTTTAGGAGAAACCCTTGAGGTAAAAGGTTCAAGTGCGAGCGCTTCACAACTAAGTGTATCACAAAGACAGGTAACTTTAACAGCAAGTTCTGAAATTGCAGAATCCACCCACATATGTACATCGTACACTGAGACAGGATAGCCCTCCACATTAATCTCTAAAGGAGTGGAGAAATCTTCGGTAATTTCACCCACGGTCACCTCTGCCGTATCACCTGTTGCCCACTCTGCTTTTAAATTATTGAAATCTAATGAGAAATTTACCTCAGTCCATGTAAACATCGGGCCGCCAAAATGAGTAGGTATGTTTTTCTGAAGGAAAAACGACTCCGCGTGACCTGAAAGGGAATCCATATTCGACCCTGTACTATAAGTAATATTCTTCAAAACAAAATCACCTATCTTCAAAACCCCGGGAAGCGGCAATCTAACTATATCATCTCTATATATATCTCGCGGATTAAACTGCCATATTTCACTCATACCCTGCCGCTCGCCAAAAGGCATACCAACTTCATCAATAGCCTGTACCTGCCATGCATAATTTTTATCCATATCAAGAGCTTTTGCTTTAATTGGATATTGTAAAGAAGTACTTTTAATGCCATCCTGCTCATAAACAGGTATATTTGATCTAATAGCTTCTTCTTTGGTTTGCCCCTCAAAAACCTCCACAATTTTAACTTTATAACTAATTTTCATATTGGCAGGAACAGGAGAAGGTCTTGTCCAGGTAAAAATAGGCCTTTTTATCTTAGCCTTCAAATCTCCTTTAGGAGAAATTAGTCTGGGAGCATTCGCCAATTCAACTGAAACTTTTATACATTGTCTTGCCAGCTCCTTATTCGTCTTTGAATCTTTAACAGAAACACATACGTTATAGTCACCTGCCGGAACACTACCAATACGCACGAGATATTCTTCGTACTCCGGGCTGTACCAGGTGTCGTGCACACTTTTTATATCACGCGCACGTACCCTTTTAGTGCCGGGAGGTAGCTTAAAACTGTTTGTGCTACCCCGAAAAATTAGTTTGTTTCCTCTGCTTATTTCGCCATAAAGATAAACATTATAAGTGTTTGCCCTTGCCGGATCCCTTACAGAATTAGTCAGGTCTACCCACCAAAGATCCTCTATTTTTAATTGATTTGGAGGCGGTCTGTGAATCTTGACATTAACTTGAGCAAAGGTACAAAGCGGCAAAAAAACAAAAGAAGTAAAGAGTATAAAAAAATTTTTTGGACTTTGCATAAAACCCCCTTAGACTCGATTACGAAAAAAGTACTTGTTTTTCATTAAATGTCAAGAGGATTTAATCTCAAGATTTAACCTTGACTTATCCCAAGAAACGCATATCTTGTCTCAAAGAAAATGTAGTTAGAAACCTTCAAGATCTTTAGGATTCTATCTGTGGTTGTTTCCTTTTGTTTCCCTTATGGTTTTGCCGGTTATAGTCCGTAATACTTACATTCTACAATAGTATTCGAACTCAATTACATTTTCAAAATTATGTAAATATTCTAAACCTAAAAGGAGGTAAAATGAATATATACGTAGGAAATATATCGTGGGATCTATCAGATGAAGAGCTTAAAACAGCCTTTGAAGCTCATGGGAAGGTATCCAGCGTTAAGATAATTACAGATAAGTTTACAGGTAGATCCAGAGGATTCGGCTTTGTAGAAATGCCCGAGAAAGCGGAAGCAGAAGCTGCAATTAGTGGTCTAAACGGCAAAGAACTAAAAGGCAGAGAAATTGTCGTCAATGAAGCCAGACCACGCCAGGAAGGTTCCAGAGGTGGCAAAAGGAGTAGATCTTCTCGCGGCGGCCACTCCCGGTGGTAAAGGAGCAATCGTCGAAAAAAGAGTTTTGATATCTAAGGGGACGGTGCTAAAAAATTTGATGTACATAATTATTGCCCCCAATCAAATATTGATAACTATATTTTTGTGGAGATAATAATTTTTAACCGAAAAACCCATAACAGAAAAACACTTAATTAAGTTCGAACAAAGAGTCTTTCTATTCCCTTTACTTTTATGTGTTTTATGTTATACTTAAGTAAACACATTCGTCTAAGATTATATGATAATCACATGTAAAAGAAATTTGGGGAAGTTCCCTATGTCTGTGTACATCTTAAGAGGGATAAATGAAAGGAGTTAAGAATGTTTGTTAAATTAATCTCACCCCGGTCCCCAGTACAATTTGTTAGCAAAAGAGAAAAGGCAATAAATTTTTCGCGTTTAAGTCTTGCAACCGTTGCGGCTCTGTTTCCCCGCGGTACCAAGATCGAGATAATAAATGACAGTATCGAAGAAATCGATTATGCTGAAAAAGTAGACCTGGTTGGAATAACTTCGATTACTTCGACAGTACCCAGAGCTTATGAAATTGCAGATAAATTCAGAGAAAAAGGCGTTCCTGTCATAATGGGAGGGATGCATGCTTCGGTACTGCCTCTTGAAGCCATAAAACATGCCGACTCTATCGTAATGGGAGAAGCGGAAGGACAGATAAAACCCCTCGTAAAGGATTTCAAGAACGGAAAACTAAAAAAGTTTTATTCTTCGAAAAAAAGACCGGACCTAAAAAAAATCCCCTTACCCAGAACAGACTTATATGAAAAAAAGAACAAATACTACAAAGAAATGCATCTGATACAGACAACCCGGGGGTGTCCTTTTAACTGCGATTTCTGCACTGTTACTCATTTCTTCGGACAAACCTACCGAACAAGATCTATCGAAGACATTGTAAGAGAGATAAAAACCGTAAGTAGACGAACTATCATATTTTTTGTCGATGATAATATCGCGGGAAATCCTAAATATGCCAAAGAATTATTTAAAGCTTTAATTCCTCTGAATATTAAATGGTTTGGACAGGCATCTCTTGTCATAGCTAAAAATAGAGAACTGTTAAGACTTGCCGCGAGAAGTGGGTGCATATCTCTTTTTATTGGTATCGAATCTGTATCTCCAAGCAGTTTAAAAGAAGTTGGAAAAAGTATGAACAAAGTTGAAGATTACAAAGAATCAATAAAAATAATCCACGACCACGGCATAGCTATTATAGGAGCTTTTATTTTCGGCTTCGATTCGGATGGCAAAAGTGTTTTTGAAGAGACCGTATCCTTTATCGATAGAAACCAAATAGAATTGGCAAGCCTTGCAATACTTACACCACTTCCGGGAACACGTCTTAACGAGAAAATGGAAAAAGAAGGAAGAATAATAAGTCGTGATTGGTCAAAATATACCGTGGGAGAGGTTGTCTTCCAGCCTAAATTATTAACTGTTGAAGAACTTCAGGAAGGTTATTACTGGTCACGAAAACAGCTTTCCTCATTACGTTCGATTGCTAAAAGAACTTTTCATTTAAGAAAATCTTCATTATTATACATTCCGGTTAACTTCGTGATGAGAAAAGCATCCCGCGCTACTCTAAGAGAAGCTGCCAATAATAATATCTATACCGGATTATTTTAAATAATACTTTTCCCATATCTTTACCAGCAGTATTGCAAACCTTATTTGGAACTGTATATATTATTAAAAAAATTTATGACGGATGAAATAAAATATAAACCAATAGGAATCATTCATTCTCCCTTCAAAAAGCTACAGGGAATACCCATACAACCCACCGCTGCTAAAGGCATCAAAGGAACAGTGGAGATATTTCCGGAATATACTGAAGGATTAAAAGATGTGGAAGGGTTCTCTCACATTATTTTAATATTCCACTTTCATCTCTCAAAAAACTCAAGATTGAGAGTAACACCTTATATGGATGACAAAACCCGTGGATTATTTGCAACACGAGCTCCAAGCAGACCCAATCCAATCGGCCTCTCTGTGGTACGTCTTGTTGGTATCGAAGGAGAAACACTTCGCATCCAGGATGTAGATATAGCAGATGGAACACCTCTTCTGGACATTAAGCCCTACGTACCTGATTTTGATATGCGAGAAAATACCAAAATAGGATGGCTTGAGGAAAACATCCATAAACTTCCCTCATCAAAAGATGACGGAAGATTTAAGAAATAACACTAAAGACTTTTTATTTTTATATAATCGATCAAAGCTTCCACGGCGTCTGAAATGCTTTTTCGATAGAAAATTCAAAATTACTGAGGTTAAAATCGAACATATTCCTTTTTCTGGGAAATTCAGGATGAATTCTTGCTCTAATTCCTATCCTGGTATCTCCTAAAGTTCCGCTAACTCCCCACAAAAAGTAAGCCTTATTCTCGTCAACCCTGAATCCTACACCAATGCTCGGCTCTAAATTCAATATATAGAGAGCAGAAGTTTCCAAAGTAATAAGTCCTCCTACAGTGGTCATCGGTTCTTCCCAATCCGGAGAATGTATTACCTGGGCAAACGGTCTGAACCAGAGATCATTAAAATGAATCGGAATTAAATTATTTCCTTTCCCAATTGTAAAAATCCGATAGTCAATTTCAAACTGAACGGCTCCACCCAACCGCATCCTTTTTTCTTCTCCGCATATCGGTTCTAAAAGAGTGGAATCCGGATTCTCTTTATCCCATATACCTATTCCCGAAAAGAGCATTGAAAAACCCGGATATGAAAAACTGCTTCCTCCATAGAGTCTATAACTTTTTCTGTTAATATCACTTCCTATTTCCTCGGATTCATATATTAAAGAAGGAGAAAGGAAAAATGTCTTATTATAATCTCCGAATGTAAATACCGGAGAAAAAACTAGCGGCGCTCTCTCAGAATTAAGGCTATCGTGATAATGGGCTGCAAAATCAAGATAAATATTTTGCAATCCACTCGCCAATGAAACCCTTAAAGGATATGAAAAATAAACCAGTGCTGAGCGCCTATCCCTCTCTTTTTCTGCTTCGACCGTAACCAATGAAGGTCTTAAGAAAAATGTCGAATACTTCATACCGTAACCGGTAAACCCAGTTTGTTCCTCATAATTCAAATACCAGGATAGATTTCTACTTCCCGAAGCATCCATCCCCAAAACGTCAAGCCTGAAATTCGTCCTGCCATTTTCAGTGTAAAATGTTGGCCATCTAAAAACAGGATCCCATAAAAGATGCCTGAAATTATTTATATAGCCTCCTTTTTTATATTCTAGATTTATGTATGAAGGCAGGGCATGATCAGGTAAATCTTGTAATTTTTCTATTTTCTCCCCTTCTGTCATTTTTACCATTTCGATAGTTTGTCCCTGGGAAGACATCCCTATGAAATATATTTTACCGTTCAGCACCACAGGATAGGTACAAAAAGGGACGTCAGTGACCTTATATAAAGAGGAATCTTTCCACATATAGGCCTGCCAGAATCCACGCCTGTTAGATGAAAACAAAAGGTCTTCTCCTACGAAATTAAGCCCGCATTTCGCGTAAGGTTCCTCGATTTCGACTGTATTACCTTCTGATAAGAAAATCCTGTTGCCCTTATCTTCATTATGCATAAGTACTGCTGTTTTATCTTCTCCGACCACAATATCGAACGGCGTATCAAAATCAGAAGAGAATATAACATCTCTTTTTTCCTTATCTATTACCTCGATAACACCTCCCTTCCAGCCCTTTTGTCTACCAATAATAATTTTGCCATCTTCTAAAATATCAAAAGCCCTTAATGTTCCATCGTCAGAATAAATTCTCTTTCTCCGCAAAGTATTTAAATCGAGACTGTATATATCATTTTTTAACTTAGTCCCAACCAGATTCCCGCTGGTTTTTAAAACATCAAGCTTCCCATAAAAAATTTTACCATTTTTTACTCGCATAGGTATTGCAGAAAGAACGGGATCTTTTAAAATTATTTTAGACTTTCCCGTTTCAGGGTCCAATTGGACTATTTCAGAATAAGAGACGCCTCCATATACTGAAGATTTTATTATTTTCCCTGTTTTAAAATACAGATATCTCCCATCATGTGTAAGAAAATCCAGGTATTCTTTACCCGAATATAGAACTTCCGATTTCTGATAGAAATTACATTCCGTAAGATTATTCTGAAATTCGTTTTTCACTTCATCATAAAGGTTAAAAGAAAATTTACCATACGCAGATTTATGAGTATACTCGAAGCTTATTAAAGGTATGGATTTTCCATATCTGTCAGCCCAATCGGATACTCTGGCTTCTCCATACTTTTTCGCTCTATATCTTGCCATAAAACCACCCCACATATAAAAAGCATCTCCAAAAGGAAATTTATAAAAATCATAAGTAAAATCATGCATACTCGGAAAATTGCTATCTCTAGCACAGGCCATACCATATGCATCAAAAAAACCTTCATTTAATCTACCTTCGAACGGAAATTGTTTACTCTCAAAATAAACCGTATAAGACTCAGCTACCCACAAGGGTACATATAAATTAGGCTGAAAATTCTTACCGAATAAGCCTCTAAACAATTTAGGCAATCCTCCTGTACTTGTCATATTTGCAATATGAGTATATTCATGAAGAGGTGCTATTCTCCACCAGGAAGGAAAGCTACCGTATCTGGGGACAGGCGGTGGAATATATGAATTTAAAACAATCCCGTTTACCGAAGGCATAGCCCCACCATTTATCATACCCCCAAGATCATCTATAAACAATAAGGTTCTCCCAGGATCATTGTGAGTAAATTCTATAACACTTTCCCTGTAATTTTCCAGTATGGAAAGTTGCTGAAGCGCACAGTCCGTATAAGATTCGTCGGGGTATATTACCGTAAAATTTTCGTCACTTATCGAACTCCATGATATCATCATAAAAAACAGAAAAGACATATATCCTCCCATAAACTTCTGCGAAATGTCTTAATAATAGTATATTTAACAACTATTATGTCAAGATAAAAAACAATTACTAGGCTATTAGCTAATCACTTTTGGCTTTTCGCATTAAGCCCACCCCACAAAATCCAAGTTTTAAAATTTACCTCGAAAAATTCTTTTAGTTTTTCAGCCAACAGCTAAAGGCAAACAGCAAAAAGCCAAGTTCGACAATCAAACACTAGCTTTTAATTTCTGAAAATGGGTTTACAAATTGACTGAAGGCTATATCTTTATTGGAACTTAAACAAATATGGATAATAATATAACCAAAGGTGTAAAAGATTTATTAGGTGAACCGAAAAAGGCGATAATAAAATTATCGACTCCCATGATTATCGCGATGCTTGTCCATGCTTTCTACAATATTGCTGATGGTTTCTGGGTAGCGGGTTTGGGTGCGGATGCCCTTGCCTCCGTTGGTCTATTTTTCCCATTTTTCTTTATAATAATAGCTCTCGGTATGGGAATAGGAGTCGGGGGAAGTTCTGCTATTTCAAGAAGAATAGGGGCAAGGAATAAAAAAGAAGCAGATAATACAGCAGAGCACACGCTCATTTTGGGTTTTCTTATATCCACAATAATCAGTATATGCGGTTTTCCTTTTCTCGACGAGATAATGAGAGCATTCAGCGGAGAAAACGAAACGGTCGCTTTTATGGCTATCCACTATTCGAAAATCTTCTTTCTGGGGACTCCAATTCTGGTATTTTCCAATATTGCAGGTTCAATACTAAGGGGAGAAGGTGACGCAAAAAGAGCTATGTACGGCATACTTATTGGCTCCGTACTTAATATAATACTTGACCCAATATTTATATATTATTTTGGATTAGGTGTTAGCGGTGCTGCAATTGCTTCGGTTTTTTCCATGGCAGTAAGTTCTCTGCTTTTCATATACTGGATATTCAGAAGGAAAGATACTTATCTCGATATATCGATAAAGAATTTTAAATACAACCGTAGAATATTAAGTGAGATTTTATCCGTAGGAATACCCTCGACTTTGGCACAGCTATCCATGTCCATAAGCATGATTATACTTAACAAAATTGTGGTGATTGTCGGGACAACAGACGGAGTAGCTGTTTTTACAAGCGGCTGGAGAATTATTATGGTAGCAACTACTCCAATCATGGGGCTCGCGACGGGAGTAATTGCTGTAACCGGAGCAGCATACGGCGCGAGAAACAAAGAAAAACTTAAAACAGCGTATTTGTACGCTGTGAGGTCTGGTATATTCCTGGAACTGTTTATAGCTATAATTGTTTTATTTTTTACAAAAGAGATTTCCTATATTTTCACTTACTCAAAGGGAGCTGCAAGAATTTCAACAGATCTTATCAGGTTTCTAAAAATCAGCACTTTATTTTATCTGGTAGTTCCTCCCGGAATTTTAACTTCAGCAATGTTTAGAGGAGTAAATAGAGGAATAAATTCTCTTATTGCTACAATTATCCGAACTTTTGTTTTCCAAATACCACTTGCTTATATACTGGCAACTCACGTCGGATGGGGGCTTACTGGAATCTGGTGGGGAATAGTTTTGGGTAATGTAATCTCCACTATCTTCACTTTTAGTTGGGGATATTGGACGGTCGATCATATTCTTTAGATAAAAATCGTATTTCTTAAATATTGAAACCATATCGTAATTAAGTAATTAAATGTAAAAATCAAATATCAAAATGGAAAAATATAAATCCAAGTTCAAAAATAAAAAACAAAGCATATCACCAATAATATAATAACTCCCTATTCTGGCAGTCAGACAACAGACAATTTTAAATTTTAATTTATCATTTTGATTTTTAATTTTTGATATTTAATTTTCTGAAGAAAACTAAAAAGTAAGAGATAGATCCTTTCTAAAAACAGGAAACCAAATGATAAGACTATATACTATTCGTATCGGAGCGCCTGAACAGGATCCATTTTTGAAGCTTTATTCGCAGGATACATACCAAAGAAGATTCCTATTACTACAGCGAAGAAGAAAGCAAGTAAAATCGAACCAGGCGTCACTACTGACTGGCCTCCCTGACTTAAGAATCTTGGCCCTATCGCACCTGCACCAACCATCATATTACCCACGGTATTGGCAAAGATAAAACCAAAAATAATACCTAGAATACCTCCGCTTAAACTCACTATTACCGATTCTATTAGAAACTGGGTTAAAATATCTACCCTCTTTGCTCCTATTGCTTTTCTTATACCAATTTCTCTTGTTCTTTCAGTAACCGAAACTAGCATTATGTTCATTATACCTATCCCTCCAACGATAAGAGATATGGCGGCAATTCCTGAAAGCATAATTTTAAAGGTACTTGCTGTCTGTTCTATAGTTTCCCGGAACTCTTCTCTGTTTCTTATTCGGAAATCCTCGACCTGATTGTGTCGCTCCAGCAACAGTCGTTTTACCCTCTCTTCAGTGATATCCGTTGGTAGGAGACCCGTTGTTTGAGCCTCGATAGCCCTAACTACATCATCTTCACCAGTAATTCTCTTTTGAGCTGTAAAAAGAGGAATAAATATCCGGTCATCAAAATCTCTCCATCCAACAGAACCCTTTTCTTCCATGATACCAATTATGGTAAAACGCATATTTCTAATCTTTATCTCTTTCCCAATCGGGTCTTCTTTGCCAAAAAGCTCATCTTTAATCGTTTTACCTATAACACAAACCTTGGACCAGGAGTTTAATTCTTCCTCGGTAAAAAATCGTCCCTCCTCTACAGAATGATTGTTAACAATTTGATAGGAAGGCAGGGTTCCAACAATATCCGTATCCCAATCTTCATCCTTGTATTTGACTGTTACATCGGTTCTTACTTCCGGAGATATTGCGGTTATAAAATTCAAATCCTCTTTTAGAGCAACCGCGTCGTCGTAAGTAAGACCTTTAGAACGGCCTCTCCATTCTAAAGCCTGGGCTTTACTATCGGGTCTTCTGTAAAAAATACTGATAACATTCGAGCCCAATTTTTCTATCTGAGAAGTAATATTCCTTTTCGCACCTTCTCCAACTCCCATAACCCCTATAACCGCTCCCACACCTATAATTATTCCGAGAACAGTAAGGAATGAACGAAGTTTATTGGCTAAAAGACCCTTATATCCGGAAAGAAAACCTGAAATAATACTTCCTAACAAACTGGCATCTCCAAGTTTTTCCTCAACAAAAGCAGTTTTCTTTTTAGGCGATTTCTTCCTTACTTTTTCTTCTTCTATTTTACCATCTTTTATTTTGATACTTCTCTGGGCATAATCAGCAACATTAGCATCATGTGTTACCATTATAATGGTTTTACCTTCCTGATGTAGTTTCTCAAAAAGAGCCATTATTTCTTTTCCTGTTTTTGAATCGAGATTACCTGTAGGTTCATCGGCAAATATTATAGAAGGATTGTTTATAAGCGCCCGGGCAATAGCAACTCTCTGCTGTTCTCCTCCTGAGAGTTCATTCGGGTCGTGGTAAGCACGACGCTCAAGTCCCACTATCCTAAGAGCATCCATTGCCTTTTCTTTGCGCCTTTCTTCACTTACCCCGGAATAAAGAAGCGGAAGTTCCACATTGCTTATTGCGTTCATTCTTGGAATAAGATTAAAGGTCTGAAAAACGAAACCTATTTTTCTCTTCCTTATATTAGATAAATCATCATCATTTATTTCACTTACATCACGCCCTTCAAGATAATAACTACCTGAAGTTGGCCTGGAAAGACATCCCAATATATCCATCAATGTTGTCTTGCCGGAACCAGAGGGACCAATAATCGATAAAAATTCTCCCCTAGTAACTTTAAGAGAAACACCCCGGAGAGCATGAACTTCTACATTACCCCTGCAGTAAATTTTCACGAGATTGCTGGCTTCGATTAATGCCATAATTTCGTTTACCTGCCGGGAGGAGGTCCTCTCCTTTCCCCTCCACCGGGCGTAAACCCTCCTCCGGAAGGTATCATCAAGGTATCGCCTACTTCTATTCCCTTTTTTATTTCTATCTTAACATCATCTTCAATACCCGTAATTACATCCCGCGGAACAAATTTATTTTCCTTCCTAATATTAACTATTGTTCTTCCTTCTCTATTTATAACAGCATGCTTGGGGATACAGATTACGTTCTCTGCTTCCGCGATAATTATATCAAGATCAGCAGTCATTCCGGGACGAATCTTTTCATCCGAATTTAGAATTTCAACCTCAACGGGATAAACTACGAGGTTTTCCTCTTCAGTTCCTGAAGGCGATATCCTTCTAACTTTACCCTCGTAAACTTTCCCTTTTATAGCATCAAAACCTATTTCGACTCTCTGTCCTCTCTTTAGTTTGCCCACGTCAACCTCGTTTATACTGGCTTTTACTAACATTTCGCTCAAATCTGCAACCCTCATAATTGCCGTTCCGCCGCCGCCAATTGCCTGAGTTCCTGAAGTTATCTTTTCTCCTTCTTCTACATTGATACTCGTCACAACTCCGCTGATAGACGATGTGAGAGTTATATTCTCCGTCCCTTCGAGATCGATATTTTCAACATCTACATTACTCTTTCCTCCGAGCATTGCCCATAATTGTTTCTCTGCAAGCTGAAGCTGAATCTTACTATTTTCATATTGCTTACGGGCATCTTCAACATCCTGCTCGGAAATAAAACCCTTTTCATATAGAGCTTCTTTTCTCCTCTGATCTCTTTCGGCATCTTCCAGATCTAACTGTTTGCTCTTTATGGAAGCTTTCGCCTGAGCCACTTTTTGCGCCTCTTCCGGCTCGGGTCTTATAAGAACCAACTTTTGTCCCACCTTGACCTTATCCTCTTCTTCCACATATAACTTTACCACCTCTCCGGCAAGTTCAGATTTCACGTCTATTGAAATAACCGGCTCCACGGTACCGCTTTCCGTAACTTTCTGAATTATATTTCCCCTCGTTGCCTGAATAATCTTAAAATCAGGAGATTTGTTTTTTCTGCCTGCCGCAATACGAAAAATCAAAAAAACAACTATTAATACCATAAAAATAATTCCACCAATTATCGAATGTTTCCTCTCAATCTTCATTCCAGTTCCTCCTTATCATAAAGAACTCCTATTGCTCTTTTTAATAGAGCCTCAGCTTCAAGAAAATCATATTTAGAACTAATAAAATCGATTTGTCCTTCGGTTAAAGCGACCTCCGCATCTATAACTTCTGTTATGGGAGCAAGCCCATTTTTATATCTGCCAAGCGCAGTTTCGTAACTTTCCTCGGCACTTGCAACCTGCCTTTGGGTTAAATCAATCTTCTTTGAAGCGTTGTCGAGGTTAATATGGGCTGATTTTACTTCAAGCTCAACTTGCCTTTCTAAATCTTTATTCTCGAGTCTCGCGTTGTTTAAATCTATATTGGCCTTTTTGATAGCCCTGGATTTAACTCCTCCATCAAATATGGGAAAACTTAAAATAAGTCCGACACTCCAATCAGAATTATCATCCCAATTAGATCTATTTAAGGGCAGGTCTTCAAACGCAAAGTGTTCCGCGTTAAGACTGTACCCCCCCGTTAAGGTCAAGGTCGGCAATCTGTTAATCCAGGCTATCATCATATTATATTTACTTGCGGCGATCAAAGCCCTCCGTTGTTCTACATCCGGTCTATTCATGTAAGCCACCATTAATACACTATCAAATTCTGGAACATCTAATTTCTCTAACTCCACATCTTCAATCGATATGGGAAAATCAAGATCAAGCCCCATAACTTCGTTAAGTTCTGCTTTACTTATCAAAAGTTCTCCATCTGCCTCATGCAAACTTACCCTTGCCGATTCTAAAGCTGCCCTGGCTTTAAGGGTATCAGCTCTGGGCACCATCCCAAGTTCGAATTGAGCCTTTGAGAACTCAAGCTGATATTCTTTTTGTTCAAGTGTGCTTCTTCTGAGATCCAGCATCTGAGAAGCTTTAAGTAAATTGTAATATCCCTCAATTACTTCCATAATAAGATTCATACGGGTAAGCCGATAACCTTCTCTTGCAGAAGTAAGGTTAGCATCAGTCCTTTCTACATCGAGATACGTTCTACCGCTGCTAAATGGTTCTATTGAAGCAGAAAGAGCAAGATCATAATGGTCGCTATTCCAGGATAACGTATTATACGTATCATTAATATAATACCCTCCAGAAAGACTGATTTCCGGAAGAAAATTAGCTTTAGCATCTTTAACATCCAGTTCGCTTTTTCTCACCGATCCTTCCGCCACTCCAATAAGAGGCGAATTTAAAAGAGCGAACTCAACACACTGGTCTATAGAAAATGGCTTCTCGAGCGTATCTTTTTCATATTGCCCCAAAGAAGCAAAACCCACTCCGAAAAAAGCAACGAATAAGAAAATATTTTTAGATATTAAATTTAATTTAAAGCCAGATAAATCGTTTTTCATATATCATTATCCTCAACTATTATATTCCTTTTTAAATTTTTAGCAATGTAACTAAGGGGTACAAGAATATTTATATCCTTGCACCCCTTAGGAATCAAGAGGGGTAGTTTACTTATTTCTAGGGCAATCTGGCGCACCTTTTTGCAAGTGCCCTCCGGTTTTCCCATGTCCTCTTTTTAAAAACCGATGAAGAAACATTTTTCTCGCTTCTTCCTTTTTGTCATCCGGAAGAAGTTTATACATTTCTATTTTATTCTCTAATTTTTCCCTTGATATTTTCTGTCTAAGAGCAGCTATGTCGTCATTAATAGAAAGAATTTTTTTGAAATCAAGTTTCTTATCCATAAGAACTTTTTCCATTTCCAGCTCTTTCTTTTCAATCTGATTTTTTAATTCAAGCATCCTTTCCTTATTCTTCAACCTCATTTCTTGCATTTTCTGTAATACTTCTTCGTCAAGGTTCAAGTTAGAAAGCCAATCATGATGCCAACCTCCCATTTTCGTCCCTTCACCCATCATATTTTTACCTTGCATTCCTCTCTCTGCCTGAAGTGTCAAAGGTAAAGTTACAAAAACACTCATTAAAACCGAGACTATTACTATTACATATTTTTTCATGATTTCCTCCAATTTTCAGATATGACCCAACAAACTTTGTATCGGTTCCATTTTTAATAGAGAATTCAGGAGCCAGAAGATAGAATAAAGAATCCTCCTGCAACCCCAATAACAGAAATAATAGATTATAAGAATAACACGAATATTTTTGACTAATTAACTAATTAACCAAGCAACTGTAATGCCTAAAGGATTACAATCACTGTCCGTTAAAAGAATAGGTCACGAAGTAATACAAGTCCTCTTGTACCTCTGATTGATAGTAACTATCATCAGTCACTGAGGATATAAAATCATCAACCCAGTAAGGACTCTCGATTCCAACCCTGGAAACATTGAATCCAATAACAAAGAACACAAAAAACATTATAAGAAAAGACCCGGCAACAGTTAATTTTCTCCTGGTTCTTCTGGATTTCTCAGAAAGAACTTTCTGTGCGATATCCTCGCTCCAGAGTTTGTTTTGTTTTCTTTTGTTTATTTCACTATCTATTCTATACATAAATTTTCTCCTCATTTAATATTTTCCTTAATTTCTCTTTCCCTCTGTGTATTCTTGACTTCACTGTACCTCGGGAAATCGAAAGGAATTTTGCTATTTGTTTTTCATTAAAACCTTTTACATATAAATCAAACACATTTCCATATTTATCAGGGAGCTTTTTGACAGCTTCACTTAGTCTGTCAAGCAAGTCATCCTTCTCTATTTTTTCCTCTATATTATTTCTTCCGTCACTATTTAGATATTCTATATTTCTTTCCATATACTTTTCTCTTCTTCTTTCTCCCGACTTTAATTTTTTATTCATTCTTATCGACTCATTCCTAGCAATTGTGTATAACCATGAAGACAGTTTCGACTCTTCCTTAAATTTACTCTTAATTAAACTCCGATATGCTCTAATATAAGTTTCCTGAGCCACATCATCGATAGCATAATAATATTCAGAAAACAGAGTTTTTCTAATAGCTTTTAAAACAATACTTTTGGTTTCCTCTACAATAGAGGCAAAAGCCTCCTTGTCCATATTACTTTATATCTTTTACCGGTTTAAATTTTCGCTCAGGCTCGAATTCTTCAAGTTTTTTTGCTAATATCTCCCTTTGTTCCTTCGTAAGAACAGCATGAATTTTAGCTAATCTTTCAGCCATTAAACTATCCATTTGCATTCTGTGTTCTTCCTTCAAAGAATGCAGCTTATTCATAAAACTTAAAACTTCTTCTCTTGATAATGAGTCTTTTCTGATGAGATCAACAATTTTTATCTTAATACTTTCTTCATCCTTTCTCTCCTTCCTCATCAGAGAACGTTTTTCGCCCATTTCCTTCTCTATTTCCTTCAATTCTTCAATCTGCTGTTCTGATAAATTTAATTCCTCCGCCATTTTTTCGATCCTACCAAATCCAAATCCGGAAATATCTCCATGTCCTCCCGGATGACGGTGTCCGAAAGGAGATCTTGGGGGTCTCTTTGACGAAAAATCACGATTGCAACCCGCTATCAAAGTAAATATAGTTAAAGATAACATCAAAATAACATTTCTTCTTGACATACATCCTCCTTTTTGAATAAGACCTTGTAAACTAAGTATCGGTTCCAAATTTAACCACAAGATTACCAAGGTCCAAAGTCAAAACTAAAACCTAAGACCTGATACCTAAACTACTCCCTCTTCATATTCTTAACCCGTTCCATAATCGACGGGCGGGCGGCTTCCATCATTTCACGAAAATCTTCATATCGCATCGTACGCCCTTCGAAAGTACGTTTTTCAAGAGCCCCTAAGAAACGACCCTTAAATTCTTCAAAGTAAGAACCGTAAATGTGATAGCTGTCAGCTATATGGCAGTATCTTCCAACCTTAATATCTTTACCCGAAATCTCTGAAATTCTTTTTGCAATCTTAGCCTGTAACTGTACAAGAGCGAATATATTCATAAACGCAGCCTTATATGCATCATTTGAACGAAAACGAACATTCATATTCAGATAAGATTCTCCTGCCTCTTCTGCAATCCGGCACCAAAGACTCTGGAGACAGGGCGGATCATAACATTCGTTGTCCTCCCAAACCTTCCAGGTAATAGCCTGCGCTCTTCTTGTATAAGACTTATCGGTTAGTTTTTGGCACATAATCTCAATCTGATCTACAGGTTTTACGTTTGGAGCTTCGTACGCGAACAGACGCTGATGATATGTGTATTCCCAGCGTGTATCATCCGGATCATCAGGATCACGTACCAAATGATCTTTAATACCCTCACAAACCTCCATTACATATTCTTGAAGGAATTCAATGCCAGCCGGAAAATCTTTATGAAGCATAGGCTCACTTAGAGGATCCGTAATCGTTATAACCATAGTCGCGTCTTTACTCGGAGGATCTTCGGGTTTATCATATTGTGTCTTTATATCACATCCTTGCTCGTAAAGCGCGATAAGAGAATTTTCCCAGGCTCTGGCAATACAATCACCTTCCGCATGTAAAACAGGTATACCGTTTGTATTTTTCTTTGATTTTTTAACAGATGACATACATCACCCCCTGTTTGAATATTAAAATAAAACCCTAATTTGTCAATAAACCGGAACCAGAATCGGTACAAGTAGGTCATAATAAAAAAATGACTGAAGAGGTTTAAAAAATAATTTCAATATACAAGAGAGGTATTTTATGAAGAAAAATATATTAATATCGATTTTTTTTGCATCTACTGCGATACTCTTAAACACAGGATGCTCAGACAAAACGCTGAAGACTAAAAGTATATGGTTGGAAAACAATATCAATATCGATGGATTAATCACAGACTGGGAAGAAATTCCAGTTATTTCTACCGATGATGACAATACTTTTAACTTTAAATTATGTAACGATAACGATTATCTTTATATGACCTTTTATTCCAGGGATATAAATTTGGGTGGACAGATAAAGAAGAAGGGAGTAAAACTATGGGTGGATAGTACCGGAGGAAAAAATAAAAAAAGAGGACTTCTTTTCTCAGGAGGCCCCGAGATGTCAAAAATGAGAGACTCGACTCTACCGGAGGTACGCTCCAAAGGTAAAGAAATGAGATTAACGGGAGGAAACCGTTCCATGGATATGGAAAGTATGGGAAAAGATAAGTTCGCCGTAATAAATGATAACGGCGACTCGGATCCGATCTCAAAAGATGGTACCAACGGTCCGGCTATAGAATACGGTATTTCAAACGGAATTCTTATTTACGAATTGAAAATACCGTTAAGATTTAAAAGATTAGAAAGTTTTGCTATCAGAGCAAACCCCGGAGATGAAATTAGTTTTTGCCTCGAAATACAAGGAGGAGGAAAACCTGAGGGTATGAGGGGAGGGCACAGGCCGGAAGGCGGACCACCAGGAGGGAGAAATATGCCACAGGGCGGAGGAGGTGGATCAGGAGGAGGACCGCCACGGGGAGAAAGGCCGCCGGGAAACTCTCAGAAAAAAGAAATTTGGATAAAAATACATCTTGCCTCGAAATAACATTCCATTGGGTCGTGGGTTCGTTGGTTAGGGAACTTTACCTCCTTACTATTCCAACGACCCAACGATCTAATGGTTTAGGAGTTCCGTGTAAGAATAATTTGGATGTCGAGAACAGATTTTAAAAATATAATAAAAATTTAGTGTGTTTTGTGGTTAAAAATAAAAAGTCTCGTGACAATCTGTGTAATATGAGGTTTAAATTTAGGATTTTGGATTTAGGGGTTGGGATTAAGTTTTGACTTTGGACTCATTCTACTCTTAGTGACTTCGTGGCTAAAATAACCTTGACAAATCCCGAAAGAATCTTTAAATAAGATATAATTAATGGATGCAAATTATGGATATTAGAAAATACTATAAAGAAATCGAAACTGAACTTAAAAATAATATTCTTCCTTTCTGGGATAAAACTGTCGACAAAGAGAACGGAGGGTTTTTAGGCAGGATTTTAAACAACGGAGAAATAATCAAGGATTATCCAAAATCGGCAGTATTAAACACAAGAATACTCTGGACCTATTCTGCTCTATATGAAAAATTTAAAGAAAAAAGATATCTCGAATTAGCCGAACGTGCATACCAATATATAGTAAGATATTTTAGTGACGATGAAAAAGGGGGAATTTTCTGGCTGCTTGATTATAAAGGGCAACCAATTGACATGAAAAAACAAATCTATGCTCAGGCTTTTTGTATCTATGCTTTAGCTGAATATTACAAAATCTCCGGCAACAGGAAAGCTATAGACTGGGCAATTGATATTTTTGAATTGATAGAAAAACATAGTTTTGATCCTGAATACCCCGGTTATTTTGAAGCTTGTGATCGTGAATGGAATCCTATAGAAGATGTCCGATTGAGCGATAAAGACAAAAACGAAAATAAAACTATGAATACACATCTACATGTACTTGAAGGGTACACAAATTTCCTGAGAATATGGGAAAACGAAAAATTAGAAAAACAATTAAAACTATTGATTAATATCTTTCTAAATAAAATAATTGACTCAAAAACAGGACATTTTAATCTTTTCTTTGACGATCTCTGGAATTTAAAATCAGACATTTTCTCATACGGACACGATATAGAAGGAAGTTGGCTTCTCTATAAGGCTACCGAGTTAACAAATGATGAAACCCTGATAGAAAAGATAAAAGAAGCTTCCCTTAGATTAGCAAATATTACCTTAGAAGAAGGGGTGGATAGCGACGGAGGTATAATGAACGATGGAAACACAAATGGAGTGCTCGATACAGATAAACATTGGTGGCCTCAGATAGAAGCCATGGTCGGATTTCTAAATGCCTTTCAAATATCTAATGAAAAAAGATTCCTTGAAGCTTCTTCCAATTGCTGGAATTTTGTGAAAAAGCACATTGTGGACAGGAAAAAAGGAGAATGGTTTTTCAGGGTAAACAGAAAAGGCGAGCCTTACCTATCAGAAGAAAACAAAGTAGGTCCATGGAAAGCGCCCTATCACAACACAAGAGGATGTCTAGAAATAATGAATAGGCTTGAAAAAATTTAGTATTATCTTCCTGAAAACTTAGGGAACGTTTGTCAAGGAATCTTCCAATGGGTTGCCATCTTTATTAAAACGTAAAACTTGCTCGAGATCTCCATCCGCATCGTACTTCATTCGTAATATTGCCGTTTCCTCGTTTATAACGTCTGTCAAATTTCCATTAACATCTAAGAACCTTGTCTCCACTAACAACCCATCTTCATTATATTCCCACTGCCTGATAGCGAATCCATAAAATTCTCCCTCCGTAAGCTCATCAGATGAGTCATAATATTTCTGCTCCACTATATTTCCGTAAGCGTCAAACTTACACCGCATAATAGCAACACCCATATTATTTTCCTTCAATTTTTCATTTTTGCCCAAATATCCCGATTCGATAATATTACCATCTTCATCGAATTTCTGCTGTATAATGGCAACCCCACCTCCCGCCTCTGTTAATTTATCTTTAGCATTGAAGTATCTTATTTCTACTATATTTCCCTTATCATCAAACTTCCTTCGTAGTACAGCAACACCATCTTTGTTTTCCCTCAAGTTTCCTCTGGAATCAAAATAACTTCGTTCAAAAAAATATCCGTTTTCGTCATAAGTAAAACACGTTTCAAAACCACCCTCTTGGCTTGTTATTCTTTTTCCGGAAAAATCATAAAAAATAACCTTTTCTACCAACCCTTTCTCATTAGTAGTAAATGAGTACTGCGCCACACCATAAATATCCTCTGCGAATTCATCATATTTAGCGTAATTCAACTTAGAGAGCGGGTTATTGTTTTCATCAAACAGTATACTTGTGGAAAAAACCCCGTATTTATCTCTAACGGGAATATCATTTGCGTCAAAGTATGACCTTTTTTCATATACCTCTAAACGTTCGATAATTACCCTGGCAACATCATTTCCAAAAAAAGACCCTTCTTTAAGTTTTCCTCCTACTAGATGATCTACTTTTGTAAGCTTTCCCTCATTATTATAGAAAAAACGATATGATTCTCCCTTATTTCCCAACTCGGGACCCAGCGGATACTCACCTATAATAGAGTATCCACCGTCAACGGCGACCTTTCGGTAGTACTTATAAACACCTTCATCTCCGGCACATCCGCTTATAAATAAAATTATTGTTAAAGTAAACGAGAAAACGAATAAGAATAACTTCATTTTACCTCCCATAATTTTTTTTAATATATGAAAGGAAAGAAATATGGCAAGTCCTAATATAAAAACACAAGAGCTATAAGCGGCCATGGCCGCTTATAGCTCTTGTGTTTTCTTCACTCTTTATTCTTTATCTAACTCCTCAGAAAGCAAGACTGAGTGAAAACCTGTTTACAAGATCAAACACGCCGAACTCACTATAGGCGTAATCCACTTTGACATTACCTGTATTAATACCAGCGCCAAAAGCAACTCCTTCTTCGTCGTATCCGAACTTGTAACCTGCTCTCAGTTTAAGTATATCCAATAGAGTTAACTCTCCTCCCAGATGATACCTTTTCGCAAAATCCCGGGGATGAATAAGCTCAAAATCCACCAGGAAGGAATAATTCGGATGCTCTCCAAGAAGGTCCAGAATATCCATAGCAGCACCCATTCTAAAGGTCAGGGGTAACTCGAACGAATTAGTACTACCTTCGGTATATTCATACCGCAGAGCGGGGGAGAAATTAACAATGGACATTCCAACTCTAAGGCTTTCAAAACCTGTATAAAAGATAGTTCCAATATCATAAACAATTGTATTCGTCTCGTTTTCCTCTAACCAGGTAGAATCTCTATCGATATTACTAGCAAACATGCTTTCTCCCAAATGCTCGTATGAGTATCTGGCATTACCTCCAATCATAAACTTATCAGTCAATCTGCGAGCATACGAAACACCCACGGCATATGAACCAATATCTAAAGGTCCCGTCTCTCTATATCCACTCGCTGTGTCCTCATCTATAATAGTACCATAAATATCATCTCCATAATTGGTATTAAGTATACTAACACCAACATTGCCCCAGGTGCCAAGATTCGCAACCAAGCCAAGAGCATCTACCGAAGTTTCGGCAATCCAATTTACTTTACAAAGTAGCAAATCAACCTGCTTATCCTCCATCTGAGCAATACCAGCAGGGTTATGAAAAATGGCATTGGCATCATCCCCTATTAAGGTAAATGCCTCAGCCATTCCCGCAGCTCTGGCACTCACTTCAACGTCCATAAATTTGAAACCTGCCTTCCCGGCTTTCGTCACCTGATCTTCCTCCTGACCGTATAAAGAGTAAACAGGGAGTAAGAGTACTAAATGAAGTATTATAATAAGCTTTCTCATCTTCCCACCTACCTTATTATGACAAACTTAACGTTTATACTCTCGTTAGTTACATTATCGACAATATTAGCAATATAGAGACCACTCACAACGTGCTGACCTGCTCCTGTTACCTGATACTGTTCACCGGTCGGATTCTCCCAGGCTTCGTCTCCCGAACCATCTGTATGCTCGATGGTTTTTATCAAATCACCTGAAAAGTTGTAAATTCTGATTGTACAATCTCCCGGCAAATCAAAGAAGTTAATCTTATCCGATTCTCCACCGTACTGCATATTCTTTGAAGCGGCATTAAAGGGATTCGGAACCACTCTAATCTGAGATAACGAATCTCCAGTTGGTCTTTTAAGAGAAGCGGCACCTATTACACCAAAAGTATAGTTCTGGAATCTTCCACTTTCGAGCACCTGAGCAGTACCAGTAACTCCGTTCGGTTCTTCCGCTTCCGGGTGAGTCCCGTCATCATACGCGGCAACATAGTAATAGTAATCTCCACCTCGAACTGCTGTAGTATCACTAAATGTTTCTACATTAGGACCAGCATCATATATCACTTCCCACTCACCAACTATACCATCATTGTCAATTAAGGGACCTAACCCCCTGCTACCTACAGAACGATATACTTTGAATCCAGCAAGGTCGGATGGTATATCAGCCGGTTCATCATACCGCCAGTCGATTCTAATCTGGTCGGCTCCGGAAGTAACCTCTATGGAAGGCGGCGGCGGCGGAACTGGAATTTTATAATTATGGTCGAAGTTCCACTGAGCGTTTATCGAATGTCTTATAACAGAATCTACTGTCGAATTAACCCACATATCTTTAATTAAGTTGGCAGCGTCGTTCGCGTAACCATCATCCTGCCATCTCCAGGGATTATTTCTGTACACTGGAGGTATATGAATCGTATCTGCCTGGTTTGGCAGGTACGGAGCTGTCATACTTATATCATTTATATCGAGCGTATCACCGCTCTGGGTAACGAATGTTATGGTACTATCTTTCCATGCTTGACCAAGTTCCCACGAACTTCTTGCATCAAGTCGGCCTCCGCACTGCGCCCACACTATTCTGAGAGAATCACCATAGTCAAGATGGAAAGGCCCATAACCCGCCTGCGCCATTGCATGCCAGAAGACCAAACCATTCTGGTTTAGATCGTTCCATCTCTCATAACCTCTTAAATCGGGTGGTACAGGATGATAGGTGTTCGGGTAAGTCCCCGTCATCCAATCCACATAGTCAGTATAATCGGGATCGGCTTTTTCTCCCCATTTCATAGCATCATAGCATGTTTCCCAACTATCCGAACCTGTTATCGGACGAAGACCGGAATGGTGTTTATATTCAAAATCATCAGGGCCCCAATTACCGTGTGACACCGGCTGGGTTACATCGTCAGTTTCCGGATGATTCTCCGGATTAATTGGGTCCGAACCAGGTCCCATGGCTACATCAGAGGATGTAGGAACATAGAGCGTAACCTCACCACCGGAACAAGGATCATCCAAATAATCACGTTCCCAGAGGTAACAACCAAGAGGATCACCTTTCCAGGGGGCACCTCCTCCCCTTTCCCACTCGATAGCAGGGTATGAGATAAGACAACGCACAGAATCTCTCGGCTCGTCCCAATCGGGATAAACGCCGGTCCATGTATACCACTCTGATTTTGTCTCGGCTCCATCATTAGGCATCATTTCAAGCTGTCTCATAAAGTATAAACTATCTAATGACTCACCCTCTCTTTCAATTTCTTCGTCCATATCGATGTTTCCTGAATTTACAGCTGTTATGTCATAAACTATATACTGATTATGATGTTTGGAAACCCAGCTTAACAATCTATAATAAATATCCAGTCCCATCCAGTTCCTTGCATGTCCCTCCACCATCACATCAGCAGTCCCCAAGACTTTATCCGGAGCGTACTCATCTCCAATTCCCGAAGGTCTTTGCAGAGGAATACCATCAACTATAATGGATGGAGGATGGAACCTGTAGTACTTATGGATAGTTACACCAAGTGAATCCGGTACGGCGAACTGCACTGTGCTCGCATCTGCTGTACCGTAAGGTGCACCACCCAATCTAATAGGCATAATAGAATCACCTATAGGGTCATACCAATTCCTGCAACCCCACCTGGAACCCGCATTCCGGAGCCAGTTCCGTATCCAGCCATCATTATAATTATTTGCTTCATCCCTCGCTCCGTGAAAATAGTAGGTGGCGTCGAAATTACCAAAGGCTATCTCACTCTGGTCGAAAGCGTCTGTCATTTTCGGTTGGATTTCTGATTGACGAATCCACTTCTGAGCACCCAAGACCGGCAGCGAGATAAGTGAAGTGACAATGACAAATATTAGAAATAAACAAGTAAACTTCTTCATTATAATTTCCTCCTTACCTCTTGGTTGATACTAAAAATCAACTTTCAATCCAAAAACGAAAGAACGAGGGTTGTGGAATGCAAGATGCGCCAACTCGGGATCATCAATATATGGCTTATCTTCACTGTTGACATCACCAAACTGGTCATCCCCGACCTCTCCAATTTCTTCATAACCTTCTTCTCCGTACAGGGGTAACTTAAGCGAAGTGTAATATGAATCTTCGTCATCATCATCAACGAAACAACCAGAACCCACGTCTAAATATTTCCAATCAAAAAGATTGTTTACCTCAGCAAAAATGCTGAGATTTGCACCGACAAGACTTATCCTTTTCTGGATTCTTGCCTGGATATTTCTCCAGGGTTTCCATTGCATATTTAAAAAGAGATCTTCGTCCAATGGATCGTAGGTCGAATATGCACCTGCCTCCCAGGTATAGTTAAAACTTAAAGAAATGTCGCCAAGGAGCATACCTAAATCTTCAGGAGTCAGAAATTGAATATTAGCCTGTAATATCGGCTGACTACGAGGCGTGTACTCCAGAGTATCCCACGCACCATGTTGCGCTTCATCAAGCAAGTACTCGTAGTGCGTTTGTTTACCCGTATTACCATAACTTCTTACTCTGTAGTCATAATTCAACCAGCCTTTAACCCAATCTCCAAAATCTTTACTTATTCTAAAGTCTATACCACGAATATCCTCGTAGTTTAAGTTTTCAGGCACGCTGTACTGCACCGTTAAATCATCGTTTTGATATGTTACAGATGCAAGCTGATTTGTAACATCCTTGTAATAACCCGCAATGTGAAGTCTAAACATATCCCCAACACTCCAGTCCGTACCTAACTCGTAAGCTCTCGTAAGAGGCCAATCCAGCGACGGATCACCCAGATACCGAATACCAAAGCGCGATGGAGCCCAGAAGATCTGATACATATTATAAGAAGCGGGCAAGGAATAAAAATCGCCGTAATTAAAATACAATTTAGCATTTTCTGATATAGGATGCGAAATCCCAAAACGAGGAGATATTTTCAAATGACCCGTGGCTGGCTCTGTTGCACCCACTTCAAGTACACCATCTCTGCCCAGTGAGCTTATGATTCCACCCGTATAGTAAACATCATAAGTGCCTAACGGGAACCAATTTATATTTGGATTATTCCAATCAGCTCTTACGCCGACAGTCGCAATAATTCCTTCAAATTCAATTTTATCCTGAATATACGCGCCACCTCTCATGGGACTTGCTTCCCACTCATTAACCCAATTTTCATGAGTAGACTCCCATCTGTTTTTTTCATAGTAAGTACTCATGTTGGCGTAGTTGTATTCAAGACCAAGTTTTACCTCATTGTGAGCATTAAGCTGGTTCGTTAAGTCAACTTTAAAATCCCATGTTTGCGATTTTGATTTATCAACCGCTCCGGCGCAATGCGCCCCCATCCAAGATTCGTCCGGCTGCACGAGAGCTCCATCTATATAATAACCGTACGGGATTTCAGTAACCTGTATTCCACTCGGCAACGTATATCTCGTTGCAGTATCCCTGGGTTCAAATGTTTCATACGCGCCGCAATACCTCTTGTTACTCAAATGAGAAATCCTGATCGTATAGAAGGTTTTATCACTTAAACCATGGTCAAAAGTTATACCCTGCATATTGTTATAAATATCATACGCGGGTATAAAAGCAGGATAATATGCCGCATTCATGGAAGCCAACTCACTCCTGAATGCATCATTACCGCTAGCAAGATAAATTCCACCTGCTCCGGAAACATAACCTGTACCTTGAACATAATCGACAAACTGGGGTCCGAGGTCTCCCGGTTGCAAATTAAGACCATAAGGACTGCCTTCTGCACCGAGCTCTCCGTTTGAGCTAGCTGACAGAGTGTTCTGCTCACCATACATCATATCCAAGCTTAACTTTATAGACTGTGTGATATGGGAAACCAACTTCAACATTGTGTTTTGTTCAACATAATAATCTTTACTTGAAGGAAGGGCAAACGCCTCCCTGTTCTGTCTGTGCGAGATATAAAAACCCAGATCCCCTAAAAATCCACCGATTACAGGGACCGGGCCTCCAAGACCAGCATCTACGTTCCAGTCTGGTTGATCACCATACTCAGCCATTCTGTCGGAACCATCATAGCCCTCGGGAACCAGCTCATCAGCTCCCATTAATCTGTGCGTCCAAATAAACTGCTCACGAAGCATCTCAGGGGTCACCGAGGTGTCTCCTTCCGCGACTCTAACCCACCCATCAAACTTTCTATTGTGAGCCATAAGGTCAGTATAGTAATTATATATACTATCATAATGTTCGAATAGAGTTGTGTCTCCAGCATCCAGAGCGTCTTCTGCCAAATCTTCAGCGCCGCGCTGTCTATCTCTTATACCTCTTGTCCCGATCCAGCAAAGACTATCTTCCTGTATGACAAAAGCTCTCATCCAATAATGTGTCGTATCATAAACAGAAGCACTACGGTGCTTCAACTGAGGGGGACTATATCGAAAATTTACCGATCCATGATAATAATTGTCAGGTTCTCTGGTTATAATATTTATCAAACCTGACCGGAGATTACCATACTCGGCAGCAAACCCACCTTTAATTACATTTAATTCTTTTATCATACTTAAAGGCGGCATCAAAGCTGGATTATTTGTTCGACCATCGACTAAATTTAAACCATCAGTCATAAAACCAACCTGGTCTAAACCTCCTCCACGCACATTCCAACCTTGAATCCCAGCCTGTCGATTAATATAATCTCCAATCTCATCGACAAACGGAACAGCTTCTATGTCATCGCTTTTCGCGGAAATAGCGGAAGACGAAACATCCATTTTTATGACTTCCGCCTCAGCTTTCACGGTAACACCTTCCCCGGGAATAACGGCGGGTCTTAGCATAAACCTGAGCTGCGTAGTGTGATCCGCGGTTACCTCAACATCGGTCTGGGTAACACTTTCGAAACCCATCATCCGGGCCTGTACATTATAATCACCGGGGGACACTCTTATTATGAAAAAATATCCGTTTGGGTCAGCCGCAGCTCCCATAGTAGTACCCTCGATTACGACATTAGCTCCGGGTAAAGGTTCACCTGTTTCGGCATCGATAACAACACCCGCAATTTTTCCTGTAACTGCGGCTTTCGCGCTTGGATTAAAGGCAAGTAAAGACAAAATAAGCAGCACTCCTCCTATAACCCACCTGGGTAACAATTCTCTTCCCCTTCTCGTACTTTTCATTAAAGCCTCCTTTCTTTAGGGTTTACAAATCGGGTTAAAACCGAAGACTGAAACATAAAACATACGTCACTTCTCTTATTCTGAATTATAAACTTTATTACGGATACAGAAAAATTCAACTTTATTAATACCCCCCTGAAAACTCAGGCTAAATAACAAATAACATAAAATACAAACAATCCCTTATAACAACCTCTTCCTTTTCCTTACAACATTTTAATCTTTAACCTTAATTAAATAGAACTCAATATTACTTTGTAGTATAACAAAAGAGAATTTTTTGTCAAGGGCAAAATTATTTAAAACACTTGGATCATCTTTCCGTCTTTAAAACATACAAATATGAATATAATTTAATTAACAACGAAAAATTCAGAGGAAAAAACCTGATTTTGGGAGAGCCAATGGAGAACGATATAGATTATCGTTAAAAAGCGGAGAAAAATTTAGAAGCAATGTAAAACATCCAAAATTCGCACTACATTACAGCCGATTTTGACCCTAATAATGAAAAAAGATTTCTCGGAGCTTCAAAAAAAACCCCTTGACATTGGATTTTATTTCGTTATACTGTTATCCAGAAGAATAAGAAATCTTAAGTCAAACAAAAAACAAAAAAAATGGGGGTGTAATTATGCATTTAACTGTCAAATTAAAGTTTGGTAGGTAAGGCCTTTTCTTCTTTATCGGAAGGAGGAGGGAAGGCCTAGGTAGTATTTTTATGTTTACTTCAATGGAAGATCACCCATCACAGAATAATAAAGTTAAATAAAGTTAACAGTTAATTTTAATTTAAATGTAAGGAGGTTATGAAGTGAAAAGACTTCCAATATTAGCAGGAATGATAATGTTACTAGTTTGTTTCAGTTTTATGCTCTCTGCCGCTAATTCAGGCTCCACCCTTAATGGTGTTTTAGTAATTCCATACATAGCGGACGCTCCCGTAATTGACGGTTCAATGGACGAAGAATGGATTTTCCAGCCAAATGGTTTGTTTTGCTATGAACAATTTGAAAGTACGGACACCGTTCCGCAAAGCGTGGATCACGCTGCATACTTTAAAGCAGCTTACAATGAAGACGGTTTTTATCTCTGGGCAAAAGTATTAGATGATATCGTTACCGGCGAGGGCAGTACAAACTCCTACGAAAACGACTGCTTTGAAATCTACTTCGACGGCAACAATTCAGACTCCGCGACATATGATGGATTTGATGATGTCCAGTGGAGATACGTTTATGGTTATGACGAAGACAACGCAGGTTGGTGCGATCTAGGTGCAGGTGGTAGCTGCGCGTGGGCGGAAGTCGAGGGCGGTTATGAATTTGAATTGCTCCTTGATGCCGCAGATCTTGCCGATACCAATCTTGTCTTTGAACCAGGTGATGTCATTGGTTTCGAAGTTCAGTGTGCCGACAACGACAATGAAGAAGTAGCAGCAGCCGGTACACGTGAAGATATCGTAAAATGGTGGAATTTAGACGGTACCTCCTGGCAGCATCCGACCCTCTTTGGAAGTGCTCTACTTGGGGAAGATGGCGACTTGGAGGACGAAGTTATCGGTGATTTTATATTAGAAATGGCAGATGGAGCTGTGATCGATGCTGCAAATACAGACAACGAGTGGGATGCCGTTCCCCAGGTTAAGTTATCCGTAAATGAGAGTTGGACTATGGGTGACGATGAAGGTTTCAAAGATTTCCAACCTTACTATCAAGCTGGTTACAATGAAGACGGTTTCTATTTCCTTGGACTTGTAATAGACGATATCGTTACCGGCGAGGGTAGTACAAACTCCTATGAAAACGACTGCTTTGAGATCTACTTCGACGGTGATAATTCAGACTCCGCAACATATGATGGAATTGATGACGTTCAGTGGAGATACGTTTATGGTTACACGGAAGTGCCAACAGCTGGAGGAGGTTGGTGCGACATAGGTGAAAATGGTGAATGCGCGTGGGCGGAAGTCCCTGGCGGTTATCAATTTGAATTATTCCTTGATGCCGCAGATCTTGCCGATACCAATATTGTCCTTGAAGACGGTGCTGAAATTGGTTTCGAAGTTCAGGGTGCTGACAACGATAACACTGGCGTTGCAGCAGCCGGTACACGTGACGTTATATCAAAATGGTGGAATATAGACGGTACTTCCTGGCAGCATCCGAACCTCTTTGGAACAGTAATACTGGGTACATCAAGTACAGCTCCGGATCCAAACCCAATAGCTGGAGTTGAAGAAGTAGCTGCTGGTATCAGCGTCGATGTTCCTGCCATAGTATCAAGCAGTGTTCTTGCTGTTTCAAGCGCAGCCAATATTGCAAACGTAACACTCTACAATATAGCGGGGCAGGAAGTTAAAGCTGCTGCTGGTAACGGTGGAAACGCCGCACTGGATGTATCAGATCTCCCGAGTGGTGTTTATCTCTGCAAAGTTGAAGCAGGAAATGGTTCAGTAGTCAAGAAGGTAACGCTGATCAAGTAAACAGTTATTTGATCAAGCTGTTAATAAAAAACCCGCGGTAGATTTACCGCGGGTTTTTTTATCTTATTAATTCGCTTCTCTAAATATTAATTTTCTCACAAAGTTTATTTACAGGACAAATAGCGCAGTCAGGTTTTCTCGGAAAACATATGTTCTGCCCCAAAGTAACCAGAAAATCGTTGTAAACAATCCACCATTTAGACGGTAACTTTCCCCTCAGAGCAAACTCCGTTTCCTCTGGACTTTTCGTTTTTACATATCCGAATCTGTTGGATATACGGTGGACATGAGTATCGACGCATATACCCGGCTTACCAAAACCAATCGTTACCACCAAATTTGCGGTTTTTCTTCCCACACCAGGCAACTTAATTAATTCTTCTAATTTATCAGGGACTTTGCCCTTGTATTTATCAATTAAAATACGCGCCAGCTCGGGAAGCCTTTTGGCTTTTGTATGAAAAAAACCAACGGGGTAAATTAATTTCTCGATTTCTTCAGAAGACAACTTTGCTATCTCCCGGGGAGTTCGGGCTTTTTCAAACAATCTTTGGGAAGCTTTTCTTGTAACAGCGTCTTTGGTTCTCGAGCTGAGGACAGTTGAAATAAGTATCCGAAAAGGGTCTCCAGTATTGTTTGCTATCTCGGTTACGATAGGAGGTTTCCAATCCCTGTATTTTTCTTTCAGTATTCTTAATACCTTTTCTATAGTATTGTTGTCCATAAAAGGATTATATGAGAACATCTTTAAAAGGCAACCACCGAACCAAGTTATGGGTTTTAGGTTACGGAACCGCAGGTTCCTTTAACTGGTCTAAGGTTTTGTAAGGATTAGGAGAAAAGACAATATGAATTTTAAATTAAAAAAACGTACACTGTACCTCTAAGCGAGATTGTTTTGTTGCTGGTGTGGGGTTTTATTCCTTGACATATAAAATTAAATGCATTATAATATCCAAAAAGGAGGAGTTATGCGAAAATTGTTTTTATTGTCTTTTTGTTTGTTTCTTATTATCGGCTGCGGAGGTGGAAGAACAGTAAAGAGAATTGCCACCGATGAAGTTACAGACCTCTCTGGGAGATGGAATGATACTGACTCCAGGCTCGTGGCAGAAGCCATGATTTCCGAAATGTTATCCCGCCCGTGGCTTATCGACTTTGAACAGGATAAGCTCAAAAAACCCGTGGTTATCGTTGGAACAGTCAGAAACATGAGTACAGAACACATAAATGTTGATGTCTTTATAAAGGATATAGAAAGAGAACTGATTAACTCCGGTAAAGTTGATTTTGTCGCTTCCAAAGGAGAAAGAGAAGAAATAAGAGAAGAAAGGATGGACCAGCAAATGTATGCTTCTGTAGAAACCGCCAAAAAACTCGCTCAGGAAGTAGGCGCTGATTACTTTTTAATAGGGTCGGTTAAATCTGTAGAAGACTGGTTCGAAGGAAAAAAAGCTGTGTTCTATTCAGTCGACCTGGAGTTAATAGATGTCGAAAAAAACCTTAAAGCCTGGATAGGAAATAAAAAGATAAAGAAACTCATCGAACAAAGCGGATATAAATGGTAGTTAATGCTGCTTAAGCGTTTTTTTACTATCCTTTTAGCGGTTTTTATACTGTCTTTCCTCGGCTGCGCTTACATACAAACACAGGTAAGACATTACAAAGAAATTGAAGAGGATTTTTCCTCACGCTTTTATAGTAAAGCGGCGGAGCGAATAGAAAAGGCTAGAATCGAGGGCAAGTATGAAGGTAAAGACAAGGTCTTATATTTCCTTGATATGGGGATAGCCTTACACTTCGCGGGAAGATACCAAGAAAGTAACCAACACCTTGAACAAGCTGAGATTGCGATTGAGGAAAATTTCACAAAGTCTATCTCAAGGATGATAGTTTCATTCCTGCTTAATGATAACAGTCTTGCCTATTCCGGAGAAGACTATGAGGACATCTTTACGAATATAATAAAAAATCTCAATTACATTCATCTGGGGGAAAGCGAAGATGCAGTAGTCGAAGTAAGAAAAATAAACTTAAAGTTAAGCAGACTGCAGGATAAATATTCTAATATGGCAGAGGAGCTGAGTAAGAGTAAAAAACTTCGGGAAAATGAAGCGGACGTTTGCTTTAGTCCTGGTGAAGTTAATCTCAGATACTCAATTACCGGTAGTTATCTATCTATGCTCGGATATAAAAGTTTGGGAAACTGGGACGAGGTTGCAATTGACAGAAGAAGACTTATTGAAGCTTCTTCCGGCAGGATGGAAAGTTTTTCAGAAAAAGTTTTATCCCCCGCAGCAGAAGAGGCGGTTCCTGTTTATACCTTTTGCTTCGCGGGCAAAAGCCCGGTTAAAGTACAAGCCACTCTACTGCTCGATTATGACCCGGATTTGGATATGGCAAGAGTTATGACGCCAGGTAAAAAAAAGAAGGAAATTAATTCTTTTAAATACAAAGGCGATAACGAATTCCATTTAAAATTTGCAGTGCCGGAAATAGTAAGAAGAAAATCAAGAATCAGGCGTATAAGAACTCTTGTAAACGGCAGGGCTTTGGAAGAATTGTACCTGATTGAGGATTTCGGACAAATCGCAGAAGAGACTTTTAAAATAAAAAAACCCCTTATTTACCTGAGAGCTGCGTTAAGGTCTTTAATCAAAGCTGCAATTGATGCTAAAGCAAAAGAAAACATAGATAAAAAATACGAAGAAAAGGCCGAAGAAGAGGATGAAGAGGATAAAGAAGAAGAGGCTAAGAAACGAGGGAAAAACAAATTTATGGCAGGGTTACTTAAGTTCGCCGTGGATGCCGTAACCGATATAACTGAGAACGCCGACCTCCGATGCTGGAGAACAATGCCCGGAAGAGTTTATGGCGGAAGAATCGATCTTGTGCCGGGCGAATATGAAATAGCTTTCGAATTTATAGACGAACGCGGCAATGTGGTCGACCTTGAAAGAAAAACAGTTTTCGTAAACAAAAATGGTCTTAACTTAATCGAGGGGGTATCATACAAATGAATAAAAAAATCTTTTTAGCAGGATTTTTAATGCTTCTGCTTCTTGGATGTGCTTCGAATACTTCAAGTACTAAAACAAGCGATTTACCTGAATGGGTCACAAATCCTGACGCTTTATTTCCAAAAAGTCTCTATCTGGCCGAAGTAGCGAGCGGCAGTTCTCTCGATGAAGCAAAACAACGTTCGATTGGCTCTCTTTCCAATATCTTCTCCGTCAACGTAAAACTTGACAGAAGAATTCTCGAGGCATATTCGGAGAAGAAGAAAAGGGACGAAGAAATGGATTGGGAGCATTCAGTAAATCTCGTCAACAGAAGTGTTCTTACAAGCGACAACGAACTTATCAACGTAAGAACGGGAAAGACCTACTTTGATGAGGCAACCGCAACTTTTTACGTTCTTTCGATAATAAGTAAGGCAGAAACCGAAATGCTTTATCTTGAAGAAATACAAAAGAACGATAATTCTCTCAAGCGTTTTTACTGGGAAGCAAGTGACGCTGAAAATAAAATCACAAAACTCATTTATCTTAAAAAATGCATGGAGATAATAAAAATCGGGGAAGCTCTCCGTTCGATTCACAGAATACTTTCCCTGACAGGTGACACACCTCCTTTACCCGTTCCAAAGGAAGATATACTAGTCGAATTACAAGAATTAAAAAATAAGACCGTAGCAAAAATTGAAACGTCCGGAACCGAAAAAGAAAAACTTTCCGCCTATTTAAGAGAGGTAGTCGATCAAATAGGTTTCAGCACCGGGGAAGAAAATCCCGATATTATTATAAAAGGAAACCTCGACATAAAACCTCTTGGTTTCCCGAGAGAGGGAGAATTCGTGCGCTGGGAACTCACCGTCGACGTAACGAATGCGGTAACCGGCAACACAATGAACACATATACAGTCAGTGCAAGAGAAGGACATGTTTCACGTGAATCGGTTAGAGGAAGAGCTCTGGATAGGGTTAAGGAAGAACTTAACAATAACTTCTACGAAGACTTTACCGCATTCTTAAGTGAATCTTACGAAAAATAACCTGATAAAGGAGGCAAAGAATATTTCTAAGATTGTTTAAATATTTACCTTTATTGCTCTTAATTTTAACATTAACAACATGCTCGAAAAAACCACCTAAAACATTAGAAGCTAAAGTCATCGAAAAAATACATGAATTAAACGGTTCGGATAAAGACCCGGAGAGCTTTGCTGCACCTGAAGATGAACCTCAATTTTATTTATATCCTCCCAAGCTAAAATTAGTTAAAATATCTTCGGACACAGTATACCTTACAGTTATAAACTCTTCCTGTTTAACTCAATCGATGGGAACTACTGGCGCGGAAGATTACATCGTCAAGTCGGGAGTTACGCTTTTAGAAATCGAAGGAATCAGTTATGTGGATTTCGATTTCGCAATGGGAGACCACGCCTACCCGGGCACTTTTTCCAAAGCCGGCTACCAGGGACGGGAAGAATAACCCACCATTCAACCTCAAAAAAATTTGAACCACAGAGAACACAGAGAAACACAGAGAAAAAAACTAAAAAATATACACGTATTGTTTAAAACCCCTTTCCCACCCCAAAAAAGATTATCACACAGAGACACGTAGAGAACAAAGATTTTATTTTTTTAAATCCAACGGCTAAATAAAATATAGTGAAACCAAAACAAATTTAGTGTGTTTATAATGAAATACAAATGTAATTGGTGTGGTTGGGTTTCGTGTTTTTCGTGTATTTAGTGGTTTAAAAATGTGAAGTGGAGGGGTATGGGTGTTGACAAAGTTTTTTTGTGATATATACTCATAAACAAAAAAACTTCTAAAGGAGGAGAAAATGAGAAAATTTTTTATTTTAGCTTGTTTGCTCATAACAGGTCTCGCACTTTACGCTGTAGACCAGGTAGAAAAAGCGGAAAAGTCTGATGATATCGTGGTAATTGAAACAGATTTCGGGATAATTGAATTCGGACTGTTCCCCGATGCTGCACCCTTAAATGTCGAAAATATAGTAAAACTGGTTAAGAGAGAGTTCTATAACGGTACAACCTTTCACAGAGTTGTACCAGGCTTCGTCATTCAGGGAGGAGACCCGCTTACTAAAGATAAAAATCCATATAACGACGGAACTGGTGGCCCTGGATATTACATCAAGGACGAATATTCAAAAGAACTAAAACATTTACTGGGTACGGTGGCACTTGCGAAAGCGGCAGACAATCAGAATGGCTCTCAGTTTTATATCTGCCTTAAAAATTTAAGTCCCCTTGACGGAAAATACACAATCATAGGACAGGTAATAAAAGGAATGGGCGTGGTTGAAAAGATTGCAAAGGTTAAGACAGGAAAAGGTGATCGACCAATAGAAAACGTTACAATGAAAAAAGTATACATGAAAGAGAAAGAAGAAGCAGCAGTAGATTCAACCGCCACCCAAGAAGAAAAAGAAGGCTGCGAGAAAAGCGAAGCGGAAAAATAAATAAAAGTTTTACGCAAGATTAAAAGTGGGGCTATCTCAGCCCCACTTTTTTTATTTTCAAGCCCAATAAAAATAAAACGATTCATGTTCCATATGTGAAAAATATTGGAGCGGGGTGGCCGATTTAACTACTCAACTATTCGACCATTTAACTAAAAACGAAGTTTTTACAAGAATACCTGCCCATTCCGTACAAACTTCGAACTCCTATTCCCACCTGCACCCCACACCAAACTTTCCACCCCATGCTCGTCCGCCTCGCACGAGGGCGCTCGGCGACCTCGCTTCGAACGCAACCGCCCATCCGCGGATGCTTCGCCAACTACACTGATGCGCCCCTCTGAATAGGCTCGGTGATTTCCGAACCCTTGAATGTATCTCTCCGGCAAATAGAAAATGTCCAAAGAAATTTCGGAAGAACCGTAGGATACGGACTTGATAATACTTTGAAAAAGTTGGGGTCGCTCGGTGGGGGGAGTTTCGCCAATCTTTTTTGAAAAATCTTTTAAATTTTCTAAAACAATTTTTGTTTCAAACTTTGGTATTTGTTTTTTAAATATTTGTGTTGTGTCGGGATTTTATATTCCAACTTCTAACTTCTATATTCTCTTTTCGACTTTGGACTGTCGACCAGTGGCTATGTTCTCATTTCACATTTCATAGGTGACCCCGTTGATACGTTGATAGGATTGTCTAGTTAGTTTGACTTTTTTATAAACCAAATCAACGGTTTTAATAATACTCGTACTATCTTTTTCATGATATCCGATTTTTCAATGGTTTTTGCAATTGGTGGCGATATTTTATAATATATGTTTATTAATATTCTTCCAAACTCAATTTTCGATAATGACTCGTCGCGCCAAGAGCGAAGTTTGTATACCTCCTTTGCCATACTTGAACCATAGGCGGCAGTTGCAATAAAACATCCCTTCTTTATCTCTACTGCAGCCAACCCATGGGAGAAACACCCGGCGTTATCAAATTGCGGTTCAATGACCATCTTACCCGTTTTATCGATATATCCCCATTTATAGTTTATCGCTACCGGCGCCAACCCCTCTGAAAAGCTCCCGACTTTATCAAATTGCGGTTCAATTACCACCTTGTTAGTCCTATCGCTGTACCCCCATTTAACTGCTAGCGTTGGTTTCCTTGTTGGTGTCAAGCCGTCGGAAAAAGGTAAGACTCCACCTTGCGATATGTTCACCTTTTTTCCCGTCTTATCGATATATCCGATACCTACACCCATACTATGTTTATGTATTAGCGCCAACCCCTCGGAGAAACCCCATGCCTCATTAAATTGCGGTTTGATTACTATTTTCCCGGTCTTATCAATATATCCCCATTTCCCGTCTATTTCTACCGCAGCCAGTCCCTCGAAGAAAGATTCGGCAAGATTGAATAATTGCGGTTCAATGACCGCCTTCCCTGTCTTATCGATATATTCGTATCCAATTCTTAGCAAACCGGTATGTGGTTTCTCTACTGGCGCCAACCCCTCTGAAAAGCTCCCGGCCTTCTCAAATTGCGGTTCAATGACCGCCTTCCCTGTCTTATCGATGTACTCATATAAACCCGAATAAGTTTTCTTTGCCGCAGCCAACCCCTCGGAGAAACTCCCCGTATCATCAAATTGCGGCTCAATGACCATCCTCCCCGTCTTATCGATATATCCCCATTTCCCGTTTATCTCTACCGTCGCCAACCCCCCGGAGAACGCTTTGACCTTATCAAATTGCGGCTCAATGACCATCTTCCCCGTCTTATCGATATATCCCCATTTATCATCCATTTCAACCTCCTTTATTTAAAAATATTATAAATATTTTTTTAGTTTTGTCAAATACTTTCATACCTAGTGACAAGAATGTGCTTAAAATCTAAAACAATCTTTGTTTCAAATTTTTCTTTTTAATGTACAAAATTCAAAGAACAAGGCTTGCCCCTTTTATTTGACCCCTTTATTTATTATCGATCTTTGAATTCCTCAGGTGGGGGAAAATCCTCATAGCCGGCATACATGGCGTAGCCGACATAGCCCACGTATGGAACGGAACCTACTCGGCTGGCATATGGTGTGAATCTACCTTTCCGCCTAGATTTCTTACTTAGACAAGTGATCAGACGATTTTCGCTCTTGATCTCGCCGAGATATCTTCCGTCAGGTCCGTAA
Organism: uncultured bacterium; assembly: GCA_964534175.1. Taxonomy (GTDB): domain Bacteria; phylum Hydrothermota; class UBA3072; order UBA3072; family UBA3072; genus JAFGHJ01. The sequence goes on along the minus strand of CAZHNS010000008.1, from coordinate 8,408 downwards.
ACTTCATCATCGTGAAACCGACCTACGTGTAGGCCATCGTGGGTCCAGAGTTCGTCGCCGTCACGATGGCCAAAAAAGGTACCACCCCAAGTCCACAAAGCTTTCATATCGATTCATCTCCTTTTAAAAAAATGGAAGTGTATATAAATTTAAAGATGTTTTTATGTATCAAGTATATTTCAAAGGTAAAATAAGGATTAGGATTCACTTAATACTTCTTGAACAACTACATTTAGATATATTATCACTTCAATTAAGTTTATAAGTTCTTTTAAGAAAAAGACTTTCGCGAAACCCTTTGTTGAATTTTGCAGTTGTTTTAATTTTTCTTCTTTTTTCTTGTTCGAATGAAAATAGTAAGCATTTAACCAATTATCAAGATTATCTTTTGGTTTTACCGTACTATTATTGACTTTCAGATTAAAACCCCCTCCCTTTTCTAAAATTGTTTTATACTTTTCTCTTAAAAACTTTAGAATACTTTTTTGTTTCTCGCTATCTGTAAGTTCCCATGTTACATTATATACTTTGAAGAAGTTAGTAGATTCTTTCTGTAAATAGAACGGTCTAAACCTAACAAGCAAAGACTCGATTTGTTCTTCTGTCGGCGAAGTACCTCCAATTTTTAAATCTGGCGGGAAAAAAGATATTTCTAAGTTTATTTTTCCTTGAAGCAAATCTTGTAGTAAACTATGTTTAAGTAACTTTTCGACTTTTTTATTATATAATAGGAGAATCTCTTTTTTGTCTCTTGATAAACTCATTTATTATAGTAACCTCAGAATTTTAAAGCTTTCTACCACACTTTTTTTAAAACTTACAAATTTACAGATTTTCACTTAAAGCATCCGTCATTTTTGACTCTATGTATTCAACACCCTTTGGAGAGATTGTAATCATTTTAGTTTCTTCATTATATTCAATGAATTTCATCTTATGTAATTTTCTTAATACTGTTCTTCGAAACATCGAGAGATTAGAATACTCTACCCATGAAAAAATATCAGACTCTGGAACACTCTTTATTTTATAATATAGAATCAGCAAAGTTTTTTCTTTCATACCCAAGTTTGTATCCAATACTCTTATCTTTCCATCCACTTCCCATACTATTGGAATTGTTCTTTCAACAAGTGTATCAACTGCTTCGTTTGCAGTTTTTATATCAACATCGTGAAATATCCGAATAAGTTCAGCCATTATCCATTTACACATTTGAAGGACACAAACAGAATCCATGTAATTGGGATCTACATCTCCTCCAATATGTCCTACTCCTCGGTTATTCCTTATTTCATACAAGGCTATTAACATCCGTGGAATTTGGATTCTTACCGAACGAGGAGATTTGCTGGCCGATGTACGTTCAAGAGAATTGCAAGCATCTACCATATTTCTTGGCTTTTCCGGTGAAGAAGGAAAGCTACCTTCAATATATCCCTTAATAATTGTGTAAACGATTTCACAGAATTTACCGCCATTTAGTTCAGAAGGCTCCCATCGTTTTTCTATATAATTTTGCAATATTTTGTTGTATTTTTCAATAAGTGGAATACGTAAACCCGAAGGGATAGCTTCTAACAGTTGACCGGCATGATTACTTGAAATTATAGACATCTTTACTTGCTTTTTCCTTTTTTCTTTGGCAGATCATGTTCTACAAAGTTCTCTCCCATTGGTGTTATTTTTATATTGTTGCTATCTCTTGTATCTATCCAACCCTTAGTTTGCGCAGTTTTAAGTAATGTATTATACAAGTCGTTGGGAGTCCGCCATGTTATGTTTCTGAAACAGGTGTAGACGTGGCTAGGGGAAATATTGTCAACGCCTAATTCTTTAACTAAAAAGTAGATCGATACCGTACATTTTTCCTGATAATTAGAGGGTTTCTTTTCTTTTGCAAAATCAAAAAAGCTTTTGGTGCCTTTTGGTTTTAAATTTAACTCCTTAACAAAAGTAAGTTTACATTTTGTTGCTTTTTTGGTTTTCTTTCTTGACTTTTTGCGTTTCTTGGTACTTTTAATTGAACTGTCTAAATTGATATTTTGGTTTAGTGTGGGTGAATGTTTAGACAATACAAATTGCAAAATGCGATCCTTTGCGGCTTGATCCTCCAGCTTTGACAGAACTTTATCGATAGCTTCTAATGAGGATATTTCGTTTAACTCATCCATGATTTTCTCCGATTCTTGTTTATTCGCCGAGCTATGAACATAGCTCTTTAAAAATTTTACCAGCTTCTTTTTTCCCTTCTTCTAACAGAATATTGTTTTGTGAATGTTTACCACTTTTTGAAATGAATCCTTTATTTTTTAGAGATCTAATTGCGTAATTAAGACCACTTACATCGAGATTACTATTAAAGCAAATGTCTCTAATTCTTCTACTTAAAAATGTGCGCTCTCCAAAACCGATATTTAAAACATAAGCGGAACATAAAACACATTTCTCTTGTTTAGACATTTTACTGGTTCCCCCAAACAAATAATTAAACTTGAATTTCCCGGTTTCTTCTATGAAGATATAATTTTCAATTTTCTTCTCTGGAATTTTCAGATTTGCAGACAACCTATTTATAACATCTTTGACGATAATCGTCTTTATTTCTTGTTTTTTTGAACCAGTTTTTCTTGTTTTTGTTGTTGGAGCCCTTTTAGATGTATCTTTTTGTTTCCCTTTCTCAAGTTGATCTAAAAACTCTTCAACCCTGTAGGCATATACCACATAAGTCCCTTTAGATAACTTTTTAATAAAGTTAGCTTTAACCATTTGTGATAACCTAGCTCTTGCATTTGAATTATCTACCGATAGAAAATCAGCTAGCTCTTGGGTCTGAATATTTTCAATACCTGAGTCAATCCCTAATTCGGGTTCCATCTTTGCTAATTTTCCTCCAAGGAATCGAGTTATAAAGAAAAGTTTTGATTTTTCAGTATCAGTTAATCCCTTTTTTAATATATGAACTTTACCTTTTTTATTAACGATTTTTGAGAAACCCTTACATCTATCCAACAAGGATGAAAGCTGTTCTTCCTCTAAGTCTTGCTCATCGGCAACAAAAAATCCTTTGTAATATTCCTTTTTTGTCATATTCCATACTCCTTTTTGTTTCATTAAATAATAATCGATATACTTAATTTGTCAAGCCTTCAAAGAGTTTTTTATTAAAAGAAAAAACTTGATTAATGATTTATGATTTTATCATTATAAATCAAACTATTGGAAAATGGGGCTTTTAGTTATCTTTTGTTAAAGTCGTTGCCCCCCCTTTTTTTGATGTTGGAGATTGTTCGTAAGAAAAATGTGTTTTATAGGTTATTTTTGTTGCGTAGGTCTCGAATGCGGATTGACATATCTTGAAATTCCTTTATAGTTATTTGTATAAAATGAAATGCGCAATATACACTCGAGTATCAACTGACATGCAAGCAGAAAAGGAATATAATTCCTGTGAGGCTCAAGAAGAGAGAATAAAATCCTACATCAAAAGTCAGGAAGAACTTTAGCTCTTATCAGAGCAGTTAATTAGTTAAATTGTTGAGTGGTAAAATAGTAAAAAATCAGTGTTTATCTGTGGCTATTACTAAGGGTATAGGGTCTAGAAAGAAACAACAAAAACCTCTGTGTTCTCTGTGACTCTGTGTGAGATAACTATTTGCGGAAGGGGGGATTCGAACCCCCACGGTTATTCACCACTGGACCCTGAACCCAGCGCGTCTACCAGTTCCGCCACTTCCGCATAATTCGTTAAAATATAGCCAATCCTCTTTCACTGTCAAGAGCAATAATCAGGTCTTAGGTTTTGGGTGTTAGGTTTTAGTTAAACGGCAAAATAAATCCTGTTAATCAGCGATCTATTCCGTTCTGCTAAATCTAACCTGGTTTCTTCCTTCTTTTTTTGCTCTATAAAGCGCCTTGTCGGCTATTCCAAAAACACTATGTAAAGGTTGGGTTTTTCCATGACGATTAGAAATTCCAACAGAAACGGTAATCTTTATTCTTTTTTTTCCTACTTTTATGGAAGTCTTTTTTATTTTTTTTCTGATTAATTCCATCATCATCTTTACCTTTGTTGTGCTCTGATTGGGAAAGAAAATAACAAACTCTTCTCCACCGTAGCGGCAAACGATACCGTCCGGAACAACTTCGTTAGAGAGTATCTTTACCAACTGAATCAACACTTCGTCTCCGGCTCTGTGACCGTATTTGTCGTTTATTTTCTTAAATTTATCTATATCAACTATAGCTATACCAAATGGTGGATTCGTCTCAATTTTTGTTTGTTCATTAAGGATACGCTCGCAGTAACTTCGGTTATAAACTCGGAGCAAAGGATCATAGGATGCCCGGTGCTCCATTCTTGCCAGCCAGTGTATAAAAACTCCGATTACAAGAAAAAGCGGAGCTACAGCAAATACGTAAGAATCAAAAAGTAGGACCTCTGTCCTAAAGCTGCCAAAATACCATCCCCCTCCAAAAAAAACAGCCATCCCTCCAAGAACCCCTCCCAGAAAAAATTGATTTTTTAATACAAATATGGAAATAATTAAAGTTGCGAAGGCTAAAATACCGGGAATAAAATTTAGCCAAACATGAAAGTCATTCCTACGAAAAGCCTCGAGAGAAGTCATCCCAAAAGGCACTTTCCAAAAAAGGAAGAGAAGAAACACCTCTATAAGTAATACAGAAATAGTAATTCGTTTGGTCCATTTATACTTCAAGAATGTAGGCAGCAATGTACTGGTAAGAATCCCAGTAATCATTATAAGATAAATACCGGGTATAAAATTACTTGACGCCGACAGAGAAAAAATACCGGCATTACTAAAAAAACAAAAAGCCAAGACAGATAAACCTGTCAGGTGACCCGCAAGAAAAACTTTCAAATTGTGTATTCTAGGATAAGAAAAGTAACCCACTGAGAGAGCACCGGCGCCCGTTAAAATTCCCAAATAAGAAAATAGTTTCGTGAAAGACGCCGAACTGAATCGTCCCGGAAGAAATCCTGAAAGCCAGAATCCGCACCACAGCATTACCAATCCGAGAACAAATACTACAATACCCCACTTGCCCTCATAAATATGTTCCATAGAAGGCTTATCGAATTGCCCTTTATCTTTATTCTTCCACATGGATTTAAGTTCCTTCAATAAGAATCATATGGATAATCGAGGAAATAGTCAAGGGAAGTTTTTTCAAATTCCATCCCACATAAGACCAATAAGATAAACAACAAATATAACCAATTACGCAAATCTTTCGTTTTTCCTTTTTGGCTCATAACTCACGACACATGACTCAAGACTTATTTTAGATCCGAAGGACCTTTCCCCCTTGACAACTTGTATAGTTTTGTATATATTATGTATAGTATAATATACTATATGTATATTATATATAACAAAAAATCATTTGTTATTAAATTAGGGTTGAAAATTGTAAAAGGAGGTGGTTTTGAAGTTAGGGAATAACATTAGAAAATGTCGTTTTGAACACAACGAGATATCTCAGCAGGCGCTGGCGAATGCTATAGGGGTAACAAGGCTAACCATACATTCGATTGAAAAGAGCAAATTTGTGCCGTCTACTCTGCTGGCTTTCAAGATCGCCCGGTTTTTCGGGAAATCTGTCGAGGAAATATTTTATCTCGTGGAAGAAAAAGAGGAAAAAAGAAAAAAGGGAGGGAAAAATGAAAAAAGCGCTTAAGGCGACCGGTATAATTTCTTTAGTTCTGGGTTTTATTTCTTTTTGTCTTTTAATTAACAATTTTATGATTTTTGAGTATGTTAGGCCCATGACTTTGCGGTTCGAAAAATTGGGGAGTGATGTGGATAGGCTGATGATTTTTGTCGGGATTGGATTTATAGCTGTCTTTATCTTTCATGTTTGTTCGATTTTAAACCTTGCATTACAATTGAAATTCTTTAAGAGATTCAGTATTGTAAGAGCCTTTGCTGTTTTTGCTGGAGTTTTGTCTGTTCTTTTGTTAATCGGTAATCTGGGCTTATTATCTGACATAGGTAAAGAATCTAAGCTTGGATGGGATACCAGCGGAGAATGGATTTTTCTTTATATTAATCACTTTTTGCACGCAGGCTTCATAATGCTTATGTTTGGGCTTATTATATCTACTCTTCAGATTCTGAAGAAGAACCTTCCGGTTGAATCAGTGGTTAAGGATGAAGTTGTATTCACAACCTCTCAATATATCGGAGTTTTCTGCGGTATATTAGGTTTTGTTTCCCTTGTTGCATATTTGATCTCAGGTTTGCCGTTCTGGATAGTAAAAAAGGCTGTATTGCCGACTAGTATTATTATTGTTCTGCCTTACTTTTATGTGGTATTCTATTATCTGATTTTTATAATAAGGGGTAGTATCTCTGACTGGTATGATGAAAAGCAATTTCAGGATATAGCCAAAGCAAGCTTAATAACACTGATAGTTTCATTTCCCTCAATGGCGTTAATATACATGAGCAAATATCCGGATTTAACAGAAAACTATGTGACGTATTTCTGGTTTCCTTTCTATCTCTTCCTTACAATATTGACATTTTCCTCAAGCGTGCTTTATTTTAATAGGAAAGGATAAGCGATGTGATCCTTCGGATTAGTTGAATTGTTTAATAGTTGAATATAAAGAGTAGAGAGTATTGAGCAGATAAAAAAATAACTAATAAAGACTTTGTGCTCTTTGTGAGCTTCGTAGTTCAACTAATCTTTTGGGGTGTGGAACGCCTCTTTTTACTCTCCTTTGTCTCTTAGTCGCACTGCGGTTCCGTAGGCAAGTAGCTCTGCTGCGCCCTGCATAACGGAAGAAGTTGTAAAACGTATTCCTATTATTGCGTCAGCTCCCAGACCTTTTGCTTCTTCTGTCATTCGATCGAGTGCCTGTTCTCTTGATTCTGCAAGCATTTTTGTGTAATCTGTAATTTCTCCTCCAACAATATTTTTTAATCCTGCCATAATATCTTTTCCTACGTGTCTTGCGCGTATTGTATTTCCTCTTACAAGACCCAGAACTCCCACGATTTCTTTCCCGGCAATTTCATTAACGGTAGAAAGTATCATCTTTTAACCTCCTTAGAATATCTATCGGTTCTGCATAGAGTTAATCTCTCCCTTAAAACCGAAACGAAAAGGATCGCAAGTCCAAGTATTAATGTGAGTAGGCCAACTTTTGCGTACAACGCAATCTTGGGATCTCGAATCAATCCTTTTATAAACTGGAAACCGACAAAGGTGATAGTTAAGATAGCTCCAACCGAAAAAACAATCCATCCTATTCCTCTTTCCAGTTTATTGTAAAGAGAACTCCAATATTCTTCCCATTCCCTTTCGGGGTTTACCGGTTCTAGCATATCTACCACCTCCTTAAGCTTATCCATTCTTTTTAGTTCTTCTGCGGTTTTTTTATCCTTTGAAGTTATTCTCTTAAGCTCTTTTTTTTCTTCTTCGGATAAAACTCCATCAAAGTATTTATTTTTAAGTTCTTCTTCCCTATTCATCTTTCATATACTCCTTGAGTAATGCTTTTCTTGCGTAGTAGAGCCTGGACATTATTGTTCCTTCGGGTAAATCCAGCGCTTCAGATATTTCCCTGTAACTCATCTCCGCGTAATGACGCAAATAGATAATTTCTTTTTTTTCTTTATCCAATTTTGAAAGAGCTTTCTGTAATTTGCTCGTTTTTTCCTTCTTTTCTAAATTCTCTTCCGGAGAAACAATACTTTTAAGGGGCAAACCGCATTCTTTTTTTTCTTCTTCTTTCTTTTCTTTCTTAAATCTCGTCAAAGCTTCATTTTTTATTATAGCATAGAGCCACGGAAAGAAAGGACTTTTGGTGTCGAATCTTTTTATTCCTTTCCAGGCGTTCACAAATCCCTGTTGAGAAATATCCCATGCGTCGGTCGGATTCTTTGTATAATAGAGCGCCACGTTGTAAGCTTTTTTCATATATTTTTTAACCAGTATCTCATAGGCTTCCATATCACCCTTTTTAATTTTCTTAATCAAAATCGAATCATCCATAAGTATTAGTCCTTTATTTTATTTTTATTCAAAAATTTCTTGAATTATAACAAAATATGACGATTTTACAAGATATTGTAACAAATCCTCGCTCTTGACTTTTCAAAAGGAAAAGTTAGTTTCTTTTTACAATATTTTGTTTTTAATATTTGTATAATTAAACAGGAGGAGAATTATGATAAATAAAGATTTGTTAGATATTCTTGTTTGCCCAAAATGTAAGGGGTCATTAAAATTGGATAAAGAAAACAACAGATTAATCTGCAAAGAATGCAAACTTGCCTATCCTATTAAAGACGATATACCCGTAATGTTGATTGAGGAAGCCGAAAAGATATGATAATATTTTATCTATTTTCTTTAATCACCGTTCTTTC
>CAZHNS010000007.1:71469-84358 GCA_964534175.1 uncultured bacterium | reverse complement strand
ATTTTCAGGGCATAGCGCGGCAAAGCCGCTAAAATGTAAAAATTAAACATCAAAATGGAAAATGACAGATTAAAATTCAAAAATGAATATAAAAAAAGATTGTACAACTTTGTTCTAAAACTTATTGAATTCTTGGATGGTTTACCAAAAGATAATGTTTCTAAAAGGCTTGGAGATCAATTGCTTCGCAGTAGTACAAGTATCTTAGGTAATTATGTTGAAGGCCAATCTGCAAGCAGTAAGAAAGATTTTACCAATTATTTCAATTATTCCCTTAAATCTACTAATGAAAGTAAACTATGGATTAATTTACTTAAAGATAGCAAAAGAGCTACGCCAGAAAAAGTTGATTGGTTTTTAAACGAATTAGATGAAATAAGCAAAATTTTTGCTTCAAGTATTTTAACGTTGAAGGGCAAAAGATGATTTTACATTTTTATTTGTCATTTTGCTTTTTAAATTTTGATATTTTAATTCTGATGAAAATGAAACTAAATGATATATTTTTTTTTAACATACAACAAGTTAATGGGCGGTATTACAACGTATGAAGCTTGTTCACGTAGTTGGTGCTAGGCCCAATTTCATGAAGATAGCTCCTATAATGAGAGTTGCTTTTAGGTATGATGATATCGAGCAGTTTCTTGTTCATACAGGACAACATTATGATACGAATATGTCAGAGTGTTTCTTTGACGAACTCGGTATAAGAGAACCGGATGTAAACCTTGAAGTTGGTTCCGGTCCTCATGGAGAGCAGACCGGTGAGATAATGAAAAGGTTTGAGAAATTTATTGTTGACGAGGGTGGAGATATTATTGTTGTAGTTGGTGATGTGAACTCAACAATAGGGTGTGGACTAGTCGCGGCTAAATTGCATATTCCTTTAGCTCACGTTGAAGCGGGCTTGAGAAGTTTTGATAGAAGTATGCCTGAGGAAATTAATAGGCTGCTTACTGACGCGATTTCTGATTATCTTTTTACTCCTGCAGAAGAAGCTAATGAAAATCTCAAAAAAGAAGGAATTCCGGAAGGAAAAATTTATCTTGTTGGTGATATAATGATAGATACATTAATCTGGGAGATGGAAAATACTCCTGATTTGGATGAACCTGCTTTTGAAAATCTTAAGGTGGGCGAATATGCAGTTCTTACCTTACATCGACCAAGTAATGTGGATGATGAAACAACTTTTAAGGGGATTGTAGAGGCTTTAAATAGGATCTCAAAAGAAATAGAGATAGTATTTCCAGCACATCCGAGGACTCAGAAACGAATGCAAGAGTTTAATATTAACTTTGATAAAGACAATATTAAAGTTATAGAGCCTCTTTCGTACAGAGATTTTTTAAGATTATATAAAAATTCGAAATTCGTTCTGACTGATTCAGGCAGCATTCAGCAGGAAACTACGTATTTGAATATCCCTTGTCTTACAATTAGAGAAAATACAGAAAGGCCTTTTACCATTACTAAAGGTACAAATATATTGGTCGGTGTTGATCCTGACATTATCATTGAAGAGTCTTTAAAAATAGTGAATGGTAAACGAAAACAATCGTCAGGTATGCCATTGTTGGATGGCAAAACTGCTGAGAGAATTGTAAAAGTTCTGGCTATTTAAAATTAAGTTATGATGTTAGAGAGAAATGAACTTCTTCTTTTGTCTTCAGGATTAATTTTAATATGTATGATTTAAGAGATTCAAATAGAGTTCTCAAGAAGGTTAATTTCTATAATGCAATGATTTATTTTAGAATTGCTTTAGAGGGGCTGATTCGTTTTCTTTAAAATTGAGAATTCAAATGAAAAGTTCTAAGATTTTTAGTGATTCTATGAGAGTTGGTTTTGCTAATTATGCTTCGCATACTATAGGGGCGCTCATATCTATTATACTTGCCAGATGGTTAGGACCTACAGATTTTGGGATATTTTCTATAGGATTTTTTGTGTTGACGATATTTGGCACTGGCTTTACCGGTTTAGACCAGACTTACGTCCATTTCGCAGTAAGAACTTCTCAAAAAAAACAGGAGTTATTTTCAACTTATTGTACTGCCAAAATAGCAATTTCAATTTTTATTATATTGGCATACTCTATCCTTATTTTCTTTTCGGGTTTTTTGAAGTTATCGGTATCAAGAAGTACAATAATTTTATGTGGATTAATTGGTGGATTAGGAATGCAATTGCTAATGATTATTCTATCTTTCTTCCAAGCGCAGAAAGATTTTTATCATTACAGTTTAGCAAAATTAGCATACTATGTAGGATTACTTTTTTGTGTTTTGTTGGGTATTCAATTTGATATTAAAAGACTCCATTATTATTTGTTAGCATATATAGGAAGCAGTATTATTATATTTATTTTTAGACAATGTAAAGTTGCATTCATAGGATTCAATTCAAAGATAGTTGGCAGGTTTTGGAAATTTGGGAAATGGTTAATTATGTATCATTTATTAAGGATGTTGAATATGAGATTGGATTTCTTCTGGCTGAGTAAGTTTTATTCTGGTGAAATCCTTGGTCAGTACTCTGCTGCTCTTAAACTAGTCAATATATTTGCTGTATTGATAGGGACCTTTCCCGTTTTGCTCCTACCCAAAGCTTCTTCTATGAAGACGATAAAAGATTTGGAAAAATATTGGATAGAAAATAAAAAGATAATAATATTTTTGCTTATATCTTGGGTGTTGATTTTTTCATTTTCTCCTTTTTTGATCAAAGTTCTACTAGGTCCTGAATACGAACAATCAATTTCTATAATGTTGATACTTCTATTCTCTCTTCTTCCTCAAATATTTGTTCTTTCCTTAATGTATATTTTTCTAGCAATGGGAAAAACTGTTTATCTCTTCTTGATAACAGTTATACAGACCATAGCTCTTTCAGTAATAGTCCCATTGTTAATAAAAAAAATGGGAATGATTGGAAGCGCATATGGAAAGGTAATATCCTTTGTTTTAACATTTATTATTTATTTTTTAGTATATAAATATCGGAAAGAGCAATTTTACAATAAGTTAGTTAATAAAAACAGTAGTTAAGTTGAAGATCAATATTGTTAAGTGTCATATTTTTTCTCAAATTTAAAAAAGAAGCTTGAAACGACATTCAAAATACTTCATATAGTTTAAAAAGCAAGAATGCAAATTGACCTAAAACTAATGATATACATTTAAGGGGATTGTACAAGAGGTGATTAAAAAATAGAAATTTTATGGAATACTGTAATAGTATTCCGTTTATATTACAATTAATATAATACGAACGGATTTTTGTGAAAATCGAGTAAAATAAGGTTTATTTCGATAATGGAGACTTCCTAATTAGTAAGCTACTTGACATTATCTTTAACTATATTAATCTTAATAATTCTTATAGATTATTGGTAAAATATATTAATGTTCGACAAATATGAAGGATAAGGTGGACTGTAAAAAAATAACTATTTTAAATATGTCTGATCCTTGCAACAAAGGAGATTTGGCAATCCTTGAAAATACATTGGGGTTACTGAGAAAATATTGTTGTGATCCAGATATATCGGTTATAAATGTGGATTATTCGCTTAAAGAGATTACAGAACTTGAAGGATTCGACTCCCTTAGAAGTATGCTTGCTAATCGTCATTTTGGCGCTTTTTTCCCAAGGATTTTTAAAAATGCTAGCAAATTTGCGGATTTAATTAATGGTATAAAATATCTATTGCTTTCTTGGTGGATTCTTTTTTGGACTGTAATGTTGGGAGAAAAGGCGCAGATGTTCACTATGGGATATTACAAGCATAGCTTTAATGCCATTAAAAATGCTGATATTATTATCCTTAAGGGAGGTAGCTATCTCTATTCTTATGGTGGAATTAAAGGATCTATGTTTTTGTACAGGATGATTTTTCCAAGCATACTTTCAATACTTCTAAATAAGAAAGTCATTGCTCTGGGTCATTCTGTTGGTCCCATAGTTGGATATACCCAGAGGAGAATTTCAAGATGGACATTGAATAAGTTCGCTTGCATTGTTGCAAGAGAAGAGATTAGTTATAATTTTTTAATTAATGTTCTAAAATTAAAAAAGGAAAAAATAATGTTGTTGCCGGACCTTGCGTTTTGGAAGAACCGCGATGAGGTAACATCTGAATTTACTTTAAGTCAAATCTTAGAGAAGGAAGATATAAAATTTGAGAATTCTGCTGACTTGAAGATAGGAATAACGGTTAGAGATTGGAATTTTCCACTACGAGGAGAAGCCGAAAGACTTTTTGAAAATTATATAACTTCTATCGTTGAATCTATTAAATATGTATGCTCACAGTACAGTGCTTCTTGCTTTATTATGCCACATGCTCAGAAAGATTTGCCAATTGGTAAACAAGTCTACTCTATGACAAAATCTTTTAATGTTTTTTTACTCAAAGGTGATTACTCCCCAGCTACAATGAGAAAAATATATGGGGAAATGGATCTATTTGTTGGTACACGCATCCATTCAAATATTTTTGCTATATCTGAAGGCGTCCCAACTGTAGCTATTGCCTATCAAATTCCAAAAGGATTTGGAATAATTAGTATGGTAGGCCTTGAGAAATATATTCTAGATATCGCTAAGATACGGTCTAGTGATTTGGTAAAAAAAATCAATAGACTTTTACAGAATCGGGAAGAAATACGAAAAAGTTTAATAAAAAAAACTGATGAAATGAGTCTAGATGTGGAATTAGGAGTTCGTAAAGCCATAAATTCTTTATTTGATTTAAGCCTATAAAACGATTTTATTATACCAGGCTGGAAATGCTTTAGAGCTGTAAAAAGAGATTTTTTATTTTTTGATACTCTAAGTATAGTTATAGATATAAGTTTATAATCCGATAAAATTTATTGAAAACGAATGTAATCCGGAAATATATAATAAAAATATATTGAGAATAGATAAGAAGAATATAGAAGAATTAGATGAGTTGAGATCTTTCTTCAGTAGTTTTATTTGTGAGCTTATTTAGCAGACCTATGCCTCCGAAAAAAATGAATGCATATAGAGATCTTGAGTAGATAGCCGTTGCTAAGGATTCAATTAAGTAATCCACAAATAGGATTATATAGCCTATATATAAACCTTTTAGGAAGGGATTATCGTCATTCTTGGGAAAAGAGATTAGTAAACTCCGGAATATAATTAATAGCAATAAACTAAAAGCAATTGTACCCAGAATGCCGTATTCTCCCAGGATCATTGGCCAAAAAGTATCAGTTTTGAATTTGTCAAGTATTGTTATCTTATATTTTTGATATATTTTGCTTTTGTTAATGATTGAAATATAGCTTCCGTAAGTACCTGGGCCTTCGCCTAATAATGGTTTATTTTTAGCTATCTCGTAAGCACCGTAATATAGAAAATACCTGGGGTGTACACTAATTCCGTATTCCTCCTGTGTCCCTGAAATTAAGTTTGAGAAGCGTCCGTAAAAAATTATAGAGGTTAAAATTATTGTTACTAAGAAAGAATAAACGTATTTTTTAGGGATTCTAAATTTTCTGTAAAAAAGCATTATGAAGAGTATTCCTAAAATTATTCCAATTATACTTCTTCTTACTGTAGATGCGAGTAGTCCAAACGCCATTATATAAGCAATGTATAGCCATTTGTTTTTTTTTGTACCGAGTTTTAAACCAATAGATAAGGCAAATCCTGCAGCCATTAATGATCCGAATTCTCCATGATGTGCAAATATTGAACGAGCAACTTTTACTCCGAAGCGTTCAGTCGTTCCCAGCGCGAAAATTTGTACTCCGAGGTATTGAAAAATACCAATAATTGCCGTAAGTACAAGAATATATAAAACTGTTTTGAAAAATAATATAATTTTATACCTATCTAAGTTGAGATTTTTCGAGATCCAATATATGAAGGCCCCCTTCAGAGCTAAGAAAATCGAAATTAAGGACCATAAAACTGAGTTATGATTGAAAAAAGTAGATAAAAGTCCAATAAAGGCAAAAACAATAGCGATGGATTCCAAATTAGTTTTTTCGAATTGCCAGGTGTCTCCTTTATAATTATGTAATAATATATAACAAATGAAATATATCCATATAACTTCGTCTGCTCTCATTATTAAGTTTGTGACTTCTTCAGGGCTACCGAGCACGACCATATTTCTTGCAACGGCAGCCTGAAATATAAGGGAAGCTCCTGCAATAAGGAATGCTTCCTTAGGGTTTAATGTTATAAGAATAAGTAATGTTAACGCGCCTAGAACGATTAAAGTGTAAGATGGTTCAATAGCAGATATTATACCAAGTGCAGTAAGTAAAAAAATAAATACGGTAAATGTTTTTCTTCCAACTTCTGCTTCAATTATAGTTGAAAGCCTGTTTTGGAAAATCATCTAATGTTTGTGGTTTTTTCCTTAAAGTAAATAAATAAAAACCCACATATAAGTCCTCCCAATCCGGCAATTGCCATATTGATTTTGGTCTTTGGAAAAGATTTTTCTTTTGGTATGTAAGGAGGACTTATTATTTTTAATATTGGGGATTCTGTAGTTAGCTTAAATTTTTCGTTAAGTTTTTTTAGGTTATTTATATAAAAATCCAAAATATTTTTACTGTTCTCTGGTGAATAAGTCTCAACTGTAAGTTTTATAATCCCTTCATCTGCTAGAAATACAATATGAGTCATTTTTTCCTTTACAAATTCGATTGCAGCTCTTTCTTTTTCGAAACCGTAATATTCCATAATATTGAATTGTTCGATTAATGCTTTTATCATTATGTCGCTTTTAAGCAGAGCGATTACTGCTTGTGATGTAATTGCACTTTGTCCTAATCCTGAACTTGAAAGTCCCCCAAAGGGGGTCTGAATAATACCTCCTCCTGCAGCAACTTCAGGCGCCAAAAAAGTAGTTTCAGAAGTATACCGTTTTGGAATTAATAAACTAACAATTAAGGCTACGATTGCTGGAATAAAAAAGCAAAAGAATAAGAAGAATTTTTTTTCCCATAATTTATGGACTATTTCCATAAGATCTAATTCATCATTATTATGCAATTGAACCTCCTTTTAAACTATATATCTATAATAAACTCCAAAGTTCTTGGATCTAAAGCCTTGTAGAAAATAGTCTGATGATGTTCCCCTTTTTATATTTATAAGCATATTTAATTATATTGTAATAATTCGTCAAGTCAATGGTTGAGGAATATGAAGAGTGTATATTTTGTTTTTTGGTTTATCCTGTATAAATAAGCGAGAGTTTTTTGTAATTGTATGATTTCCCAAAGTTTAATTCATAAAACATAAAAATTTGGGATCGACTTTATAGGGTAAGTATAATTACTTATATTCTTTCATATAAATTTATAATTTGTTTAGCTATTTTTTTGTTTGAAAAGTGGCGAATTTTATTTCGGTAATTAACTTGGTTTTTTTCTCTTAAGACTTTAACGATATTTTCAAAGAGTTTATCTGCATTATAAGTAGTTACATAACAACCCGGTAGTTTATGTAGAATTTCTTTAGAGTCACCTACATCTACTGATACTACAGGTGTATTACATGCTAATGCTTCCTTTAAAACCGTAACTGAGCCTTCACTGAACGATGTAAACAAAACCACTTCTGTAGAGTTTAAAGCATACATTACTTCTTTTCTATTAAAACCCCAGAGTATTAGTTCTTCTATATCTTTAAAATGAACTTTTAATAAATCAATTACTTTTTTGAATAGTGCATAGTTTTTTCTAATAACTTCTGGGTTTCCCGGAAAGAGTATATACCTTTTTTTCGGATCTAACCCTAATTTCTTTTTGGCTTTTTTCTTATCGAGTGGTTTAAAAATATTAAAGAATACACCACAGGGTATTACGCTTACGTTCTTTGAGGGTAGTTTTTTCTTAATATTTGGAGATACTGCGATAGAATGTTTAATCAAAAGAGACGTTATTCTTGAAATTATACTCTGCCATTTTACGTATTGTACATCACCTCCATGAAATGTACATAATACAGGTATTTTGTGTTGAAAACAGCAAACGAAACCAGAAAGTCCATAATGAGCGTGTATTATATCAAATTCTTTTTTCTGTACTAATTTACGTATATGAAAAATTGCTTTAAAATAATTAAAAGGGCTGATGTAACCTTTTATAAACAAAATTTCAAATTCGTAAGAAGGCTCTAAATCTTGGATAGCTTTTATTTGTTCTTTTACAAAAGTTCCATAATTGGGTTTATCCTTGTGTGGATACATATTTGTTACAATAAGAAATTTTTTTTCTTTTCCCAATGATTTCTCCTTATTTTTTTGAATAGGCTTTCCATAAGCTCCTATGTTGTAAAAAAATAACATAGTGATTTAGAAGCGCAAGAGGTTAAATGGATTTTGGCTAGTAGGAATGTTAATAAATGCAAGTAAATTAAGTATTGCTCTAATTAATGCTCGGACAGCTTTAACGGTGAATTTTGCGTAAAAAAACTTGTTTTTTAGTAGGTTGGTAATCTTTAATCTGTAAAAATAAACTTGTAAGTAGGAGAATTAGTTTTCAAAAAGTTATCTCTTTGTATGCTCTTAGAAGTTCCTTTTTCTGAGTATCCCATTGCAGGTATTTTTGTACTCTTTCTTTGCCATATTTACCCATCTCTTTTCTTTTTTTCTCATCTTGAAGAAGAGAAATTATTGCATCTCCGAAGGCTTTTTCGTCATTGTTCTGTATATAAACTGAGGATTTACCTGCTGAAAATCTACCCTCTTTTCTGTTATATTGAATTATTGACTTACCTAAAGCCATGTATTCTAAGGTTTTTAAATGTGTTGATTTTGTAGATAGTTCTGATTCTCTTTCAGGATCTACACAAATGTCTGCGGTTGATATAAAACTAAAAAGTTTCTTCTTGTTGTATTCTGCTCCGTGAAGAATAAAAAATTCTTTCAAGTTTTTATTTGCAATTATTCTCTCAATTCTCTTTTTATCATTGCCATCGCCTATGACTAGAACCTTAAAGTCTTTAAAATTTCTTGTATTTACTATATGATCTATTGAATATACTAATTTGACTACTCCATCTTGTTCTTCCATTTTTCCTATAAATACTATGAGATATTTTTTAATTTTGTCAATCGGGGGATAAGGTTTCACTATATTTAGATCAGGACCATTTCTTACAACAAATATTTTATTTAGGCTAACTTTATTCCTTTTTGCGCCTAGTGCTTTATATGAATTATTTGGAGCTATTATAATATCGGATAATTTGTAAGAAAATTTTTCTAGAATTTTGAGGATGTAAAAAAGGAAGTTTTTTTTGAAAAACTTTTCTAAAAAGAGTTCTGGTGATAAGTCATGGTGATCAAAGATTATCTTTACTCCTAAAATTTTGAATGGTAGAAATAAAATACAAAGAAAGTCGGGAGGATTTGCCAAATGCACTATATTGAATGGTCTTTTTAGATAAATCTTTAAGGCATACATAAGGATGAAATAAGCGGAAAAAAGGTATTCAAGCAAGATTCCTAAAGCATTATTCATTTCTATTAGATGTGGATACTCATATAATTTAATTCCATCCTTAATTTTAGGAGTTGATGTTTTTATGTTCTGGGGTGAGAGTATGGAAACGTCGAACCCCGAGGCTATCAAGGATTTTGCTTCTGGCCATACTCTACAGTCAAGTATTCCAGGACTATTTTCTACGACGAAAAGTATGTTTATTTTTCCTTTGTGGTTTGCGTTCATTTGTTTGTAAATTAAAACAATCTTCTTGAAATGTCAATAGTTTAGGTATATTATAGTATAGTAGAAAATTGTGTTACTCTTTTATCTCAGCTTTTGGTTTTCTTCCACCAGGATACTACGTCGCGTGGCAGACAAAACCAATAATTTTTATTTTTAGCATAGATTAAGAACTCCTCGTATAGTGAAAGGGGGTATGTGTTTATGCCCCAATTGTTGTTCTCATTGATGTAGTCAGGATGTATATTAACTAGTATCATGCCGTTGAACTTTTCTATAAAGTTGATTTTCTTTTTCCAAATTTCTAAGTTCCTTTTTCGCATAATATTGAATATTGAATTATCTTGAGGCAAGGTATATGGTAATTCCAAAAAATTCTTCATGAAAAATGGATATATGCTCATTGTTCCGCCAGGAAGAGGTTCAAATGGATCTGTATCAAAGAATGACATATCGAAATCAATATCTAACAATTGAAACCATTCTGGGTTCCTGAGAGTTAAAGGTGCGCGGAAGCCATGTAGATCAAAATTCCTTAGCAGATCATTCGCTTTTTTAGCTCTTATTTTAAAACCTTTATATGACCATAATAGTTTTCCATCATGTTTGATTCCGTGTAGCCCTACATCAAACCCCTTTTTCCTAGCTGAGGAAATAAATTCATTTGTTATTTTGTATTTATATGGAACAAGGTTAAACATAGATTTAAATCCCAGACTTTCTTCAATTTCCATGAGAATATGACTTTTCTTAAGTCCTTCAATACCCTCAACATCATGTGTGATAACAAAAGCGCATTTGTAATTTTTGGGCCAAAGATTCAATGGGAATATTTTAATTTTATTAGTTTTTTCAATCTCTTTTAATAAGTTGTGTAGAAAAGAAACATACAACGATTCTATCGGCCAATTTAATTTACTTCTAAGTTTTTGTTTTTTTACATATTTGTTACGCAACAAAGTTCTTATTTTGTATGGAATTAGTTCTTTGAATTGATAATATATTTTTTCCTTTGTTCCAATATTGAAGTGTTGTTTATCTCTAAACCAATATTCAAATAAAATCTTATCTGGAAAGTCTTCAAAATCTATATTTGAAAAAACTGTATTTAATTTTACTTTGTTATAACAATTTTCAAAGATAGTTCTGATTTCTTTTTTTGTTTTTTTATTAAAAGCCTTTTTACAGAGATTCCATGGCTTGTTTCTATCGTCTGTTGGCAACATGTTTTCCCCATGTTTTCTTTTTTATTTTTGATCCGATATTAAATATAGGATATATAAAAGGCAATTTTTTGTTTAATTTTTCAATTTCAGGTTTAAATTCTCTTATTGCCTCATAAAATTTTATGCCTTTACGGTTATCAGGTATTTCTATTGTTGTTACGACTTTTCCGATTTCCCATAGAAAATGAGCATCAGATCCCCCTACTTCTATCAAATGAGGATATTTGTATGTGATTTTTTTAATTCTTTCATAGTAATCTTTGGTCCTACCATTGCATATTTCTACTCCATCTATTATTTCGAGATTGTCAAATATAGCTTTATCATGGTTTTTAAAAGGGTGAGGAAGTATTGTAATACCTTTTTGTTCTTTAACCTCTTTTACAACGTCAAATATATTTTTACTTTTAATAGGTTCTTTTATACATAAACAAAGAATATCTCCCCAGTTGGTTAGCACTTCTTCACCAGGTATAATTTCGAGAGTGTTATCCAAATTAAACTTCTGTATCCATTTTATGCTGTCAAAAGTGTTATGATCGGTTATTGCAATCCCATTCAAACCTAATTTTTTTGCATATTTGGCAAGTCTTCCAATTTTAATAAAACCATCGTAAGAGTAGTTTGTATGAATGTGAATGTCAAAAGTAAGTTTCATTTTTCTTTTAAAATTAGTTTTCCATGAGGATATTTTTTCTTTTTTGAGAAAAAAATATTTAAACTTTTGGTAAATAAAGCGATGTTTTGTAAAGGGTCATCTAAATATATATCATTATTGATATTTCTATTTAGCAGAGTAGATATATATAAGAATGGATTCTTCTTTGACAAACTGTGTGCTAGATCCAATGTGCTCCACTGAAATTTTATACCCGTTTCGTAAGATTCAATATTTCGAACTTGTTTCTTTGTGGCTAGTTGATAAAGGAGAAAGGGGAAATTTATGCCAGAACGAATCGACAATCCAAGTGAACCCCAGAATTTTGGATTTATTTCCATGAGTTTGTATTTTCCGTCTTTTTTATCTTTTTTAAATTCAACCATTGCTACTCCATGCCAATTAAGATGATTAAGTATTTTTTCTCCTAAAGTTTTTAATTCGGTGTTATAAATGCTTTCCGCAAATGAACTTGGACCTCCTGTTGGTGGAAACTCTCTTAATCTCCTATGCATAAAAAAAGCCTTTAAGTCACCTTGATTGTATAATGCGTAGAAACCATAACCATCACCGTTAATATATTCTTGAATCAAAGGAAACGTATTTTTCTTGACTTGTAAAGGGAATTGTTTTTGAATCATTTCAAGATATTTGTAGACTTCTCCAAGATTGTTTGCATACTTTACTGATCCCCATTCTTCGGCAGCTTTTATAACTACTGGAAACTGAAGTTTTTCTTTTACGACATCAAGTTCTTTTATAGAAGATAATAGGATAGTTCTTGGAATCGGTATATTAATTTCTCTACAAATTTTTATAGTTTCTCTTTTATTATATGCTTTATTAAAGATAGGAAAATCAACTACTGGTACTTTTGGTTTTATGTAAGATTTGTATTTAGATAAAAAGTAAAAACCCCAGATTCCAGAAGGAATAATTACATTACAGTTAAGCGTATTTATCTGGTTTATTAGTTGAAGTGAAGATTTCTCATTTATAGGTTCTTTATAATAATAGAATTTACTAGTAAATTTACTAAATCTAATAGGAGCGAATCTTTCAGAAGCAAGTGCTATTATTTCAATTCCTTTCATTGATAGAGATCTTAATATTTCTATTGTATGTCTTGGTGAGGCATCAAATACTGCAATTCTTTTTCTCATTTTACCCCTTATTTTTTAACTATTAAGTACTCGTTTTAATAAAGTGAATTTCTTACTCACTATTTGTGGCGCTCGGAATTTTCGCATTATTGTCTTTTAAAGAAAATTATA
>CAZHNS010000007.1:0-71459 GCA_964534175.1 uncultured bacterium | reverse complement strand
CATTCGCAAGGGGATATTCTATATTTTTAAAAGCATATTAGTACTATTTTACGTTGATTAGTGATTTCTCCATTGAAAGATTATTATTCCGGAAAATTTGTTTTAATATAGTCCTTAAGGATGTAATAAGCTGGAAGAGGTTTATCTGTAGTATCAATAATAGAGTAGCTTTCAGGTAAACGCTGCCTATAATAACCAGGAGGAATATAAGTTGTATCGTTTGGTTTATTGCCAAATCTAATTATTGGTGGATAATATACTTTGTGGATTGTATTGTCCGCACAGAAGAAAAATATTTTATTTTTTTTTAAAAAATCTGGGTTATTAGAAAGTTTATCTAATAAATCGATGTAACCTTTAGCCTGCTTGATAGGGTTATGATAAATTTCTTCAGCCCAAAAGTCAAAAACTGTTAAGGTATCTCCTATTGCTAATGCAGTATCTTTGTTTTTATAAATTAGGGTACCACCGTTATATATTATGGTATCCGGATTCCAGGGTTTGGATCTGTCAATCAGAATAACAGTGTCTCCTATATTCAATAACGTATCTATTCTATTTATGCAAGGCTTAGTCCATGCCCACCTTGCCGAAACAGAATACTGAAATATTTCTCCCTTGTCTGAAGAATAAGTGACATATTCTGTTGGAGGACAGTATTTATTCAACCCTCTTTCTGCTCTTACATTGTCAGTGTTCTGAATACCAGTTTCGGTTATCCAGATTGGTTTATCTTTGCCTACAATTTCTCTTAAATCTTTTGTCCATTGCATAAAATCGTTTCTATTGCAGTAAAAATGATGGGAAATCACATCTATATTCTCTAAACCAATTAATTTAATAATGTTTTCTAAAGCTTCTTTCCAAGTATCGTATTTGATTATTTTAATTTTATTATCTGTTGAATCAAAATATTTCCAACTAAAAGATCCTTTGGAGCTTTGCATGCAGAGTCCAACAATTTTCGCAGTTGAATCTGCAGATTTTAAAGCTGTTCTTGTTATTTTGAACATCTCAGCATATTGTTCAGGAGTTCCCAGGAAATGAGGCCCATAAGGCTCATTTGAAAATTGCCAGTATTTTACTGGTATTAAGTTTTTTAAGCCAGGCATATCGTCTATTCCGTCCCCATCATATCTTTCGATGAGTTTTACTATGTATCTTTCGTATTTATCCCAGAATAGAGGATTTGGTGGATACCGATTTCTTTCTTCCCAATTTAGAGGTTTTGTTTCCGGGTGCATAGCCCAATTTGGCGAATAACCTATTACCGGAAGGATATTCAATCCTCTTTCTCCAGCCCATTTTATCAGAGAATCTTCGGTTTCAAAATCCCAGGAAGTTGAATCTTTAAGTTGAATGTCGCACCATCTGAAGGCGCCCTGTGCTCTCCACCATTTTATTCCAGCCTGGGCAACTAAGTCCATAGAAATTTTGTATTTTTCTTTATATTTTTTGTCTCTAGTAAGAGAATGATGTTTTTCGTAGACACTGTGATTCATTCCGAAAGGGCAGTTTTCGCTGTTACTATAAAGCGATAAGCCAAAAGAGAAGATTATAATAAAAATAAATTTTATCATAAAAATGCTTTTATTTTTTGGTTATATGTATAAGATTATTTTTAATGGTTCTATTACTAGTGGCATTTAATTTTCTCATTGATTTATTATGCCCACGAAAATTTGAAATGTCAAGGTATTTAAAAGAACATGTTGGTGAACTTATTCACAAGAGTATTATCTACCGTATTTTTTATCTTTCGTGATCTACATTTTATTGTTTTCTGAGTATTCCATTGGGTTGACAAATCATGTAATTTTTATAAATTTAACTTCTTTTTATACCCGGAAACGCAGATAAAATGGAACTATATAAGGGTTTATACGTCTAATCTTATAAAATACCAAAGGGAGGTTAATATAATTTGGAATAGACAGAAGTTCTTACTTTTGTTTTTTGATATTTTGTTTGCATCAATTTCTATTTTGTTAACATATCATGTAATTCCTGAAGAAATAATTGGTTTTGTCAGTAATATTTATCTGGAATTGATTGTTTTTACTTTACTTGTTATTGGAATATTCGCCTATCTCGATTTATATAGTTATCTTGTTTTTTTAAATCGCTTCAGATATATTTACAGGACCACGAAGGGAATCGCTTATATATTTATTTTTTATTTAATCTGGTTGTGGGCTTCGCCTTCTTTTAATACTCAGAATGAATTTTCGTTATTTATACTTTTTGGAATTTTTTCTTTTTTAATATACTTCTCAAGAATTATACTTATTCCTCTTTTTTCATTGCTGTTGCCTAAGAAAAATGTTGTGATTTTCGCACCTGAGGGAAACTATAAAGATGTGGAGAATTGGATTAAATATCACACGGTTTCAAGTCTAAGTATAAAGAAGATTTCAGAAAACGAAGAAGATATAGAAGAATATGTGAAAAAGGGTTTTCCAGTTGTAATATCTACATTTACGGATGACTGGGAGAAATTAATAAAATATCTCTTTGATTTTAAAAATAGAGTACCTGTATTTTTATTTTCTCCGCTTTTAACTGGTATTTATGACGTAGATTACTGGGCTTATATTGATGATGTTCCTATTGTTTATTTTAGATGGAGTGGTCGGTCAAGGGTTTATTTTTTTGCAAAAAGATTAATAGATATTGTCGGCGCAATTTTCGCCATTGTAATGTTTTCTCCTTTTATGATAGTTGCAGCAATAGGAATTAAATTGACATCTGAAGGTACTGTGTTTTTTGTACAGAAGAGAGTTGGCAAGGGCGGAAGAGTTTTTGATATGTTAAAATTTCGGTCTATGCTTATATCTTCAAATGATGAACCTCATAAAGAGTTTGTAAAAGTGTATATAGATGGAAAAAATGGAGAAGAGAAGTTCAAGTTAATAGAGGATTCAAGAGTGACCCCCTGGGGTAAAGTTTTAAGGAAGTTAAGTGTGGATGAATTTCCGCAATTTTTTAATGTTTTAAAAGGTGAACTTTCCCTGGTAGGTCCAAGACCTCCTCTTGAGTATGAGGTTAATCAGTATTCGAAGTGGCATAAAGAAAGACTTTCAGTTAAGCAAGGAGTTACCGGAATATGGCAGGTTTTTGGAAGAGCGAGATTATCATTTGACAAATCCTGTTTTCTTGATATATTCTATGCTGAAAATAGGAGTTTGTGTTTTGATTTGCATCTTTTAAGTCAGACACCTCACACAATTGTTTTTGGCAAAGGAGCATATTAGAAGATTTATGGGTTTTATAAAAATTAGAGAAGATAATAAACAGGTTAATACAGAAGAACCGCAAAGTTTATTAATTCCCGAATATAACATTGTTATAAATAATTCGATCTTGGGTAATGGCGTTACGATATGGAGTAATGTTAATATATATGGAGCAGAGGTAGGTGAGAATACGCGGATAGGAGCTTTTGTTGAAATCCGGAAGGGTGTAAAAATCGGGAAAAACGTAAAAATTGAACCCTTTGTTTTTCTCCCCGAAGGGGTTAAAATAGGAAATTGTGTATTTATTGGACCAAATGTCGTTTTTACAAACGATATTTATCCATTTTCATGCGATGAATCAGGAGAATTAAAGGAAGAATATGAGATAACGTCTACTATTATAGAGGATAAGGTTTCTATCGGGGCGCAATCGGTTATCAAATGCGGAATAACTATTGGCAAAGGAGCTCTAATTGGGCTTGGTTCGACTGTCACGGAAGATATCCCTGGTGGAGTAGTGGTTTACGGAGAAAAAGCAAAAGTTAGGAGGAATTTAGATGAAGCAGATTCCGCTAGTTGATCTTCGAGCTCAATACGAAGAGGTTAAGGATGAAATGCATTGTCTCTGGGAGGAAATACTCGATTCTATGTATCTGTATCTTGGTAAAAATGTCCAGGAATTTGAAAAAGAATTCGCTTCTTATAATAACGTGAGACACTGTATTGGTGTGGGCTCGGGTACAGAAGCACTTCTTTTTACATTAAAGGCAGTCGGAGTTGGGGAGAATGATGAAGTAATAGTCCCTTCTCATACTTTTTTTGCAACGATTGAAGCTGTTATTCATGCAGGGGCATATCCGATTATGCTGGATATTGATTCAGAATCTTATACATTGTCCGTAGAAAATACCCGTAAATATATAGAGAAAAATTGTAAAAAAGAAAAGGAAGGATTAAAAGATAAAAAAACAGGTAAGAGTTTAAAGGCTATTTTACCCGTTCATATTTATGGACATCCTGCAGATATGGATGGTTTTAGAAAAATAGCGGAAAATTATGGTCTTTTTCTAATCGAGGATGCAGCTCAGGCTCATGGCGCAAAGTATAAAAGTAAAAGAGTAGGGACACTTGGCGATTTAGCAGCTTTTAGTTTCTATTTTTCAAAGAATCTTGGTGCTTTTGGGGAAGGTGGAGGAGTCACAACTGATGGTGATGAGTATGATAGAATAGTTAGGAGATTAAGAGAGCATGGGCAGAACGGCAAATATTCTCATGAATTAGTAGGTTTTAATTCCAGATTGGATGAACTTCAAGCTGCTGTCCTACGTTGTAAATTAAAGCTTTTAGATGATTGGAATAGAAAAAGAAGAAGAATAGCTCACTTTTACAACGAGTCTTTGAAAAATTTGCCTGTTGTAACTCCAGAAGAAGCTAAAGACGTATTTCACGTTTATCATCTTTATGTAATTCGTTCTAAACAAAGAGATAAACTTTTAGACCACTTAAAAAGGAATGGTATTGGTTGTGGAATGCATTACCCTGTACCTATCCATTTGCAAAAGGCTATGAAGGGTAATGGATATGAGAAGGGAGATTTACCGGTAACGGAGAAAATGGCAGGTGAGATTTTATCTCTTCCTATGTATCCGCATTTAACTGAAGAAGATGCAGGCATAGTTGTAGAAACCATAAAAAGTTTTTACAGTTAAAGGAGTAGTTATGAAGATTGGAGTTATTGGACTTGGATATTGGGGCCCTAATTTAATGAGGAGTATTCTTTCTCTGGGAGATGTAGAAGTCGTTGGTTGCGAAAAAAACGAAGGCAGATTGAAAGAGGTTAGTAAAATATTCCCAAATGCAATGTATGTTGGAGATTACAAGAGTTTGCTCGACGATGATAAAGTAAGAGCCGTATTGATATCAACACCCGTAAATACTCATTATTCCATAGCAAAGGACTTCATAGAAAAAGGAAAGGATGTGTTTGTTGAGAAACCTTTAACAGAATCTTCCCCAAAGGCTGAAAAACTCATAGAGCTCGCAACAGAGAAAAAGTGTGTACTTATGGTTGGTCATATTTTTGAATATAACGATGCAGTGATAAAAATTAATGATATAATAAAAAACGGTGAGGTTGGAGAACTTCAGTACATAACTTCTACCAGAGTGAATTTAGGAATTCATAGAAAGGATGTAAATGTTTTGTGGGATTTAGCTCCTCATGATTTATCTATTATTTTTAAATGGGTTGATTCAGAGCCGGTTTCTGTTGCTACTATGGCTAAAGCTTCTGTAGTAGATGGCTTGCCTGATGTGGCTTTTGTTCAGCTGGCTTTTGATTGTGGAATGATTGCGGATATTCAGGTAGGGTGGCTGGCTCCTTCTAAAGTTAGAGAAACAATTATAGTTGGCAGTAAAAAAATGATAGTTTATAACGAGACTAATCCCCGGGAGAAAGTAAAAATATATAATTCCGGCGTAGATTTTGAAGATCCTCATGATTATGGAGAGTTTTTACTATCATATAGATCAGGGGATATTCATTCTCCTACTCTTTCTAATAGAGAACCTTTGAGGATAGAAATGGAGCATTTTTTGAAATGTGTAAGAGAACGAAAGAAGCCGCTTACAGATGGTTATAGCGCCTTACGAGTAATAAAAGCAATTGAAATGGCGGAAAAAAGCTTTAAAGAGAAAAGAATTGTATATCAGGGAGAATGAAATCAATTTTAAATCAGTTTAGAGTTAAAACAAGCTACTCGGAAGGAGTCCTTATCCGAAAAAGGCATATAGATATGCCTTTCGGTGAATACCCTTGACTTTATGATTAAATACATTATTGTTGAGTCGCAATGTTAGGACTAATTCTTTTATTTGCTTTTCCATATGGGGAAGTAATAGTAGATATTGATGTAGAAGGACTTAGGGAAGTTGATACTTCTCTCGTTATCCGTTCTTCTGGCTTTAGAATAGGGGAGATTTTAACTCGCGAGAAGGGAATATGGGCAATAAAAAGTCTCTATAGTACAGGCTTTTTTAGCGATGTGGGACTTAACGCCAAAAGAAAAAGTGGGGGAGTTAGAATAATAATTGAGGCAAAAGAAAATCCTCGCCTTAAATCATTGGAGTTTGAAGGAAATGAGAAATTGAGTGATGGGGATATATCATCTCTTGTTGATTTATCGCCTCCTGCTATGCTTTCAGAATATAAATTGCACAGGATAAAAGAAAAAATTTATGATTTGTATGAAGAGAAGGGATTCTCGGGAACAGAAATTTCCATTTCGAAGGAAGAAGATGAAGAGGGCGCGAAAGTAACATTCATCATTGAAGAAGGAGCGCAATATAAAGTTAATAAGATTAATTTCATTGGTAATGAAGGACTTTCGGACCATACGCTTTCCACGGTTCTTTCAAATAAGACGAAGACCTGGTATCTTTTCTGGAGAAATAACAGCTTGAAGTTGGATTCTCTGGCAGCCGACGCTCCAAAGGTAGAAGCTTTGTATAGAAAACATGGGTATCTGGGTGTCAGTGTGGACACTTTTTATGTAGAGTACAAGGATAATAAAGCAATAGTAAATTATGTTGTGGATGAGGGCAGGCTTTATTACTTTGGGGATACTCATCTTGAAGGGACAGAAGATCTTGGATTTGTCTCAAGTAAGCTGAAATGGGAAAAAGGGGAATTGTTTAACGAAGAGAAGATACAGAAAACAATGGAAGACCTCTCTATTTTTTATTCAAACTACGGATACCTCCACGCGACGGTAATTCCCAGTTATAATATCGTAAAAGATACAATTGTCGAAATTGATCTTTATGTAGATAAAGGAGACCCTGTCTATGTGAGGTTTGTTAATATAACAGGCAACAATAAAACTTACGATAAGGTAATCAGAAGAAACACGGTTATTTATCCCGGAAGGCTTTTCCAGAGAGACAGAATAATGCATAGTTACAGGAATATTTTTCGACTTGGATATTTCTCTGATATGAAAATAGATATGGATTTTCCCTCTTCAGATTCCATAGATCTTTTTCTGGATGTTGAGGAAAAATATACGGGGCAAATAGGAGGCTCTATTGCCTATTCCGGGACTTACGGTTTTACGGGTGGGTTTAATTTAGCTATGCCCAATGTATTTGGAACCGGACAGAGTATTAGCTTTGCTTTTGAGAAGACTCTTACATCCTATGAAGATCGGTCGCTTCAGAATATTTCGTTGTCTTATAGTCAACCATGGCTTTTTGATACGCCTACTTCCGCTGGTTTTAGTCTCTATAATACGCACTATCAGAGAAGTTACTACAGTGTAAAAGAAGTGGGTGGTTCTGTTTCTGCAGGCAGGATATTAAATAAAGAAAGAAATCTCTCAGCTTCCGTTACTTACAGACTGGAAAGAGAAGACGTGGATGCTGAAGAGGAATACGCTGCCTTTGATTCTGGACTTAACTGGGAAAGTTCTTTGTATGGTATGCTGATTTACGACTCCAGAGATTCTAAGGTGGCTCCGAGGGTAGGCAGTTATTATTCTTTGGGCGCAAAGTATGCGGGGGGTATTTTAGGTGGTGATAGAAGGTATTATAAGTTAAACCTTGAAACGAGAAAATTTCAGTCTATTCTTGCAGAAGATCTGGTTATTATGAATAGAACAAAAGTAGGTTACGCGTACGCTCCCCCGGGAAAAGAGGTTCCCTTGCTCGAGCGGTTTTTGCTTGGCGGTACTGGAAGTTGGGGCTTGCGTGGTTATGATGATGAGGCGATTATACCTAACTTGACACAAGAATACTTCGGTGGTAAGTTTGCAATACTAAATAATCTAGAACTAAGGTTGAATTTCGGAGACAAAGGTTACGGGATGGTATTTTTAGATGCAGGTAACTGCTTTGAGGATTTAAAGGAAGCGAATATGCTTGATCTTTTTTATGGTGTAGGAGTTGGTTTCAGGGTAGAAATCCCCATGCTTGGTATTATGGGTGTAGATTTTGGCTATAACTTGAATGAATTTGATGGTGAAAAAAGATGGAAACCTCATTTCCAGATAGGTACTACGTTTTGAGAAAATATTTTTTAATTGAAATCCTTATATTTATTGTTCTTATTGCGGTAACGGTTGGCTGTGAACCAAATAAAGAATATACTGTTGAACCAGTTCCGATTTTTAGCAAAGTTTTGTTAGTTGATTCGGCTTATACAAAGGTTAAAGTTACTTCTACCGGAGGTTCAACTTTATTATTTTGTGGGAAAAAAGATATTTTTGATTCTTATTCCATAATAAAATTCGATTCTATTCCAGAAAATTTTGATAGTCTATTCTTGCGTTTTGCCTCTGATACTTTTACTTGTGAGCTAACTTTATTTGCTTTAGAGCAGGAGTGGAGTGAGGATTCTGTCTATGAATGGGACGATATAGGGTCTATTTTTGATACGACCAATCCTATACGAGTTGCAACATTGTATCCCGTCCATGTTGATTCTCCAGCTACAGATACCAATTCTCTGGTTTTCTTGGGAAATTCTATCTCTCTGGATGAACCTACTATTAATGCTATTGGAAATTATGGCTTAGCAGTTCATTCTAACCAATTTTATGACTTTAAGGCTGACTCAACAAAATTGAAAATAGAATCAGATGATACTTTAGCACCTTCCAGTATTCTGTGTACTGAGGACGCAGTTATTGTTAAGAATCCATTCCAGGATTCAGTTTTTACCGATTCTCTTTTGGTCGGAAATGGGATTTCAATAAGGACGCATATTATTATTCCACGGGATTCATTACCTTCACTTTTGGATTTAAATTCGATAGCAAAAGCCGAATTGTATTTTGGAGTTTTAAATACAATGCCTTTTGATGTAGGCTTTATTTCGTATGGTTCAAACTATTTATATACAAGAAACGCAGATTCAGAAAGTGATTCATTGAAGTTTGATCTTGCTTATTATTTTAGAGAACTTTCCCATGATAGCATTCTTGATCTTCAAATTAGAGCAACAAATAATATAGGTGGGATTGGCACTGCATCTCTTGGAGATATTGAAAACATAGGAATTCAATTTATCTGGGTGGAGTTTCCGAGATGATGTTTTTATTTAATCTTTTTTTCCTTATATCTGTAAACCCTACTCTTTCGGACAGCTTACCGGGTGAATGGATTGGAGGCGATGGTTTTTCGCAGTTTCCTACTTTGGTAGGAAATGTTTATGTAAATCCGGCGCTTGCAGATACCCAGGACTGCCTTTCAGTGAACTTCCGTCTTTTATCTGATGATTATAAAAAAACAGCAGGGGGATTTTCTTCTTTTTTCTTTAATATTCCTGTGGTTTCAGGGTTTACTCTGGGGGGAAGTTTTAATGTCCTGTATGATTGTGATATGGAAGCTTTTTCTTCCTTCTCTGATGATAATTATACTTATGATAATTATTTCTTTAGAAAAGGTGGCCTGTATCGTTTTGGAGGGTACGTAGCTAAGTCTTCGGGGCCTATTTCGTTAGGAATGGATGTTAGTCTTTTAAATGGAAAGAATGATGATATTTGGTGGATTGATTTTGAAGATTATTATGATGTTTGCGATACGGTTAGTACCTATTTCGGAGGTTATTCTGTAGGTTTGGGCTTTAATTTGAATATAGCAAAATTGAGTTTGGGGGGATATTTCTGTCCATACCAGAAAATTGAAAAACAATATGAGGATGAAGAGAAGGAAGAGTTCGAACTTGATGCTCCCATGCGTTTTGGTCTTAATTATTCATTTAGTAATGATAAAAGCATAATGTTTTCCTTTGATAGAAGGGAGCGATTAATTGGTTTAAATTATGCTTTTCTTAGGTTGGGATATGGTAAAATTTATTCTATGGGTAGTGGATTCGAGGTTAACGCTGATAGATTTTTTGGAGGTGTGTCTTTCGATATTAGCGAATTACCTTTGTCCATAATGTTTGAGAATAGAAGATATTCAGGAGATTTTGCTGATAATGAATTTATTACAAGCATTGGAATTTCTGTATCAGGAAAAGGGAGGAAGAATGAAGATAAATTTTAAAATTTTGTTTGTCGTTTTTGCTTTACCGCTTTTTGCCGAACAAAAGATTGGTTATATCGATTCGCAGGAAATATTGGCAAAGTACCAAAGAGCTCAGGAGATTAGAAATGAGTTTCAAAGTAAAGTTGATGAATGGAAAAAGGAAGTTAACCGACTCCAAAATGAACTTGAGAAACTTCAAAAAAGTCTAGAAACGCAGTCTTTTATGTTAACTGAAGAAGCTAGAATGCGCAAGATACAGGAAATACAGCAAAAGAAAGCGGACCTTGAAAAATACATCAACGATGTATATCGTAAAGATGGTAAAGCCGAGGTTCTAAATAAAGAGTTAATGCAGCCGCTTCTTGCGGAAATAGATACTATCGTATCTGAAATTGCCAAAGAAGAAGAATTTACTTTTATTTTGGATGCATCTACCGGTGTCGTTTTATATGCCGATGATATGTATGATGTGACCAGTAGGATTTTAGAAGAACTAAATAGAAAGTATTTGCCAGAAACCGAGGGTGAAGAAGTCGAATATTATGTTTTTCTTTTTAAAGAAGAAGACGCGGATTCCAAGTCAAGGACGCTTGGATCAATTATTAAAAATCTGATATATGTCGGAATAAGTGAATTGAAAGATCCCTTTGAGAAAATTAAATCAGAAGATTTGGTTAGCGCAAAGAGTAGCCTTGCGATAGAGGATGAAGAGGAGGTAAGTGAGAACGTTTCTCTTGCCGTTCAATTTCTTAATATGTCGGGAGTGAATTTTGTTGTAATAGGGAGAGTTTGGGTTGAAACTGGTAATATTTTCTTTGAGTATTCGATTGTTGACAGAGAAAAGGAACAAGCTGTAGTGACCGAGAAAGTCGATGTTGGTGTTGAAGAAAATCTTCGAGATAAAATAGCGGAAGAAGTAATACCAGAGATAGCTAAGTTGTACAAGTGAAAATAAGTGAAATTGCTGAGCTTTTAGAAAGCGAGGTAAATGGAGATCCTGATTTTGAGGTAAAGAGGATTTCAGAAATACAGGATGCCCAAAAAGGGGATCTTGTATTTTTTTTTAAGGAGAAGAGAATAAGTGAGGCAAAAGGATTAAAAAACCTCGCAGCTGTTATTCCTGAAAATGTAAAAGAATGTTCTGCGAAGTCCTGGATTAAAGTAAAAGATGTGAAGACTTCGTTGGTAAAAATACTTAAATCTTTTTATCCTGCTCCTATACGAATTACCCAGAAATATTTGATGAAAGCAAAAGATTTTTCTCATGTTAAAGTGGGAAAAGATGTCAAAATAGGTGAGAATGTTTTCATTGGAGACAATTGTGTTCTGGGTGACAGAGTCAATGTTTTTCAGTCCTCTTATATCGGAAACAATGTTGAAATAGGTGATAATTGCATAATTTATCCCCATTCGGTAATTTTAGATGGAACTAAGATTGGTCGGGATGTTAAAATCTATCCCGGTGCTGTAATAGGTTCTTTTGGGTTTGGATATCAAAGGATAAAAGGTGAACTAGAAGCGATACCGCATATTGGTAATGTTATGATAGGAGATAGGGTAGAAGTAGGGGCTCTTACTATGATTGACAGAGGAACAATAGGGGACACAATTATTGGAGACGGTACGAAAATAGATAACTCTGTTCATATAGCCCATAACGTTAAAATCGGGAAGAATGTAATTATTCTTGCTCAGGTGGGTATTGCCGGTAGCTCCGAGTTGGGAGATAATGTAATAATTGCCGGTCAAGTAGGAATTGCCGATCATATAAAAATCGGCAAGAATGCCAGAGTCGCTGCTAAATCGGGTGTTATCAGAGACGTTAAAGAAGGAGAATCGGTTTTTGGTTTTCCCGCTGATAAACGATTGAGTTTCCTGAAAAATGAAATTTACACAAGAAGGCTCTCTGAACTTTTTAAAAGGGTAAAAGCTCTTGAAAAATCCAAGTAAGTTTTTAACCGTTTTGCCTTCAAAACACAAATAAAATATGATAACCGCTATTCGATATTTACTTTCCACTCCAGGTAATTTTGTGTTTTTGATTGTTCCGTGAATTTTTTTCTTTTTATTTTTTTATTTTCTAATTCTAATTCTGATCCTGCGTCGATTGTTCACTATTCCGGTGACAAAATTTTTTTTAAAGTAGATTCATCTCTTGTCCAAATATACGGAAATGCCAGTGCGAAATACGGTAAACTTAGCATCTCTGCTGATACCATATTATACAATTTAAAAAGAAAGTTGCTAACTGCTAAAGGCGGTGTCCTTTTTAATGATGGTAATAGTGATATAAGGGCTGAGGTGATGAGCTATGATGTGAATCGTGAAATTGGGGATGCCTTTAACGCAAAGACCGAGGCTGAGAGCGGATGGTTTTTCGGAGAAAAGATTAGATATTTTAAGGGCAATATTTTGAGAATTAGAAACGGTTATTATACAACTTGTGAGTTGGATCCTCCTCATTTCTGGTTTTATTCGCCGAAAATGAGAATTAATATCGATGAAAGTTTGGTAGCTGAACCGGTTCTGCTTTTAGTTCAGGATATACCTGTTTTTTTTGTTCCCTTTTACATGCAATCAATAAAGAAAAAAAGATCTTCAGGTTTATTAAGACCAGAGTTTGGGACTTCTTCTTATGGGGGTAATTATATAAGAAAATTAGGCTGGTATCAGACCCTTGGGGAACACGCCGATATTATTTTCTATCTGAATTATTACACTCACAAAGGAGTTCGTTTTGATATAGATCAGGCACGCTGGAATTTAATGCCTTATAGTAGCGGCAATATAAGGGGTAATTATATTAAAGAAAGGGAAAGTGGGGAAGAACGATGGGAGCTTGCAATTGATACAAAATCGGAAATACCGGGAGGGATAAATTTGAACGTGGATACTAAAATCGAGTCTGATCCTGGCTATATAAAAGATTACGAACCCGGTGAAGTTGAACGTCTGCTGCAGAAGGAAATTAATTATAATATTTACTGGAAAGGCAAAATTCTGGGAACGGAAACAGATGTTATTCTGGACCATCGTGAAAATTTAACTACCGATGTATTGCACGAGAGGTGGCCTTCTGTAAATATGACTTTTCCGCATTTGAAAATGGGGGATATTAATGTTAGAAGTTACTATAAGTTTACCCGGGACGAAACTGGTCACTGGGCCTCGGGTTTTTCTGGAAATTCAAACTTAAATTTTGATATTAGTATTTTTGATATTGGTATAGCACTAAACGGAAAGAGCGATTATTACGAAAACGAAGATGTTTTCATTAATTATTGGAAAGCAGTAACAAGAGTACAGACCAGGTTATACGGGCTTTCTTTTTTTGGAATACCTCCTGTAACTAAATTCAGGCATGTTATGACTCCTTCGCTTTCTTTCTCATACGCTCCTGATCCGGGTAGTTATGATGTTTCTACTATTTCCGGTTTTTCTATACCAGCGGGAGTAAAATCTTTAAATCTTTCCCTGGATAATTTATTTCAATGTAAGATCGGGAAAAGAAAATATGATTTTGCTTCGCTTAGGTTTTCTAGTAATTATCGGTATCAAGAAGACAGATTTTCTCCGGTTTCAATATACGGTAGGTTCTGGCTGGGAGATATTTTGAGTCAGGATTATTCTACTTCTTATGATCTGGATTTACGTGAATTTGGTGATAAAAGAGTCAACACTGACCTTAAATATAAAACTAATTTTGGAGGAAGCCCGCTTAATTTCTATTTAAGGCATTCTATCAGTTTTACAGAAGCGGAACGAATTCAGCAGGCTGATATGGGTGTCAATTTTAACCCGACTCCTAAGTGGAAATTGGGAATAACTACACATTACGACTTTGAGAGGGGTAAGGTTACAAGTACCAGATTAAATCTCGTAAGAGATTTACATTGTTGGGAACTCGCATTGTCTGTAAATACTTTTGGCGATGTATGGGATTATAGCCTACGAATCGGGCTTAAAGATATACCGGAATTAAAGATAGGAAGGGAAACGTTAGGCGGATTTATGCCGTGAGTTTGACGCAAAAAATAGTATTACACAGAGACACAGAGAACACGGAGCCACACCCCACCCCATTTATTTGTTTTGCTAAGAGCTAAAAGCTAAAGACTGATATCTTGATTTACTTGTATTCTCAGACTTTATTTTATTATCGGGTATTTTACGGTTTTGGTAGAATTACCAATTTTTAAACGGTAAAAATATAGTCCGGCTGTAAGATCGCCTGTGCTAAGTCTAACGTTATGAATACCAGCTTTCATTTTTTGGTCTACCGGGGTATCGATTTTCTCTCCCAATAAATTATATACTTCAAGAGAAACTTTCCCTGATTCGGGGATTTGAAATTTTATATCGAGAAATTTACCTGAATAGTTGGGGATAATTCCGAGAATTTGCAAGAATGGACTTTTGGTATCTTTTTTTCTTATAAATGAGGAAGAGGCTTCGGCGATTTTTATATTATCAAAATAGAGATTCCCAGCGAGACTATCATATTCCGAGACAATGTCAAATCGGTCTACAGCTGTCCAGGTAAAATCCCCAACCGGATTATACCAGGTTCCGTCATCCCAGGAACCATGTTCTGTAAATTCCTGTAAGGGGATTTGTATATGATGCCACTCCTCGTTCCATGTTACTAATTCTTCGTCAATTGTGTAGCGCATTCTCCAGGGATGGTCTCCAGGTTCTTCTGTTTTCGTATCTGTGAAGCGGACGTCAAATTCTATATCAGGATTATCACCTCGAACCCAGAAGTCAAGCGCGTAGTTACTATCCACTAGTGTAGTCAAATCCTTTATCGGTCTAAAATCAAATCCAATATTAGAATACTGCTCCACTCCTGTCCAGTGTATACAATATTGTCCCTCATAAGTACTGTTCTCAGAATAAAAACTAAGAGACCCTTCATCGTGCCAGGATGATTTAAAAATATTTTCACAGATATAATCGAGATAAATATTAAAACCCGTAGTATCTGGTTCAAGTACATACTCATACTGTGGAGGCACATTAAAACCCAACGCTTCAAGAAGTTCAACGTTTAAATCATAGTCGAACATTTCGTCGGATCCCTCTTCAAAAATCCCGAAGCTTCCTTCATAAGCCCATGGAGTCCAGGCAATACTGTTTTCCTCAATATAGTTTCTTACAACTTCATGCCAGAACACACGGTCATCATTATCGCTGTTAGGTATATGAACACCGAACTCACCACAGAGTAGAGGAACATCACGTGTGTTTTTAAAATCTACTGCAATATCTATTAAATCGTTTACATGTCCTACAGTACCGTCAAATTCGTAATTGTCTATAAGGTCTTCTATCCAGGTGCCGAGAAGCTCAGTGGGACACTCAGGCATTTCTTCTGAGTTGTACGGAAAAGGAACTCCTCCGAGAGGTTCCATCGAGGGATCTATCCAACTTGCTCCCTGATGGGTAAACAAAAAGGGGTCGTAAAAGTGGAAAGTATATATAAGATTAGTATCATCATATTCAGGCATTTCGCTTAAGTTATAGTAACTATTCCAGCCCGCCGGACCAATAATAATCGTGTGTTTTTCGTCCACCTGACGGATAGAGTCAACAACTTCTTGTTGGATTTCATTCCATAATTCGTCCGATATTCCGTGCGGTTCGTTTAGTACCTCGTATAATATATAATTTGAGCGTTCTTCATAGTGAGCTGCCAATTGTTTCCATACGGGGATTAAGATATCTCCTATATTGGGATCGGTGTCGGTGAACGGGTCAAATGAATGATTGTCGAGTATAAGGTATATTTCGAGTTCTTCAGCCCAGCTGACGGCACTATCAAGGAAATATGTTAAGAGAGGATCTATTGTGTAGTCCGGAGGGCCATCCGTCATTTCGTGTAAATTGATGGGCAGTCGTATTACGTCACATCCTAGGTTTTTAATATTAGTCAAATCATCTTTCGTGAATTTTGTAAATTGAATTTCCTCTGCACTCGGTTCTTGAAACCAGTTTGTCAGGTTGACACCGCGATTAAAGGGTAACTGAGCGCCGTATAGAAAGCCCAACACGAATAACGATATAAAAATAATATATCTCATTTTTACTTCTTTTTTACAATGTTGAACAAATTTAAATCGTAGATTCTTTTGTAAATATCTTACCTATTC
The DNA here is from genome assembly GCA_964534175.1 of uncultured bacterium. Classification (GTDB taxonomy): domain Bacteria; phylum Hydrothermota; class UBA3072; order UBA3072; family UBA3072; genus JAFGHJ01. Next base: position 55,042 of record CAZHNS010000007.1, on the reverse strand, counting down.
GTTTCCACCGGACTTTTCTGAAAAATGAAATTAGGGGGATCTGAGGTTTCCATGACCAGTAAATTAATAAAGGAGTTCCTGATATGTTATTGATTGGCACCGGTCCCCAGAATCTCGAATCATCGGATTCGTCTCTGTTGTCGCCCATCGCGAAAACATGACCTTCAGGGATAACTATGGGTCCGAAATTATCTCTCACATTAGGATAATTCTTTAACTTTCGTTCTTTCCATAAATTCTGGAATAGTTCATTTTTTACATTGAGAGGAGGATATTCTTTTGTATCTCTGTGCGAAGTGTAATCCGCGTTTACGCTTTCGCCGTTTATGAAGAGAATTTTATGTTGAAGATATACCGTATCCCCGGCTACGGCAACACATCTTTTTACAAAGTTTGTATTGTTAAATATGCCGTTCCCGCCAAGAGGGTAGCGGAACACGATAATTTCACCCTTTTCTGGTTTGTTATATCTGATTAAATATTTATCCGTGAAAGGTAGCTTTATACCGTATTTTAGTCTATTTACGATTAAAAAATCACCAATAAGAATTGTGTCTTTCATCGATCCCGTTGGCACATTGAAGGTTTGAACTATAAAACCACGTAGGAAAAGGATTATTCCAATAGCGATAAGCCATGATTTAACTTCTTTCCATATTTTTTGTTTATCAATCATTTTAGCCACTTCCCATGACATTTTTTAAACTTCTTTTCACTTCCACATGGACACTTGTCGTTCCTTCCAATATCTTTTATTCTTTTTCCTTCTTTTTGCAATTTAGCAACCTCCTCCCTGAATTTTTGATCCAGCTTAGGTTTTCCTATTGTCGGTATCGTCGTTTTTGGAGTTATGATTTTTTTCTGTTCAGTCGGTTTAGTTTCTTTTTCGATACCTTTGAACTGTTCCTTTACTTCTTCTCCCTTTACTTCTTCAGGTGCCTTTACGGCTTCCGGCCTGAAACGATAAAGCAATCGAACAGCATTTTTTCCGATATTATAAAGAAGTTCTTCAAACATTCCGTAAGATTCTCTTTTGTACTCTACCAGTGGATCCTTTTGAGCGAAGCTTCTTAAGTTGATACCCTCTCTAAGGGCATCCAGTTCGTATAAATGATTTCTCCACTCATCATCTATTATCCTTAATATTACCATTCTCTCGAAATGTCTCATGTTTTCTTGTCCGACAATTTCTTCTTTTTCTTCATATTTTGACTTTACAGTTTTTCTTAGGGATTCTTCCAATTCGTTTCTTTTTATTTCTTCTATTTTACTTTTTTCTTTGTCAAAATCTATTAAGAAGAATTCGATTAAATCAGAACGCAAGGCTTCAATATCCCATTCTTCGGGATACCTGCCGATTAAATAGGAATCGAAAATCACATCGAGCGTATCATCGGTCCATTCCATTACTCTGTCTTTTAAATTTTCTCCGTCTAAAATACTGTTTCTAATATCGTAAATAACTTCTCTTTGTTTATTCATTACATCGTCGTATTCTAAAAGTCTTTTTCTAATATCGAAGTTCATCCGTTCAACTCGTCTCTGAGCATTTTCTATTGCTCTTGAGATTAAAGGATGCTTAACAGAGTCACCGTCTTCGATACCCATCCTGTCCATTGCGCTGGCTATTCTTTCCGTAGCGAATACTCGCATCAGATCGTCTTCAAGCGATATATAAAAACGGGATGCGCCCGGATCACCTTGACGACCCGATCTACCTCTTAACTGGTTATCTATTCTTCTTGCCTCGTGTCTTGCTGTTCCGATAACGTGCAGGCCGCAGGGTACATCCTCTCTGCATTTTTCAACGTCTATGTTTTCATTGATTTTCTGTCCTTTTTCTGCAATGATAAAACATTCCTCACATTTAATTATTTCCCTTGTCGGTTTTATATCTGTTCCCCTACCTGCCATGTTGGTTGCAATTGTTACCTGTCCTTTTTCTCCTGCGTGGGATATGATTTTTGATTCTTTTTCGTGGTATTTAGCGTTTAAGACCTGGTGAGGTATGCCTTCTCTGTTTAACATTCTTGATATTAATTCGGATATATCTACGGAGACTGTACCCACAAGAACAGGCAGACCTTTATTGTGCAAGTCTTTAATTCTTTTTACTATTGCGTTGTATTTTTCTCTTTTTGTTCTGTAAATCAAATCGTCATGGTCGATTCTTCTTACCGGTTTATTTGTTGGTATCTGAACGACATCTAAATCATATATCTGCGCAAATTCTTCCGCTTCTGTTGCAGCTGTTCCTGTCATTCCGGCAAGTTTATCGTACATTTTGAAGTAATTTTGTAGAGTTATGGTAGCAAAAGTTTGTGTTTCTCTTTCAACTTCTACATCTTCTTTTGCTTCTAACGCCTGATGAAGACCATCCGAAAATCTTCTCCCGGGCATTAGCCTTCCTGTGAATTCATCTACTATAATTACTCTACCCTGTTTTACTATGTATTCAACATCTTTTTCGAATAGTGTATAAGCTTTTATCAGTTGATTGGCTGCGTGTATTCTTTCTGATTTTTCCGCGTAGTCTCTTTCAATTGCTTCTTTTTGAACTATTTTTTCTCTGTTTGAAAGAGAGTTGTCTTTTTCGATTTCTGCGAGGGCGATTGAGAGGTCCGGAAGCTGGAAGAAATTTTTAGATTCTCTCTTTATAATTATTTCCTGTCCCATTTCAGAAATATTCGTGGAGTTCTCTCTTTCGTCTATGGCAAAATAAAGTTTTTCATCTATTTCGTGTAATCTTTTATCCTTCATAAAACGTGATTCTGTTTCCTGTAAGAGCCCTTCAACTTCTCCGCTTTGCTGCAGCTTCAGTAGTTGTTTGTTTTTCGGATTCCCTCTTTTAGCTATTAGTAGTTTTTCTCCGGCTTCATCTCTTTTGTTATCTTCAAGTAATTTTTTTGCTTCTGCTATAGTTCTATTTACCAGTAAAGTCTGATTATTTACTAAATTTTGTACGGCGGGTTTAAGCTCGCCGTACTGTTTTGTGACTGAGTGTTGAACAGGTCCGGATATTATAAGAGGAGTTCGTGCTTCATCTATAAGTACGGAGTCCACCTCATCTACTATCGCAAAATTGTGTGCTCTCTGTACTCTATGTTCGGGTATAACTGCCATATTGTCACGAAGATAATCGAATCCAAATTCGTTGTTGGTGCCATAAGTTATATCGCAGTTGTATTCTTTTATTCTTTCTTCCGGTTTCATATCTGATATTATTACGCCGACGGTAAGCCCAAGAGTCTCGTAAATTTTTCCCATCCATTCTTTATCTCTTCTCGCGAGATAATCGTTTACCGTAACCAGATGAGCACCCTTTCCGGAAAGAGCATTTAAATACAGCGGCATTGTGGCTACGAGAGTTTTTCCTTCCCCTGTTTTCATTTCCGCGATGTTTCCCCGATGCATTACGATGGCTCCCACTATTTGTACGTCGTAAGGGACCATTGCCCATTCCCATTCCAGGTCGGTTACATTCCACTTTTTACCCAATAAAAGTTCGCATGTTCTTTTTACCAGTGCAAAACTTTCTACCATTATATCGTCGACAGTTTCGCCTTCTTTTAATCTTGTTTTGAATTCTTCTGTAATTTTTGGAAGGTCAGCTTCCTGGACTTTTTTATATTCTTCGAATTTGCTGTTTATTTTTCCTACGCTCGGATACAGCTTGTTTAGAATTCTTTCATTATGGGATGGGATTATCTTTTTTAAGAGTCTAAACACGAATTAAATCACCCCTTTCTACGCCTGTCGATATATAACCTATTTTCACTTCTGTAGTATCTTCGACAAATTTTATAAAGTTTTTTGCCTCAGTGGGTAAATCCGCATAATTTCTGATGGATTTTGTGTTTTCCCATCCAGGAAGGCTTGTATAAATAGGTTTAGCTTTTTCTAATTTCCAGACTTCCGAAGGGAAATATTCTATTCTCTCTCCATCAATTTCGTAAACGGTAGCTATTTTAACTTCCTGAAGACCGTCTAAAACGTCGATCTTTGTAACGATTATTTCTGTGACGCCGGATATCCAGCTGGTAAATTTTAAGGCCACGAGGTCTAACCAGCCGCAATTTCTTGGTCTTCCTGTGGTTGCTCCGAATTCTTTACCCCTGTTTCGAATAAGTTCTTCTGTTTCTCTTTCCATCCTGCTTGGGAAGGGACCTTTACCTACTCTTGTGGTATATGCTTTTGTAACTCCAAAAATATTAGAAATGTAGTTAGGAGGAATACCGCTTCCGGATAAAATTCCTCCGGGTGTAGGATTAGATGAGGTTACATAAGGATATGTTCCAAAGTCGATATCTAAGAGAACTCCCTGAGCTCCTTCAAATATTATTTTCTTATTATCTTTTAGGAGTTTTCGAAGAAGTTCTACCGTATCTGTTATCATATGTCCATAATCTTTACTGAATGATTCTAAAGTCTTTAGATATTCAGGTGGCAAATTGAATTTTGATAAATAATCGGTAGAGAGAATATCTCCCATTCGTATTCCTTTTCTCAGTATTTTATTAGCATAGGCCGGTCCTATTGCTCTTCCTGTTGTACCAATTACTTCTTTCATTTCCTTTTCTTCTTCGAAATAGGAAGGAAGTATTAAATGACTTCTCTTACTTATCTTGAGGTTGTCGTTTATTTCTATCCCTCTCTTTTTTAATTCCTCAAATTCTTTTATTAACTGGACTATGTCAATTACCACTCCGTTTCCGATTATCGAAATTTTATCCTGGTGAAAAATACCCGATGGGATAAGGTGCAGTGATAATTTTTCACCGTTGTATATGACTGTATGTCCGGCATTTGCCCCTCCCTGATATCGGCAGACCGCGTCGAAGGAACCGGCAAGATTATCTATTAGTTTTCCTTTACCTTCATCACCCCATTGAAGCCCTATAATAGCGGCGTTTACTTTGTTCTTTTCTTTACCCATCAGAAACTTTCCCTGTAATATATCTGGAGTTGCCTTCCGATGTTGTCTGAGAAGATGTTCTTCAGGTCAAACTGAATTCCCAGGCTTCCGGATTGTAACTTATAGCCAAGATTAAATCGGTTCTTATATCCGTCGTTAATCCCCATTATATATTCTAAGTGGAAAGTATGAGCCTCTCCTAAATTCAGAGCCGCATTCCCAAAGAAATCCACCCCGTTATCATCTTCATAGTTATAATTAGCTCCACCGGCAAGTATTAATCCCGGGAACATATGTATTCCCATAGTTGCAAATAAATATTTTTTAGCGTAATCTTCGATTGGTTCATCATTGTATCCAAAGACACTTTCTATTATACCGTTACCGAATAATCGAATTCGAAGGTCGAGAGCGGGTCTGTCTTCCCACTCGATATTTCCTTCCCCCACGATATTTGTTCCGCCAAAGCTTGTGCTAAGAATAATACCGTTCCATATTCCAACACCTATCTTGGCTCTTAAGTGATCTATTGGTTCTTCTTTTATATGTATAATGACTTCTCCGTGATAAAGAAGAACAGGTAACGGATTATCAATTCCTGTTATCGGTTCGTAGTAAGAGGAAATCATAGATAAAATAAAAAGAATCATTTAACCTCCTTTATATAGTGAAGCGAATGCTCCCTTCTCCGATTATTTTATTTACTTTTTGTATCATTTGTTCGTCCGGTTTTATTTTTATATCTTTGGCTCTCAGACGTATTTCTTCATAATCATTTCTGCAGAGTATTGTAAGAGGTATTTTTCCGGAATGTTCGACTAAAACTTTTTTCACGCCGGTTATGTCTTCTTCGCTTAACCCCGCAAGGTCCAGAATGAGATAAGCGCCGCGTAGATGATTTTCTATTTTATCTAAAGGCATTATTTTTTCCGCACTCACTTGAACTTGATTGCTCATTGAATCAGCTTTGATTCTGCCTTTTATTACTACGGAGCCGAACGATTCTAATTTGCTTCCGAATTCTTCGAATAATTTAGGAAACACCAGTACTTCAAATGAACCATTTTCGTCCTCTACATTTAATTTAGCCCATCGGCGATTCTTTTTTGATGTCTTTTTATCCACTTTTGTTATAGTCCCTCCGGTGATGATTAATTTATTAGCAGGTAAATCTTTTAATTTCGTAGATGGAGTAAAAAGTGCTTCGGAAAGTTTTTCGTATTGAGATAGAGGATGGCTGGAAAAGAAAAACCCATATGCTTCCTGCTCGTATCTTAGTTTTTCATCTTCGTCGAATGGCGTTGTTGGAATTAATTCTTTCTTTTTGTCTCCAAATAATGTTTCCATTTTTCTTTTTTCCTTTGTCTTTGCGTAGTCAATTGCATTCTGGAGAGAAGAGAGTAAAGAATGCCTGTTTTCTTCTAGGGAATCGAAAGCACCTGCTTTAATAAGACTCTCTATTACTTTCTTGTTAACCAATCTTCCGCCGGCCCTTTCTACGAAGTCAAAGAAATCCTTGAATTTTTTCTTTTCTTTTTCTTTTATAATTTCCAGTACGGCGTTTTTTCCGACGTTTTTTATTCCTCCCAGACCGTAACGAATTGAGTTTTTTTCAGGAGTAAATTCATAACTGGAAACATTTATATCGGGAGGTTTTATTTCTATTCCGTGTTTTCGTGCATCTTTTATGAATTTTCTTATGTCTTCCACTTCTGCGCCTATGTTGCTTGTAAGAGAGGCGGCATAAAACTCGGTTGGATAATGGGCTTTTAGATATGCTGTCTGATAGGCGATTTCTGCGTAAGATACAGAGTGGGCTTTATTAAATCCATATTTGGCAAAGGAGCTCATTCTTTCAAATATATCTTCTGCTTGATTTTTAGAAATCTTATTTTTAACACAGCCTTCTATAAACTTTTCTCCCATTGATTGCATTACGTCCATCTTTTTCTTTCCCATTGCTTTTCTTAAAATATCTGCTTCTCCCAGAGAAAAACCTGCGAGGATATTCGCTATTTTCATTACCTGTTCCTGATAAAGCATTATCCCGTAAGTTTCCTCTAACACACCCTTTAATTTTGGATGGGGATATTCCGGATCTATTTTACCTTTTTTTCTCAGAGCGAATTCATCCTGATCAATGTTTTGAAGAGGTCCCGGTCTGTACAACGCGACTGACGCAACCAGGTCTGAGAAGTCGCTTGGCTGAATTTTTCTGAGCATTTTTTTCATGCCCTCTGATTCGAGCTGGAACACTCCTGTTGTGTCTCCTCTTCTTATAAGCTCATAAGTTTTTTTGTCGTTTTTATCCAAATTGTAAATATCCAGTTTTTGTTTAATATTTTTAAGGGTTTCCTGTATAACAGTAAGAGTCTTAAGTCCCAGAATATCTACTTTTAATAGTCCCAATCTTTCTAAAGTTTCCATTGAAAATTGGGTAGTAATTATTTTTTCTTTGCCTGTAGTACTTACAAATAAAGGTACAAAATCAGTAATGTCACCAGGGGCGATTACAACTCCAGCCGCGTGAGTGGAAGTTTGTCTGATTAAACCTTCGAGTTTTTTGGCAAGTTCAATAAGCTCTTTTAAATCCGCTCTACTCCCGATTTTTTCCTTTAATTCACTTGAACTGTTTATTGCTTCTTCGACTGATTGCTCTCTTTCTATCTCTTTGGCGATTTCATCGCAGTCGCCGTAAGGAATTTCAAGTACCCTGCCTACGTCTCTTACTACGGATCTGGCTTTTAAAATACTAAAAGTTATGATTTGAGCAACGTTTCTCTCTCCGTATTTTTTCTTAATATGTTGAACGACCTCATCGCGTCTTACATCCGAGAAATCTATATCCACGTCTGCCATTGAAACTCTTTGCGGGTTTAAAAAACGTTCAAAGATAAGTCCGTGTTTTAAAGGATTCACGTTTGTTATACCAAGGCTGTAGAGAACAAGACTGCTCGTAGCTGAGCCTCTTCCCGGTCCCACAGGTATTCCTTGTTCTTTGGCAAAATCAACGATGTCTTTAATTATGAGGAAATAACCTGCCAGCCCCAATTCGTTAATTACTGAAAGTTCATATTGAAGGCGGTCTTCTTCACCCGGAGTAACTCTTTTTAGTCTTTTTTCAAGCCCTTCTCTTGCAAGATGTTCGAGATATTCTTCTATTCCTTTAAAACCTTTTGGTATTTCTATTGAAGGTAAGAGCGTTTTGTCAGTTTCGAAGGGAACGGGTATACATTTTTCCTTAAAATCCTGTGTGTTTTCAATGGCCTCGGGTATATCTTTGAACAATTCTTCCATTTCTTCGGGTGGCCGGAGATAAAAATTGTCCGTAGGTAATTTCAAGCCGTTTTCTTCGCTAATTGTTTTCTTTGTCTGAAGTAAAAGTAAAATTTCGTGACTTTTAGAGTCTTCTTTTTTCAAGTAATGGACATCGTTAGTTGCTATTATCGGTACATCAAAATTTTTGGAAAATTCTATCAGTTTTTCGTTTACCTCGATTTCCCTCTCAAGACCGACTCGCATTATTTCTATATAAAAGTCTTCTTTAAACTCTTTTTTGAAGAAACTTATTAACTCTTCTGCTTTTTCTAATTCACCCTCGGCAACAAATGCAGGTATAATTCCGTTTCTGCAAGCGCTTCCTACTATTATTCCTTCTTTGTATTTTAATAAAATTTCCCTATCCAGTCTTGGCTTTCTGTAAAAGCCTTCCATAAACGCCAGGGAGGATAATTTCATCAGATTGTTATATCCTTTGGAGTTTTTTGCCCACAAGGTTATGTGGTAATTTTTAGACTTCTTTTTTCTCCCTTCTGTCGAAAAATACCCTTCCATCCCGATAATTGGTTTTATTTGATTTTTTACGGCTTCCTGGTAAAACTCGAATGCTCCGAATAGGTTACCGTGATCGGTGAGGGCAATCGAGTCCATGCCTAAATTCTTTACCTGAGATATCAGATCCGGGATTTTTATTCCGCCGTCTAATATTGAATAATGACTGTGAACGTGAAGGTGAGTGAAACTCATGCTATCTGTACCTTAACTTTGCTTATTCTTTGTTTTGTTGCCTTAAGTATGGTAAATTTTAGATTTCCTATAACCACTGATTCGTTTTCTTTCGGGATGCGTTTTAGTTTAGCAAAAATAAGTCCCCCAACTGTTCTTATATCTGAATTCTCATATTCTCCCGGTAAAATTTCTTCGAGCTGATCAAGCTCAAATATTCCTGGTACAATTACGGAACCATCATCCAATTTTTTATAGTTTGTTTTTTCTTTATCTAATTCATCCTGTAATTCACCCACTATTTCTTCTAGTAGATCCTCTGTGGTTAAAAGGCCCGCTACTCCGCCAAATTCGTCCATAACAATAGCGATAGAAATATGTTTTCTTTGAAACTCTCTTAGTGTTGCCAGAACGTTTTTTGTATAAGGTATAAAATAAGGCAATCGCATTAGATCTCCAGCCAGAATTTTTTTATCCTCTCCCCATAACTTCAGGACTTCAGTCATATAAATGATTCCGACTATGTTATCTCGAGAATCATCATATACCGGTATTTTAGTATGTCTTTTTGTTCTGTAATAATCTATCAGGGTTTCAATATTTTTATCTATAGAAATACATTCAATATCGGTTCGTGGAACCATTACATCTTCAGCGACCGTTCTATCCAGTCTGAATATAGCGGTTACTAATTCTTCTTCGTCCTCGGAGATTACTCCTTCGTCTTCGACCTCTGCGATCAATTCTTTTAGTTTTTTTTCACTTCTAATAGGTGATTTTTTAAACCACTTAAACACTAGTATTTTCTCGTTTTTGGGAGTATGACTCCTCCTGATGTTATTATTTTAAAACCATCTTGGATTGAAATATTCGTTTCGATGATCTCAGATGCAGGGTAGATTAGATAGTATCCTGAGGTGGGATTTGGAGAGGTGGGTAAGAATACGTTAAAGTAATCTTTTCCCTCTATTTCCCATTTGTCTTCACTTGTCAGGAAAGCAAGCGTATATGTATTTTTCCATGGATATTTAATAATTACTACTTTACTGAATGCCGAATGGTCTATCATTATTGCGTTTACAAGTTGGCGAATTGCGTTATAAAGACCTTTTACAAATGGTAGTTTTGTCATTATCTTATCGAGTGTATTTAAAAACCATCTTCCTATAAAACTTGAAGTTAGAAATCCTATTATATAGATGCCGATTATTACGGCAATGAAACCCAGGAGTGAGGACAATGGTTTAGATATATTCGAAAACAATGAAATTTCTGTAAAATATTTACCGAAGAAACCGCCAATTTTTTGTATAAGAAACCATATGACTCCCGCAGTCAATCCTAATGGGAGAATGGCAACAAGTCCTGTTATAAAATGTCTTTTAATTTTATTTTTGAAAGCCATATTCGTTTATAAGAATAATAAAAGGTTTGTTTAATTAGTCAAGTATTACGAAATGAGTTTATTTTAAAATCACGGCAAAGGCAGCAACAGCAAGTCCGATTTTGTAAAAAACGTCTGCTGTAAATGCTAAAACTTCCCAACCGGACCTTCCTATTTTAACTTCTTCCGGAACTATAATTGTATCTCCGGGTTTTATTTTAACCGAGCCTCCCCTTTTACCTGAAGGACTTCTGATGGCGCCTTTCTCGACTTTACCTGAAGCTCTTCTGACATATATTTCCCTTGTGTTTGCTGTTGGTTTTGGTCCTCCTGCTATTTCAATATAGTCGTTTAGAGATAATCCTTCTTCGTAAGTTATTCCTGTTGCATTGTAAACCTCTCCTATTACCTGAACGGTTTTTGTTAATCTGGGAACCTCTATTCTGTCTCCATTCTCAAGAGGTACATCTAATTGTTTTGGATCTAATAAATTTATTACGACTCTACCTGGATCTTGAATTTGTTTTAGGCTTTCTAATTGTTGTTCCTGAAGTTGGATGTACTTCATCTGTGCGAGTTTGTCTTCTTCGGAGGCTAAACTACCCATAATGGATCTTTGTTCGGCAATGAGCCGTAAGCGTGTTTCTTTAATTAAATTTCCCAGAGCTTCTCTCTGTAGTTTTTGTACTGATTTTTTTGTGAATATTGCCGCTTCAAGATAGGCGTTTTCGGTAAAACCACCGGCTCTGTCAATTATTTCCCCGAGTGTAGTTCCAATCTCTATTGGATATGTTCCAGGATGTTTGAATTCTCCAGTTAGAGTAGCATATCCTAATTCACTATAGTAAGGTTTTCTTCTTATTGATAGATAGTCCATGGGTTTGAGTTTGATTTGTAAATCGCCTGTGTCGTCAAGATTTATCTTTTCAAATAAGAATCCTTTTTCGGGATCGAGTCTAAAAAGCTCTGCTTCATTTCTGGCAGATTCGTATTTCCTTGCAGCGAATACAAGGTCTCCTACTGTCATTTCAGGATGTAGAATATAATTGCCAGGTTTTTCAACTTCACCGGAAATACTTGCAAAGAACTCTTCTTCTATTTCTTTTTTTGTGAAAACTTTTAGTTTATCCCATTCTTCTAATTTGATATTTTCCTCAAGAGAACCTTCAAGCAACTTCTCTAAATTAATTTCGATTATTTCCGGTAATTCTGCCCCGGTAAAGCGCAGAATTTCTGCTCTCTCCATATATGTTCCTTTTCGCAGGTTTCCAGCTTCTTCTAAGAGGTCGAGTACAGTCATGCCATCTTTTAGTTGGTAAGTGCCTTCGTTATTTACATTCCCGATTATTTCAACATAGTTGTGCAGATAGGGGGATATTTCGATTACGGTAACAAGATCCCCATTTTCTATTTTTGTATTTTGGGAAAGTCTGTTAAAGGTATTTTGGTCCTTGAATTCCAGATTTTCTACAACTTTTTTGTTTTCCGGAGATATTCTTTCGATCCGTATTCTCTTTTTTCCGGCTGTAGGAAGAAAGCCGCCTGCCATTTCAATTAATTCTGAAAGTTGTTCAGTACTGCGTAGTTCATATATGCCTGATCTGTTTACAGCTCCGTTTATTCCTACTACTTTTCCGATTGGAGGTACTACTATCATATCGCCGGATGAAAATTGAAGCATTGGCAGAGGTTTTGTTTTCACGAAAAGTCTATATAAATCGATCGTTTTTACAGCTCCGCTATTTGATATATATTTTATTTCTCGAAGGCTTCCGGATTTCTTGATGCCATTTGATTCAAAGAATGCCGCCAGGGGATTGGAGAGAACCGTGAGACTATAAATGCCGGGTTCACTGACTTCGCCTAAAACAAATATATTAACACTTTTTAAATAGCCTAAACTTAAAGTAACCTCTATGTTGGAGAACTTCTCTTGAAATTTTTCGCTGATTATTCTTTTTCCTTCAGCGTATGTTTTTCCCCATAGCTGTATGTTTCCTATATATGGGAGAACAATTGAACCATCACGGTTTATATTTACTGTCCATGAGTTGTTTATTTCTCCGGTAATGTCGATGTATAGTTCATCTCCAGGACCTAAAATATAATTAGCTGCAACCGGAGCAAAAATAGGTGTTTCCTGTAGTGATGTTTTAAACATATCATATCCGAATTGTTTTATTGTTACTGAAAGAGAATCAAGCTGTCTGTTTACTTTATTTAATTTTTTCCTTAGGTTGAAATATGTTGTATCTGCCGGTATTAAATATTTGCCTTGCATGCTATCACTTACTAAATATTGACTCCGCAGTTGTATTTTTAAAGACTCGGCTTGTACCTGTTCAGCAAGAGAATCTCTTAAGATCTCGAGGTCCATTCTTCGCGGTGTAATCATATACTTTTCATTAAACATTTTTTCTATTGTTGAGAGCGTTTCAGGTTTTTCCGCAGCAGGTTTTTTTTCTTTAAGGCTATCTACTAATGTTGTTTGGAGAGCAGAGGTTGTTCCCTTGTTTCCCTGTAATTGCTGCAGTAAACTTTCATTTATTTGCTGGCTAAGGCAAACTAAGGGCAAAATTATAAAAATAAAGGTTAATATTATCTTTCCTTTTAACATATTTTCTCCGTTTTTTGATATTTTGATACTACTATAACTTTTAGATTTGTCAAGGGCTGATAGGTGGTATGTATATGGTATTTATGAGTTTTAGATTTTTATATTTGATTTTTACATTTTAGCGGCTTTGCCGCTTATTGACATATTTTATATTCTAATTATAATACAATTATGAATTCTATACTGGGAAAAATCGAAGAATCTATTATATCAAGGGTTATGAAGGCGGCGGAAAAAAATAAAGCGATTAACTTTGCCGAAAACCCTATTGAACTTTTCACTCCTGAATCTATTATCGAAAGTGCTAAAGAAGCAATAGAAGGTGGATTTAACGGATATATAACCGGTGCGGGAAGAAAGCCTTTAAGAAAATTGACTTCTGATATTATATCCAGAGAAACTGGTGTAACTTTTGATCCCGAAGAAGAAATTACCATAACTTCGGGAGCTAGTGAAGCATTTGTATCTTCTATGTTAAGTCTCGTCGAAGGAGAAAATGGCGTAGTTATTCCGGAGCCTTTTTATGAAAATTATTTACCGATAACTGAATTGAGTCGGGGGAAACCTATCTTCTTGTCTCTTTCTGATCCCGATTACTCTTTTCATTTTACTGATTTTAAAAAATTGCCTACTTTTAAGGTTTTTATTCTCAATAATCCTCACAACCCTACGGGAAAAGTATTTAATTCCGAAGAAATCAAAGCAATAGGAAATACTGTTTTAGAAAGAGAAGGGTATTTGATTGTAGACGAAACTTATAAGCATCTTTTGTATGGTGGTGAATATATATCGCCTTTGCAAGTGGAGGATCTTATAGACCGTACAATTATTATCGGTAGTTTCTCCACTATTTTTTCTGCGCGGGGTTGGAGACTGGGGTATGTAGCCGCAAGAGCTCCAATAATGAAGGAGATAAGAAAAGTTCATTATTATAGTTCTATTTCTGCTCCGGTACCTTTTCAATGGGCATTTGAAAATTTTGATCTACAATCTAATTTTATAGAAAATCTAAAGGCAAAGTATGCAGAAAAAAGAGATTTCTTGTGTAGAGCACTTGAAAAAGCTGGATTCACTTTTTATACACCCGATGGGGGTCACTATGTTTTTGCAAATTTTGAAGATGTTTGGGATGGTAATGATTGGGGTTTTTATAAATATTTACTTAAAAATAAAAATCTTGTAGTCGTTCCAGGTTCAGCTTTTTATTCCGGTAAAAATAAAGGGAAAAAGAAGGTCAGATTTACTTTTTCTCAGTCAAATTCAAATCTCAAGGAACTTAGTTCTATTCTTTCGGCAGGAATTACGTAAAACTAATTTCCGATTTCTTTGTAAGAAAGAATATTCTGATTTTTTCAGTAAATCAAATATTAAAATTTAAAAAGCAAAATGACAGATAAAAATGCAAAATTGTCTGTTTTCATTATACATGTATATATTTTTTAATGTATTTTTGAACTTTGATTTATAATTTTCCACTTTGAAATTTGATTTTTACATTTCAGTGATTATTTTGGATGCGGCTCTAAAAAGAGTTACTGATTGTTGGTTTATTTTGTGCTTATATAGGCTAATTTACGATTCGTATTCCCACATGGAATAAAATGATTTAAGTCTTCTTCTGCCCGGGCTTTTTCTTAGTTTATTAAGAGCGTTTTCTTCAATTTGTCTGATTCTTTCTCTTGTTACTTTGAACATAAGCCCTATTTCCTCAAGAGTTTTGGTTTCTCCGTCCATGAGTCCGTAACGAAGTTCCAGTACTTTTCTTTCTCTTGGAGATAAAGAGCTTTCTAAAACTTCTCCAAGACTTTCGCTTAGTAATGTTAACATAGCTTGTTTTGCCGGAGATGGTGTTTTTTCTTTGGCTATTATATCTCCGTAAAGCAACTCTCCGTCCTCGGAAACAGGTTCGTCCAGTGATTTTGTGGAATCGCCTAAAGTTTGAGCAAACCGTATTCGCTCTTTAGAAATTCCAATGTACTTTGCAATTTCCTCAAGTGTGGGTTTGGTGCCATTTCTCTGAAGCAGGTCTCTTTTTGATTTTGTTATCTTATTTATGAGGGTTAGAGTATGGGTGGGGATTGAAAAGGAATCGGATTGTTCCGCAAGAGTTTTTATTATCGCTTGTTTGATCCACCAGATTCCATACGTTGAGAATTTATAACCTTTTGTGTGGTCGAATTTTTCAACAGCTTTTATTAGTCCCGCATTGCCTTCCTGGACAATATCCATAAAGCTTACCCCACTTCTTTTAAATTTTTTGGCAATGGAAAAAACCAGTCGGATATTTCCCTCAATTAGTTCTCTTTTTGCCTGACAGAAAAAGTTTTCCCATTTTCTGATATGTTTGTAGATGTGATTTATTTCTTTCCAGTCGGAATGAATTTCGAGCTGAAAATTTTTGATTTCTTTTATTATATTTTTTAACTGCTTTTTCAATTTTCTTTTTTCTTTTGTAGAGGGTAAATCATTGAATTCTTCTCTTAAACTTCTTACATACATTACCTTCTTTTTAAATTCGTCGTGAATTTCCTCCTGCAAAGTCATGAGTTTTTTAAGGTAAGGAGTCTGTATTCTGAGTTTTAATATGGATTTTATTATGGTTTTTTCATATCGTTTGTACTTAAATTTATAAATCCGTTTTCCCTTTTTAAGATACGCATTTTTATATTGTATTAGTTTTGATTCCCATTTTTCTATACGTTTCATTAATTTAAATAAGTTTTTTTTATCTTTATGTCCTTTGTACCCTTCATTCCATTTATGCGTATCTAAGTATAAAAACTGTTTGATAAGAAAAGGAGATTTTTCTATTTCTTCCTTATAAGATATAAACTTATCTATTACAGGTATAGATCTGAATAGGTATCTCGAAATCATTGTACGGCCTTTTTCTAATTTCTTACCTATTTCATATTCTTCCTCTTTTGTTAAAAGAGAAGTCCCGTCGATATCACGGAGATAGAGTTTCATTGGTTGGTCTAAAGCGACAGGAGAGATTTTGACAGAGCTAATATTATAATCTATATATTTTTCTTCGTTATCATCTTCTTCTAATGTTTCTTCAAGTTTTTCTCCTATCTCGGATAAAATTTCGTTTAATTTTTCTTCTGTTATATCTAATTTTTCTTTTAATTCGTCGAGATAAATGTTCCCATCTTTGTCCATTAAATTTAAAATTTCCGACCAGATGAGAGCCTTATCTTCCAAGAATTTCTCCTTTTTCAAGCTGATTCATTTCGGCCCCTAGGTTTCTTATATCCTGCAGCAAGAATTCTTCCTTGTTTTCATTTTCTCCGTTTCCTTTAATTTTTTGCAACTCAATTCTTTTTTGTTCAATCAGGTTTTCCAAATAGTATATTTTTAATTTCTTTGCGCATGTAATTGCTGACTTTACAGGTTCTTCACTTTTTTTCATTAAGTATTCCACAAAAGAGGGAGGGAGAGAGTTTATAAAATCTTTTGTTTTCAAATCTGTTCCTTTTTTTATTAACCTGAAAGATTTTTTTAGATAAGGATTTTGTAAATGTTCTTCTTTTATTATGGAAAGAACTGCCGTTTTTTCCTTTTGGTTTTCTAACATAGCGTATATTAGATATAATTCGTATTTTTCTCTCTCACCTATATTAATTTTTTTATGAGGAATAATTGTTGTTTTTTTTGCGTCGGTTTGAGCCAAAAGTTCATTTCTTATTGCAAGTTTTTTTGAAATATAGTCTTTATAGATTTCTTTCTTTGTTAGATCTCTTATCTCTTCCAGCATTGATTTAATTTCATCTACGGCTTTTGAAAGTTCTACAGGAGAATTAAGATTGTATTTGTTTCTTATTCTGTTAAGCATCCAATCCATAAAGTCGTCTGACTCTTTTATTAGTTTTTCGAAGGCTTGTTTTCCTTCCTTTACTATTATTTCGTCCGGGTCTTTTGCTTTTCCTCCCTTACCTATCTTTACGTTAATTCCTTCACCAAGTAGCATACCCAGCGATCTTAGAGTTGCCGATTTTCCTGCGTTATCTTCATCAAAGAAAAGAATAACTTCTTTTGCGTACCGTGAAATCAGTTCCGTTTGGTCTATTGTGAGAGAGGTGCCCAGACAGGCGACAGCGTTCCTTATACCTGCCTGATAAAGAGATAAAAAATCGAAATATCCTTCAACAAGCAGAACTTTTTCCGTTTTTCTTATTTCTTCTTTAGTGTGATGGAGGCTATAAAGATTTTTACCTTTTTTGTGTATTGGTGTATCAGGTGAATTTAGATATTTTGGTCCTTTTTTACTTAATCTTCTCCCCCCAAAACCAATAATCCTGCCTGAAGGAGAAAATAAAGGAAATAAAAGACGCAGGAAAAACGTGTCTTTTAACCCTCCGTTGCTTTTTTTTACCAGACCGCTCTTTATCAAATCCTGGATTTTAAATTCTTTTTTCGCTCTGGGGAGTAAATTGCTTCCATATGGAGCAAAACCTAACTTGAATTTTTTTATTGTCTCTGTATTGACAGCCCTTTTTTTTAAATAATTAAGTACTTCAGGTGATTTTAAAAGTTCCTTATGATAGAAATCTACAGCAAAATCGTGTATTGAATATAAGATTTCATTTTTTCCTTCGAACTTGCCAATCTGTATGCCGGCTCTTTCGGCTAATATGCGAACAGCTTCCGTAAAAGGTACCTTTTCAAATTCCATTACAAATGTAATGACATCACCACTTTTGCCGCAACCAAAACAGTGAAATATATTTAAAGCAGGAGAAACATGGAAGGAGGGCGTGTCATCTTTATGAAAAGGACAATTAGTAACATAGTTTTTGCCCGCCTTCTTTAATTGAAGATAATCTCCAATGAGGTGAGCTATTTCTATTTTTTCTTTTATTTGATTTATAACCTCATCAGAAACAAGCATAACGCTAAATTTTAAGGTTTTTTACGACTTTCGCAACCCCCTCGTTGCTGCAGTGTTGATTAAATGCAAAAACGGGATACAAAAATGTAAAATTATCAATCAAAATTTAAAGATTGAATAAAAACCAAGAATAAAGACTTTGTGCTCTTTGTGGCTCTGTGTGAGATTGTTTTGGTGTTGTAGTATGGTGGGGAATCTGTATTAGCTGTAATTCTATGGTTAAATCCGTTTTTTTGGGAACAAAGTCAGAAAAAAATAAATTCTTCACGAGATTTTTGTCCCTTAACTCTTATATTTGAACATTTTTGCGAAAAATAGAAATTAGATTTTTTTCTTAGAAAAACACTTTTTACCCCTTGACAAAGTTGATAATGTGATTATAATTGTGGGTACAGGTGGGGAAAAGTGGGGAATGGTATTTAAGGGTAAGGAGGAAAGAATGTATTTTATAGGAAATGACATATACTCAGTTGATCACAAAGGGAGAGTATTTGTTCCGGCGAAGTTCAGGTCTGTTTTGGCAAAAGAAGACAAAGGAAGTTTTTACATAGTCAGAGGGTTTGAAACGTCTCTTTTGCTTTTTCCTCTTTCGGGGTGGAATAAATTCGTAAAGGATCTTTCAAATAAGAGATATTCTCAGAAAAGTATAAGAGAGGCAATACGGGCCTTTTCTTATGCTGCGGAACTACTTTCTATGGATTCTCAGGGTCGTATTGTACTTCCAAAAGAGCTTCGAGATTATTCGAAAATCGAGAATGAGGTTTTCTTTCTTGGGGCTATTGATAAAATTGAGTTATGGTCGCCTTCTGTTTACGAGAAATATTCTAAAGGGAGCAGCGATATAAATGAACTGTATTCAAAACTTGGTATGTGATGAGAGTGTAATGCGAAAATCCACTATTCATCTTCCGGTAATGGCAGATAAAGTGGTCAATTATCTTATCTGTAATGAAAATGGCGTTTATATTGATGCTACACTTGGATGTGGTGGTCATTCTCTTGCGATTCTTACGAGTTCCGATGCTTCCGTTATAGGTTTTGAACTTGACAAAAAACAAATCGAAATAGCATCTCAAAGATTATCCGAATTTGGAGATAGAGCCTTATTTATTCATGTTAACTATAAATATATGGATAAGTTTATAGACAAAAAAGTTGATGGAGTTCTTTTTGATTTTGGGTTATCCTCTTATCAACTAGATGATGCCGAAAGAGGTTTTTCTTATAGAAGCGAAGGACCTCTTGATATGAGGTTTGGAGAAAAAGGTATTACCGTTTCAGATATGTTAGAAGAAAGTAGTGAAGAGGAAATTGCCGATATCCTTTATTATTATGGTGGGGAACGGGCTTCGAGAAGAATTGCAAAAAAAATAAAAATAGAGAAACCCAGAACAACGGAAGAACTTGCTCTTCTTGTAAGGAAGACTGTGCCCAGAAACAAAGCCCACAAGCATCTGGGTAGGGTTTTTCAGGCTTTGCGAATAGCCGTTAATCATGAATTTCAAAATATCGAGGAAGGAATTTTGGCTGCCCCGAAAATTTTAAAGGAAAAAGGTAGATTGGTAACGATAACCTATCATAAAGATGAAGAAAAATTGGTTTGTAAAAAAACAGATGAAGAAGGTCTAAAGCCGCTTCTTAAAAAACCGGTTAAGCCTACTAAGAGTGAGTTTGAACTTAATCCACGGTGTAGAAGTGCGCATTTAAGGGTTTTTGAGAAGTGAGAGCCTTGAAAATATTATTTATTATTTTGCTCTTTATTTCACCTTTTATTTTGCATGTTTGGAAAAAAAATATGGTTAACGCACTTAATATAAAAATATCAAATTTGACTACGGAGGTTCAGAATCTTGAGAGAAATGTTGCGGTACTTTTTTCTAAATGGAGAAAAGAGTCCAGTCACCGTATTATCGAAGCTAAAGCGGGGGAGATCTTGAACATGAGATATCCGAAAAGAAACGAAATTTTTAAAATAGAAGATTTTAATTTTTTAAGGCAAGATTAATGAAAGGTAAATTATTTAAGGGAAAAGCAAAATTATTAGTCCTTCTATTTGTTTGTCTCTGGTTTTTGGTGTTTTGCAGGCTTTTTTATCTTCAAGTTATAAGATCTGAAGAAATAAGTAAGAAAACAAAAGAAGAGCAGTTACGGTTACTTCCTATTGAGTCGAGAAGAGGGAATATTTTCGATAGAAAAGGTAGGATTCTCGCTACAGATCTGAAAATGTTTACGCTTTATGCTAAAAAAAGTAAAATTAAAGATCCTAAAAATATTGCGAAGAAGCTTTCGGCTTGTAATCTAGGAAGCGAAGAAAGATTGTTGAAGTTGCTTTCCGATGAGTCTGAATTTATAAGAATTGCAAGGGGAATTTCGGATTCTGTTGTAGGGGAAATAAATATTCCTGGCGTCTATGCTGTAAAAGAATGGTTTAGGTTTTATCCATCGAATCTTTTGGGGAGAACAATTCTGGGTTCTCTTGACTGGAAAAGAGAAGGCATATTAGGTGTTGAAAGACAATACAATGAGTTTCTTAAAGGTCGGGATGGTTGGGCGTATTTCCTGGAAGTACCTAGGTATTCCGGTATTAATCTTCTGAAGAGATCTGAAAACGATTATGAAGATGCATCCGAGGGATGTGATGTTTATCTGACAATGGACCTCGATATACAGACGATTATGAATGAAGAATTAAAAATTTTAAGAGAGAAGACAGGGGCGACTCAAGTTATGGGCATTTGTGTTTCTGTTAAAACGGGAGAAGTTCTGGCAATGGTTAATTATCCGGAGTTTGACCCCAATAGAGGTTGGAGACTTAATGCATGTACCTCCTGGGAGTTTGAACCTGGTTCAATTTTTAAATTAATTCCTGCTTTTGCCTATATGAAAGAAGGCTTTTCTATCTCTGATACATTGGTAGATTCAACTACTATTGAATTCGGCGGAAAATTATTTAGAGATCCACATCCTCATTCAGCGTATACTTTTAGAGAAGCTATGATTTATTCCTCGAATGTTGGATTTATAGCGGTTGGCGAAAAAATTGGTAGGAAAGAATTCTATAATATGGCAAGGCTTTTTGGCGTTGGTTGTGAAAGCGGTATCGATTTACCGGTGGAGTATTCGGGAAAGTTGCCTCATCTTCCCCGTTCAAGGGATATAAGGCTTGCCACTGTTTCTTTTGGACAGGGTGTTTCTGTAACCCCATTACAAATTCTGATGGCCTATCAGGCTATCGGAAATAACGGTGTTCTTCTTAGGCCAAGGGTGATGAAAAATATTGCTAAAAATGGTAGAATTGTAAGAAGAAGCCGGAGAGAAGTTATCCGTAGAATTGGAAGTCCGAAAATTTGTGATGATTTGCTTGAGATTTTAAATGATGTGACGGAGGAGGGTACAGCTATTTCTGCTTCTTTCCCGTTTGTTTCTATAGCGGGAAAAACCGGAACGGCATGGAAGATTGAGAATGGTAGTTATGTTAAGGGTAAGTACGTTTCCTCTTTTGTAGGCTTGTTCCCGTATCCCGAACCAGAATATGTTTTGGGTATTTTTGTTGATAACGTTAGCTGGCCTTACTATTATGCTTCGGAAACGGCTTGTCCGGCTTTCAGAAGAATAGTAAGTAGAATTGTAACTCATAGAGGTTACAGAGAGAAATTCTTATAAATTATGAAAATTGATGAATTGTTAGAAGGCGTTGAAATTACAGAAAAAACAGATGCAGTAAATGAAGTTACTGGTATTTCTGATGATTCTCGCGAGGTCAAACAAGGTTACCTTTTTGCGGCTCTCCAGGGGGAGGTTTTTGATGGGCATGATTTTTATAAAGAAGCTCTGGATAAGGGAGCCTGTGTTATTTTGATAGAAAAAAAATTATCCCATGATATTCCTTATATTCTTGTTCCCAATGCCAGGAAGGCTTTTTCAAGAATTGTTTCCAATTATTACGAAAATCCTTCTAGTAAATTAAAAATTATAGGCGTTACTGGAACTAATGGCAAAACTACCACTTCTTACCTCCTTTCTTCCCTTTTCCCGAATTCTGTTTGTTTTAGTACAGTAAAGTATATGGGACTTAGCAATAATATTAAAGCCATAAACACTACTCCTTCACCTATTTTATTACATAGGGAAATCGCTGGAGCCTATAAAAGAGGCTTGGATACCGCTATCCTTGAGGTCTCTTCTATAGGGCTCGATCAGAACCGAGTTTCTGATGTCGATTTTGATTATGCTGTTTTTACGAATATTACAAGAGACCATTTAGATTACCATAAGAATTTTGAAAATTATAGGAATGCTAAAGCGAAATTTTTCGAAGGCTTAGAAGAAAATAAAATAGCGGTAATTAACGCTGATGATGCGAATGCCCCATATTTAATTAAAAGAACTAGTTCGAAGGTTGTGACTTATGGTTTTAAAAGAGGAAATGTTATAGGAAATATACTGCAGAATTCGGGAAAAGGTTTTAATTTAAAAATTGAGGGGATGGGTAGAAGCCTTGAAGTATTTAGTCCTCTTGTTGGGAGCTTTAATGCCTGGAATGTTCTCGCCGCGGTGGTTGTTGGCATCCTAGAGAATTTGAGTGATTCTGAGATTAAAAAGCGTATTGAGGAGGCTCCGCTACCGCCGGGCAGATTAGAGAAAATTGAATCTCCGGAAGGAATTTTGGTTTTTGTTGATTACGCCCATACCCCTGATGCTCTCTTTTCTGTTATTTCTTCTCTTAAAGAATATAATCCTTCCAGGATAATAACTGTTTTTGGGGCAGGAGGGCATAGAGATAGAGGCAAGAGAGGGTTAATGGGTGCTGTTGTATCGTCACTTTCGGATGTAGTAATTGTTACCTCAGATAACCCCAGGGACGAAGATCCTGATGATATAATAGATGATATTTTTGAAGGTATTTCAGATAAAAAAGCAGTGAGGTTGAAAGATAGAAAAGAGGCAATTTTTAAAGCTCTTTCAATTGCAGGGGAAGGAGATTTTGTTCTGATCGCAGGAAAGGGACACGAAGATTACCAGGAAATAAAAGGGAAAAGAAATCCTTTCTCCGATAAAAAGTGCGTTATGGAGTTTTATAAATATGAAAGAAATAGGGCTTAAAAAGATTATCGAAGTATTAGGGGGTAAGTATTTGGGGAACAAGCGCTTAAATGGTAAGAGTTTAAGCGGAGTTTCGATTGATTCGAGAACCATTCAAAGTAATGAGTTGTTTTTTGCCATTAAGGGAGAAAACTTTGATGGGCATGATTTTGTAAGCGAGGCTGTTCTTAAATCGGGCCTTCCGGCTGTTGTATCTAAGAAGGTTAAAAACAAAGAGGTAATTCTAATCCGGGATACGCTTCAAGGTTTGGGAGACCTAGCTTCCTATTATAAAAAGAAAACTGATGTTTTTGCTATTGCGGTTACGGGTTCATACGGAAAGACCACTACAAAAAATTTTATTGGGTCTATTTTTAGTACAAGCTATCCTACATTGATATCTTTTAAAAATTATAATAATCTTATAGGTGTTCCTTTAAATTTGTTTAAATTAGAGGAAGAAAAAATCGCGGTCTTGGAATTTGGAACCAATAAATTTGGTGAAATAAAGAGGCTGTCAGAAATTGCGGAACCTGATATTGGGTTGATTACGGGTATAGGTCCGGCACATCTTCTCGCCTTTAAAGATAAAAAGGGAGTTTTAAAGGAGAAATCTGATATTGTGGAAGGGCTTAAAGGACCTTTGTTTGTTAACGGAGATGATCCTCTGCTTCGTAATATTAAAAAAGGTAAAATTATTAAAATAGGATTTTCGGAAGACAACGATTTTACTTTTAAAATACTGCAGGAATCAATAGATGGTACTCTTTTTTCTACTTCAGGTACTGATTTTTGGATTAAGTTGCCTACTCTTGGAATGTTAAGATGTGCTATGTTAGCTGTGTCCGTTGCACTTCATTATGGAATCTCCCGTGGTCATATTCAAGAAGGGCTTAAGAGAGTTGAAGTAGCTTCTCACAGGATGGAAATTAAGAGAACTAATAAGTTTAATATTATTGATGACACTTATAATAGTAATCCGGATTCTCTTTTAAATGCTGTTTCTTTTCTTTCTTTGATGTCGGGCAGAAAAGTGGTTGTTCTCGGTCCTATGCTGGAATTAGGAGAGAACAGTTATTCTATTCATAGGGAAACCGGTAAAAAACTTAAGTACAGGGTACGTGAATTGATTGCCATTGGAGCCGAAGCAGAAGGTTTTGTAGAAGGTTTTGATGGCGGGTATTTGGTTGCTAATAAAGAAGAGGCTCTTAAAAAACTTAAGGAAATACTTGAAAAGGGAGATACAATATTGTTCAAATCGTCGAGAGCTTTAAAACTTGAGACTTTAATTGAACAATTGCAGGAGGAAAATTGTTTTATTTACTCTACCCTCTAAGAGAAAATTTTATTGTTTTTAATTTATTACGTTATATAACATTTCGTTCTGCTTATGCTGCAATAACTTCTCTTTTGATTTCATTGATACTGGGGAGAAGATTTATAGTTTTTCTTAAAAACAAAGCGCTTACCGAATCTATTTCTAAGTGGATAAAAGATACCCATGGAGAAAAAGGTGGTACTCCTACGATGGGTGGGTTGTTGATTATAATTTCGCTTCTTATTTCCGTTTTGCTATGGGCTGATATAAGGAATTATTTCATTCTTTACTTAATTGGCATTACTGTATGGATGGGAGTTTTTGGGGTATTCGATGATTATATAAAGGGTAAAAGAGGAGATGGATTCAATGTTTTAACTAAAATTATAATACAAATTATTCCTGCCGTCTTTATAGGTGTTATGTTTGTTCTTTTTCCTTTTAAAAGCGGTTATGAGACATTAACAATAGCTCCTTTCTTTAAGAATGTTTTTATTAACCTTGGTTATTTTTATATTCCTTTCATCATTTTGGTAATAATAGGTACGACTAATGCAGTTAATATTACGGACGGTATGGATGGGCTCGCAATTGGTCTCGCCAGCATTATAGCTATAGCCTTTGCTGTTATTGCCTATGTTACAGGTAATATCAAATTCGCAGAATATTTAAATTTACTTTATATTCCCGGAAGCGGAGAAGTAACGGTTTTCTGTGCCGCTTTTGTTGGCTCATCAATAGGTTTTTTGTGGTTTAATTCTCACCCGGCGGAAATTTTTATGGGTGATACAGGCTCATTAGCTATTGGTGGTATATTGGGTTTAATCGCAATTCTCCTAAAACATGAGTTTTTATTATTAGTAATCGGGGGCGTCTTTGTAATAGAAGCATTGTCTGTAATTCTCCAGGTTGCTTCGTTTAAATGTACCGGTAGGAGGATTTTTAAAATGGCTCCCATCCATCATCATTTTCAGCTTATTGGTTGGCAGGAGTCAAAGGTGGTAATTAGATTTTGGATTTGGGGTATTATGTTTGCTTTGCTTGGACTCAGCACGCTTAAAATAAGGTAAGGGGATAAGAATGATTGGAGTTATTGGTTTTGGTAGAAGCGGAAAGGCGGTTTCAAAATTGATTGAAAGTCTGGGGGAGAGACCTTTTGTAAGTGATTCAAATCGCGAAATTTCTGCTATACCGTATCCCAATGAGTATGGTAAGCATAGTGAGAAGTTACTTGAAATGGATTTGTTAGTTGTTTCTCCTGGTGTACCACTGGATATTCCTATACTTATAAAAGCCAGAGAAAAGGGAATACCTGTTGTAGGAGAAATAGAGTTTGCTTCAAGATATCTAAAAGGAAAGCTTGTAGCTATTACTGGTACCAATGGTAAAACTACAACTGCGGCAATGGCTCATCATATACTAAAAAGTTCACTTAATGATAAGGTGCTTCTTGGAGGAAATATTTCTCCGGGAATACCCCTGAGCAGTCTTGTTGCTATAAGCAAAGATGATTCTGTATCTGTTGTGGAAGTTTCTTCATATCAATTGGAGAGAATTCAAGATTTTCATCCCTGGATTTCCGCAATCGTTAATATCTCACCAGATCATCTGGATAGACACGCAGATTTTAAAGAATATTTAAACGCAAAATTAAATATTTTCAAAAACCAAAATTCTGAAGATTATTCAATACTTAACAGAGATGATCCTAACTTGACAGCTCTTAATTTGTCTTCAAAAAGTTTGTATTTTTCACTCAAGGAGAAAAGTGATATTTATTTTAATGGTTCTGTTTTTGTTAAAGATAGAGAGGATAGAGAGATTTTTAGTAAAGATGACTTGTTTATGCCTGGAGATGCATTCATAGAAGATGGAATGATTGCAGCTCTTATTGCTAATATCATAGGTTTAGACTGGGAGAGTGTACGGGAAAGGATTAGTTCATTTCCCGGAGTCGAGCATAGAATGGAGACAGTCTTAAAGAAAGACGATATGTGGATAATTAACAATTCAATGTGTACAAATCCTATTGCTTTACTCCGATCTCTTGAATGTTTTCCTGATTCATGTGTTATTGTGGGTGGACGAATGAAAGTTGATGACATTAGTCCTATAGTTGAAGCAGTCAAGAGGTTCGCAAAATTTGCTGTTGTTATTGGAGAGTCGAGTGAGTTGATTGCCGATAGCTTAAAAGACATAGGATTTACAAATTGGGTTTTTGCGTTTTCAATGAAAGATGCTGTAGAGAAAGCTTTAGGTTCAAAGTGTGACAGAATAATTCTTTCTCCTGGAGCTTCGAGTTTTGACTGGTACAGAGATTTCAGGGAAAGAGGAGATACCTTTAAAAAAGTGGTGAGGGAAATGTATGGTTAAACGTAGTGGAATAAAAATAGGATTGGTAGAAGTTATCCCTTTATTACTTGGTGCTTTTGGGCTCATAATGGTTTTTTCGGCAAGCTCCGGGATTTCTGTTTACAAAAGTGTCGTACCGTTTTCTTTTCTTAAGCAGTTAATTTTATTTGTTTTTGGTGTTGGTATGTTTTTTCTCACCTCGAAAATAAAGTTAAAATTTTGGGAAGAATTTAATTTAGTTTTTCTTATATTGGCGGGTTTACTACTTCTATTTACATATTTTTATGGGCTAGAAATCAATGGGGCAAGAAGATGGTTGGCTATAAAGCTTTTTAATACAAGATTTTCTTTTCAACCTTCGATTTTTGCCCAATTTGCTCTTGTTGTTTTCTTTGCGAAAAAAAGAGATTTCGGAATTTCAATTTTTGTTATTTCAGTTATTATGGGGTTAATTATTATTCAGCCCGATATTTCAATGGCATTTCTGACTTTAGTTATTGGTACAATAATGTTATTTTTGAATAGTACTGATGACGCTAAAGTTTCGGTTTTCTTTGCTGTAATGCTTCTTGTCGGAGTTCTTTTTATATCTCGCGAAGGGTACGCAATTAGCAGAATCAATAACCATATTAATGGTGAGTCTGTGAATGTTACTGTTCAAGCTATTTCCCACGGTGGGTTTTCAGGGTTGGGCCTTGGAAGCGGAATGGAGAAGTTTTTTTATATCCCTTTACCGGATTCAGATTTTATCTTTTCAATAATTGGTGAGGAATTAGGATTCACGGGGTGTCTTTTGATTGTTGGCTTGTTTGTCGTTTATTTGGTAAGTGCTATAAAGTCAAGTCTAAAAGCTCCAAATGAATATTCTTCCCTGTTGGGATTGGGGTTGGTTTCTTTTATAGGAGTTTACGCTTTGTTACATATTTACGTATCCCTTGGAATTGTTCCGGTTACAGGAGTACCGTTGCCTTTTATATCCAGTGGGGGTACTGCTTTAATAATGGCTTACATGGCAGGAGGTGTTATTGTCTCGATCGAAAAAAAATATAATCGTATCGGGCGGAGGGACAGGAGGGCATATTTTTCCGGCTCTCGCAGTCGCTCGCGGAATAGAAAATAGAGGGTTTGGAGTGATATATATAGGAAGCAGTTCCGGACTCGAGAAAAAGTTCGTTACTATGAAGGATATGTTTCTTTTGCCGACGGTGGGATGGGTAGGCAAAAATTTAATGGGTAAAATTGTTTTCATTTTCCGTTTTATTCCCGGCTTTTTCTTTTCGGTTTGGTTGATAATAAGAAGAAGAGTTTGTGCGGTTTTTCATACGGGTGCTTTTGCATCACTACCTGTTGGTCTGGCAGGAGTTATTTTAAGAGTGCCGGTTTTTACTCTAGTTCTGGATTCAAAACCCGGAAAGGCTGTCAATTTACTTTCTCGTTTTTCAAGGGAAATATTTTTACCCTACGAGGGAGATTTTCCCGCTTTGGAGGGAAAGAAAAAAGTTGTTACAGGCATTCCTTTAAGAGCGGATTTAACGGAAGGTAAATATGGGGAAGCAGTTAATTATTTTTCTCTAATGCCCAGTAAGAAAACATTACTGGTGATTGGGGGAAGCCGCGGAGCAGAATTTCTTGCCAGGCTTTCAGAAAAGTTAATTCCTTTAATGGGTCGAGAATGGCAATTTATTATTCAGAGAGGAAAATTTGAAATAGCTGCTGGCTCGCAGTGGGCTCGGCAGTTTTCGTTTATAGATAGAATGGATCTCGCTTATGCCATAAGCGATGTTATCGTCTCTCGGGCTGGAGCTTTAGCTACTGCGGAGATTGAAAATACAGGTATTCCAGCGATTTTGATTCCTTATCCCTATGCTTTTAAAGACCATCAATTTTTTAACGCAAAAAGACTTGCGCTTAAAAAAAATAATATAATAATAAAGAGGGAAGAAGAAGTGGATGTGGAAAATTTTCCGAAATTAATCGAGACGCTTTACGGAGAAAAAATAAGCGTTGATAAAAATAATTCGACAGATAAGATAATTGAGAGGATTTTAATAAATGTTCGGAAAGTTTAAAAAAATTCATTTTATTGGTATAGGCGGTATCGGTATGAGCGGTATTGCCGAATTACTCTGGAATATGGGTTTTGAGGTCACAGGTAGTGATATCAAGGATTCTGAAAATATCAAGAGACTCAAGAATTTAGGTATAAAGATTTCAATACCACACAACAAGGATAATGTTGGTGATTCGGATGTTGTAGTTTATACCTCAGCTGTATCTAAGGATAATGTAGAGTTACAGCAGGCTAAGAAAACAAATACACCAATAAGTAGAAGAGCCGAGATGCTGGCTGAATTAATGAGAATCAAATTCTCTATAGCCGTTGCCGGAACTCACGGTAAGTCTACGACGACTTCTCTTGTGGCATCTATTTTAAAAGAGAAGGAACTTGATCCCACCATAATTGTTGGTGGAATACTCAGGAGCACAGGGAATAATGCGAGATTGGGTGAAAGCGAGTATCTTGTGGCAGAGGCCGATGAGAGTGATCGTTCTTTTCTTAAACTATTTCCCACGGTGGCGGTTATTACGAATATCGATCTTGAACACCTCGATGTTTATAAAGACCTCGATGATATAAAAGATACATTTAAGAGATTCGCAAATTCGGTACCATTTTATGGGTCTATTCATCTTTCTATGGATGATCCTGTTTCTCTTTCTATTCTTACGGAAATAGAGAGAAGGGTAATAACTTTTGGGCTTTCTCCCAATGCAGATGTAAGAGGAATGAATATAAAAAGAGAAGGTTTCTCCCATAGTTTTGATCTTATCTCGAACGGAGTTAATATAAGAAATATTCCGGTTAATCTTCCCGGTAAGCATAACGTCTTAAATGCTATAGCCGCTTGTTCTGTTGCTTTGGAATTAGGAATCGATGTGGAGAGTATTAAAGATGGAATTGGCAAATGTACCGGTATCGCGAGGAGATTTGAAAAACGGGGATTAGAAAAGGGAATTCTTGTCATAGACGATTACGCTCATCATCCGAGAGAAATTGAGTCCACTCTTGCCGGAGCGAGAGAAGGGTGGGACGGAAGAATAGTTGCAGTATTTCAGCCTCATTTGTATTCAAGGACTATATTGCTAAAAAAAGAATTCGGTAAAGCTTTTTTCCAGGCTGATAAGGTTATTGTTACAGATATTTATCCCTCAAGAGAGGAACCCATACCAGGAGTTACAGGTGAAATTATTAAAGACCAATGCAGAAATTTCGGGCACAAAGATGTGGAATATATCGGGATAAAGGAAGAAATACCAAAGTTTTTGGTTCCACAGCTTTCTAAAGGTGATATGGTGATTTTGCTCGGCGCAGGAAATATATATAATATCGCAGAGGATATAATCGATGGAATTAAAAGTAAAGGGTAAATTTATGTTTGATGAGCTTTTGTCCTTACACAGTTCGCTGCATCTTGGGGGAAAGACAAAGTATTTTCTTTTGGCTTCTGATGCCGATGATGTCTCTAAGGCAACAGCTTTTGCGGAAAGAGAAAATCTTCCGGTTTTAATTATGGGAAAAGGTTCAAATATACTTTTTTCAGACGAGGGGTTTTCCGGTATGGTAATTTGTACGGAAAAAATGAAAAAAATCGAAGTTGATGGGGCTAAAATGATTGCAGAAGCAGGAGCAAGTTTATCTGAGGTTATAAAAATTGCGAAAGAGTCTTCTCTTGGAGGCATTGAAGAGCTTATTGGTATTCCGGGAAGTGTCGGTGGTGCTTCTGTTATGAACGCAAGTGCTTTTGACTGTGAGATAGGAAAGTATATAAATACTGCTAAAGTTTTAAGGAATGGTGGGGAGCTTAATCTTTCCGAATTTGAATTTGGTTACAGGAAATCCAGTCTTTCGGATGAAATTGTACTTGATGTAGAGTTTGAATTCGATGAAAAAGAGAAGAAAGATATAGAGAATAAAATTATAGAGATAATGGGAATCAGAAGAAGGAAACACCCGTTTATTTCTGACGAAATAGGTACTTGTGGTTCTGTTTTTAAGAACCCAAAAAGGCGTTCTGCGGGAGAATTGATTGAGAGGGCGGGATGCAAAGGGATGAATATTGGAAGCGTAAAGGTTTCAGAGAAGCATTGCAATTTTTTTCTAACCGCACCTGGGGCTACTTCAGAAGATTTTATTGATTTAATCGGAAGGGTTAGGGATAAGGTTAAAAAAAATTCAGGAGTTGACTTAGAGTTGGAGGTAAAAATAATTGGCAAAGAAAAAGAAATCCATATTTAGAATTCGCTATTTGTTGATATTATTAATAATGTATTTTTTATACAAAATACTGGTAATTTCCCTTCCTATAGGGAAAGCTCATGTTAGTTATTCTATGGAAGTAACGGAGAATAGAAAAAAAGAAATCGGAGAAATATTTAAAAAAACTGGTCTAGATGATTTAAATGAATTAAAGGATTCAGTTGAATCTCTTCCCTGGGTAAGGTCGGTTCGTTTAAGAAGAAATATTTTAAGTAGATTAAATATTATTGTTACCCCGAGAGTGCCGGTAGTCCGAATCGCTGATACTGACGGAAAAGTTATAGATAAAGAAGGTTTTATTTTTGTTGATGTTAAAGCTGATTCACTGCCTATGGTTAAAATAAGTAGAGCAATTACAAGCGAAGAAGTAGAACAGGCACTTGGTATTTTTGAAATTCTGAAAGGATTTAATGTCGATAAGGTGCAGATTACCGGCGGCGGAGTAAGGACAAAAATTTCTGACTCTGAAGTTATTTGGGGAAACGACGAATTCGTGAGGAAGTATGAAATACTGAGGGTTTTATTGAGAGATAATATAGGCGAGTTTAAGGGAAAAATTGACTTTAGGTTTAAAAATATGGTGGTCTTAAGGAGGTAAGCATTGGGAGAAGAAAATGATATTGTAGTAGGATTAGATCTGGGTACAACGAAAATTGCTTCTGTTATTGCTGAAATTGAAGAAGGCAGGGTTAATATCATAGGAGTTGGCAAGTACACTTCCGAGGGTCTTCGAAAAGGAATTGTTATAAACATAGATAAGACAGTTCAGTCTATCCTTAAAGCAATGAGAGAAGCAGAAATGATGGCGGGGAAAGAAGCCAGTGGTGTATTTACAGGGATCGCGGGAGATCACATAAGAAATATTCAGGGGAAAGGAGTTGTAGCTGTAGCAGGACCGGACAATGAGATTACCAAGGAAGATGTAGATAGAGTTTTAGAAGGTGCTAAGTCGATGGCTTTACCTGTAGACAGAGAAGTGATTCATATTATTCCAACCGATTTTATTTTAGATGGACAGGGGGGTATAGACAACCCTGTAGGTATGTTCGCTCAAAGACTGGAAGCGAGCGTGGTGATTGTAACCGGAGCTGTCACTTCTGCTAAGAATATTTGCAAATGTGTTAATAAAGCTGGTTATGAAGTCAACGATATTATACTTCAACCGCTTGCGTCTTCGTATGCTGTTTTATCCGGTGAGGAAAAAGAAGCTGGGGCAGTTCTTATTGATATAGGAGGAGGTACTACCGATTTAGCAGTTTTCTACAACGGAAGTTTAAGGAAAACCTCCGTGATAGGCCTGGGCGGTGAGAATATTACGAATGATATTGGAATAGGACTCAGGTGCTCTTATACAGAAGGGGAAAGAGTTAAAATAGAATATGGTACAGTCAGAGAACTTCCTGAAGATAAAAGAAAAGAGATGATTTCTGTAAAGGGTATATCGGGTTCGAGAGATAAACAGGTAACGCTCGATTTGTTGCAACAAATTGTACGGCCTCGAGTGGAAGAGATATTAACATTGTCTCACCGGGGAATTAGCGGAGATCCTTTGTATGAAATGCTTTCAGCGGGCGTAGTTTTAACCGGTGGGACCGCCAAGTTAGAAGGTATTACAGAGTTGGCAGAAGACATCTTTGGTTTACCCGTAAGAGTGGGAACACCTTCTGAAGATATAGTTGGTCTACGTGACGCTGTTTCAGATCCGTCCTTTGCTACATCGGTTGGACTTATAAAATACGGAGCTGTGAGTTCTGGTGATAATTTAAGAAAAATCCAGGGAAAGAGTATGTTCGATTCCGTTTTAAAAAGAATGAATCAGTGGTTTGAAGAGTTTTTTTAAAAAGGAGGCTTAATGTTTAAATCTAAAAGTAGTACTAATAGTCCAGCCAAGATTAGAGTTGTTGGAGTGGGAGGTTGTGGTGGTAATGCCGTTACTACAATGGTAGAGTCGGGAATGTCTGGTGTTGATTTCTGGGCGGTCAATACTGATGTACAGGATATAAATTTGGTTCCCACCAACGATAAGATTCAGATCGGCAGAGAATTAACCAGAGGAAGAGGAACCGGGGGAGACCCAGAGCTTGGAAGAGAGGCAGCTGAAGAGAGTATTGAAGATTTGAAGGTTTTAACCGAAGATATTGATATGCTATTTATTACAGCCGGAATGGGAGGAGGAACTGGTACTGGGGCCTCTCCTATCATTGCTTCTCTTGCCAAAGAAAAAGGCGTTTTAACTGTTGGAGTGGTAACGACGCCCTTCTATTATGAATCTAGCAGAATAAAAAAGGCTAAAAAAGGAATAAAAGCTCTTTCTCCGGTTGTCGACACGTTGCTTGTTGTGCCAAATGATAGATTAATGAGTATAGGGAATATGTCTCTTGCTAAAGCTTTAAGTGAAGTCTCGATGGATGTTTTGATGAAAGCAGTTAGAAGCATCAGCGGGCTGTTGCTTAAAGATGCTTATTGGAGTTTGGATTTTGCGGATGTTAAGACTGTAATGTCTAAAAGGGGTAAGGCTCTGATGGGTATGGGAAGAGCCTCCGGAGAGAATAAAGCTTTAGAGGCAGCTCAGGGAGCTATCAATTCACCGCTGCTTGAGGATACAGATATATCTCAGTCAAAAGCAGCTCTCGTTAATTTTACAGTCGATAAGGAAGATTTCACTTTGAAAGAAATGAAAGAGGCTATGGAAGTTATAAGGGAAGCCGTTGGTGCAGCAGATGATGAGGATAGTGATATATTTATGGGAGTCGTTTTTGAAGAAAAGCGCAGCGAGGCGGAAATTACATTAATTGCCACGGGTATAGGAGAGCCGGAAAAAGATGAAATCGATAAAATCGATTTTAGAGGAATCGCAACCGCAAGAGATTTTGATGGAATTGGAGAATTAAACAAATTAAAGGAAAATCTGGAAATTTTTGATAGTCCTGCTTTTATGAGTAATAAGAAAATGGTAGAAGACCTTGATGTTCCTACATTCCTGCGAAAACAAATGGACTGATTTTTATAGTGAGTAGAGAGTAGTAAGTAGGGAGTAGTGTTTTGGGTAAAATAAGTAGTAACACTACATACTTTCGGTTTTGAGTGCTTGAGTTATGCCGTATGAAAAGTCTTCTGATGCGATAAAGAAGAAAGTAGAAGAGCTACGGAAGAAAATACGGTATCACAATTATAAGTATTATGTCTTAAACCAGCCTGAAATATCCGATTTCCGGTTCGATTCATTGATGAAAGACCTGGAGAAACTTGAAGAAAAATATCCTGAAATTAAAGATCCTAATTCTCCAACGCAGAGGGTAGGTGGAAAACCTTTAGAAGGTTTTTCTAATGTTGCTCATGAACCACCTATGTTGTCTCTTGATAATACATACAATGAGAAGGATTTAGAAGAATTTGAACAGAGAGTTTTAAGAAATCTTGAAGATAAGATTGATTCAATCGGGTGGGTTGTAGAACAAAAGATAGACGGTGTGGCTGTTTCCCTTGAATACGAAAATGGTAAATTTGTAAGGGGTTCTACCAGGGGAGATGGAGTTGTGGGTGATGATATAACCCAGAATTTAAAAACTATAAAAAGTTTACCTCTTGAATTACTGAATGATGGAGGGAAGTATTCTAGACTCGAGGTCAGAGGTGAAGTTTTTATGCCCGATTCTTCTTTTTTAAAGTTAAATAAAGAAAAAGAAGAGAAAGAAGAACAACTCTTCGCAAATCCGAGGAATGCCGCAGCAGGTACACTGAAAAATCTGGATCCAAGAATAGTGTCGGAGAGAAAACTCGATATTTACATTCATTCATACGGTAGCCTACCTCGGGATATTAAAACACACAAAGAAGCATTAGATATTTTAGAAAAAGTAGGATTTAAGGTTATTCCACTCAGGGAAGTTCGAAGGAGCATTGAGGATTCGAAAGATTTAATTAAAGAGTGGAGCACAAAAAGATTTAAATTGCCTTACCAAACAGATGGGCTCGTTTTTAAAGTTAACAGCCTTCGGGCACGAGAATTTTTAGGTTCGACATCAAAATCTCCCAGATGGGCTGTTGCATTTAAGTTCCCAGCTGAGAGAAAAGTTACCCGCTTGAACGATATAAAAGTGTCCATCGGAAGGACCGGTATTGCTACGCCAGTTGCTATACTTGAACCGGTTCTTGTTGCTGGGACTACTGTATCGAGAGCGTCTCTTTTTAACAAAGATGAAATTGAGAGAAAAGATATTAGAGTAGGAGATAAGGTTTTTATTGAAAAGGGTGGAGATATAATTCCTCATGTTGTGGGGGTGGATAAAGACGCGCGAGGCGGAAGCGAGAAAAAATTTAAATTTCCGAATAAATGCCCGGTTTGCGGTGAAACTCTTATTCGTCCTGAGGGAGAGGTTTACTATAGATGTATAAATGTCGGGTGTCCGTCTCAGGTTAAAAAGAGTATTTTGCATTATGGATGCAGGGACGGGATGGATATTGAAGGTCTCGGTGAAGTTCTTGTCGACCAATTAGTAGAAAAAAATTTAGTTTCCAATTATGCCAATCTTTATTATTTAAAAAAAGTTGATATCGAAGAACTAGAACGAATGGGAGAAAAATCTGCGGAAAATCTATTAAAAGGTATTGAAGATAGTAAAAAAAGACCCTTTGATCGCCTGATATTTTCTCTGGGAATACCCTTTGTCGGAACTTATAACGCAAAGTTAATCGCAAATGAATTTCCTTCGATAGATAAATTAAAAGACGCAACATGCGAGGAATTACTCGAAATAAAAGGAATAGGGGAAAATACAGCAACTTCTGTCGTTTCTTTCTTTAATAATAAAAAGAATCTTGCCGTTATAGAGAAGCTTAGGAAAGCTGGTGTATCGATAGAAGGTAAGGCTAGAGAAGGAGCGAAGCTCCCCTTAAGCGGGAAAAAGTTTGTTTTTACGGGGGAGTTAGAGAAATATAGTCGAAGAGAAGCACAGGATTTAGTTGAAAGATTAGGAGCAAGGGCGGTGAATTCGGTTTCTAAAAATACCGATTACGTGGTGGTGGGGCAGAATCCGGGCTCAAAATTTGAGGATGCTAAGAAATTGGGTGTGAAGGTTATCGGGGAAGAGGAATTTTCGAAAATAATTTCTAAGCGGTAGTTGTTATTACTTTATAATAGGTAATTTTATTATTCCGTCCTCAACAGTAACATACAGACTTTTCTCATCGAATCCTTTACCTCCAACAGCTACACCGATTGAAGTCTTTAGCGATTTTTGAGAAAGATATTTGACTTTCCCACCAGTATCGATTTTTATTACGTTATCGATTGTACTTGCATATATATTGTTATTATTGTCTCTGCACAAATAAAACATTTTGGTATTATCGATTATTATCTCGGGTTTTTCGGAAGTACTATTTGAGTCTATTTTGAATTTGATTATTCTATTTCCTTCTCTTGCATAAAAATTCTCATTATTACTATCGATAACTATACTCGTAAGAACAAACGGACCGGTGGTATCACTTTTGAAGAAGATATCCTTTTTGCCTTCCGGAGTGATTTTATAAATAATACCTTTTACATCATCTGCAATATAAATATTTCCATTGTTATCAATCTTTACATCGAAACATAATGAAAATCCATCTGCAATTATTTCGGTATTACCGTCTGATGAGACTTTTAAAAGTTTATTTCCTACTGTTATAAATATTCCGTTTCCATCGTCGATATAAATTCCGGGACCAATAAAACTTCCTTCAAGTACGGATATATCAGAAATTTTTCCATCCGGTGTTACTTTCGATAGTGTTCCGTTACCCGTTTCGGGCGCGGTTATCATATACATTAATCCATTATTGTCAAAAGCAATACCATATGGTCTATTGCCCGAAATTTTTAGAAAATAATCCGGTTCATCGGAACTACTAGATGCGCAACTCAATATCAATAAAATAAAGAAGATAAAAAAGTACTTAAGTGATTTCATCCGGAGTCTCTTTATCATTCTGCTAAAGGAATTTTATTAATGATTGTTTTAAGGATTTTTGCTTTGCTTTTCATATCGGTCTGTTTGATCTTTTCAGATTTAATTATTTTTGTCGCTTTTTTTATCGAGTTCTCTAATGCCGCTGAATCATGGAAAATTGCTGCTCTACAGAAAAAGCTTCTTGACCTTCCATCATTAAATTTGTTTATCATTGTTTCGAGTAATTGGATACGTTTATTCTGCTGTTCTATAAAGCTTTTGATTCCATGTTCTTTTATAAAATATAAATTCGGTAAAATCTTTTTGCATGATGGGTACGAAGAAGATTCTTTTTCTCGCTTATATTCTTCGGCACTTTTAAATTTTACACAGGGAAAATCCGAACATTCGGCACAAACTTCAAGATTTTTTTTCTTGACGCAACAGGTTATGAAGGAACATGATGGATGTTTCTCAAAAAATCCGGAACCAGCACATCCAGGACATCTTGAGGTCCCGACAGTATAATATCTAGGACATAAGCCGCAATCAAGACCGCAGACGCCAATGGTTGGATACTTTTTCAAAATAGAGCTCGATTTTCCCATGCCACTCCTTCATTAATGCTATTCATAATTTCGCATAACTTGTTCATAGACGAATAGATTAGTTTATACACCCTTTCGAATCCTCGTTATTAAGTTCATAAAATTTATTATAATTATCTTACTTGAACTGTCAAGCATAGGAAAAACTAATCACATGAATTACACGAATTTTTTTAAAGCTAATAATGCAAAACGGAAGGCTAAAAGCTTGGTTTAAATAAAAAACCACAAAAACGGGATGTTTTTGTGGTTTTTGTAGATTCAGAATGAATCTAAATTGAAATTATACTATCCTTGATATCTGGCGCTCCCGAAGCCAAGTATCGGGTAGAATATTACAGGTAGAAGTATTAAGCCTACAGCAAAACCAGCGCTCTGCCCGAATTTCTTAGCGAGTTCAAGGCTAACGATGATTAATATTACGAGGTTTACAAAAGGAATTAACATCAGTATAAACCACCATATAGGTTTATCAACTATTTCCAGTAAGACAATTATGTTGTAGATAGGTATTATTACCGCCCAACCGGGTTTTCCTGCTTTGGTGTAAACCTTCCACTGGGAGATGAGCATTAAAAGAATGATTGCCAAATAAATTACCATAAGACCTGTGGCCATACCTGCTGCTGCTCCAGCAGGATAATCACCATAATCCATAAATACACCTCCTTTTTTAATTGTTTAATATACTATATAAGAGAATTACGCTATAATGTCAATACAAAAAATTTTTTATTGTTTTTTTTAACTACAGAGTACACAGAGAAAAAAGATTTAAAAGTTAAAAACGATGTTTAACCCGTAGCTGTTATTGCCTAATTCGATTTTTGGTTGTAGGTAAATTCCTCCTGATTCAAAATTATATTTACGGACAGACGATGGAACGGTAAGAATATCTATGATATCAATTAAAAGTACGAGAGAAGCACCTGCGAGCCAAAAAGCTGGTCGAACATCCTCATGAATATTTTGAGCAGCTATGGAAAGAATACCAGTAATGGCTATTCGTGTTCCCATAAAAGCAAATCCTCGATTCCACTGATTTGCATAGAAATGTCCGGTACTTGGTCCTATGTATGCTCCATATGTAAGTAGAAATATTGCTGTGGTTGGCACTCCAAATATTTCCACGCTATCAGAGTGTTCATGTCGTATTAGAGCTAAACCGCCTGCCATGGGGATTACTGTGTTACCCAAAGACCACATAAGAGCTGTATTTACAGATTTAGTTTTGTAGATTTCCTCTGCGTTAACCGGGTAGGTGATACTTAATAAAAAAATGATTGCTAGAATAATAATAAATTTTTTCATTATATTCTCTTAAATTTGGATTATAAATACTATAGCTTACTTTTTGTTTTGTCAAGTAATAGAATCTCGCGTAGTGAGAAAAGACTATAACGTACTTTTTGTTGTTTTTTTAATTTAACATTCAAAATTCATAATTCAAAATTATTAGGGTCTGACTAAAGACCTAAAAGTGGCTTGACATCTATTATCTTTTTTTTATTCTTTAAAGGGCTTTATTTGGATGAATATAAAAGATGTGATTATTTGCGGAGCAGGACCTGCCGGGTCTTCGCTTGCATATTTCCTCTCTCGAGGAGGATTTGACGTTCTTCTTCTTGATAAGGCTAAATTTCCAAGAGCTAAACCATGCGCCGGAGCTTTTCAGATTTCCTTAAGTGATTTTTTCCCATTTTCATTTGAACAAATAGCAGAAGATAAAGCCACAGGCTTTTATTTTGCAAAGAATGGCCGTCATTTCAGTATTGAGATGGAAAATCCTATAGCTTATACGGTCGATAGAATGAAATTTGATGATTTTTTATTGAAAAAGGCTATTGCTTCCGGGGCTGAATTTATAGAGGAATGTAGAGTGATAAAAGTTGAGGACGGAATAGTTCATTCTTCATTAGGTAAGTTCAGGGGGAGAATAATAGTTGGTGCTGACGGGGTAAATGGTATATTGAGAAGATTCGGCAGATATAAGAGATTTAAAAGTATGATGAAAACGATAAGCGCTGATATTCCTGTTAATTTTGAAAAAAAATTAGCTTTTGATTTTTCTTATACAAAAGACGGATATGCCTGGATATTTCCGAAGGGAAATATAACGCATGTTGGATTTGGAACTCAACCCGGCGCTTTAAAAAATGGTGATGTTATATTATACAAAATTTTAGAAGATTATGGCTTTCCTGCCCCCAAAAACGTTTATAAATGGACTTACCCTTTATTTTCTTCTCCAGAATTGCTTACATGGAAAAATACGCTTTTAATAGGGGATGCAGCTTCTCTTGTAAATCCTGCGACCGGTGGAGGAATTTATAACGCGGTACAATCAGCATATCTGGCTTCAAAAGCCATTAATATGAATTTAAGAGAGGGGAGACCTCTTAAGGTTTATCAGAATATGATAAAGAAAAATATGTACCCGATGTTCTATTCGGCTAAGATTTTTGACTTTATTGTGCAAAAAAATCCTTTCCCAATTCAGTTTCTAAAGACGTTGAAGCCATTTCTTGTTTATTTGGCAAGAAATCTATCTTAATAGCCTCGAAGAAAAAAATATTAAACCACGAAACACACAAAATACACTAAATTTTTTATTGTGATTTGATATAAGTCTTGACATGATTGTTTTTGATGCCAATATTAGTATATAAATATAGGAGGCTTGATCTATGGCAAGATCAAAAAAGTTGAAGTTTGATGATATTTCAATTCTTGATTATCAGAAACTTGCTAAGGAATTTAAAGACGAAACAGACAGAGGAATGGCTATTCTTGCATCCAGTTATGTTGAGATTTATCTCGGAAAATATTTGAAATCATTTATGACAGACACCGCTGATATTGATGAGTTATTTAATAGGGATGGACCCTTCGCAACATTTTCGCAAAGAATTAAAGCGGCTTATGCTTTGGGCTATATAGACAAGATCACAAAGAACAACCTTGAACTCATTAGGGAGATTCGTAATGGTTTCGCTCACAATTTTAAAATTAAATCATTTGATAACTCTCGAATAACTTCTCTCTGCAATAAATTGTCAACGGCTCATTTTCGTGGAATAACAACTACAAATAAAAAATATATACAGTTCAGACATAGGGATCATTATATATTGGCTGTAGCATTTTTTACAGGCAAGGCACATAATAATATGCTGGAAAGACAGAAGGGAAAAGAAAAATAACAACTTTGAGTTTATTAGTTCATAGTAAAAATCGATATTTTCCCAAAAATTTATCTAAATTTCGGCTTTAGCTTATACAGTATAAGATATTTATTTGCAGATACTTAATCTTTCTTATTTTAAGTTATTTTTTGGGGGAGGTGTGGGTTGGTTTTTAAATAAACGCTATTAAAAGTGGGGTGTGGGGTGGCTCTGTGTTCTCTGTGTCTCTGTGTGATAATTTAAAGTTTTGGTGGTTTGCCGAGTTCTTTATCGAGGTCCTTAAGTAGATTCTTTGCCTTTTTCGAAACTTTATCCGGGGTCCAGATATGTACTTCAGCTAGGAGGTCGCCCTTTCCCATTCCGTAGAGATTTCCCATTCCCTGACCTTTTAATGAGAATATTCTTCCTGATTTTGTTCCGGCAGGGATGGTCAATTTTACTTTCCCGTTCAGCGTCGGGATTGTGACTTTTCCGCCTTCTATAGCCATTTTATAACTTATAGGTACTTTAATCTTGAGATTGCTTCCTTCTCTCTTGAATCTGGGATCAGATTGTACTCTTATCTCTACGATTATGTTTCCCTTAGAGCCTCCCCTTATTCCGGTATTTCCTTCACCTCTTAAGGGAATATAATTACCGGTTTCAACACCAGCCGGAATTCTTACAGTAATTTGTTTTTCTTTTTTTACCCTTCCTTCTCCGTGGCAATCAGAGCAGGCATCTTTTATAACTTCGCCCGTTCCTCGACATACCGGGCATGTAGAAACTGAAACCATTTGACCGAAAAAACTAGAACGGGTGACCTGAACTTCACCATTCCCATTGCAACGTGTGCAGGTTGTAGTCGTTCCGCCTTTCCCGTCGCATTTCTTGCACTTTTCGAATAAACGGATTTTTATCTTTTTTGAGGTTCCTTCCGATGCTTCTTTTAATGATATTTCAAGAGGGATTCGAACGTCTTCTCCGGATGGGCTACGTACTCTTCTGCTTCCTCGCGTTCTTGTAGTTTGCCCGAATAGATTCCCGAAAAGTCCGTTTCCACCTAATCCTAAACCCTCGAAGAGGTCTCCGAAAATATCGCGCAGGTCATCCTGGTGCGTAAAATCTTGCCAGGTAAAGTTTCTGCCCTGGAAATGAACGCCTTCTTTACCAAATCTATCATAATTGGATCTTTTTTCGGGGTCAGCAAGGACTTCATAAGCTTCTGAAATTTTCTTGAATTTTTTTTCAGCTTCTTTTGTGTTATCTTTGTTAACGTCCGGATGATGCTTTCTTGCGAGCTTTTTATAAGCTTTTTTTATTTCTTGAGTACTTGCGTCTTTGCTAACCCCCAGGGTCTCATAGTAGTCATTATTTTTCGGCATATCTAATATTATTTAACCTTATTAATCTTCCTCCTCTTCGTTCT
Source organism: uncultured bacterium (assembly GCA_964534175.1). Taxonomy (GTDB): domain Bacteria; phylum Hydrothermota; class UBA3072; order UBA3072; family UBA3072; genus JAFGHJ01. The sequence continues at coordinate 13,020 of CAZHNS010000007.1, read as the reverse complement.
CCTCTTCTTTCTCGTCAATTACTTCGAAGTCGGCCTCGACCTCTCCTTCTTCTTTACCTTCTTCTTTTTCTTCTCCTTTTTCGCCCTTCTGCTGAGTTGCTTCGGTTCCCGCTTCTTGGGAGGATCCTTTTTCGGCTTTCTGATATAATTTTTCAGAGATTGAATAGGAAGCTTTCTGAAGGTTTTCCATTTTTTGTCCTATATTACCTATATCTTCTGTTTTTATGGCTTCTTTTAAATCGGATATAGCATTTTCGATATTGCCGCGTTCCTCGTTTGAAACCATGTCACCATGTTCTTTAAGTGTTTTTTCTGTGGAGTAAATTAATGCGTCGGCTTGATTTCTTATATTAATTATCTCTTGTTTCTTTTTATCTTCTTCTGCGTGAGTTTCAGCTTCAGATTTCATTTTGTCAATTTCGTCTTCGGTGAGGCCTGAAGAAGATTCAATTTTAATGGATTGTTCTTTGTTGGTTCCTAGGTCTTTTGCAGAGACGTTTAATATACCGTTTGCGTCGATGTCGAAACTGACTTCTATCTGTGGAACACCTCTTGGAGCAGCAGGTATACCCATTAATTCAAACCTTCCCAGTGTTCTATTGTCGGCTGCTGAGGCTCTTTCGCCCTGAAGGACATGAATTGAAACGGCAGGCTGGTTGTCCTCTGCGGTCGTGAAGACCTTACTCTTTTCGGCTGGAATTGTAGTGTTTCTGGGGATTATTGTGGTCATCATTCCGCCTAAGGTTTCTATTCCAAGAGAGAGTGGTGTTACATCGAGAAGGAGAATGTCTTTAACGTCTCCGGCAAGTACTCCTCCCTGAATGGCTGCACCAATAGCTACGACTTCGTCAGGATTAATTCCTTTATGAGGTTCTTTTCCAAAAAGTTCTTTAACTTTTTCTTGAACTGCGGGCATCCGCGTCATACCTCCTACGAGAAGAACTTCATCGATTTCATTGGTAGTTAGATTCGCGTCTTTCAACGCATTATTTACAGGCGTTTCTATTCTCTTTAAAAGTTCCTCGCATAAGGTTTCCATTTTGGCTCTTGTTAGTTTCTTTTCGAGATGTTTCGCGCCAGAGGCGTCTCCGGCAAGATATGGGAGGTTTATAGTAGTTTCTTTCATTGTTGAAAGTTCACATTTTGCTTTTTCAGCTGCGTCCCTTACTCTTTGTACGGCGCTTCGGTCATCAGAAATATCGATTCCCGTCTCATTTTTGAATTCTTCTATCAGCCATTCCATTATAACGTAGTCAAAATCGTCTCCGCCTAGATGTGTATCTCCGTTTGTTGAAAGAACTTCGAAAACCCCTTCACTTATTTCAAGTATAGATATGTCGAAAGTTCCTCCTCCAAGGTCAAAAACGGCTATTTTTTCCTCTTTTTTTTCTCCGAGTCCATAGGCGAGCGAAGCTGCGGTAGGTTCGTTTATAATTCGCAGTACTTCAAGCCCGGCTATTTCTCCCGCATCTTTTGTTGCTTTTCTCTGAGAATCGTTGAAGTAAGCAGGTACCGTTATAACAGCTTTTTTGACTTCTCTGCCTATATGTTCTTCTGCTGCTTTTTTTAGATACTGTAAAACTTTTGCGGAAATTTCCGGCGGCGAGTAAACCTTATCTTCTACTTTTATTCGAGCATCATCGTGGGGCCCTTTTGTAACTTCAAATGGGACTTTTTTCTTTTCGTCTTTGATTTCGGAAAATCTTCTGCCCATAAACCTTTTTACGGAATAGACAGTGTTTTGAGGATTGGTAAGTTGTTGTCTTTTTGCCTGCAAGCCAACTAACTCTTCGCCCTCTTTAAACCCTATTACCGAAGGGGTAGTCCGTTGCCCTTCAGGATTTGAAATTACCTCAGGCTCGGATTGCTCGACAATGGCTACAACCGAGTTAGTCGTACCAAGATCGATTCCTATTACAGGTTCTTTCATTCTACTTTTCCTCCTTGATTTGTGTTTTCTTCATTGTTATCACTTTTATTTTCTTCAGCTTTTTTAGCTACAATTACCTTGGATGGTCGTAAGACCTTATCACCTATTTTGTAGCCAGTTTCCGTTTCTTCCAATATTTTGCCATCTTCTTCGTCATTGTGTTCGATAACATGTATTGCGTCATGCTTTGAAGGATCGAATTTTTCTCCCGTAGATTCAAATGGTTCAATATTATATATTTTTAGCAAATTTTCTAGGTTGGAACGCACGAGACGAATACCTTCGTAGAAAGATTCGTAATCATCTTTATGCTTTTCGCTCTTCTGAAGGGATTTGAAGGCCCTCCCTAAATCGTCGAGAACAGGAAGAACCCTCCTGAATACTTCTTCCAAAGTATAGTTGTAAATTTTTTCCTTTTCTTGAATAGCTCTTTTTCGGAGATTTTCATAATTTGCTAGGGCCCTGAGATATTTGTCCTTGAGCTCTTCTTTTTCTTCCTGCAAATCTGAAATCATAGCTTCCATAAATTCGGATTCTTTTTCTTCCCTTTCTTTTATTTCTTCTTCCTTTTCTTCTATTTTATCGATATTTTCTGCTTTGTCACCTTCGTCCATCTTTCCTCCTAGATAATTATATATTGTAATTTAAGAAAATGCCTTTTAATGTCAACCCCGAAAACTGTAAATCTTGTAAATAATCTTAATGAAAAAATGCTTTTTGTCAAGGTGTTAGTCTTTTTTGTTTTCAAGGTTTTTTGGGGGGTTGCGAAGAGCGGATTTGGTAAGTCATGTGGCTGTAAATCAATATTGCCGCAAGAGCTCTGCGAATCCGTAAAATAGTCTCAGATTATTATGTTGTAAGAAATGCATCTAAACTAACCTTATTTAGAATAAGCCGGAGGATGGCAAAGTCTACCGAACCACCAAGCGTAAGTATGTGTCAAACAAAAGAAGTGGAAGAGATTTCTTTAATTTTCTGGAGGTTCGAATATGTATTTTTTGCTTGATACTTCAACGTTGGGAGGAATTTTGTTTTTTTCAAAAAAATCATAGCCTTCTTTTAGATTTTTCCAGAACTCTATCCACTCGGATTCTTTATGTTTTTCCATATTTTCTTTAGTCATTCTGAACGGAAAAATATGTACTCTAAAAAATCTTTGGCCATTGCGAAAAGCAGCATCTGCAATAGCGAATATTTCTTCTATTCCCTCATTCGTCATCGCATAACAGCCAATTGAAACACAGCTTCCGTGTACCATTAAAGCTCCTCCGGTCCGGCTGTGAATTCTGTCATATTTGTTTGGATAGCCGAGATTGAATGATAAATGAAAGTAACTTGCCGGATTTAATCGTTGTGGCGTTACGAAATAAAACCCTTCGGGAGCCTGACCGTCACCCTCTCTTGTTTTTGGCCCCAGTGTGCCGGATCCGTAAGTGCAGATTTCATAAGTTTTGAAAAGCTCAAAATTATTATTTGATTTAACCCATATTTCAAGCTCCATTGATTCTTTGAAAATTCGTACAAATATTAGAGAACCATATTGTAGTTTTTTTTCTTCAAATTCGCATCTGAGATTTTGTTGAACGCGCTGGATAGCGTTTCTGGATCTCCTGCTTGAAGGAATTTTGATTTCGGCAAGACATGCAAAGCTGCTTGTAATTAAGAAAAATAGTAGTACTAAGCTGCGTTTCAAAGTCATATTTTTTTTATTTTCTAAGTCTTACTTTTCGTTCTGCGGTAAACTTCCACCAGGGTTTTGGTGGATTTCCGTTACAGAATGATACTGCTGCGATAAAAACATCAAGAAGACAGGGGTCGTGATATTTACCTGTTATCCTAAGAAGTTTCTGGTACATAGCGTAAGGGTCCGCTCCTTTTAAATCACCTGGTGTTTTATAGCCAAGAAGACGCAATTTCGTAGCAATAGCCGGTCCGACGTTTGGTATGGATTCTAATTTATTACGAGATATACGTTTTTTAGGCATTTTTCTCTAAATATATATAGTAATCCAGGTGTTCTTTAATCTTTTCCCAGGGATCAAACTCGAGTCCGAAATCTAATTTCATATCAGAGACATCCCACATTAACGGATCCTCACTCCAGCCTTTGTCTTCCAATAATATCCGGCTCTTTGAATTACATTTTTTTATTGCTTCCTGTGCGATTTCATACCAGGACGTAAAATTTTTAGAAAGTCCGAAATATGTTTTTCTATTAACCTTGCTGTGTAAAACTTTAATGTATAATTTAGCCAAATCTCCTGCCCATATGAACTGAGTTCCGTCATTTTTAGTAATGGGTATGGGTTGATTATTGAAAGCTTTATTAACTATATTTTTAAAACGGGTGTCACTTTGAGAATGAGCACCTTCAGCAATAGGATTTCCAAACGTGTAACCCGGGCGAATAATATTTATTCTCATAGGTGAAAGATGGGATTGTGCAATTAGAAAGTTTTCACTTGCAGCTTTTGTGGCGCCGTAAAACGTAGCCGGATGTTGTTTAGTTTTTGTATCTACAATCTTTATCGATTCTTCTAACTCGCCCGCGCCGCCCGAATATAGACTGTCATTTGCTGAGGTCGATGATGTATAAATGAAATGTTTTACGTTTTCTCTTGCGGCTATATTAGACATAAATACCGTTGGAAAAGTGTCGTCTTGGAGCACTTCCCATCCTGTTTTTCGTTCCGAATAATTTACTGCTATATGAATACATGCATCTTTACCTCTGATTAATTTTTCAAGTAATTCGTTATCGGAAAGATTACCTTCTACTAGCTCGAGTTGTTCTATTTTTTTAAAATAAGGAATTTTATTCGGATTGCGGGCCAATATAGTTACTTTGTGTTTGTGTTTCAAAAGTTCTAATGTAACGTATGATCCGATAAAACCTGTTACACCTGTTAAAAAAATATCCATTTTTCTCAAAAATTTATATTAATTCGTTATTTTTATCCAAGTAGTTTCTCTCCGATTATTCCGACTAAAAATCCCATTGATGCGCCTATTGGTGGAATCCAACTGTTTTTAATTTTTGATAATGGGGCGATGTCTTGAAACATTAAAAAAACTATACCGCCGCCGGAAAAAGCCATAAGACCTGCGATAATACTGACCTTATCTCTTAAGAGGAAATAACCCATAAGAGCTGCAATTACTCCGGAAAAACTTAATAAAAATAATATTGTAAGGGATATTCTTGAAGAATGGTTGAAGTGTTTTAATTCTATGTATGCGTTAAAAGATTCAGGTAAATTCTGCATTCCTATATAAATAGCGAGTAATAATCCAAGGCGAATATTATGCGCAAAAACTCCACCTAAAGCTATAGCTTCGGGAACAAAATCGATTAACATCGCCATCATCTGCGCGAAAGACCCTCCTTTTTGATGAATTTTGTTATCGATGATACAGAAAAATAGAACTCCACCTATAAAAGTTAAGGTAAGGGGGAGAAGTGACAATTGTTCTATTCCTTTAGGTATTAGAACAAAAGCAACGGCGGCTATTAATATACCTCCACCAAAAGCTATAGCAAAATGAGTTATAAATTTGTGTGCAGAATAGTCTTTAAATTTTTCGAATATTCTTGATAATATTCCACCCAGAAGTACTGTTATTCCTGCAAAAAATGAATATAATATTATTTCGAAAATTTCTTTCATTTTGTTATGTGTTATTATAGTTCATTAATCATTATTATCCAGTGAGCAATCTTATTTATTATTTGTAGAAATAGAATCGACTCTATCATTCTAAAGGCCTGGGTATGTTGAATATTTAATTCCATTTTTGCCTAGTTTTTTAACCGAGTACATCAACGAATCAACTGATTTCATCATTTTATCCATACTGGGCGGATTTTTGTCGCAGGTTAAGACACCAATACTGAATGTGATAGCATATTCTTTAAGAGCTGTATTTTGAATAAATGCTTCTTGAATCTTCTCTATGGCTTTGGTGGAATCTTTATTATCGGTTTCCGGCAACAGCACGGCAAATTCATCTCCTCCGAGGCGTGCCACTACGTCAATTTTTCGTAGGTTTCTCTTTATAGTATCAGCTATAGCTCTTAGTACATCGTCTCCAACCGGATGTCCAAATTGGTCATTTATATGTTTAAAATTATCCACATCTAAATATGCAATCGTAAAAGGATGTTTGTATCTTCTGCACCGTTCAATTTCTGTAGCCATAAATTCATAGAAAGAGCGTGGGTTCATGACTCCGGTAAGGTAGTCTATTCGAGACAAAACTTGTTCTTTGTTTAGGTTTATCTTAAGACGCTCAAGCAGTAACGTTATGACTAAAAAAAATCCTAACATGGTAGTCGCGTTCCAGAAATGGATAGCGATATGTGAATAAAATCGGCCTGAGGTAATTTCGGCAATCATCCAGGCGGCTGCACTTGTAACTGAAGTAAAAGCAGCGAAGGGTTTTCTCGTAAACCATGCACTTGTCATAACTGGAATTAAATAGAAAAGTGAAAATGCGATTTCCGGACCGGTATAATAATCGAGCAATCCAGCGGCTAAGACCATACACATAGAAAGCAAAATCCATATAAAGTTGTGTTGTTTGTTGTTATTTGTAAACATGATTTTTTATATAACCTACTGTATAGAATAGCACCGACAATGTTTGGCGTTTGTCATAATCAATATAATCTCTTTTTTATTCGCATTCCCAGTATTCTTTTAATACGAAGTTTTGTTTTTTAGATTGTTGTAGTTCTTTTCGTAAATAATATCTGTGTTCAAATCCCGTTGTAACTAAAATTCTCTCACCTTGAAATTCTTCTGCATAGTTTATTATATTTTCTGCCATAGTTTGATTCCGTCTATTCCAGTATTCTTTTTTCGAGGTAATAAATTCCTTAAATTGTTTCAATTCCGGAATGGTTTCCGTAAATTTAAGACTACTAGAAAGGAGATATCTGACATTTATAGCACATATGGAGTCGCCTGCTGAAGAGTTGATTACTCTAGGGTACTCCTTTAAAAGAGAATGATTAAGATTGGCGAAATTTAAAAGCATGATGATCCGCTTTGCTGGGAGTGAGGCGGAATCATCTGATTCGCTTTTTTTGATTAAATTATCTAATTTTTCATTAAAGGCTTTCTCTTGTTCGAAGTATTGGGTTTCAATATAATATTTGTTTCGATTCGCTATGTCATAATATCTAAGAATTACTGAGGGATTTTCATCCAGATACTTTTTTACCGTTATTGTCTCGAGAGTTGGATTTTCGATCTTTGACACTAATTCGGAAAATTCTTCGGCGTTCCAGGAGGTCGGGTGTTCAAACAAAATCGCATCTGGTTTCACCTTATCTAATATCTTTAACACGTCATCTCCGTCAAAATTGTCGGTCGCCTGGTGGACTACTCCGAAGATAATAATTTCAGTTTTAGGAGAGGCTTTTGCTGAGAGAAAAATTAGCAATAATAATAAAATTGTGAACCAATTTTTCATTTCTTTTCTCCTTTATGAATAATTTATGTATTACAACTGTTCATGTCAAGAACTTTATTTTACATTCATCTACATGTCCTACATATAAAAATTGATGTATGGGTTAGTTTTTAAAAACAATAATATAAAACTTTTCTCTGTGTGTTTTCTTTTTTTCTCTATGATCTCTGTGGTTGAATAAATGGGTTAGGCTAGGGGCGTTGACATTTAAAGGCAAAACTCATATCATGTATAGTAAATGAAAGTTCGAAAAAGTTTGCTAGGACGATTTCTTTTTGAAGTTTCCCCTGTTATGGGTTATATTGGTGTTATTCTTATATATTTTTCTTTCCTTTTTTTGATACCTTTAATCATAGATTATTTATATTTAAGGGAGCTGATTCATTTGAAAGCTTTTTTAATACCGGCGATAATCTCTCTAACTTTGGGAGTAGCGTTAAAAGGTAGGAACCCTTTAGATAAAATTGACCACAAACAGGGTATGATGATTGCTGCTTTGTCCTGGATAATTGTTTCTTTGATTGGTTCTTTTCCTTATCTGCTAGGGCTTCATGCGAGTTTTGTTGATTCATTTTTCGAAACAGTTTCGGGTTTTACAACTACAGGAATAACTCTTATTTCGGGACTTGATACCCAAATCCGCTCTATCCTTTTTTATAGAGCTTTAACGCAGTGGTTAGGAGGTCTTGGCATCCTTAGCTTTGCTTTATTGATTATTTATGAAGGGGGTATTGCTCCACAGCTTTTTGCCGGAGAGAGCCATAAAATTAGAACTAAAAGAATAGCCCCGGGTTTATTTAACACAATAAGGATCTTATGGGTTATATATGGAAGCTTGACTTTGATGCTTATTTTCCTTTTAAAAATCGAAGGTTTGAATCTTTTTGACGCAGTTACTCATTCATTTACAACGCTTTCGAGTGGAGGATTTTCAACGCATGATTTAAGTATTGGATACTATTCCGCAATGAATTATTATATGTCGAATATTGTTGAATGGACAATAATTATATTTATGTTGTTTGCTGGAATGAATTTTCTGTTTCATTACAGGGTTTTTCAGGGAGATTTTAAAGCTTTATGGGATTCCTTTGAGATTAAACTGTTCTGGTTATTTGTATGTTCAGCTTCGGGCATTATAATTTTTAAGCAATTTACTTATGACAAGGTTTTTTCTCCCGATTTGGTCAGAACTTCGATTTTTCAGGTAGTTGCGATTATGACTACTACAGGATATGCAACCCGGGATATCGCATCGCCCATTTATGGAGGTGTAGCTAAGCAAATTTTTCTTTTTTTAATGATAATAGGTGGATGTGTGGGTTCGACTTCCGGCGGATTAAAAATTCTGCGTGTTGGGATTCTATTTAAGCTGATTAAATTTAAGATTTTATCTATTGTTTATCCTCTTCGCACAGTACGTTTTATTATAATAGATGGAAGTAAAGTGGAGTTTGATGAAGTTAGGAGAGTTACATCTTTGTTCGCTGCCTGGTTGTTTTTACTTGCGGCAGGTGGAATCGTGACAGCCTTTTTTAGTAATCATGGAGCTCTGGAGTCGTTTTCCGCCATGGCCTCGGCTCTTGGTAATGTTGGTCCTTGCTATATTTCGGTTTCTGAGATGATGATGCTTTCTCCTATTATAAAGTTTACTTTTATTATAGGTATGCTGGCGGGAAGATTAGAAATTTTGCCTATTCTTATGCTATTTTATAAAAACACATGGAAATAGGAGGTGATAAGTGTATGTAATTATTGGCGGTGGCGGTCTTCTTGGTAGAAATGTTGCGAGAAAATTAAGTGCTTCTAAGCACGATGTTGTAGTTATAGAAGAGAGCCCAGAAGTTTGCGAATATATTTATGAGAGTTTAGGAGTTGTAGCAATTAAGGGGAGCGCTACTGAAATTAGTACTTTAAAAGAAGCTGGCATTGAAAAGGCGGATGTGGTCGTAGCATCTATGCGGTCTGATGCAGACAATCTTTCTCTTACGGTTATAGCAAATAGTTTTGGGGTTCCGAGAATATACGCAAGGATGAGAGATCCCTCTTATAAACCTGTTTACGAGCGGGCAGGTGCTACGGATGCTATAGATGTCGTCGAAATTAGTGCTGCTCCACTGGTTTTTGAAATAGAAGAACCTGAGGCTTCAATAGTTTATACTTTCAGGGGAGGCAGCGGTGCTATTGCTATTATTAAGATACCTGAAAAATCTAATATTGTAGAAAAAACCATTGCTCAGATAGCTTCTGATGATAGATTTCCCTCAGATTGTCTTATTAACGGTATCTTTAGAAAAGAGGAAGATGAATTCTGTGTGCCAAGGGGTAATCGCAAGATATATGGAGGAGATGAAGTATTTATAACAGCGCCCCTTGAATCAATAAAAAAGGCGGCAAAGTTTATGGGGGTGAAAAAGAGGGTAAAAATTTAGTGACTATATTTTCCGACTAGATTTTCGAGCTCTTTTTCTAATTCCTTCTTAAAGGGTTCTATTTCTCTTTCTACTGTAAATCCAGATGCTGTTCTATGCCCGCCACCTCCGTATTTTGCTGCAAGTTCCCGGACGGGTATATTGTTCTTAGAGCGCAGAGATATTTTTAATATTCCGCCTTCTCTCTCTTTTATTATGGCAGCGGTTTCAATTCCTTTTATTGAAAGTCCGTAATCGATGAATTCTTCAGTGTCTTCTTCTTTTGCACCTTGTTTTTTGAGCATTTCTTTTGTGACGTACATTATGCTTATTTTACCATGTAAACTCATGGTTCGTAGGACTTCACCTAAAAGCTTTATTCTTGCTTCTGGGTCTGCAAACCATATGAATTCTGAAACTCGTGAAGCCATTACTCCGTAAGCAACCAATTCGGAAGCAACTCTTAAGGAATGAGATGTTGTGTTTGGATATCGAAAAGCTCCTGTGTCTGTCAATATTCCAATGTATAAATATGTGGCAATTTCTTCATCCATCGGTATTTCATTTTTTATTAGTTTATATATAATTTCCGCTGTTGAAGAATAATCGGGTTTTATGACATTTACTGTGCCAAATTTTGAGTTTCCTATATGGTGGTCTATATTTATCGAAGGTTTTGAAAAATCAATGTTTTCTTTTATTTTTCCTATGCGGTCTACTTCTGCACAGTCGACAAAAATAGTTACATCTTCTTTAAAGTCTTTCTTTTCAGTTTGAATCAAAGAAGCTTTTGGAAATTTTGAATATCTCTCGGGGGGTGGATCTTGATTGTAAATATGAACGTTTTTCTTTAATTTCATTAATGCCATAGCAAGTGCTATTTCAGAACCAAGAGCGTCACCATCCGGGTTCTTATGGGATACGATCAGGAAATTTTTATTTTTATTTATTAATTCTAAAGCTTTTTGCCAACTCATTTTCACTTGAAATCCTCTTTTTCTTCGTTTAAAAGTTCTTCAATTCTCTGCGTTTTTTCTGTTATGGGTCTAAATTTAAAAGTAAGTATCGGTGTGTTTTTCATCTTAATGCGTCTGGAAAGTTCATGCTGTATAAATCCACTTGCGTGGTTAAGGACTTCACTGTTTGATTTGCCAGATTTTTCTCCTCCATGTACTGTGAAGTAAACGTTTGCGTGTTTTAGATCTGGACTGCTGTCTACGGATGTTATAGTAACGAGACCAAGTCTCGGGTCCTTAACCTCTTTTTCTATAATTTCAGGGACTACTTTCATTATGTATGAATTTACCCTTTTCTGTCTCAAAGTCATTGTTTATTTCTATACTCCAATCTAAAATGTTAATGTCTCTAAAACCCTTAATTTGGTCTACAATCTTATTAAAAGAAGACTGTAAGAATTTAGAATCGTTTGATACTGCTACAATACCTATGAGTGCGCGTTGCCATTTATCCAAAAAATCAATTTCGCTTATTCCTACATTAAATTTAGACCGAATTTTACCCTTAATACTATTAATAATTCTTCTTTTAGATTTCAGAGAATTTAATCCGGGAAGGAAAATTTCAACTTTGCCTATGCCGACGAACATTTCCTTTTAAAGTTTTGTCTCCTTCTCTATTACTTTATAGCTCTCTATAATGTCTCCTTCTTTGAAAGAGTCAAAATCCTGAAGCCTTATTCCGCATTCGTATCCCTCTTCTACAGATTTTACGTCTTTCTCGAATCTTTTAAGAGTTGCAATTTTGGTTTTAGTTAGTTCTTTCTTATTTCTTAAAAGATAAGCGATGTCATTATTATGAACTTCTCCAGAAACTACAAAACATCCGGCTACTTTGCCGATACTGGACCCTTCGAATATTTTTCTAATTTCTATCTCTCCGCATTTTACTTCTTCTTTTTCTGGTTTGAGTAGACCTAACATAGCTTTTTTAATATCTTCAGTTATTTCGAAGATAACATCGTATGTCTTTATTTCTACTCCTCTTTTCTTTGCTTCTTCTTTTGCCTGTGAATATGGTTTTACTTTAAATCCAATAATTATTGCTTCGGAGGCGTGAGCAAGCATTACATCGTTTTCTGTTATTGGACCCACGCCTGAATGAATAACTTTAATCTGAACTTTTTCTTTCGGTAAACTTTCGATTGAATTTTTTAGAGCATCAACGGAGCCGGCGTCATCGCCTTTTAATACCAATTTTAAACTTTGTTTTTTATCTTCTTTTATTTTTTCAAAAAGGTTTGAAAGACTTACTGTTGTTTTTACTTTGTTTTCCGTTTTAGAGCTCTTTCTTCCTTCTGAGATATCTCTTGCTGTTTTTTTATTTTTAACGACTTTAAATATATCACCCGTTTTAGGCAACGATTCAAACTGTGATATTTGTATAGCCTCTGAAGCTCCGGCTTCTTTTAGTCTTTTATCATGTTCGTCGAGAATTAGTCGTACTTTTCCTGATGTTGAACCTGCGACAAAGGAGTCTCCGATTTTTATTTGTCCTTCTTTTACAACAACGGTTGCTACATTGCCTATTCCTTTTCTGATGCGAGTTTCCAAAATTATGCCGTTACCCGGTCCTTCTATAGGAACTTTTAGATCCATATCTTCGGATTGCAGAATAATAGCATCTAACAATTCATCTGTTCCGATGCCTTTTGTTGCGGAAATATTGACCGCGATTACATTTCCACCGTATTCGTGAGAGACTACATCTTTTTCAGCCAAATCAGCCAGTACTTTACTAGGATTTGCAGAGGGTAGATCTATTTTGTTAACAGCTACAATAATTGGTACCTTTGCAGCTTTAGCGTGATTAATCGCTTCGATTGTTTGTGATTTTACTCCTTCATTAGCTGCTACAACCAGAACAACAATGTCGGTAACATTAGCGCCTCTGGCTCTCATGGAGGTGAATGCTTCGTGACCCGGAGTATCGATAAATGTTATTTCGTGCCCGTTGTAGTTTATATGATATGCTCCTATTTTCTGTGTGATTCCACCTGATTCTTGCTTGGCTACCTGTGTTTTTCTTATATAGTCCAGTAGAGTTGTTTTTCCATGATCAACATGTCCCATAATAGTTACAACAGGCGGTTTCTTTTGTATATTATATGTATCTTTCTTTATTTCTGGAGCCTCGGTTGGCTTGGCTAATTTTACTTTGTATCCGAATTCTTGTGCTATTAGA
>CAZHNS010000006.1:0-104008 GCA_964534175.1 uncultured bacterium | reverse complement strand
ACTTTATATTTAACTTTAGCATCATCTATCGGTGCTCCAGTATATGAAATCGCTTTACCTGTTATATTTATTTCCTGGTTGAGTTTGTAGTCCTTTTTCGGAATTTCTATTTCCACGGAAAATTTAGGTCGCTTATACTCTTCAACTCTAATCCAGGCCTGACCTTCTAAAGGACTATCTACTTCTATATGCATACTGCCTGTAAGCCTTCCGGAGGGAGCCGTAAAATGTCCGCTGAAGCTTCCGAATTCATTTGTCGTAAAGGTAGAACTGATTATTTCTTTGTAATTTGCGTCTCTAAAAGTAACTTTCACTTCTCTATCAGGTAAAACTTCATAATTGTTCCCTTCCTTGTCTATATGAACACAAATTCCTTTAAAATAAATTATCTGCCCGGGTCTATATATAGATCGGTCAGTAAAAAAGATAGTCCTATCATCAGGGCTCCTTCTATATTTGTCATCACAAGAAACCCGATAAGGTGTGAAAACTTTGTCTTCCTCTTTTTCGACTTCTAAAAAGCATCGCCAGTATCTCTCCGACGGGCATGAAAAAGAAAAAAAGCCGTTTGAATCACTATATATCGTTCTATTATTCACATAAATATAATCATGATTATCAACATTTTTCCTAATTATTTCTATAACCTTAGCACCTTCAATTGGTTCTCCTTTAAGCGCATCCAGTACAAGCCCTTCAATTACACCCGGTATTGTTTTTGAAATCAATGTTATATTACTAACCATAAACCAGGATTGATCAATCAGCGTCCAATCCTTAAAATCTTTATCCGAACTAACGAATATATGATAAAATCCAATTTCACATCCCGGGATATCTACTTCCAGAGTTTTTGTTTTGAAATCATCTGTAATGACAAGTTCTACACTCCACTCTTTATATGGTTTTAAAGAAAGCAATTTTTTTATCTCATTCGAGTCCGCAAAACACTTGCTATGTTCGTATTCTCCCTTAGTATAATCTGGCCATTTGTCCTTATATATCCTAACAAATAATTTGTTGAAATTTTTATAACTAACTAACATTTTTGAAGGTTGAGCAGGTATCGTTTGTTCTATATACAAAGATATGTATTTCTTTTCTATTTCATCAATGTAAATTTTACATGACTTCCCTCCGGGAGAATCGGGAAATCTTTTGTAACCTTCTTTTGCTATTTCGTGAGCTTTAACCAGGTTATCTTTTTCTCCCCAAACTTTTACCAGGCGAAACGCCGCGAGACTTGAAAGTGAATAATCTTTACATTTCTCGACGATTTCACTTAAACGCTGCATATATAAAGAATCTTTATTTTCACCATACGAATTATTTCGGATATAACGAAGTCTATGAAGGTCCACATCTATCAATGCTTCAATATTATTTTTTTTCAAATGATATTTAATTAATGACTGATAAATGCGAATTGCTTTATATTTTGCTGTCTGGGTATCGGATGTAACGGGCTTATAATCAAGAAATTTTTTAGCAGGGTCAAAGGCACCCGAACTAGCATTTATTTCAAAAACGTCTTCAGAACGTACTCCTGCCTGTTCAGTGCTTGTATAAAAATCCAGGGCTTCATGCGCGATAAAATCATAAAGGGTGGGACGATATTCAATCGGCGTGGTTCCCGGCTCCAAAAACCCAATAAAATCATCTATAGGTATACTTACGAGTAGTTCTTTTTCCTTTAAAACATACTGGTATAAGGAATCTATTTCATGAAAGATTTTATCTAAATCCCAGGTAGTAAAATCATCTTCGACCATATCTTCCGTGGTAGTTCTTCTGGAAAAGCGCCATCTATTTCGATTATAATAATGCCAGTACCAATGAGCTAGAATTGTATTGAGTAATACTTCAGTTTTGGGACTTGCCTTTTTTAATTCTAATTTAAGCTCTTTGATTTTTTCTTCAGGTTTATTACCCTGAATATTAGCTTCCAGGGCGATTTTTTGTGTTAAAGCCTTAAGCCACTCAATATGCTTATCTTCTTTTTTTGTTATAACTAATATCTTATCTAAATTCTCGATAGCCGTTCTCGGAAGACCTTTTTGTAAAGATTTGGCAACATTTTCCCAGTATCTTTCTGTAGAGGCATGCGTAGTTAAAGAGATAAATAGAATTAATAATAGTAATAAAATTTTTGACTTCATAAGCTCCCCCTCAATATATTCAAAATTAAATTTATTAGATAATGATAAGGATTTTCTTACTTTTTGTCAACCAAAATTAATCTATTGGTTAGCCCTTGACAATTGGAAAAATACAACTATTTTAATTTGCATATTAATGAATAAATATTCATAAATTTGGGGAGTAGAACAGAACCAAAAAGTGTATATATATTCATAAAAGGAGGAAATTAATGGACTATTCTGCTAAGGATTTGATGGAAATGGATGATACATACGGAGCCCACAATTACAAACCTCTTGACGTAGTTTTAAATAAAGGAGAGGGTGTTTGGGTATGGGATGTGGAAGGAAATAAATATATGGATATGCTTTCTTCTTACTCTGCTTTGAATCATGGACACCGAAATCCGGTAATTATCAAAAAAATGAAAGAACAGCTCGATAAACTCACCCTGACTTCTCGAGCATTCAGAAACGATCAACTGCCTTTATTTTTGAAAAGAGTATGCGAAGTTACCGGTATGGAGATGGCGCTTCCAATGAATACGGGAGCCGAAGGCGTAGAAACAGCTCTAAAGGCAACCAGAAAATGGGCTCATAAAGTAAAAGGAGTGCCTGAAAATAAAGCAGAAATTATTGCTGCAACAAATAATTTTCACGGAAGAACAATAACCATTATTTCCTTCTCAACGGAAAAACAGTATAGAGACGGATTCGGTCCTATGACTCCGGGTTTTCCGATTGTACCCTATGGAGACGTGAAAGCAATAGAAGAAGCAATCAATGAAAATACAGCTGGCGTTCTTATAGAACCTATTCAGGGCGAGGGCGGAATAGTGGTTCCTCCTGAAGGTTACCTAAAAAAAATCAAGGAAATATGCAAGAAAAACAATGTACTTCTTATATTCGATGAAATCCAATGCGGACTTGGCAGAACCGGAAAAATGTTTGCCTGGGAATGGGAAGGCGCGAAACCCGACGGAATAATACTCGGAAAAGCTTTAGGTGGAGGAGTCTATCCGGTCTCGATATTTGCGGCTTCAAAAGAAGTTCTCGGAGTTTTTAATCCCGGAGACCACGGTTCAACCTTTGGCGGCAACCCTGTGGGAGCTGCCGTAGGACTTGCCGCGCTCGATTACCTCATAGAAGAAGATTTACCGGGAAAAGCTCTCGAGCTTGGCAATTATTTTATGGATAAGCTGCGAAGTCTTAAAAATCCTATAATAAAAGAAGTACGTGGCAAAGGGCTTTTAATAGGTCTTGAACTGAAAGAACAGGCTAGACCTTATGCTGAGAAACTCAAAGAAAAAGGACTTCTCTGTAAAGAGACTCACGGCGTTGTTATCCGCTTTGCCCCACCGCTTGTTATTACAAAAGAAGAACTGGACTGGGCTTTCGAGCAGGTAAAAGAAGTTTTCGAAAACTAAATGTCAAATCAACAAAGGGCTATTAGCATAAAACGTCTGCTATTAGTTATTACGTTTTTAGCAATAGCCTTTCTTCTTTTTTTCTTAAAACATAAAGAATTCACGTTCGAGGATTTCTATTTTGATACCTATGTTAGAGGCAAGATTTACTCGAGAAACCCAATTCTGGCAAAAAAGGTAATAAAAAAAGTAAAAGAGGAATTCGAAAGAATAGACACTCTGAATGTACAGGGTATCGAAAAAGGCAACATAGATACCACCTACATCACAATAATCAGAAAATCTCTTTATTATTCAGAAAAAACAAACGGATACTTCGACCTTTCAATTGATCCTATATTAAAAAAATGGAATTATTTCAAGGCACCCACTCTTCCCACGAAAAAGGAAATAGGATCGCTTTTACCACTCGTAGATTACAAAAAAATAAAAATAAGAAAAGATACGCTTATTATCCCCGAGAATTTTTCACTTAATCTCGGAGGAGCGGCAAAAGGGTATGCTCTAGACAGGGCAAGAAGTATACTGAAAGAATGTGGTATCCGTTCCGCTTTAATAGACGCAGGAGGAGATGTGCTGCTAGTTGGCAAGAAAAAAGGGAAAGATAATTGGATTATAGGTATAAGAAATCCCCGGGATGTAAACGGAATAATTGGTACACTTAAGGTTAATGATTGTTTTGTATTCACTTCCGGAGATTACGAAAGATATTTCGAAGTTGAAGGTGTAAGATACCACCATATAGTAGACCCTTTTACGGGTTATCCTGCAAGGGGAATTGCATCAGCTACGATTATTGTAAAAGACGGTATCCAGGGAGATTGCATTACAACCGCATTGGTTGCAATGGGCCCCCAAAAAGCCAAAGAGTACATAAAAAATAACAATTTAGAGGCTATCCTTGTTGACACTTCCAAAAATATTTATAAATTTATATTTGATAATAAGTTAAGTATTTATGAATAAAAGAGAAGCAGAATATTACGAAATAGCAGAAGATTTAGTCGCACGTTGCAAGCTTTGCCCCCACCAGTGTGCTATACCTCCGGGTGGAGAAGGAATTTGCTGGGCAAGAAAAAACGAAGACGGAACTCTATACGCGCAAAATTACGGTAGAACAACCTCTCTGGCAGTTGATCCGATCGAAAAAAAACCTCTTTTTCATTTTAGACCAGGGACGGAAATTCTTTCAGTTTCTCCCAACGGCTGCAGCATGCGCTGTCCTTATTGTCAAAATTATACTATATCCTTTAAAAAAGCGGTTACAAGAGAAATAACTCCTGAAGAGTTGGTTTCTATGGCAAAGGAATATAAGTCTCCTTCTATAGCTTTTACTTACGCAGAACCTATTATCTGGTTCGAATTTATAAAAGACACTTCCAAATATGCAAAGAAAGAGAGAATAGACCTTGTTATGGTAACTAATGGCCAGATTTTAGAAGATCCTCTGGACGAGTTACTTGAAATTGTTAGCGCGATGAATATAGACTTAAAATCAATGAGTTCTGAATATTATAGCAAAATTCTCAAAGGAAATTTTGCGGCAACAAAAAGGACAATCGAAAAAGCTTCCGGAAAAATACACGTTGAGGTAACCAATCTTTTAATTCCTGGCGATAACGACACAGAAATTGAAGATTTATCTAAATATTTAGCCTCGATCGATAAAAAAATTCCCTTACACATCTCACGATATTTTCCCCATAACGATTACGACAGACCGCCGACTCCACTGAATACGTTAAAAGAAGCTTATGATATAGCAAAAAAGTATCTTTATTATGTATATATAGGCAATGCGCCTATGGAAGGAACTGAAAACACGTACTGTCCTAAATGCTCGAGTATTCTTGTAGAGAGAGCGGGATATAATACAAAAATAGTTGGTATAGAAAAGGATAAATGTTCTAATTGCGGTCGGAAAGCAGATTTCGTCCTTTAAAAATAGGCGATATATTAGTTATAATTTTTTTTCTATTTTTTGTTTTTTTTCTTCCAAAAAACAAGGGAGAAAAAGTAATTATTAGTGTTGACAAAACTAATGATTTTGTTTATCCTTTGAATCAAGACAGAGAAATTATTATTAAAGGGAAACTAGGTGAGGCAAAAGTTATAATCAGAGACGGGAGAGTAAGAATTCTTAACTCCCCCTGTCCTTTAAAAATTTGCGAAAAAAAAGGTTGGATATCAAAAAAAGGAGATTTTATCATTTGTATTCCAAACCGGGTAATAATAAGAATAGAAGGGGAAAAATACGATGCAGTCACTGAATAGAATAGCTTATCTTTCAGTATTTACTGCTGCATCTATATCTTTATTCATTATTGAAAGTCTCTTTCCTACTCCTATTCCCGGAATTCGTCTCGGACTTGCGAATATATTTATTATATTGGCTCTTATTTTTTTCGGATTAAGAGAAGCTCTTCTAATTGGGGTATTAAAATCAATAATTGGAAGCTTAATAATGGCAAGATTGCTCACTCCAACTTTTGTCTTTTCAATAAGCGGAACGATAGCAAGCACGCTTATAATGTGGTTAATTATAAGTAAACGCTTACCTTTTAGTTTGTTGGGAATAAGTATAGTAGGTGCAGAAACTCACATAATGATTCAACTCATTCTCGCGACTTCTATTTTTCTTCCCGGAGTTTCCTTCTTTTACATCTCCCCTATTTACATTTTATCCTCTATAATTACAGGTTCTGTAACTGGTATTTTGACGTATCTTTTCTATTCAAAGACTAAAAGGAGGTACAAATTTTGCGTAGATTGAAGAAAAATATCCCTTTAACAATATTTATTTTATTAATGGGTTTAATATTGGGAAGTTTCATCGGAGATTTACTGGGTATGGTACTGCCTGACGGAGCTGTAAAAACAGTTATGACTACACCGCTTCGAATCGGATTTCATCCAATTAGTTTAGACTTACATATTTTTACAATAATTTTAGGCTTTATGATAAAAATAAATTTGTTTGGCTTTATTGGAGTTCTCATACTTGGGTACTCTTTAAAATGGTTATACTGAAAACGTCTTTTCTGGAAATTTGATTAATAAGGAGATAATATGAGAATAAGAGAAACTCAAAATGGACTTAAGAATCTTATAATTGCAAACGTTATGGTTTTTATAATACAGATATTATTTTCCCGTCTTTACGTAAACCTACCGATACAATCCAAATATCCCGGTTTTGCTCAATTTGATATTATAACTTTATTCTTTAGTTTAATACCTAAACTATTTATGGATGGTTGGGGATGGCAGGCAGTTACATATATGTTTCTCCACGGCGGTTTTTTTCACCTCGCTATAAATATGTACATTCTCTGGATGTTTGGAAGGGAACTCGAATATTTATGGGGAACTAAGGAATTCTACAAATATTACTTTATATGTGGAATCGGAGCAGCAGTTATATATTCATTATTCAATATGGATTCAACTATCCCTGTAGTAGGAGCTTCTGGAGCGATATTCGGAATACTTCTTGCCTTTGGAATGACTTTCCCTCGAACAAAATTAATAATATTTCCCCTTTTAATCCCAATAGACGCGAAATATGCGGTCTGGATATTCGGAGTTCTTGAGATTTTATACTTGTTTGAAGGCGGAGGAAATGTAGCTCATCTCGCCCATTTAGGCGGACTTGCGGTAGGATATATCTACCTCCGCTGGAAGAGGAGAAAATTGTATTAAACACCGCTCCCCGCTAACCGCTTTTTTTGGTTGTGTTGGGTTTAGCGAAATGCGGATCGCGGATAGCTGATAGCGTATTAATTTCCAATTAATACATTGACAAATAAACGGTTTTCCCATATAATTTTTATATGCAGTGGGAAATAATAAAAGAACGGGAAGAAATATTCCCCATTCCTCAAAGTTTTTTAAAAACCGTAAGAACCTATCCTGAAAACACTGCTCTACAGATTTTAACACCCGAAGGTGAAATTAAAAAATGGACTTATATTAAACTCGCGTCTCTAATAATCTCACTTGCAAAAGAAATCAAATCAAGAAATATCGAAAAAGGTGATCGAGTTGCCATATACGGGCATTATAATCCCGAGTGGATTGTTACTTACTTAGCCATACAGTTTGCAGGAGCAATAGGTGTACCCCTTGATAATCGTCTCACTTACAGAGAAGTTAATCATTTTCTAAATAATTCCGGGTCCAAATTACTTTTTGCTTCAGAAGAACTACTGAGCCAAGATATTAAAATAAGCACGCCCTTAAAAATGCCAAAGGTTACCTCTAAATTAGACGATTTTATTCTACCGCAGTTAACTCTCGATGATACGGCTTTAATTCTTTATACATCAGGAACGACCGGTTCCCCCAAAGGTGTAGTACTCACACAAAGGAATCTATCCAGTAACGTGGAAATGTTACGTCAAGTAATCGATTTCAATCCAACAGATATATTTTACACGCTTCTTCCTTTAAATCATGTTTTCTCTCAGACAATTAACATACTGGCGCCATTCTATATAGGAGCCTCGGCAACCCTTGCCCGCTCCCTAAAATCGAAAGAGATAAAAGAAGACTGCATAAAAACTAAGCCTACCATATTCCCTGTAGTACCTTTAATTCTTGAAAAATTCATAAAGGGAATAGAAAAAGAAATTAGTAAACTTCCGCCCGTTAAAAAAGTTCTTTTCGGAACCTTAAATGGCGTAGGTACATTTCTCCATAAAGTAAAAAAAGGAAGCGGTTCTTTTCTTTACTCGACCATAAGAAAACAGGTTGGATTGGATAATCTAAAAATTTTAGTCCCCGGGAGTGCCGCGCTACCTCTATGGGTTTCAAAAAAGTTCGAAAAATGGGGGTTTCCTTTAATTCAAGGATATGGACTGACGGAAACTTCTCCGGTAGTCGCCGTAAACCCTCCAAATGCTCCCAAAAATGAGTCTGTAGGGCTACCGTTATTGGGCTTAGACGCAAAAATTCTTAATCCCGGAGAAAAAGGAATCGGAGAAATTGCGGTAAAAGGAGATTCGGTTTTTAAAAGTTTTTGGGGAAACGAAGAAGCAGCTGCCGAAGTTTTTGAAGGAGAATGGTTTAAAACCGGAGATATGGGTTTTATCGATTCTGACGGTTATTTGTATATTACAGGTCGAAAAAAATCCGTAATAGTAACCAGCGGAGGTAAAAACATCTATCCAGAAGAAATCGAGACTTACTTATCCGAGTCCCCCCTTATTGAAGAAATACTCGTATCTTATCAGACCAATCCAAATACAGAAAAAAAAGAATTAGTGGCTATTATTTATCCCAATTATGAAGAACTGGATGTATACTGCGAGAAACACAAAATTAAAGACAGAGACCCACATAAAATCTTGACCGGAATTGTAAAGAAAATGAATGAGGATTTAACCGATTTCAAGAGAATCAGAAGAGTAAAGATAAGAGACGAAGAATTTCCAAAAACCACAACCCGAAAAATCAAACGCTATCTCTTTGAAGAGAAAGGCTTGGAAGTATAAATTTAGAAGTCAGAAGCCCGAAGCCAGTAGATAAGAATCCCTTCCCTACCCTCAAAAAACTTATTGAACCACAGAGCGCACAGAGTTACACAGAGAAAAAAATATTATATTGTTGTTTAAAACCCAACCCACACCGTCAAAGTTTTTAATCAAAAACCAAATTTTGCATCCTTGAATTAAGGGGGGTTTGCAGATAAATAATACATAAAAATAAAAGTACAATTGTAACAATTGTCAAAAAATTCTTTCTTCTCAAACATAAATTTACTGTATTCCAAACCAAATTAAAGGGAAACGTTGCAACCAATAAGAAACTAGTAATAAACCAAATAAAATCATATATATCAAATTTTGTTATAAAGTACGGCAATTTATGATGGAAAAGCGTAAAAGATAAAGATACAAGATTCAGAAAAACTAAAAAATTACTTGTAATTATAGGAAACCATTTTAGAAATTTTTTTACCCCTTGTTTTAACTTTAAACCTCGAATATTTTCAGAAATAAGAAAAGAACAAAAAACAACTAAAGTAATAATAACTAACCATCTATAAGCATAATCAAAAGCGTTAAGACGCGGTGGAAAATCGAAAAGTTGCAATAAAGTATGCATATACCAAAAATACACAAGAATATAGAAAAGAAATTATTAAAATAGAATTCCTGTATAATTTTTTCACTCTTCCTCTTTATCAAGATCCAATATTTGCACCTTTAATACTTCAACTTGAGAAGAATAAGTCGGATTATCTATTCAATCACGTATACTAATATTATAAAACATACTTAGATTTAGTCAAGGGAATTGTTTCTCTAACAGCTAATGGCTAAGTGCTAAAAGCTTCTTTTTTTCTACTTGAAATTCGTAACCCGAAACACGAAACTTAAAATTTCAACTCACAAAAAATCGCAACAGTATAACGACTTATGGTGCAAGTATAAAAAGCGGAATTTTCCCTTGACATTTCAAGGAGACGCTGTATGTTTTTTCTATGAAGGATATAAAGATTTTCAATTTCACAAAAGTGAAATATCGTCATGTGATTTGGATTCAAGATGTACTGTTATCTCTGGCGTTTTTTTTAATAATTCTTTTTCGCTTATATCCTCCTCTTTTATTCGAATTACAACGTCCAATATTTTTCACGGATTGGAGTTTCCTTAAAGAACATCTATCACTTCCCGGTGGTTTGGTGGATTACGTCTCCGCCTTGTGTACTCAAGTCTTTGAATATCCAATCTTTGGGGCATTAATCCTTACCGGAATAATTGGTTTAATCTCCTTGCTTACCAGAAAAATAATCCATATCCTTTGGAAATCACAAATTCATACTCTCCACTGGATCCCGGGACTGTTTCTTTTGTTTCTGTACGCCAATTACCGAGCGCCACTTTCTCTAGCAATTGGGATAGCTTCTGTATTAATAAGCATATGGATATTCTTCAGGTGGGCACCCAAATCCATCGGACTCCGCATAAGCCTGTATACTATTCTCGCGGGACTTTTGTACTGGTTCTGCGGCGGACCCTTTTTATTATTCCCAATATTTTGTATCATATGGGAATGGATTACTTCAAAATCACTAACGAAGGCAGTAATATATGCTTTAATTTCCACGGTGTTGTTTATAATTGGCTCGAGATTCCTTTTTCTTGTATGGGCTCGACAGGCTATAATCAACAATCTTCCGCTTGAATCAGACTATTCTCCCGCTTTTGCGCGTTGGGGACTCCTTTTACTTTTCCCTTTAATTGGATGTTTATCATTTATCATTCAGCGTTTTCGTAAAGCTCTGGAAGTTAAATTTACACGGCCGAGAATCCAGCCTTGGATTATAGGAACTGTTTTACTCCTAATTATTTCTTATGCAGCAGGATGGATTGTGCTTGATTACCCTCTCGCCAAGCGTCTTAAGTTTTTCCGCTCAGCTCGAAAAAACAATTGGGAAATTGTACTTCGCCTGGGGAAAGATCCTTCGATTGCAGATCCTCATACTTGTATGCAGGTGAATCGCGCTCTTTGGTATACTGGAAAACTCCTGGATTCAGCTTTTGAATATCCCCAATGGAGCGGTACCATTGGGCTTTTACCCAATAAGGAGCTTTGTGTTGTAAATCCGGAAGCAGCCAGCAATCTCTTTTTCGAACTTGGGCTCATTTCGGAGTCTTTGCACTGGAATATTGAACTTATGGAAGTGCGTGGAAAAACCCCTGAACTACTCGATAGAATAGGTATAACTTATTTTCTTAAAGGGGAAATAGAAACGGCAAAAATATTTTGGGAAAAAATGAAATATACGCTCCAAGGCCGCAAAAGAGCAAAATATCTTCTTAGTGCAATAGAAGAAAAAGATTTACTTGAAAAAGACAAAAACCTGCAAAAATTTTCAGGCTTAATACCCGATTTTGATTTTATCTCTCTCGCGGATTTGTCTGATCGAGAACTTTTACTCCTCCTCAGACAAAATCCTAAAAACCGAATGGCATTTGAATATTGGGTGACTTATCAGCTTCTTAAAGGAAATCTGGGTACCGTGTGGAGTAACACCAACAAATTTCATGAACTTGGATATGAACGAGTTCCTCGTCACGTTCAGGAAGCTTTGATCCTATATGCTTATTTATCCAAATGGACTCAACTAAAACCATTACAGCCTTATGTGGACTATTCCCTTGTGCAACGTTTCTCTAAATTTCAACAAATCTTTGCCCAGTATAGATCGAATAGAGCTGCTACCCGTCAAGCGCTAAAACAAGAATTTGGAGATACATATTGGTATTATTTTATATTTGCGAGGCTAAATAAATCATGAAAATTAAAAAACTTTTATTTTGTTTTTTTTCTGTGTTTATTATTAGCTTTTGGCTCGGATGTTCTTCCTCCTCCGAAGCCTTGAATGATGCGACACTTGTTTTAAGACCTGCTCAAATCAAACCGGATTATTCTGGAATTACCATCCCTCCTAATATTGCCCCATTGAATTTCCAAATTAAAGAACCTGGTATTCAGTATCACGTGGAAATTCGCGGATCTGTGGAGCCTGCAATTCAAATTCATTGTAAATCTCCCGTAATTCGAATTCCATCGAACGAGTGGAAACGATTTTTACTGGCAAATAAAGGCAGTTCTTATGAAGTAGAAATTTTTCTAAAAGATTCTATTGGAAACTGGCTTCGTTTTTCTCCAATTACAAATCAAATTGCCGTAGATTCTATCGATTCTTATATTGCCTACCGACGACTTGGCCCTCTATATTCCTACTGGAAGAAAATGGGCATATATCAAAGATGTCTCGAAAATTTCCATGAAACGCCTATTTTTGTTAATCGATTAACCGAAGACAATTGCATGAATTGCCATAACTTTTTGGACAATTCCCCTGATCGCTGGCTCATTCATTTTCGGGGCGGTCCGGGCACATCTATGTTACTGGTCAATGGAGACGAAATATCTAAAATCGATACTAAAACCGAAATTAACGGACCTGTAGCCTACCCTGCATGGCATCCCTCCGGAAACCTTGCCGTATTTTCAGCAAATCGCCTGCTTTTATTCTTCCATTCCATCGGCGAACCGAGAGATGTTTTAGATCGGGGGTCTGATCTCGTAGTATATGACATTGAAACCGATACTCTTACTACTAATTCCCAGATTTCCAGTCCGGAACATATGGAAAATTGGCCTGCCTGGTCTCCTGACGGAAAATATTTATATTTCTCCAGTGCCCAAAAAATGGAAACCTATGAAGATGCTTCCGAGCAAGAATTTGCCTATAATCAAATCCTATATGATTTAATGCGTATCCCCTTTGACGAAAAGACTCGCACCTGGGGCAAATTGGAACTAGTACTTTCTGGCTCCAAAATAGGTGGAAGCATTAATCAACCCCGAATCTCTCCGGACGGGAATTTTGTACTCTTTACTGTCTGCGAATATGGCAATTTTCCTATTTATCTCTCCAACTCAGATTTGTACCTTCTAAAACTTTCAACTGGAGAAGCGAAAGAATTAAAACCTCTTAATTCAGAATCCACCGAAAGTTTTCATGCCTGGTCAAGCAAAGGACGATGGATTGTGTTTTCCAGTAAGCGAATTAATCATTTGTTCGCAAGACCCTATTTCGCTTATGTGGACAAAAATGGAAATGTTACAAAACCATTTCTTCTTCCTCAAGAAAATCCGGAATATTATGATGCATGTTTAGAAACATTTAATGTACCTGAATTTATTCGAGAACCGGTTCAAATTTCACCCAGACATTTGTCAAAAGCCGCATATCAAAATGCAAAGCCTGTAATTCTGGATCCCGAGTGGATACCAGAGCAAAAAAAAGAAGAAGAACCGATATCAAGTCCGCAACCGCAATAAACAAAGAACAAACCTATGGGAATTACACAAACCACTGATAAACATCCGGAATTCAAAATCTTTCTTACAGATATTCAGAATACCTATCTCTGCATAACCGCATTGGTAACCGATCCCCAGGCGGATCCTACTAGCATGACAGAAGTTATTTATGATAAAGTGACTGAAATTCTGACCAATGAGGAAGCACAGATTGTTCATGAACGTATATTCGGAAATATTGATATTCATAAAAAATTAATAGAAGTTCGAAATAAAACCATCCGGTGTAGATTTCCTGAAGATCCCGGAATGGTAACCTATATAGAGGGAAAATCCTGTTATGGTAATCCGCTTGCGGGGATTCAACTTCGCGCTTTCCGACCATCCCAAAAGGAAGAAAAAGTAAAAATTATACAGGAGAGAAACGTTCCTCTAGGTCGAATGTGGAGTCGAAATGGGGCCAAGTTTTTACAATTCCAAAGACTGCATGGAGGAAATTCATCCAAAGCGCAAAATCGACGAGAACAAGCAGAAGAGATGTTTCGTAAAGCGGAAACTCTTTTGAAATCTGAAGGTGCTTCATTCCGGGATGTGGTCCGAACGTGGATATATGTAGATGAGATTCTGGACTGGTATAATGAATTTAATTCAGCAAGAAATACATGCTACACGGATTTTGGACTTCTTAAAAATGGAGATATCACTCATGCGGAAGATATTTTTTTACCTGCCAGCACAGGTATCGAAGGGAAAAATCCCGAAGGCACTTCTACAATTATGGATCTCCTTGCGGTAGCACATAGGTCCAATACCGGAATAGGGATACAACCTCTTTATGGTATCAGGCAGCGTTCGCCTTATCGATATGGCTCTGCATTTGCCCGGGCCATGAAGGTAGTAGAACCAGAGGAAAAATGGCTCTTTATTTCGGGAACAGCCTCCCTTAACGAAAAAGGAGAAACGGTACACAAAGGAAACTTAAGCTCTCAAGTAAAACATACAGTAGAAGTAGTAAATTCGCTCATTCGCCCGGAAGAAGCTTCTTTTTCTAATCTTTGCGAAGCCACGGTATTCCTGAAGAATAAAAATGACTT
Organism: uncultured bacterium; assembly: GCA_964534175.1. Taxonomy (GTDB): domain Bacteria; phylum Hydrothermota; class UBA3072; order UBA3072; family UBA3072; genus JAFGHJ01. The sequence continues at coordinate 89,500 of CAZHNS010000006.1, read as the reverse complement.
TTCTTTATACCAAGAAACCGCGGAATCTCTCGGAATCTCCAATATTCCAGCGGTATATTTGGTTGCAGATGTATGTTGGGATGACCTTTTATTTGAATTAGACGCAGCGTTTGTAACTCAAAAATAATTTCTTTTAAATTCGCCTACGGTTTCGATACGCAAGAAACGATAAAGCAATCCATCCCCCAACAATCCAAAAAATTATTAATGGAAATTGACTTCCTGTTTCTCCACTGTATGTATGCATACCTGAAAAAAACATATTTACTCCGAAATACGTCATCAGCATTGTACCAAAAGCAGGAAATGCGAAGACATTAAACCAGTACCGCCAATTGCCAACTATAACGAAACGAAGATTAAGCACCAACGAATAAGAAAGAATAACGATTAAGGACCATGATTCTTTGGGATCCCATCCCCAATATCGACCCCAGGTTTCATTAGCCCATACCGCCCCTAATATACTCCCTATAGCGAGAAGAAGAAGACCGATCCAAAGTGCCTGTTCTATGATTTTGCTCCATAATAGAATTTCATCTGTAATACGATTTTCTTTTCTACTCCCCACAAATGCCAATACCAAAAGACTTAAAAAAGCCAACATAGTACCTATAACAAAAAAACCATAACTGGCTATTGCTGTAGATACGTGAAGAAGAAACCATCTGGATTTTAAAATAGGAGGCAGAGCAGATCCAGTACCATATATAGAAGGCAAATGGGATACAATTAACACAATTCCGGAAAGTATGCTCCCGCATATCATGGGTAAACGAGAATGACGAGATAGAACAATACCCGCCAGAAGACTTGCCCACCCTGCAAGCACCATGCATTCGTATTTCATACTCCACGAGGCATAATCCATAAAAATCCAGCGAATTGCTACCCCTATGGTAAATATTAAAAATCCAAGCCATATCGCCCACTGAAAGATTTTTTTAATGGTCGGAAATATTTTTTCAAGCCGGTCTTTAAGTTTAAATCGAATTAAACTTATAAATAAAAAAACACAAGCTCCCAATACAAACCATTTACCTAACCACGGTAAAATACGAAAGCGGTTGTAGAATTCCTCTATTTTGAGGTGAAAAGCTAACGAACTCAAGAATATTATGCCCATAAGGCATAAAGGAAGAACACTAAGGCGAGACCATTGCGATTTGCGAATCTCTCTCTCAAGCTCATGGATTCGACCGTTCGGATGGAAAAACGCCAGCGCTATCACTCCTATAAGAAGTAAAAAACCCAAATACACCACAGGGATTCCGGGATCACGAGAAACGAAAAAGACTGATCCCTTTTCATCCCTATCAAAGGAATATTGATACACACGATAGCCTCTATACTGAAGAATATGATTCATGTAAATAGCATAAGGTTTCTCGATGTTATGAAAAGGATTCTTAATTACCACTTCACTTCGAAACTGAGAGGGCTCTCCTGAATTCTTATATCGCTCGACGCTAAAATCCGAAAGGTGCAGGGAAAATGGCAATTGAAACGGCTTGGCACCGAATTGGTTAGATGATTCTCCCACGCGTAGGGAGAGATAACCTTCTATAGCAAAATGCCGAGTCAGTATAACTCCAAATAAAATTACAAAAAAAGCGAAAGGAAACAGAACCACGTCCCATTTTTTTCTCTGCCACAACTTAGAGCGAATAAGGTTTACAAAAAGAACGACCGAAAACCAGATCCATAAAATCTCAAACCACAAGGCATTATATACCAAAATCTTTGCTGTAGAACTACCGTATGTCCGCTCTACTAAAGTTGCAATAATGATACTCACAATAAGTACCATCACAAGCACAAACATTGTTTTTATTGAGAAGAAAATTTTTCTGAACTTTGTAAAATTTATTCTATTCATACGCATTTAATCTGGGTTAAAAGAATCTCCGTATCTTATTTACGTATTTTTTCTATAAAATCAGTTAATCGTTTAGAACCAAAAATTAAAAATAGTCCAAACAAAAGGAGAATTAAGAATTCAAAGAATTGTGGCCATAACCGTTTAGCAAACTCAGCCCCATAATTCAATTTATTGACAAAAACCGAAAGAAATTTGACTAAATTTAGTAAAGAGAGTCCAATCGAACCAATTCCGACTAAAACAAAAGCAAAATCTATCAAATCTTTTTTTCCTAAGTTGATTATCAACTCCTTTTCTACATCACCGCGACAAAGTTTCTCGGCAACTATATCCGATTTTCTTATTAGTATAAAAGCTATTATAAAATATAGACTTAAGGGAATAAAAACAATTAAAAATACCAGTAACACTTTTAATACTCCTTGTTGTCCCATGTAATAATTAAAACTGGATATACCCGTTGAAATAGACATAATTACGATGTTAAGAGAAATAACTATCAAATATAAACCTAAAACCTTACTGGCTACACTTAAAATATCCCTTTTTGTCATGAGCCTGCTCCTTTTTTAATTATTGTTTTCGTAAATATAACATATTATTAAAAAATACTTTTTTACAGTAATATCAAAAATACCCCAAAACAATCACTCTACTATTATAAAACATAACAATACTACGTCAAGGTGATTTATTTGTGATTTTATTGTCCGAAAAATCAAGAATTATCAAAATTACTTATAAATAACTCACAATTTCATACCAAAAACATAATATGGTAATTTTCTTTTGAAATAATATTTCAGATAGACTGTTTCAGTCTGAAACAACAGCTTAAACCCTACCTTTAAAAAAAACTTTTTGGCGCCTTCGGACATTGTACCAAAATGGACTCCTTTTACTTTCTTTTCTTTTAAATATTCCATATATCGCTCTATCAACTTCGAACCTATCCCACACCCCCTGTACTCAGAATCGACATTAACATGAAAAGTCGCCGGATAGTCACGTAAAAAATCAGGGATAGAAAAATCTCCATTAAAATAACCTTTTAAAACGTTAAATATAAATTTCAGAAAATTCCTTCTAAATAGCAATCCTTTATATATTACTCTTAAAATTATCCCCGGAAGAAGCTTCAAGTTAAACATCATGTCCATGGCTTTAAGATTTTTACTTCCAATCAGATATCCAACTACTCTTCCACCCTCAACTGCAATGAAACATGATTCAGGTTCATAATCGGTATAGTATACATACAATAAATTACTCAATATCTCATTATCGTCTAAGAAAAACTCTCTCGGCTCCCCAAGAAAAGACGTATCCAGACATATCTCTTTTACTCTTTCCTTATCTCCAATTTCAAATTTACGAATAGTAATATCAGTCTTATTCATTTTTACTCTTTTCCCGTTTTTTCTTAATCGCAAATAGAATAATAAAATAAAATACAAAACCGCCAATTATACCTAAAACAAAACTTCCCAAAAACAGCGGATAAAGAATTTCGGCAACCTCTTTATAAGAGAAATGCTTCAAAGTAGAGAATCCTATATTAGGAGAATCCTTATGTAACAGAAATTCCCCAATTCTATATCCTGTCCAGCTAATAAAAGGAGCGATAAACGGAAGGGAAATGTTAGAACCAATAATTATTGCGACTTTGTGAGTCCGAGGAATCAACATAGCAAGAAGAACAGCAAGAACTGTTTGAAAGCCATAAAGCGGAGTAATGCCGATGAATACTCCAACAGCAACACTCAAAGCAATTTCATGGGGGGTATTATTTAATTCGATTAAGGTAATGAAAATTTCCTTAATCTTTTTTACCATTCTCATTATAATATAATAAAACTTACTTAAACTACGTCAAGGGAGTTGTTTTTTGCTAACAGCTGAAGATAAAAAGCTAAGAGCTATTTAATCATGTAAGTTTTTTCTTGAAAGCCGATATACTTAAAAATAAAAAAGTAAAACCGAAGCAAAAGAGGATAACAGTTTCTCTCCAGAGTATTTTCAGTCCCGCTCCTTTTAGAAATATACTCCTTAAAATTATAAGGTAGTATTTAACAGGTATGATATAAGTCAACTTCTGTATAAATAATGGCATATTTTCAACAGGAAACATAAAACCGGAAAGTATGAGGTTAGGAAGCATTATCATAAATGCCGTCATAACAGCCTGCTGCTGGGTTTTTGAAGTTATTGATATAAAGATTCCAAGGGAAAGAGTAGTTAGTATAAAAGGGAAGGTCGTAAAAACAAGAAGTGCGAAATTTCCTTTAAAAGGGGTTTTAAAAATAAAAATACCCGCCGCAACCACCAAAAAAAGGTCAAAAAATCCTATTATCATAAAAGGCAGGAGCTTACCCAGGATTACCTCAGAAGATGAAAGAGGTGTAACGAAAATATGTTCAATAGTACCAATTTCTTTCTCTCTTACCAATATAGCCGAAGCAAGTACCATAGTAATTATAAGCAAAACCAGTCCCGTAACACCGGGAACCATAAAATTTACAGTCTTTAATTCGGGGTTAAATAGGATTCTGAATATCGGCACAATTACCGGAGTCGCTACCAGCGTATTACGTTTTTCGGCAAGTATTTTTTCAAAATATCCTTCGATTAATGCAGCAGTGTTATTATCTGAACCGTCAATCACGATATTAACCTCGTCTTCTCTCAATATAAGCCCTGCCTTTACCCTACCCCGTAAAATCGCCTCTTCGACTTCATGTATGCTGCGAAGGTTTTCTTTTATAACAAAATAATTGCTGGATACAAGAGAAAGCAGTACTTCACCAGAATAACTATCCTGTTTTTCATTCATAACTGCTATCGGAATTTCTTTTATGTCAAGACTAACCGCATAACCAAAGAGAAAAAGTTGAATCACCGGAGCAAAAATTACCAGTGGGAACAATCTCCTATCTCTTCTTATTTGGCTAAACTCTTTTTTTAACATTGCAATCAGATGTGTTTTTTTCATTTCAGTTTATCTTCTTCCTTGCTCCTTTTATTGAAACTAAAATATAAACCGTTCCCAAAGCAAAAAGGCTCAAAGAATCTTGAGGAAAAAAAGAAGTCCCTTTTAGAAATATACCTCTTACAATTCTCAAAAAATGAGTTGCAGGTATTAAAGTAGATATCGGCTGCAACCATGAAGGCATATTTTCTACTGGAAATATAAAACCCGATAAAATAATTGAAGGGAGCATCGTGGAAAGGAAAGACGTAGTAAGCGCAGTAAGCTCAGTTTTTGCATAAGATGAAATCATTGCACCGAGAGACAGTGTAGGAAAAAGAAAAAGAATAGAATAGAAAGAAAGACTAATTAGACTACCTTTAAAAGGAATTCTAAATACGAAAAAAGAGAACCCTGTTATAATAAACACATTAATAAAAGCAATTGTTCCGTATGGTATTATTTTTCCGAGTATTATTATGTACGCTTTAACGGGAGTCGTACTCAACATTTCGAAATTTCCACGCTCTTTTTCACCGACTATCGAACGGGTTGTCAAGATAACGCCCAGCATCGTCATAAGTACAACTATCAAACCGGGAATGACAAAATTTCTACTTTTAAGTTCGGGATTATATAGGAATCGAACATTGTTTTCGGATTCCATTAAAAAACTTTGCATTGTCTGCTGGACTTTCTTGGCCAGGTTGGCATCGCTTCCATCTACTAGAATCTGCACTTCTGAAAAACCTTTAGTATATCTGTTTTTAGAGAAATCATATGGAAAAACAAAACCACATTTAATCTCACCCTCCGAAAGAGCCTTATACATTTCACCGGTAGATTCAAAGTTAACTGTTCGGAAATAATCAGACGCCGAAAGAGAAAATAATACCTCGTCTACATAACTGGATTTATCTAACGAGACTATACCTGTAGGGATTTTTTTGAGATCAAAAGATATTGCATATCCATATAAGATAGTCATAAATAAAGGCAGAACGAAAGCAATTACAAGTGAACGTCCGTCTCTTTTTAAATGAATCGTCTCCTTCCAGATTATTGTTAAAAGATTACGCATTTTTTACAAGACGCACAAAAGTTTCTTCAAGCGTTTCTTTTCCATTGCTGGTAAGTTCTTTTGGGGTACCGTAAGCTACCAGTTTACCCAGATGCATAAAACCCAGAGAATCACATTTGTAAGCTTCATCCAGGAGATGGGTAGAGACTATGAGACTTTTACCTTCTTTTGCGAGACCTTTCAAAGTATCCCAGAATTCTTTACGAGTAATGGGGTCAACACCTACGGTAGGTTCATCAAGTATAAGAAGCTCAGGTTCATGAACAAGCGCACAAACAAGCGCCAGTCTTTGCTTTAATCCTCCCGAAAGGTAATAAGATATTGTATTTTCTCGGCCGGTAAGTCCGGCGAGTTTTATCATTGCCTTTATCCTGTCTTTTGCTTTTTGTCCGGAAATATCATATATATGGGTGTAAAAATAGAGATTCTCATATACTGTAAGATCCTGATAAAGGCTGAATTTCTGCGAAACATATCCTATGTGTGATTTTAAAAGCTCTGCTTCCTTGACAATATCAAAGCCACAGACTTTTGCCATTCCCGAAGTAGGCTGTAATATTCCGCATAGCATCCTAATCGTAGTCGTTTTACCGGCACCATTTGGTCCCAGAAAACCGAAAATTTCTCCCCTTTTTACAGAAAGATTGAGATTGTCAACGGCTTTAATTTTTCCGAAATGCCTGGAGAGATCAAAAGTTTGAACTATAAAATCATTAGAAGACGGCATCTCCGTATATACCACTCTTTATTTTTCCCTTCGGATTTTCAACAATAATTTTTACCCTGTAAACGAGTAAAGTCCTGTCTTCTTTTGTTTGAATATTTTTAGGCGTAAATTCCGCCTTTCCTGATATAAAAGAAACTCTTCCCTTAAAGGACTCACCCGGAAACGCGTCTATTCTAATTTTGACCATTTGATCGATTGAAATTTTAGGCAACTTATCTTCAGGAACATATATATTGAGATATATCAGAGAAGGGTCAAGAATTTCAACAATTGGAACTCCAGGCAAAGTCGTTTCTCCGGTTCTTAAATATTTTAAGCTTATGTATCCATTTACTGGAGAGACTATATAGAATTTTTTCAAATTTTCTTTTTTTGCTTCAAGAGAAGCGGAAGCTGATTTAAGCTCCATATACACCATATCTCGATTCCTTTCGACTCTTTCAAAGTCCATTTCTGAAATTACTGAATCCCTGAAAAGTTCTTCCGATTTTTTAAGGTCATCTTCCAGATTTTTGAGCTGAATTTTTAGATTTTTAACTTGATATTCTATAGACTCTATAATAAGTTCTATTTCTTTATTATCAATAATTGCCAAAGTATCTCCTTTGGCAACTTTATCGCCTTCCTCAAAATCAAATACATGAATTTTACCAGCCACTTCAGCTTTCAGAAGATAACTCTCTTCTGTAAAAATTCCCGAGTAAACTTCACTCTCATTTTTACCGCACGAAACAAATAAAATAAAAAACAGAAATATAAACCTTTTCATAATGTATTAAGTATAACTATTTCAATAAGCTTGTCAACAATTGAGATGCTGAAATAATAATTGTTTCTTCTGATTTATTTTTATTATCATGCACGTCCTTGACAGAAATTCGGGGTGGATTATTATTTGACAGGGTAAAAAATGAATTTCTTTTTATGTTTATCAGGTTATGAAAACGATTTCAAAATATTACCAAAGCTTGAAGAGTTGAATGTGGGAATCGAGCTGCAAAGCTATGGTCTAAAAGGTGTTAGCTCTCCCCCAGCCTGGGAAGAAAAAATAAAACAACATAAAAGAATAATTGAAAATTTTTCTGGTAGAATCTCCGTTCACGGACCATTTGTTGGGATAAGACAAACCCATAGAGATTATTTTCTTAAAGAAGCCGTCAAAAAAAGAATGCAGTTAACTTTCGAAATGGCAAAAGAATTAAAACCGGAAATTTTAGTTTTTCACAGCGGTATTATCGGTGATATTAAACGATGGGATTTAGTGGATTTTTGGTTTGAAGAAACAACAAATTTCTGGAAAGAAGAGATAAAAAAATATGAAAACGAAGGAATTAAAATAGTAATAGAAAATTTAGTGGAAGAATCCCCAGATATTCTTATTAAGCTCTGTGACGGCGTTAATAGCCGTTTCTTCGCTCTCTGTCTTGATATAGGACATATGAACGTCTTTTCCGAGCTATCGCCTTCTAAATGGGTAAAAACGATGGATAAGAGACTTCAGTACATACATCTTCACGATAATAACGGCGAAAACGACGAACATTTGCCCGTAGGTAAGGGCAACATAGATTTCGATAGTTTTTTCGACAGTTTAAAAAACAGAGATAATATTATTATTGCACTTGAACTTGATAATTCTACACCGGAAGAAAAGATGGAAAACCTAATCGAGGTTATGAATAAGTATAGTCGTTAAGTATAAATTAAGAATTATGAATTTTTAATTTTGAATTGAAAAATAGTCTTCCCATCTTTCAATTTTTCTAATTTGTTCTTTGTGCCTTAGTGTCTTCGTGGCAGATATTGTTATTCAATAACCTGTATCAGCATTCTCCTAGAACGGGGACCATCGAATTCACAGAAAAAGACTCCCTGCCATCTTCCAAGATCAATATCACCGCCCGTAACCGGTACAAATTCCGAACTACCTACAATAGAAGCTTTAATATGACTATCAGCGTTTCCTTCCGCATGAGCATATCCAGCACCGGCAGGAATTACATCCGATAGCTTATTCAAAATATCGCTTTTAACCGAAGGGTCATAATTTTCATTAATTGTTACAGCTGCGGTGGTATGAGGCACGTAAAGATGAACATAACCTTCCTTTACCCCACTCTCTTTCACAGTATCACTTACTTCTCCTGTAACATCTACAAACTCGTTTCTTCGACTGGTAGAAATAGAAATTTCCTTTCTTTTTTTAATTGCCATTAATTCCTCCTTTCAAGCAAAAAAATCTTATTTTTTTCCTACCGGTAAAATATATAAAGGAGTTTCTTCCTTTTTCATACCTATAACTTCTTTAACTTTGTCATCCATAAAAGCTCCTACAACAACAGTGCCGAGCCCCAAAGCTTCAGCCTGCAAATAAACATTCTGAGCGGCATGTCCCGCTTCCATGTAAGTATAACCGATACCTCTCTCTCCGTATTTCCCTGTAATTCTGTCATAAACTGCTGCAAAAACAATAGAAACAGCGCCATTCTTAACACAGGATTGTCCTAATGCGGCAAGAGAAAGATTATTTCTGAAATCCCCATCTTCAGTTTCTACAATTTCATGATTTAAAGGATCATACCGATAAATACCCTCTTTTAACGAATAAACATTACCAACAATAATATAAGTTTCCAAAGGATAAAGCGCACCAGCAGATGGAGCTGCTCTTAAATTTCTCTTCTCATCCGTTATGCCCTGAGCCGACCAGAGGAGCTGAGAAATTTCTTCTAATTTAAGAGGCTCATCTGAATAACTTCTTATCGATCTCCGGTTCAATATAGCTTCTTCAACTGAAATTTGACTTTTATATCGAGGTTCGGGTAATACTATTTTTTCTTTTTTATCAGACACTTTTTCACCTCCCGCGGCATTTAATAGATTTACGTTTAGAAAAGAAAAAACCGTCAAAATAACTAAGAATCTTAACAATATTTTCATCAATCCTCCCTTAAGGGTTAAAAAACCATTTATATCACAAAATAAAATTGATCCTATTTTCATTAATAATAAAAGAAAACTGTTTAATCTGCAAGACCTGATAATTAAATAAAATTATAAAAAACCATTGCAAAATCCTTTTTAATAAGACAATACACTATAAAGAGCTTGACAAATCTGCATTTTTACTTAAGATTATTTTATGAAAATTAAAATTCTGGGTACAAGAGGCTCAATACCAACACCCGGCAAAGATACTGTTAAATATGGTGGCAATACAACATGCGTAGATCTAACTTTAAATAGCGGTAAAAAAATAATAATCGATGCGGGTTCCGGGATGAGAGTTCTTTCAAGTGAAATACTCTCAAAAAAAATAAAACATATAAATTTATTTCTATCTCACTCTCATTGGGATCATATTCAGGGTTTTCCGTTCTTCATACCAATATATATTCCAAATTTCTCGATAAAAATATTTGCAGCTTCTCCAACTTATGGAAGATTATTAGATATATTGAAAGGACAGATGAATTCTCTTTATTATCCTGTTCCTTTTAAAGAAATAGGTGCCAATATAGAATTTGAAAAAATAAGAAAATCAGGTATTTCAATTGATGGTGTAAAGATTAGTTCTATCTTAACAAACCATCCTCTTGAAACACATGCTTTTAAATTTGAAGAAGACGGAGGAACTTTAGTATTCATGAGTGATAATGAACTCGATCATCAGGATATTGCAACAGTGCCATATAAAAATCATTTGAATTTTATAAAAAATGCCGATATTCTAATCCATGATGCTCAATACGAAAAAAAGGAAATGGAAAAACACAAAAGCTGGGGTCATTCCTCATGGGAACAAACAGTAGATTTCGCAAAAGAGGCAAATGTAAAAACGCTTTATTTGACCCATTATGATCCCGCAAGAAAAGATAATCAGATAGATAAAATAGTCAAAAAAGCTAATAAACTGGCAGGTAAAGGACTAAAAGTTAAAGGTGCCCGCGAGGGCAAAGAATTCAATTTATAAAAATTCTTACTTAACATAAATGTTTTATTTTTATGGAAATTTTATTAGCAGACGATGATAATAAAATTCTAAAATCTCTTGCCAATATTCTTTCCACACAAGGACATAATTGTGAAACAACCTCAGATGGCTCCGAAGCAGTCCGCAAATACAAGGCAAACAATTTTGATTGTGTACTTCTTGACATTGAAATGCCAATAATGAACGGTATAGAAGCTGCAAAAGCGCTTCTAAGTATTAATCCGGATGCTTCTATAATAATGGTAACAGCTTTTAGAGATATTGATATAATCAGAAGTACTATGCGCGTGGGAGCATACGATTACCTTGTTAAACCTGTTCTGCCTGAAGAACTTGGAAGGGTACTTGAAAAAGTAAAAGAAAGAAATTTCCTCTTACGAATAAGAAGAGATTATCAAATTGAATTAGAGAATAAGGTTAAAGAACAAAGAGAAAAAATCGAAAAGAAGATGTTGGATACCATTACATCTCTCGTTAATGCACTAGAAGCAAAAGACCCATACCAGGAGGGACATTCGAAACAGGTTAAAGAAATTGCTCTCGAAATTGCAGACAAACTTGGATATTCTGAAAAAGAAAAAGAGATATTGAGTTATGCTGCTCTGATACATGATATAGGTAAAGTTGGCATACCGGATTCTATTCTAATGAAACCCAAAAGTCTTACAGCAAAAGAATATACGGTAATGAAAAAGCATCCTGAAATAGGAGAATTTATAGTAAATCCATCGATTAGGAATAAACAAATTCTAAATGCTGTGCTTCATCATCATGAGCGGTACGACGGAAAAGGTTTTCCAGATGGTTTAAAAGGTGAAAAAATTCCCCTGTCTGCGCGGATATTAGCTATAGCAGATTCTCTAAGCGCAATGATGTCAAAAAGACCTTACAGGAAAGGTCTCACACAGGAAGAGATTCTTAAAGAATTAAGAAAAAATTCCGGGACTCAGTTTGATCCGAAATTAGTAAAGATATCTTTAAACCTTATAAAAAAGGAGAAAGTTAAATAGAAGCTAGAAGTTAGGAGCCAAGAGTCAGAATACAGAATCCCCCTACAGCTCTGAAAAAACTAATCATCAATCAAAAACCACAAAGTTTTTTCTGTTAACTACTTACTACTCACTACTATCTACTAACTACTATTATAACTTATACAATAAAGAAACTCTATGAGACATCGACAAATAGGTGTGTAAGTTCAAAGCGTAATCAACCAAAAAAGGACGTTTTTCGATTCCGAAACCTGTTGTTACCTGATTGTTAAAAAATCCAGCACGTACCTTAAGCCACTCATTCATGCCTATTTCAACTCCTAAGTGATTATTAAATCCATAATCGTCTTGAATAATATTTACTTCCATAAGAACGGGTACTTTTCCTATTTTTTTTGTAAACCCACACCCAATGCTATAAGAAGGCTCAATATGTTCTGTTCTCCCATCCCAGTATAATGGTGAAGATGTAAAATCTTTTATTGAGGCCCCTATCGAGTATTCTCCCATCCTGTAAATTACACCTAAATCAGCGCCAGCACCAACCGCAACGGCTTCATGTATCTTTTTGTAAATAAACTTAAGACCAATTCCTACAGAAAAGCCACCAAACATTCTCGAATACGAAGATAAGAAGGCGCCTTCACAAGCCGAGAAATTACTTATTGAGTCGGGATATATTTCTTCTCCGGGATCCGGCAATCCGTCGCCATCTAAATCATCCCACGCATTTCTTGTATCAAGTATATCTCCCACTGAATGAAAAACAAAGTGAAACCCAAACCCATAATCACTTTGTCTTAAATTTATTCCTCCGCTTAAAACATTGGCTAGATCACCAAACATTCTTGAACCGGTAAAATACACACAGGGTTCTAATACAAGTGAAGAAGCAGGATTCTTAAAGCCAGAAGTAGGATAAGCGATACCGGTGGAGCCCCTTCCCCAACTTCCAGCATCTACACCTACAAGAAGAAATTCTCCCTCGAAAACAGCCAATAAAAGTAGAAACATTATTTCTCTTCTTTCTTTTCCTTTTGTGACATAATTTCCTGCCCTACTTCCTCGGGAACTCTTTCATAAAAAGCGAATTCAGCCGAATAAGTCCCCGTGCCCTGAGTCAAAGAACGCAGTCTGGATGAATATTTAAACATCTCTTTCTCAGGAACATAGGCATTTATTACTTGAAATTTACCTTTTGCATCGATTCCGAGAATTCTACCCCTCTTTGCATTCAAATCACCCATTACATCGCCTGTATATTCATCTGTTATAACAGTTTGAACTTTAAGTATAGGTTCCAACAAAAAAGGAGATGCCTGCAAAAGAGCTTCTTTTAAAGCCATAGAACCCGCTCTTTTAAAAGCGTTGTCAGAAGAATCGACCGGATGGTAAGAACCGTCATAAACTGTAATTTTACAGTCTACAACCTTATAATCCGCTAATATTCCAACATCTAATGCCTCGTTAACTCCAGTTTCAACAGAGGGAACATACTTGCTGGGAATATTTCCACCTTTAATTTCATTTGCAAACTCTACCCCCACACCTCTATCCAAAGGTTCAACTCTCAGAAAAACTTCCCCATACTGACCTCGTCCGCCGGTTTGTTTCTTAAATTTTGCATGACCTTCTGCTTTTTTTTGTATCGTTTCCCTGTAATGAATACCCGGTTTACTTTCTAAAAGTTTGACATCGAAATTGTCCTCCAGCCATGATTTCACAAACTGCAAGTGCTGTTCCCCCATGGTTTCTAAAATTAACTGTTTCGTTTCAGAGTCAAAATTGTAGTTCAAAGTGGGATCTGATTTTTTGAGTTTAGAAAGTCCTTTTGATATTTTATCGTTGTCTTTCTCAGTTTCACCTTCAATAGCTATTTTTGCTACTGGGTTGGGGAATTCTACAGGATCTAATTTGATTGGATTAGCAGTATCTGCCAGAGTATCACCCGCAGAAGTGTTCTTCAATTTAACAAGAGCACCAATCGAACCTGCATTAAGTTCATCCACTTGCTTTCTTTCATTACCTTTCATCACGAATAGTTGATTAATTTTTTCTTCGGTATCATTTGTGGTATTAATAAGTGTATCTCCCGATTTAATCTTGCCTCTCCAAATCTTTATCAGATTTAATTCCCCAACGTGTGTTTCGAATTTAGTCTTAAAGGAAAAAGCTACAGTAGGGCCATCAATGGAATCAATCTTAGAAGGAAGTTTCGCATCGGCAGGTGATGGAAAGATCTTTTTAACGTACTGAATAAGGCAGTCTATACCTAAAAGCGAAACCGAATCAGCACTTATTAAGGGATAAAGTTTTCCTGTAAGAAATCCCCTTTTCATCCCATTCTTTAAATCCTCATCGGTTATTTCCTTCTCTTCGATAAATTTTTCCATAAGCTCTTCGTCGACTTCCGCTAGTGCTTCAACTAATTTTTCTCTATACTGGCTTATCTCCTTTTCAAAATCAGAAGATATTTCCTTTTCTCCCCCCGATGAGTATTCCTTTAACTGCAAAACATCTGCAACTCCGACTATTTTCTCATCTTTTACCAGCGGTACAACAAGAGGTAGTAACCCGCTTTTTACTTCATCTTTTATTTCTTCTAAAATACTTTTGAAATCTACACCCTCTTTTTCTATTTTACTAATGTAAAACAAAACGGGAATACCTCTTTTTTTAGCATATTCAATTACCTGTCCCGTTGTAAAACCCATACCGGAAGTGCCATCAACAACCACTATGGCAGAATCACAGACACTCAAACCTGCAATCATTTCCCCTTGAAAATCAAGGTATCCGGGAGTATCTATTAAATCGACTTCTACACCATCACACTCAAACGATGAAACAGCAAGGTTAACCGAATATTTTCTTTCTTTTTCATATTTCAAATAATCCAAAATTGACGTTCCATTATCAATAGAACCCAATCTGTTTGTAAAATTCACCTTATAAAGTATTGCTTCTCCTAATGAAGTTTTACCCGAATTAGCATGCCCAGCAATACAGATGCATTTCCTCTCCATCAAATTTCCTCCTTTCAACAAATCCCGATCAGATTTATTTCTTTTTTACCCTTATTAAGCCTGATTGTACTAACCCGTAAAGAACTTTTGCAAGATCGAAAGTTTTCATTTTAAGCTCATCAGCAATTTCTTTGATGGTTTTTTCTCCATTGATTATAGAAAGAGCCTTCCATTCCATAGGCCTTAACTCAATATCGCTGATATCCGGCTCTTCTTCAAAATCAACAACCACCTCTACGGAAGGTATAACATCTTCCATTTTCTTCCACTCATCTATCTGTCTTGCAGCTTCCAAAATTACATTGTGAACTGGAAGATTGATTGTTTCTTTATCCGTGCTTTCTCCGGCTATAAATTCAAAAGTACCAGTATCCCATTTAAGAAAAATATTTATAGCTTCGGTTCCTGTATGATTACCGGTTTCAGCATGTTTAATATTACCTTTCTCGAAAAAAATTACTCCAGCGCTATTTTTTCCCTGAAGATGAAGCGCCCCATCTTTACCTCCCAAATGTATAAACTGGAAGATATCGTTTAATTCAAAATCCTTAAAATCCCCTCTTAAAGCCATTTATCCTTTCGCGAATACACCCATTTTAGAAAATTTTTCAATTCTTTTTTCTATTAAATCATCTCCAGCGATATCTTTCAACTCATTATATGACTTAAGAATTGTTTTCCCGACTATAAGTGCTGCTTCCTCAGGATCGTTGTGCGCCCCTCCTTCTGGCTCATCAATTATCCCATCTATAATTTTAAATTCTTTTAAATCTTCCGCTGTGATTTTCAGATATCCAGCGGTTTCTTTTTTATATTCTTGATCACGAAAAATTATAGAAGCACAACCTTCGGGAGATATAACTGAATAAACCGCAAATTTCTGCATGTATATTCTATCTCCAACTCCAATAGCTAACGCTCCCCCACTTCCTCCCTCTCCGGTAATTACTACGATTATAGGAACCGGAATAACAGCAATTTCTTTTATATTCTCAGCTATTGCTAAAGCCTGCCCTCTTTCTTCCGCACCTATCCCCGGATAAGCGCCAGCCGTATCCACAAAACAAACAATTGGTAAATTAAACTTACCTCCAAGCTTCATCACACGCAAAGCTTTTCGGTATCCTTCAGGATGAGCACTACCAAAATTCCTTTTAATTTTCTCGTTTATATTTCTTCCCTTTTCGTGTCCTACAACAACAAAAGAAATACCTTCCAGGCTACCTATTCCTGTTACTATAGCATTATCATCAGAGAATCTCCTATCTCCATGAATTTCAATCCAGTCTTTAAACAAATACTTTACATAATCATTGGTGTAAGGTCTATTAGGGTGTCTTGCCATCTCTACTCTCTGCCAGGGTGTAAGCGAAGAAAATATTTCCTTTCTTATTTTTACTAATTTTGTATTTAGTTTTTTCAACTCAGTCTGATATATACCGTTCATATTTCCATTAAGAGCTTTTAATTCTTCTATTCTTTCGCGTAGCTCGACGAGAGGCTTTTCAAAATCTAAATGTTTAATCATTATATTCCTATCGAAATTGTAAAAAGATGTGAAGCTTCAAGATTATTTATAATAGTAGGGGAATACGAATAATCAATGTCTAGGTTATTATTACGCAGACCAAAACCAAATGAAAATTCCTCCCAGGGATTATCCTCTCTTTTTCCAACCCTAATAGAGAAGGATTCATTGATCAGATACGCTGCCCCAATAGTATATTGCATCTTAGTATTCAACGGCTTATTAACCGAGAAACCGAGGAATAATGTCTGAAAATTCCCCTTTAATCCAAGATGCCATGTGAGAGGCAATCGGAATTCTTTATCAAAATATTTTGGACCTAAGTGCAGAAACGAAAAATCAAAGCGAAAAGATTTATCTTGAAAAGCTTTAAAACTTCGGCTTACTCCTAAATCAAAAGAATAAGTCGAATATGAAACATCAAAGATTCTTTCCTTTAACGACCTTATAGTTGCTCCAAGAGTTAGCGTTTTAAAACTTCGAGCATAGGTTATTCCCAGAATCATATTTTCTAGATCATAAGTTCCAATTGGATTGCCTGGAACTCCGTCGCGTAGCTCCATATCACCTGAATAAAATCCTAAAAAAGTAAATCCAAATGCATTGTTGCCATTCTTTTTTGTGAAGCCGACGAAATTCGCATTCATATCGCAAGCTAATGTCCTATAAGTAAACGCAAAACAATATTTACCGTCCAAATGATCAGGCATATAAATAATCTCTGAAGGGTTTAATGATAAAGAGTGTATTCCCCCTTCCCAGAAGTTACCAGCAGTTCCGTTATTTTTTGCATGTAGGTCATACTGAAGTATTTCAAATCCTGTGGGACCTCCAATACGGTTTAACCCATCCCAGAAATCTGAAATGTCATTTTTTAAATCACCAAAAGAATACGATAAAAATATCAATAAAAACATCTCTTCACTCCTAATATGGGAGATTAATAAAGTTTATTTTATTGTCAAGTAAAAAAATCAGATAAATTTTGCTAATTTTTTTTGATTTTATATACATCATAACTTACTATACGAATTTTTAGACATAAAAGTTCCAAAAATTCGAATTTTTTATTAAATGTTTATTATTCATCTCCTTAATATATTTATTCCCAGTCATTGGCTCTAGCATCTTTCAGAACATTTCAAGTATAAGATTTCTTGCAATATGACGATCTCTGGTCCACTCGGGAGCAATCAATCTGTCACTGTTCGCATATCCAGAAAAACGATGTATGATTATATTATCGGATAGGTTCCTTACAAACTTTTTCGCAATTTCAGCATAATCCTCGGGATTCTTATAAACCTTTATATCTTTATTCGAAAATAATTTAGAAAAAGGAGTTCCTTTTACTATATATAGATGATGAAGCTTTACCCCATCTACCTTCCATTTAGAAAGGACTCTGGCTGTTTCAAGCATATCATCATCAGTTTCTCCGGGTAATCCTAAAATAACATGCGCAACAACTTCTATCTTTTCACTTTGTTTTAACATCTTAACTGCTTCTTCACTATCACCAACTGTATGTTTCCTACCAGCCAGGTCAAGGGATTTCTGATGCACCGATTGTACCCCTAATTCAACAATAGTATAGTGTTCTTCAGCAATTTCATTCAAAAGATTTACATTCTCTTTATTAATGCAATCGGGTCTTGTAGATACCGAAATACCAACTACATCCGGATTAGAAAGCGCAATAATATATTTTTCTCGCAAAATATCAACCGATGCATAAGTACTTGTATAAGACTGAAAATAAGATATAAAACTATTTATGCCTTTTTTCTTCAATTTGCAAATTCCTGACTCGATTTGTTTTTCTATTCCATCTGAAAGCCTGATGTGGCTTGCTCTAGAACCTTCTTCATCACAAAAATAACAACCCCCTCTTCCTTTGGTACCGTCTCTTGTAGGACAAGTAAAACCACCATCAATACCAACCCTATAAACTTTTTCACCGAATTTTTCTCTCCAGTATTGTCCGACTGTACAGATGTTAACCATTATTAAGATTTAAGCACTGTTTTTAGAGTCTTTACTACTCCCGGATCATAAATAGATCCAGCCTTTTCTTCTATTTTCTTTAATACCTCTTTTTTACTTTCACCCTTTGAGATAAGTTTGTCAAATTCATTAGAAACTCTAATAATTCTTGAACCAAGAGGAATAGAATCATCTTTTTGACCGTCTGGTTTTCCTGAACCGTCATAATTTTCATACAAATGCTCAAGGATATTCCTGCTCTTACTTAAAAATCTTAAAGGGCTAATTATCTTCGCACTTAGTAACTCTGAACTTATTTCTCCTTTACCTACTTTTCCTAAATCGTGAAGGAGCGCTGCAAATCTAATATTATTTAATTCTGCTTTGGGAACATTTGCTTCGTTAGCAATTTCTAAAGAAATTTTACTAACCCTTTCGCTATGTTCTTTTATTTTCGGATCTACCGATTCCTCAAATTTTATGAAAGAAAGAACAGCTTCAATATAGCTAGCCTTCAGAGTCTCGTTCAACATCCCATTATATAAACGCATCGAAAGATTGCTTGTTATAGTCTGGATTAGATCCGGAGATATTTCCTTTTCTGCCTTTTTTAACGCAAGCAAACCCAAAATATCTTCGGAGTAAGCTAAAGGAGAACAAATATATTCTTCTGTTTCCCATGGTCCTTTATTATTTACAAGTCCAAAAGGCTCTTCTCCTACTTTAATTTTATCCCCAACAGATAATTCAACATCTCCTTTTGTAGCATGAACGCTGAAGTCATCCTTACTTGATCCTTTTAAAATCAGAATTACACCACCTGAATCAGTTAATTTCATAACATCTTCAGGAATTTGTTCAATTATTGCAGAAAGATCATTACATTGCAACAGATCTTGAGAAAATTGATTCAATAAAGACAATTCTTTAATTTTTTCTTTTAATTTCTCATCAACCTGTGATTTTGCCTCATGGAGTTCTTGGTTTGCTTCCTCTAATGCTATGTTAGCATCCGATATTTCCATCAATAATTTTTTCTTTTCTAAAAGTAAATGTCTTCTATCCAGAGCATTTTTCACCAGAGTTTGCAAATGTCCTCTTGATGGTAATGGTTTCTGAATATAATCGTAAGCTTCCTCTCTAACCGACTTAACTGCTGTTTCTATAGAAGCGTGAGCGGTCATCATTATTACTTGTACTTCCTTGTCCTGTTCTTTCAAAGTTGTTAGAACTTCAGTACCAGGTTTATCAGGTAGTCGCAAATCAAGAAGTACAACATCAGGCTGGAAATCCATAGCTATACTTATAGCATCAGTCGCATTATACGCTTTTTTAACCTCGTAAGAGTCCTCTCCTTGGCTATTCAATTCCGTAAGTATAGCTTCTATAACTTCAACTAAATTTTTCTCATCATCAACTATGAGTATTTTTTCACTCATCTTATTTTTCCTTTGGCAGAGTTACCGTAAAACAGGTTCCTTTTCCTTCATTGGTAGCCCTAATAGTACCATTGTGATTTTGCACTATTCGGTGAACTATAGATAATCCTAGACCAGTACCCTTACTTTTCGTAGTGAAAAAAGGAATAAAAATTTTCGGTATAATGTCTTCAGGAATACCACCTCCATCGTCTTTGACCTGAATTATCATATTTTTTTTACCTCTTCGGATATTTAACTCAATAAAACCGTTTTCTCCTATAGATTCCATAGCATTTAGAAACAAATTGTTTAAAACTGTAACAATCTTATCTCTATCTACATAACACACAAGATTCCCTTTTAAATTTTTTTTCACCTGGATGTTCTTTTCCGCTATCTCGTGACTAAACATCAACAAAGTTTCACCAATTAAACTTTTTAAATTAACTTTGGTTTTAACAAGATCTTTATACGAGGCATAAACGGTCATATCATTTACAATTCTCTCAAGACGTGTAATTTCATGCAATACAATTGATTGAAATTTATAATTGTTGGTGTTTTCCGACCCACTGAAAGATAGTGACTCTATACCCGCTTTAATTGAAGCAAGTGGGTTCCTAATTTCATGTGCCAATCCTGCAACCATTTCCCCGAGCGCAGCAAGGCGGTCTTTTTTCCTGAGCTCTTCTTCCATTTCTCGAATTTCAGTTATATCTCTTAAAATAATTGAAGATCCTACTATCTTGCCTCTGTTACCATAAACAGGAGAAGCGCTAAAACCTATCAACAAGTCTCCTGACTCAAATACACTTCTTTCGATATGTTTCCCGCTGAGGACATCATTGAACAAATTCTCTTCAACAGTCTCACAAACTTTTTCAATGTTTTTAGACTCTATTTTTTTACCAAGAAGTTTTTTTGCTTCAGGATTAGCTTCGATTATTATTTTGTTTTGGTCAATTAAGATTAATCCTGTTGGTAAGGATTCAAGCAGCTTATTAATTTTTAAGTCTTTAATCTTCATCCTGTTCATTTACGGTACGCTGCATTTTCTTAAACTTCTCAAGAGATTTATGATCACCTATAACAAGTAAAGTGTCTCCTTCTTCTATTTTTTCCTCAGGAGAAGGAACAACTATCAAATCCTCAACAACTTCATCACCATTTTTTCTTTGCACTTTTCTTTTTATCGCGATCAAATTCAATCCATATTTGTTTCTAAGAGAAAGTCCCTTAGGCGTTTTGCCGATAAAAGGATCGGGGGTTTCTGATTCCAAAATACCAACCGAGTCATTAAGTCTAAGATAATTTATTATGGAAGGATTAAGAAGTTGATCCGCAAGTTTCCTTGCCATTTCTTCTTCTGGATAAATAATCCTGTCAGCCCCAATTTTTTCAAGAATCTCTCCCTGAGAAGGAGAGGAAGCTTTGGTCACAATCCATGGTATTCCAAGTTCTTTTAGATGAAGAGTAACAAGGAATGAAGCTTCAAGGT
The DNA here is from genome assembly GCA_964534175.1 of uncultured bacterium. GTDB lineage: Bacteria > Hydrothermota > UBA3072 > UBA3072 > UBA3072 > JAFGHJ01. Next base: position 68,397 of record CAZHNS010000006.1, on the reverse strand, counting down.
CTTCCCCAATAGAAACGACTGCAGCATCTGCTGAAGAAACACCAGCTTCTTCTAAAGGTTTCTTATCTCTTCCATCAGCTATTATCACATCGATAGCAAATTCAGAAGCCAATTCAACTTTTTTCTCGTCTTTATCTATAGCGGTAACCTGGCAACCCCTTTTAAGAAGTTCGGATGCTACCGTCAAACCAAAAGTGCCAAGACCAACTACTACAAAGTATTGTCTTTTTTCTGTTTTTCCAATCATCCTATTTGTACCTTCGCAAGAGGATATTGAAAGCTTTCACTTTTTTTCTTTAAAACTGTCGCTACAAGAGTGAGAGGCCCAATTCTTCCTGCTAACATGGTTATAATTATTATTAACTTACCCAGAACCGAAAAATCGTGAGAAAGCGATAACAGCGGACGAACAGATGAACCCATTGATAAACCAACAGTTCCAAATGCGGAAACCTCTTCAAAAACTATAGGCAGTAATCCCCTCTCATTAATTATTCCTCTTTCTGAAAAGCTTAAAACTCCAATCATAATTACTATTAATATTAACGAAATAAGAAAAAGTGTCAATGCTTTGTTTACCTGTTCCTCTGGAATTCTACGTTTCTCGATATTTACTGATTTTAAACCCCTTAGTCTTGAAGTGAAGAAATTACCGATTATTATAAATGTAGTGGTTTTTATTCCTCCACCGGTTCCTCCGGGAGAAGCTCCTATAAACATAAACATTATTAGTATTAGAAGAGTTGTGGGTAGCAAACTTCCTATATCCAGAAGAGAAAAACCGGCAGTTCTGGGCGTCGTTGCAGTGAAAAAAGACATAATGAATTTAGAAACTATATTATTATCTCCCAGGGTATTTCCATACTCTAATATGTATATAGCGATCGTACCCACAATAATAAGTATTAATGTTGTGTAAATTACAATTCTTGAATGCTCTGAAAGATATCTCTTTTCTCCTTTTAAACGTTCTAATATTTCTATAATAACTATAAACCCAAGGCCTCCTATTATAAAAAGAAATGCAGCTGTTAAACCTATAATTGGGTTATTTGCAAAAGATCCTAGGTTATTGGAAAAAGAACTAAAGCCGGCATTGCAGAAAGCGCTAACAGAATGAAATATTGCGTGAACGATTGTTTCGTTAACGTTGAAACTATCCCTGAAACCAACGTATAAGAAAATAAAACCTAACATTTCAAAAATAAAAGTTGTCAGCACTACCAGTCTTAAAAAAATTAACGTATTATCCCTACTAAATAGACCAAATTCCTGTTGGACTACAATGTTTTGTCTTTTATCAGGTTTAATTGCGAATATAGTCATAAATAAACTTGCCACAGCCATGTATCCCATACCTCCAACTTGAATTAAAAATAATATTATAGCCTTACCAGTTAAAGTGAAATCCAAAGCGGTATCCTTAACAATTAAACCTGTAACGCATATAGCCGAAGCCGAAGTAAACAATGAATCTATGAGAGATAAACCTCTATTTGCAACAGGAAGTTTTAGTAATAATGCACCAAGCAAAATTATTAAAATATATACAGCAGATATATATCTGAAAGGAGACCATCTAATCATTTTTAAAGGAGATTTACCTTCTAAAATATACTCTCCTACCTCATTGAGCTTTTTTCTTTTTACGAATTATCTGGGGAGGTATACCTTTTGTGATTGTCGATTTTGTGATTCGGCAGCCCTCGATATTTCTCATTTGAGGCAGATCAAACATTAAATCAAGCATCAATTCTTCGATTATCCCCCTTAATGCTCTGGCTCCTGTCTTCATTTCCGATGCTCTTCTTGAAATTTCATACAGAGCGGGGCGGGTAAAGGTCAGCTTAATTCCATCCCAATTTAGAAGTTGTTTATACTGCTTAACCAGGGCATTATTAGGTTTACACAAAATATCAGTTAAATCGGAAATAGACAACCTATTTAATGTAGTAATTATAGGAAATCTTCCTACAATTTCCGGTATCAAACCATAGTGCATAAGATCATGAGGTTCAATCTGTTCCAATATATCTTCAGGACTTTTTATTTCTTGATCATCAGAAGAAGTATTAAAACCAAGGACGTTACATTGCAATCTACTTTTTATTATATTCTGAAGACCATCAAAAGTACCACCAGCAATAAAAAGAATATTTCTTGTATCCAAACTAATAAATTCCTGTTCAGGGTGTTTCCTGCCTCCTTGAGGAGGTACATTCACAATCGCTCCTTCTACAATCTTGAGTAAAGCTTGTTGGACTCCTTCTCCAGATACGTCTCTTGTAATAGAAGGGTTTTCAGATTTTCTTGCAATTTTATCCAATTCATCTATATAGACTATACCCTTTTCAGCTAATTCAACATTATAATCCGCTGCCTGAAGAAGTCGTACCAGCAAATTTTCAACATCTTCACCTACATAACCCGCTTCAGTTAGAGAAGTAGCATCAGAAAGAGCAAGCGGAAGCTCTAAGAATTTAGCAAGTGTTTGGACAAGAAGAGTTTTACCAACACCAGTAGGTCCTATAAGGATTATATTAGACTTATCTACCTCTATTTCTTTCGGTTGATATTTAACTTTTTTGTAGTGGTTATATACAGCAACGGAAAGGATTTTTTTAGCTTTTTCTTGCCCAATAACATATCCATCGAGATGTTCTTTTATATCAGCAGGCGTAGGTATGTCGAAATCAAATTTTTTCGGTAATTCTTTAGTTTCCTCTTCTAAAAAATCAGAAAAAAGCTCTACACAATCTTCACATATGTATGTGTCGTTCTTCCCTGCTATAAGTCGTGCAGTCTCTGAATGCGCTCGTCCACAGAACGAACAAAAAGCGTCTTTAAACTTTTTCCGCATCAACTACTTCCTTTTTACTTTTAATAACTTCATCTATGAGGCCATATGCAAGAGCTTCCTGTGCTGTCATCCAGAAATCTCTGTCTGTATCCGCCTTAATTTTCTTTAGTGGTTGATTTGTATGCTCCGCAAGAATTTTATGCAATCTTTCTCTAATTTTTATTATTTCATCCGCATGTATTTCGATATCTGAAGCCACTCCTCTAACTCCTCCTGAGGGCTGGTGAAGAAGAACTCGTGAGTTGGGAAGGGCAAATCTTCTGCCTTTTGTCCCGGCTGTCAATATTATCGCTGCAATAGAAGCCGAAATACCAACAGATATTGTAGTTATCGGATTCCTTACATATTGCATAGTATCATAAATTGCAAGACCATCAGAAACACTTCCTCCGAGGCTATTTATAAAAATTTGAACTTCCTTATCGGGTGTTTTCGCTTCAAGAAACAATAATTGAGCTATCACGCTATTAGCTGTGGGTTGATCTATTTCTGACCCTATAAAAATTATTCTATCTTTCAAAAGACGCGAATAAATATCATAAGCCCTTTCGCCATGAGCTGTTTTTTCTATTACGTAAGGTATAGTTAATTGATTATTCACCTTAATCCTCCTTTCTTGCTTTATCAACCAAGAAGTCCAAAGTTTTTTCTCTCAAAATTGACTGTTTTACAAAACGAATAGCCTCTTCACCAAACTTTTCAAACTCTTCTTCTTCCGATTCTGCTATTTTTTCCAACCAGTTGTCTAATTCCTCTTCGGTTATTGTCATTTTTTCTTTGAGCGCTATTGCATCGAGAAGGGTAGCTTTTCTTGCATTACTTTTAGCTACCGAATCATTTAATTCACCCTCACCAACTAACTTAACCAGTGTTGGGCTCACAGGAAAATCTCCTGCTAGATTCAGTGCTTTTGTTAGAATCTTATCTGTCAAAACATCTTTTTTATCTTTTTTTCTTTCTTCCTCAATATTCTTTTTAAGATTTTCCTTTAATTCATCAAGGTTGCTAAAGCCAAGATCCTTAGCAAATTCATCGTCCAAAACCGGTTTAACTTTTTCTTTAATTTCAATTATACTGACTTTTATCCTTTTTTTCTTACCTTTTATGCCTTTCACAGGAAAATTCTCAGGTAATTCTACTTCAATTTCCTTCTCCTCATCGGCTTTTAAACCAGAAAGCTCTTTAGAAAAATTATCTTTTCCAACTTCCCAGGAATAATTATGAATTATCTCTTCACCTTTTTTTATATCTATAAAAACAATATCCCCTATTTCCACTTTTCTCTTCACAGATTTCAATTCACTATTTATCTCTCTTAATTTCTCCAATTCTTCACTAATATTAATTTTATCCTCATCTCTATCTTCTATCTCAATCTTGGATAAATCTAATTCTATCTTAGGAGGAACATCAAGAGTTATTTCCAAACGAATTTCTTCTTTATCTTCATCCAGATTTTTAACTACCGGAGGCCCATATATAAAAGGCTCATATTCCTTGATAAGTTCAATCATTTTATCCTGTATTAATTTCTGAAGACTCTCAGCCCTCAAGTGACCACTAAAACGCGTTCGTATAATATCAACAGGTGCTTTTCCTTTTCTAAAACCGGGAATAGAAACTTTTTTTCGTAATTCCTTCGCCAATTTATCCATTTCTTCTTCCAGTTTTTTTTCTTTAAAGGCTACTGTTAGATCCTGCAATTAAACCCTCCACTTTAATTTTTTATAATTTTATCCCTTATATGCGAGAGGGGGGACTTGAACCCCCACACTGTTTGACCGTAGTACTGGATCCTAAGTCCAGCGCGTCTACCAATTCCGCCACTCTCGCGACTCCTTCACTGTAATTATATATAAGTCATTTGGCATTGTCAACACCCTCCCACCCACCAAAAATATTATTACACAGAGACACAGAGAACACAGAGTACACCACATCCCTACTTTTTATTTGTATAAAAAACCGCATAAAAAGAAAGTCATCGATAGCTCTTATTTGTGTCCAACCAGAACACATTAAAGAACTATATATAAAAAAAGAATAAATTATAGAAAGGTATCAAAAATCGACTTATTCTCTGTGTTTTTCTTAAATTCTTCACAAAAAATCCTTGCATCAAGCAAAACAATACATAATATTATAAATAGCAAAGGAAGTAAAAAATGAGAATTGAAAAATATAGTTTCGGGTCAATAACCATAGAAGGCAAAGAGTATACAAAAGATGTGATTATTTTTCCAGACAAGGTGTTTTCCCCCTGGTGGAGAAAAGAAGGACACAACCTGACACTGGAAGACTTAAAAGAAGCAATAGAAGCAAAACCACCCTTATTAATAATCGGAACAGGTGCTTATGGAGTTATGAAGGTACCAGAGGAAACTTTAAAAGTTCTAAAACAAAAAAACATCGAACCCTTGGTAGCAAAAACAGATAAAGCAGTTGAACTATATAACGAAAAGACTCAAAACAATGAAGATGTAATCGCCTGCCTCCATCTAACCTGTTAGAAAAGAAACTAGAAAACCGGAAACCTCAATCCCTCGACCCCTAATACAATTCTTTACCAAAATAGAAAAAAATATTTTTATATTTAACTAAAAGCGACTAATAATTTGATTGTCAAATACTTATACTCTATATTCTGTATTTTAACTTTAACCTAATTGAGGGAAGAATTTTTGTTGTTTCTTCCTCGTGTTCATAATTCTGGAAGTAGGATATGCCGCACTCGAGATCTAGAAAGTCTTCATACGTTAAAACTGCAGCTAAGGTCATCCTTTTTTCGACCGTTCCAGTTAGGAAATTTGTTCCCTCGAATTCGTTTTCGGAGGACGCCCCAACTCTTGTATTGACAGGCCAGGGAGTATTTATTCTGTTTTCGCCTCTTCTTGTATAAGAGGCCATACCGCCCAACTTAAAATTTGCAATAGCATGCAGGTATTTAAGGGTAAATCTGTCGTAATCACTTCCAATCATCGAGCCAAGAGGTATTTCGTTCTCTAAATATCTTTGCCAAACTAAAATATTATCATAAACCCATCTTGTCATAAGATTATAAGAAACAAAAACTTCCGAATTATTGACGGGAAAATCTTTGTCCTGAATACCAAAATAAAGTCCTATGTGGTTCGGCTCTTTCCATGGATCTGTTTCGTATTGAAAATCATCGATAAATAAGTCAAAATAAAAAAGAAATTTATTTTTGACTGCAACTAAATCAAAATTCCATAAAATATTAGAGTTTTGTTTTTTATTATGTTGTTCAACAAAATATATTGTGAGTGGAGTCAGTAATTCAAATGGAAATCCCAATGATTCCCCTCCTATCAGCATACTTTCAGAAAAAGAAAAGGCAAGCCAATCAGTCAATTTTATCTCAAGTCGATGTAGTCCAAGGTATCTATTAGTGTTTATCAACAAGCCGGAAGAAGTGTCATCCCACTCATATTGAATACCTTCGTAATCACTCAAACGGGAAATAAAATGAGTGAAAGAAAATTTCGAATTCTTAAAAGTAACATTAACATAGTTAAGTGGAATATTAGGTGAAAGCAGGGCATTATCTTCAAAAGCGGGTCCTATGGAATATATGTCTTTACCAAAAGAAAATAAAATATTGTCGCTTTTATAAAAAACCGAACCCCTTATAAAATCAGAATAAACGCCGAATTTTTCTATTCTGGGATAGAAGTTATCACCTCCCCATCGACCGTAAGGAGCAACCTCTCCCCCCCACTTACCCAATCTATATTTTAGAGTTGGACAAAATTGAACGTATTTTACCGTATCTACAGCAGAATAAATGGATACATCGATTTTATTAGTATCTTCAAATAGTGGCGAAATACCGTAGGGTAGACTTATCTCACCCTCTTCTATCCACTCCTCTCCCCTTATAGAGGGCTCTGGCAACAACACAGAAAGGTACCCTAAAAGTACAAGTATCATAAAAGAAGTATAAAATATACCTCACTTTTGTCAAGAGCTTAACCTAATTGAACCACAAAGCATACAAATAAATCGATTAGGATCAGAAGTAGTGCAAATCAGGAGTTCAGGGATTATAGATTAAGTGATAAGTGTTTTTTTAATCCCTGCTTCTCTTAAAAGCTTCTCTTCTAATCATTGTTATGCTACTTATCAAAGTTATTTTTCTACCTACTCCCCATTTCAAAGCTTATAATTAAATTTGAATATATGTACGTTATAAATATTGTCAAGGGTAATAATTCATTTTTTGTGAATTATTATTCAATTTCTATTGAATGCCGGGAAAACATAATGTTTGAAATCTCGGTATAAGGGTTGGAACATTGCCATTGACAACTTCGTCTTGCATTATATACTTTATTATGAAAACAGAGGCACCTTTATTAATAACTGGTTACATACTAGTCGGTTTAGGGATATTAATTGTTTTATTTGTAAAAATCCCTTTCTTTTCGCGATTACCTGGAAACATAACAATTGAAAGAGAAAATTTTATATTTAATTTTCCCCTGGGATTCTGTATTTTAGCTTCAATAATTTTAACAGTAATACTTAATCTGCTGTTTGGCAGGAAATAGAGGTGAAGTTTGAAAGCAGATTCTCTTGTCATTATACCAACGTATAACGAGAACGAAAATATAGAATCAATCATCGAAGAAGTTTTGCTTCAGGGAAAAGAATTTGCAATTTTAATTGTTGATGATAATTCACCGGATGAAACAGGTAATACCGTCAAGAAAATACAGAAGAAGAAATCCAAGGCTAAAGATAAAAGAGTCCATCTTATTGAGAGAGAAAAGAAAATGGGTTTGGGAAGCGCTTATATTGAAGGATTTCATTGGGCACTCGACAAAGATTATGACTTTGTTTTTGAAATGGATGCTGACTTTTCTCACGATCCTGCTTCTTTAAAAGAATTACGGAAAGTACTTACAGAAGAGAAAATTGACCTTGTAATTGGATCGAGATATAAAAAAGGCATAAACGTTATAAATTGGCCAATGTCTAGGCTTATCCTGAGTTATTCTGCAAATTTGTTTGCTAAAACCCTAACAGGTGTACCTCTATCTGATCTCACAAGTGGATTTAAAGGCATTAGAAAAACTGTCCTTGAAAATTTAGATTTTAATAAAATTGATGCCGAAGGATATGGTTTTCAGATAGAAATTCATTTTTATACCTATTGGAAAGGGTTTAAAATTAAAGAAATACCTATAGTTTTTACGGAACGCAGAAGCGGGAATTCCAAGATGTCAAAAAAAATTGTATGGGAAGCTTTCTGGCTCGTCTGGAAGCTCGGAATACGCAGGCTTTTAAAGAAGATATGACCCTTACAATTGGTATAGTAAATTATAATACAAAAGAAGATTTAAAAAGATGTATAAAATCAATATTACAGAACCCGCCTAATTGCGATTATCAAATAGTTATAGTCGATAACAATTCAAAAGACGGGAGTAAAAGTTTTATAAAAAAATTAAAACAGAAAAAAATCAAGTACATTTTAAATAAAAAAAACAGTGGATTTGGAGCAGCGTGTAATCAGATTACACAAATACATAATTCTTCCTATATTTTATTTCTGAACCCTGACGTTGAAGTTAGCAAAAACTCTATAGATAAACTTATAAAACTCTTAAAAAATGATGAAAAAATAGGTACAGCGACGGGAAAGCTGCTTTATCCCAACGGTTCATTTCAACTTTCTTGCAGAAAGTTTCCGACAATTCTAAGAGTTCTTTTTGGAAGAGAATCTATCTTGCGAAAAATCTTTCCAAATAACACGATTTCAAAAGAATATTTAATGTCGGATGTCAACTACGACAAAATCCAATTCCCCGATTCTGTAAGAGGTGCCGTAATGCTTTTTAAGACAGAAATTTTTAAAAAAATAGGTGGTTTTGACGAGAAATTTTTTCTTTTTTTCGAAGATACGGATATTTGTCTGCGATTAAGGAAAAAAGGCTACGAAATAGTCTACCTGCCTGAAGCTGTTTTTTATCATGAATTAGGGGGAAGTACGAAGAAAGAAAAACTAAAAACGAAAATTGCCATTAATATTTCTATGTTTTATTATATTAGAAAAAATATGAATTATAATTTCCTGTTGCTTTCTTTACTTTTTATTGCTTTAATAACAAGACTTACTTTTGTTTCTATTGTATTATCTATAAAGGAAACAAGAAAATGATTCAAGAGAAAAAGCACTTTATAAGGTTTACGATAACTTTATTTGACATTATTATTTTGATATTTACTTACTGGCTTGCAGTAGCTATAAGAGCAATTATACCTTCTGCTTCAAATGAAATTATGAAATGGTACTTTTCCTATTATCTTAGGATATTCCCTATCTTCCTAATTACATTCTCACCTATAATTCTTCTCAATAATTTAACTCTGCAGAAATTTCCGGTTGATAAATATAACTTCTATTTAAGAACAATAATCTCAATTTTAGTGGCTATTGGTATATCCATAGCGATACTTTATTATTTTAAACTATTCAATCAGAGCCGAGTAGCTCTTTTAATTTTCGGATTACTCTCGACAATTCTTTTGATATTAAATAGAGAACTAATCTCAAAAAGCAAGAAAAACCCAATCAATACTATTATACTCGGAAAAGATAAAGATGCGAAAGAAATTCAAGATCTTTTTTCACTTCATGATTTCTTTGGAATAAAAATTTTAAAAGTTATCGACAAAGTTCCTCCGAATTTAACGGAAATCTTGAAAAAAGAACCGATTGAATGGGTAATCATCACGAAAAAAAAATATAAAAAGCACATTAATAAAATAGAAAATCTCGGCTTGACGGTCTCTTTTTATTTGGCAGAAGTATTCGGAGAAACTCACAGTTTTGTTTCTCTGGAAAGTTCTTTGACTTCACCAATAATAACCTTCCATCCTTCCCCCCCCCATTATGCACAGCTATTTATTAAATATTTATTCGATCGCATATTATCTTTCGCCGCAATATTACTTTTGTTTCCAATATTCATTCTGATTTCAATTGTAATAAAACTAACCTCAAAAGGACCTATAATATACAAGCATCAGAGAGTGGGTTTAAAAGGGAAACCCTTTTATATGTATAAATTCAGAACGATGTTTCAAAATGCGGAAGAAACAAAAGCAAGTCTATATGCTATGAACAAAATGGATAAAGTAGTGTTCAAGATTAAAAATGATCCAAGAATTACTAAAACCGGAAAATTTCTAAGGCGTTTCAGTCTTGATGAAATGCCTCAATTGTTTAATGTTTTAAGGGGAGATATGTCATTTGTTGGTCCCCGACCTCCTCTATATAGCGAAGTAAAACAATATGAAGATTGGCAAAGGAAAAGATTGGCTATAAAACCAGGTTTAACATGCCTCTGGTTAATAAGAGGGAGATCCGATCTAGCTTTTGAAGAATGGATGCGATTTGATTTAGAATATATAAATAACTGGTCGTTAACTCTCGATTTCTTTATTCTTTTAAAAACAATTCCCACTTTAATTTCGGGAAAAGGTGCTTATTGAAACTTTTAATTTTGTTACTGGCGCTCAACCCCAGCGAAAAAGAGCAATTAAATGAACTCAGAGATTTTTATCAGACACCGCTTCTAATCGAACCCTCTTTTGTGGAAAAAGGCGATGCTTATTTAAACTTATCTATTATCGATATAAGATTAAATGAACTTGAAAAGGCCATGGGCGAGGTAAAAAAAGCTGCATACTATGATAGAAAAGCCGAAGCAATTTACCTCGAGGGAGTTATAAACTATTTTCAAGGTAATTTTGAAAAAGCCGCTTCGAAATTTAACGAAATAAATCAGTGGCAGTATGTTCTATTTCTGGAAAATCTTTACAACTTTTCGGAAAGTAGAGAATTATCGCCTTCAGTTTTTAAAATTTTGCCCGATTCACTTAGTTTTTACTTTATTTTTCATGAAAACGACACATTAGAAACACTAAATTTGCTAGAAAACTTAGAACTACCTCTCTGGCAAAATTTTCTTGGAAGAGGTTGTCTATGTTATAGGAGAAATACCTACAGAAGAGCTCTAAATTATTTTGAAGAATCTTACAAAATGCGTCCTACAAAATATACTGGTATTTATATAATTTCCACACTATTTCAACTTTCTGAATTTGATAGTCTTCTATCTTTTACAGATAGAAATCCTATAAACACCCCTCTTGTGAATTATCTTAAAGGTGAAGTCTTTTATAAAAAAGGTGAAATAGAAAAAGCTATGCAAATTTTTATATCAGATACTAATTCTGAATATAAAGCGAACGCAATTTTTGGAGCCGGGTGGTGCAGTTACCAACAGGCAAAATACTCCGAAAGCGCTGAGTTTTTTGAAAGATTTCTCGAAATTTACAAAGAAAAAGAATTAGAACAATACGCTCTTTACAGGCTCGCAAGAGCTCTATTAAAACAAGGAAAAGTGGAAAGCCTTGAATATTTTAAAAGAATTGTAAACGAGTTTCCAAATTCACCCTTAAAAGATGACGCCTATCTACTTCTCGGCAAAATCAACTTTTTACTCAACAATTATGACGAATCAATTAAATGGTTAGGTTCCCTTGCAAATGAATTTCCCTCTTCTCAGTGGGCACCAAACGCTTACAAATATCTTGGGGAAATCTTTACAATTAAAAAAAATTATGATATAGCACTGAATTACTATAATAAAATACTATCACTTACCTGGGTTTCTTCCGATCTGCTTGACGAAGCTAGATACAGTATCGAAGAAATTAAATGGAAAAAAGGCAAATACTCCACAAAAATAAACATGTATAAAGCTTTCACGAATAAATACCCTAAAAGTCGCAAGACTCCTTATTTGCTTATAAAAATAGGAGAATATTATAAAGCTGCAAAAAGATATGATTTAGCTATTTACTACAACAACAAAGCCATATTAGACCATCCGGAATCAGAAGAAGCAAATGAAGCTTTATTAAATTTGGTAAAACTCTACCAGGAAATGGGTGACAGAGAGAAAGCAATTGAGTTATTAAAAAAGGGATTAAAAGAGAAACCTGAATTAGGCAACGATATTAATATGAAATTAGGTCAGATTTACCACGAAGCAGGTAGACTAAGAAAGTCTATAGAATATTACAAAGAAGTTGATTCAGATGTTTTGAAGCCTTATACCTTATACCAAATTAGTCTTATCTATCAAGAGCTCGGTTTATTCAAAGAAGCTAGAATACCTCTTGAAAATATTATAGAAAATTTCAATGAATCCGAATATTTAGACGAGGCTTATCTTCTCACTGCAAAAACTTATTTAAATGAGGGATCTTTAAATAAAGCTATTGAGATCCTAAACGAAGGTTTAAAAAAATTGAAAGACAAAGAAACCGCACCTATTTTGCATTTTAAAGCTGAAATATACTGCGAATTTAAAGATGAAGAAGCTTTTGAGTTATATCTGAAAAGCGCAAATTTGATTTCCAATAATAAAGAAAAAATAAAAATCCTAGAAGACGGAAGAGATTGCGCTACAAGGCTTAACAAATATGATAAAGCCAAAACTTTCGAAGATTTAATAAATGAACTTAAATCTACGAAAGAATAACAATAGGATTAGAAGCAACGCAAAGTTGCAGTGCAAGAGTTAAGGATTAAGTGATAAGTGTTTATTAATCAACGAGCTTTGACAATTTTTTGACTATTTTATCCAGTGAAGGTACGTCAAAGAATTCTTTTCCTGAAATCAAGTTTGCGACTGATTGATACATTTGTGAAACTACTTTTTTCAACTTAACAGGCAAAGGGTCCGGTTGGACCTTAACAAAAGACTTCCAGTCTTTTTCTTTCTTCTCTTTTGCCTTCTTAACTTCTTTATACCACTTAGATTTTCTGTAGTGTTTACGTAATATTTCCTTGCTTAAAGCAATTTCATTAAAAATAAAACGACATTCATCAAGGGTACCCAAAGCGTCGACCACCATAATGAATCCCCTGGCATCAATTGCAAATTCCAACTTTCCATCCTGGTTAATAATACCAGCTTTTTTTGTCTCTTCTGTAATTATATCGTTAACATTTGATAGCAAACTTTTTATTTCTTCAATTTGGTCTGGATCGAGATTAGAAATCTCTCTTGCTTCTTCCCACTGTAAATATCTATCGGTCTCTTCCAATTTTGTAGACACATCCAGAATGGGTTTTTCTAAAGTGACATTTGGAGTTATTTCGTATTCGCACTTGATCTCTCCCCTATTATATCTTTCCCAGAAAGAAGAACCTTCAGGCACAGAATTCCTATAAATACATTCCATCGGAATAAGAAAATTTTTTGAAACATTTTTATAAACCGAATAATCATATCCTCGATTTTTCCTCTTGGGTTTTACAACGCGCACGAGCTTAACTTTAATCGTGTTAAAAGGCTTATCAACTTCATCAAGATCAAAGCTCTCAGCGTTAATTACAGCCCCAAGATAATGGTTAGGAATACCTCTCTTTCTTAAAATTTCGAAAAAATGAGAAGTAATTATCGCAAGGGATGAACCTTTATTTGGTATATGATCCGGCATTTCACCCCAGTCAAAAACCGAATACCTATCAGAAAATTCAAAAAAACCTACTCCTGATTTACTTTCGGTGGGTTCTTCAATAACAGAAAGATTCTTTACGCTACCCATTTATTTTCCCATCCGCCTTTTCAATCATTTTCTTATAAGTTTCCTGATATTTAAAAATCTTTTGCTGTAAATCTTTACTTTTCAGCGCAAGTATTTTAACAGCAGATAGCGCAGTCTGTTCTGCACCAAGTACAACCATTGGTGCAACTCCGCTTGGCATCCTGAGGCTAGAAAAGATATCTGCACCTCCGAATTTGTCTGAATATGGGGGTGCCGCTATTACGGGCCCCGTAGTATTGGCATCCACAAGACCACTCAAAGCATTACTTCTTCCCGCAATTGTAATATATACAGTTTCTTTTCCCTTGTTGTCCTTTATTATTTTAATAACTTTATCAGGAGTTTTGTGGGCTGAGGCAATCCTCAATTCACAATTTACTCCGAATTTTTTCACAATTTTTTCAATCTTTTTTGCAAAATCCAGGTCTTTCCCAGAACCCATAATAATCAATATTTTAGCCATAATCTTTATTTATTACCTCCACCGGGTATTATAATTCTTGATTTTTCCTTTTTCTTAAGAACTTTTCCCTTCGGCGTAAGAAGTCCGGATTTCTTTTCTTCAAACTCTTCATCTGAAACATCCTTAAACTTAGGTTTTTCTATATTTTCTGTATTACCCGTTTCAATTTTTTTAGGTAAAAACTCGTATAGAAAAGTCCAAACCTTACTATTATCTGCAAGGGGCCTATTAAGTGCGCTTCTTACAAAAATGACAATAAAAAAGGCATTCGATTCCAGGGGTAAATCGTTATATAGAAATTGAAGTACCATGAATGCCGCTTCACCCTTAGGGTCATCTTGATACTTTTCAGCAAATCGTTTTAATTTCTCTTTAATTATTGAAAGAAGAGCATTGGTCATTGTTCGCTTAATACCTTCGCTTAGAAACTCTTTACTGTCCTTTATTCCGCCTTCAGCAACCTCTTTCAAAAATAAATCCAATTCTTTTGTTTTTACCTTAACTCGCCGAAACTCATCTTCGTAAGGTAAATTAAACATTAATGCAGTTAAATGTTGAAACCGCTCTTCCGATATCTTTCTATTTTCATTCATATTTTCATTATAGAAAAGAGAACCCTTTTGTCAAGTAAAAAAGATTGAAACTCCGCAATCTGCATACCGCTATCCGCTCACCTAAAAAACAGAATATGATAATTCCGGTATAAAATTATCTAACAACGACGAATTTACCTTTATAAATCACCTTACCCCCTTCGGCGATAAAAAACATATATAAACCGGAAGATAAATCGACATCAATCGAAAAAACATTATTCCCAGAGGGTACTTCATACACTCCTTTCACATCACCAATTACATCATAAATAAATAAGTCTTTACCTCCAAGGTCACTCGCAGAAAAGTTTAGCTTATTGTGCCTCTCAAAATTAAAGGGATTGGGATAAACGTTAACTTCACCGGAATCGGGTAAATTAAAATCAAGGTCAAATGCATACAAACCATTATAAGTACAAACAAAAAGATTATTATTCTCAGTAAAATGAATAAGTGAAACAATATCATTAAAGGTAAAAGATTGTATTTCTCTCAACTCCTGGGGTAAAGATTCCCAATTTCCTTCGGGATTAAGATAACTCAATCCTTCCGTGCTATTATAACACCATATTCCTCCCTGGAAATCAACATTTAATCCATCAAACCTGTTCGACGTTTCTATTCTTTCCACATTATTGCCTGAAATATAAACAAGTTTGTCTTCCAAGCCAGCCCAAATATTACCTTCAAGGTCTGAACACATCGAAATCGTGCTCGCACCGAGATTTCCCTCCATGTCTTCAAATGCTCCGCTATCATACAAAACATGGATACCCGTTCCTCCACCAGTCGGAGAATTTCCACAGTACACACCTATAGCACCTTCAGCAAAAACCCGTTTCCATGCAATTGTGGGATCCTGATATGTAGTCCATTCAAACGAATCTCCATTCACCCGATGCATCTTTAAAACCCAATTGCCATAGACGTAGTCATAAGTTCGCAGGATGCCAAGCCATAAATCATCATTACTATCTACAAACATACCGGTAACAGTAGTAGCAGAAACGATTGGAATCTCGATAGGCCTAGGCATAGTATCATTCTGTGTATCCCAGCAGAACAAAATGGGGACATCTCGCCAGTACCAGAAACCAAAATATATTCTACCCTGGGAATCTGATTCTAAATTAAAGAGACTACCACCGGGAAAACCCCAGGTATTTCCACTGTTAAGAACCTTCCAAGTATTTCCATCAAAAACGGAAATTTTTCTTGTGTTTTTATGACTTAAATAAATTTTTCCATCCGGAGTTTGAACCATATCTGTCACCATATTTGAAGCCAGCCCGGGAGGATGAATATAATCGGATGAACCCTGGAATCTAATACCATTACCCCTGACAACAGAGGCTCTAAGGCCATGCGGTAAAAGTCTGGCAAATCCTCGCACATCTCCCCCATGAATTCTATGCCAATCGCCCTCATATCTATAAAGACCTCTCTTGGACCCGATATAAATATCTCCTTCGATCTCTCCAATAACCCACACTGTATCTTCAGAAAAAACCGCTGAATCACCTGTAATTTCCTTGCAACCCCAGCTACCTCCTGCCCATACAGAACCCTCGAAAACAAAGATGGAATATGTCTCTCCGGAAGGATCAATAATAGTAGTGTCTTCAAAATTAGAATCTGCTTTGAAAACTCCTCTGTCGGTTCCGAGTAAATAGCAGGTGTCAAGGGGAAAAATTTCAAAAACTTTAAAATTGTATTCTTCGTGCTCTACTTCACGTCTGAGGTTTCCGAAACTATTTAAACTGAACCATTGAACACCTTTTTCTCCTCCAAGTATCACATTATTTTTATGTACATAGATGCAATCTGGATTAGTATCAGCTACGAAAAAAAGGGGATTAAAGTCTTGATAATTTATTAAATTAAGGTTTTCATCTAATATAGTAATACCACCTTTCGATAAAATAAGAACAGAATCTCCTATAAGAAAAAGATCTCTTGTTTCATTACTCGGAAGACCAGAAATTGAATTTATCCAATTCCAACTGCTGTCCTCGGGATCAAAAGAAATCAAGCCGCCATTATCAGTAGAGATATAAATACTATTAGAGTATACGCTACTTCTAAATAAATCCGTTCTCAAATAAAGGTTACTTGTGTTTACAGTTACAGAAAGTAAAAGTAGAAACAAAGTTCCTCCTTAATTATGTGCTAATTTTTTTAGTTTTCTGCCACATCTCTTCGAGTTCCTGCATTGAAAAATCACTAAATTTTCTATCCTTTAACATATCTTCTAGTTTTTGGAAACGAATCTCAAATTTGTCATTTGCTCGCTGCAGAGCGATTTCTGGATTGATATTTAGAAAATTTCCAAGGTGGGCAACGGCAAATAATATATCGCCTAACTCTTCGATTTTCTCCACTTCATCTTTTGAATTCTTCAACTCTTCAAGCTCTTCGTTTATTTTCTCGAAAACTCCTCCGATATTATCCCAATCGAAACCCTTCCTTGAAGCTTTGTTCTGAATTTTAGACGAACGCAAAAGAGCTGGCAAACCACTTCCAATTTTCCACTTTTTTCCTTTCCTTTTATCCCATTTTTCCAAAACTTCTTCAGCGGAACTTGCTTCTTCTTCTCCAAAAACATGCGGGTGTCGCGCAATCATTTTTTTTGAGACCTTATCTATTATTTTATCAAAAGGAATTCCGTCCTCTCCCAATATAACTCCCATCATAAAAACAGTGAGAAAAACATCTCCGAATTCTTCAATAATGTTTTCTATATTACCTTCAAGGACTTCTGTATTAAGTTCGTAAACTTCTTCGATTAATTGGGGTATAAGGCTTTTCAGGCTCTGCTCTTTATCCCAGGGGCATTTCTTTCTCAAAGTTTTCACAAGTTCTAAAAATTCATTCATAAAAAGAAAGATAAGCGGAAACGCCTATAAGTCAACTTTATTTTTCAAACCTTGCTATTTTCTACAATTAGCCATGGATAAACACGGATATACTCAGATGGAAAATTTATTTTATACTACTAAATGCTCCCTACTCACTATACTACGGTTCAATAACTCCAACCGTTATATTCCTTTCAGTATCCCCTTTCCTATACGAATAAAAAAGTTCCGAAGAATAAGTTCTCTCAGGAAACGGATAAATTTTACTAACACCGTATTTTTTTAGAATCTTGATATTGGATTCTTCAAGATCTAGAAAATAACGCTCATTTCTTATTTTTATACCCTCTATATTAAATTTATAAAAAAATTCAAATACTTCTTTTCCTATTTCATAATTTTCAGGATTGATACTGGGACCAAGAGAAACTTCCCAATCTTTAAATTCCAAATTATATAATTCTTTCATCGTAAACAAAAATTTTTTAGTAATCATGAGAGCAGTTCCTTTCCATCCCGCATGGAGGAGCGCGAGTATTCCTTTCGGATGATAAAAGACAATTGGAAGACAGTCCGCAGTCCTTACAGATAAATTAAGACCTCTTTTACTTGTAAATAAACCATCTCCAACCAGTTTTATATCGACTCTCGCTTTATGTATAACAGAAGAATGAATCTGCAAGAGATCAATGAACTCGCCTTTAACCTCGCGCAGGGGATTAAAATATTTTGTGCCCTGGATTAATTTCACTTTTGAATCAAAAGAAAATTCGTACCATTTTTTTTTATTTTTTATTCTTTTCTTCCATGTTTTCAAATTTGACATATTTTAATTTTATATAACTTTATACTAAAATCAAGCTAAGCACTATAAGAAAATTAGGTTTATTTGTAATTTTACCCTTGACTAAAAAGATTTTTTCAATATAATATTTCTATAAAAGGCGGATGGTGCCTTGAAACCAAAATCCTTAAGGAGGAATGTTTATGCGTAAAATTTTAGCAGTTTTAATGTTAGTTTGTGTGCTGGGTCTCTTTGCGCAGATTCCAGCCGGTACAAAATCCGTAGCAGTTCTTACCGGTTCAACCAGCGATCTCCTTGGCGATGGTGATTTTGAATATGATGTTGATGTATACGGCGGTTTATTCTTAATGGATGCCCTCGAGATAGACGCTATTCTCGGAATTGACAGTAATGAAGATATGGGAGATATGGGATTTACACTCGGTATCGGCGCTATGTATCACTTACCGTTTAGCCCTATGTTAGGTGCTTATGCCGGTGCTGCGTTCACATATATGACCGCCTTTGATGGTGTTATGGCTGTTCCCATCGACGCTGGTCTCGAAATTTTCTTAACTTCTAACAATGCAGTAAGAGTCGGCGGCAAGTTTACCTTAGCTCTCGAAGAAGGCGCAGACAATACCCTTAATATAGTTCTGGGTACAGTTCACTACTTTTAGTAAGTAAGGACAGAAATTTACTTTCGGCACCATCTGTCCTTTATTACTTAAAGTTAGTTAAAATAAAAAAAACGGAATTTGAAAAAATTCCGTTTTTTTATTATAAGGTATTAACTTTCTCGCTCTATCAACTTTTTAACCTTGACTAAAGAAAGGCTTCTCCGTATAATTTCAAGCAAGGCGGATGGTGCCTTAAAACAAAATCCCTAAGGAGGAATGTTTATGCGTAAAATTTTAGCAGTTTTAATGTTAGTTTGTGCGCTGGGTCTCTTTGCGCAGATTCCAGCCGGTACAAAATCAGTAACAGTTCTCAGTGGCGGAACCTCTGATATACTTGCCGACGATTTAACATATATGTTGGAAGCAAACGCTGGCTATTTTATAATGGATGCTCTTGAGATAGACGGTATCATTAGTATTTGGGTTACAACAGTTGAAGACGTAGATGTGGCAGTTGGATTTGGTCTTGGTGCTCTATACCACTTCTCACTTAGCCCGATGTTTGGGCTTTATGGTGGAGCATCATTCATATATTCTAGCGGCGCTGCCAATGACGCAATGGTTCTTCCAATCGATGCTGGTCTTGAAATTTTCATTACGCAAAAAAATGCAATAAGAATAGGAAACCAGTTTACCATAAATTCCGAAGAAGGATTACCTAATACCGATAAAATAGTCATCGGCACAGTTCACTACTTTCAGTAAGTAAGGACAGAATTTTATTCTCGGCGCCATCTGTTCTTTATTACTTAAAGTCAGCAAATGAAAAAACGGAATTTGAAAAAATTCCGTTTTTTCATTATTGTAATTTCATCTGAAAAGAAGTTCACCAAAAGTATTGAAACCCTTGACATTTAAGTTCAAAAGCTTATAATAACTAAACAAACCTTACAAAAGGGAGGTCTTATGAAAAAACTTATATTCTGTCTAGTCTTATTGTTGGTGAGTACGCCTCTTTTTGCTGGCGTAATGGGTCTTGGAGTTGGCGTGCACGGTGGTATCGACATGATGATATCCAGCGAAGAAGATGCTGAAACTCAAAACTTCACGGCAATCGGTGGTGCACTTGATTTTTCTCTTCCGGGAATACCGATTGGTCTCCGCGGTGACTTCGATTATGCATGGAAGTCTATTGAGGATGTGAAATATACATCCATGATAATACTTCTTGCAGGTCAATATAACGTTGTTCTTCCAGGCGCTCCTATGTCTTTTTATCTTGGAGCAGGCGGACAAATGGCGATGTCCAGTAGCGACATTCCAGACTCAGAAGGTGATACAAACTTCGGTTTCCTTGCTTATGGTGGAGCAAATTATAGTATGGGAGGCATAGGAATATTCGCGGAAGTTGGTTACGGTATGATCTTCTCAGATCCGTCCACAACAAATATACCCCTCAGAGGCGGTATAAAATTTAGTCTGTAAGTAAAAAAAAGTTTTAGGTAGATAAAAAGCGTGTATTTTAAGAAATACACGCTTTTTTTATTTGTAATCTCTGTGCTCTCTGTGTTTAAGTAAGTCACGAGTCGTGTGTCGTGAGTCTTGCGTCAAACTAAAAACAATAAAGACATTTGTGCTATTTGTGTAATCCGTTGTTACTTAGAGTTGAGGATTCAAGGGTTCCAGGTTTCGAGTAAAAAAACTTAATAAAAATCTTTGTGAACTTCGTGGTTCACTATTTTTTTTGTGGTTGGGAGAGGATTCTAACAGCCAACTTCTAACTTCTAAATTCTTTATTTTTCTGTGTTAATCTGTGGAATCCTTTGGTTCCGATTTTGGAGGTGACGGAGTTTCCATCTTTTCGTCTTTCCTAAGGTATCTTTTAATCAATTTAGTTGTAACCGGAGCCGCGTAAGAACTCCCGTGTCCTGCATTCTCTATTACAGTAAATATGACGATCTCGGGGTCTTCAAATGGAGCAAATCCGACAAAAAGCGAATGATCCTCTCCGTGCGGATTCTGGGCGGTGCCCGTTTTACCCGCTACAGTAATATCTTCTAACCTGGACCAGTACGCAGTACCCTTAAGAGTGTTAACAACATTTTTCATTGCCTCTCTTACAAACTCCAAATTTTTCTCAGAAACAGGTAAATCTATCTTCCTTGTTTTTAGTTTTTTAATTGTATTTCCCTCGCTATTAGTTATCTTTTCTAGCACATGAGGTTCATATGTCCATCCTCCGTTGGCAACAGCCGAAAAGAAAGTCGCTCCCTGTAGAGGCGTAACAAGTATTTCTCCCTGACCTATTGCAAGGTTGGCAAGAACTCCTCTGGCCCAACCCCTCTTACCATACTTCTTATCATACCATTCTTTTGAAGGCAGGAAACCAGACCGCTCACCCGGCACATCAATTCCGCACGGCTTGCTGAAACCTAATTTGCTGGCATTATCTACCATCATCTCAAGAGTCATCGACATACCGACCTGGTAAAAATATATGTCGCAGGATTGAATGATAGCGTTCATAAGCTGTAAAGACCCGTGTCTCTTCCAGCATCCGAAATAACGATTTCCTATCCAGAATATACTATCGCAACGAGCGAATCTTGTTTCTTCTTTAATAAGGTTGTTTTCCAATCCAATAATGGTAGTCCATATTTTTGCGATTGAACCCGGAGGATATTCTCCTGCTATAACTCTATCCCACAGAGGAGAATTTTCATCACTGCGAAGTGAATCCCATTCAATATTAGATATTCCTTCTGTCAATTTATTTGTTTTATAGCCAGGTTTTGAATAATATAGAATGATTTCCCCGTTTTTCGGGTTCATAGCAACACATGCTCCACTCTCAAAATCGGAGAAAAGAGAATCCGCGTAGAGCGTTAGCTCCTTCGACACTGTAAGATGAACATTTAAACCTCTTTTCGGAAGTTTGCCGTAAGAATCGTCAAAACGTTTTACAATTACTCCTCTCGCGTCGACCTCATAAATAGAAGCACCTTTACTACCTTTAAGGAAAGATTCATATTCTAACTCTACCCCTTTCTTCCCCACAATATCCCCCATAATATAGTCATCGGCAAAATTTTCCAACTCTTCTCTGGTGATTTCTCCAGCATAACCCAATAAATGAGAGAATATTTTATCATTTTCGTAAAAACGTACAGGCTCCGTAATCAATCTAACTGAAGGAAATTCTTCCTGCTTTTCTATTATATTCGACGTAGCTTCAAAAGAAAGTCTTCTTATTCTGCACGTTCTAAAGTTCGGATTTATCCTTTTCAGCAAGCTCTTTTCATCAACACCAAGAACTTTACATAAACCCTTAACTTCCGGCATTTCAAGGAAATAGGGATATATAATTAAAGAATAAGAAGGTCGAGATTCTGCTAAAACTTCACCTTCTCTTGATAAAATTTTTCCTCTCGTAGGAATAATCAAATCCCTTCTTATCCGATTCCTCTCTGACAGGCCTCTGTAATAATTCTTCCTTATCAATTGAAGTTGAAATAGACGTAAAGTAAGAGTTAATATAATTATTAAAATTAATATTATCGGAGCTTTTTTCATTCAAATTACCTCAAGAAAAACCCAAACCAAATCCCTTAAATTAGCCACAGATTTCCACTGATAAACACTGATACCCCTCCCACCACATATTCTGTTTTTATTAAAACAACAAAATATCTTTTTTAATCCGTGTGTTTCCGTGTTCATCCGTGGCTATTCTCTTTTTTGATTTTTACATTATTAATCTCTACAGCGTTTTATGAAGTATAATATCACTAAACCAACCGCGCTATTCAAAATGGCTTCTGGGACCAACTGGGTAAAAAATATACTGAATATCGCCCCTGTTTTATCAACCTCAATTATCAGCTGTACGAGTCCAACAAATAAAACAACAAAAAACAACAGAAAAAGAGAATTGTATCTAAACTTAAATATTTTCTTTTCTATTAAATTTAAGCCGAAAATAACTGAAGTAAAGACTAAAGGATAAGTTCCTGTAAAAACCGGAAGATAAATTTCATAAAGAAACCCAATAAAAAAACCAGTTATTAATCCATACAACGGGTTCCAGTACAATGTCGTAAAATATAGCAGAATAATTATTGGCTTTAATGAAATATTTCCAATTAAAAGAATCTTCTCGAAATTTATAGAAAGGAAAAAAGCCAGTAAAGATAAAAAAATCAGAGAGAAGATTTTCATTTTTTTATAACGAAAACCACACTCACTATGTCTAAATTTTCAAAAGGTTCTACCTCAATTTCTAAAGAATAATCATCTGGTTTCTTTTTCGCAAAAGTAACTATACCAACGGGTAACCCTTTCGGGTACACAGAACCTTTTCCTGAAGTTACGAGAGTATCCCCTTCTTTTAAATCCGCATACTGAGGAACACCCTCAATAAAAAACTTTTTATTCCACTTAAGTATACCCTCTATCCGGCTTCTTGTATTCTTTACAGAAATCGCAGAATTATAGTTCTTTAATGTTTGGACAACAGAAGTATTTTTCCCCAATTTTAAAACCTTACCAACAACACCATAAAAACTTATAACTGCAGCATTTTTTTCTATCCCATCGGAAGAACCTTTGTCAATATGAAAAGAAAGATTAACTTCTTCGGGTGTTCTTCTCTCAACCTCAGCTGGAATTATCTTTTTCGGATAATTAAATCTAAATTCAATAATTTCTTTTAATTCTTGATTTTCTTTCTTTAATTCATTATACGTCTGTTTTTCGTATGAAAGTGTCGCGACTTTTTCAAGTAGCCTCTTATTTTCTTCTTTCAAGCCATTATTTTGCACAAATCTGGAAAAGAAGTTTTGAAAATTCGGTGAAAAAAAACTGTAAAATTTATTACCCAGTCTAACATCAGAGAATCCGTCGAAAACTATTAAAAACAAAGAAATGCAAACAAATAAAATATAAAGTCGCAGAAACTTTCTTTCCACTATATAGATTCCATCAAAAGATTTCTGTTTTCCTCAAGATTATCCAGAATAATACCCGCGCCAAAAACTACTGATTTTAATGGGTCTTCCGCAATCTTCACTTTCAAATCCGTTTCTTCCTCTATCATCTTATCTATTTCTCTTAACAATGCACCTCCTCCAGTAAGAAATAATCCTTTTTCTACTATATCGGATGCCAACTCTGGGGGGGTTTCAGATAAAGCCCTTTTAATTGCATTTTTTATAAGACCAAGTGCCTCTTTCATAGCTTCATAAATTTCATTTGTTTTTATTTTAATTGACTTCGGCAAACCATCAACAAGATCACGTCCGCTTATCTCCATTTCCCTGTCCTCCGCTGTAGCTACAGCCGCACCTATATCTTTCTTTACTTTCTCGGCAAGAGCTTTTCCTATTGCCATGTTGTATTCGTCATATAAGTAGGCCTGGATGGATTCATTTAGTTCATTTCCAGCTATCTTAATAGAAACTTTATTCACAATACCAGATAAAGCAATTATTGCAATCTCCGTGGTTCCTCCGCCAATATCTATAACCATATGTCCGGTTGGGTCCTTTACGGGCAAGTGCATTCCCATAGCTCCAGCTATGGGTTCGGAAACCAACAAAACTTCTCTTGCACCTGATTCTTGAACAGTATTGATAACAGCTTTTTTCTCAACCGGAGTTATTCCAGACGGAACGGCGACTAAAACTTTTGGCCTAATAAACAATTTCTTCTTTTGGACTTTTTCAATAAAAAACCTCAGCATATCTTCGACAACTTTGAAGTCGGCTATAACACCGTCTTCCAGAGGTTCGGAAATAATTATATCCTCAGGAGTACGACCAAGCATAGGTATAACTTCCTTTCCCGCTGAAATTAATTCTTTAGTATCTTTATGAAGTGCAACCATTGAATTTTCATCAAGAACAACACCATTTGCTTTTGTGTATATTAATGTATTCGTTGTCCCAAGATCAATAGCCAAGTTTGAACTTTCAAGTGATAACCATTTAAATAAACGATTTAATTTCATCCCTCCTCCTTAATCCGGTAGTTTTCATTAACATGCTAATACGAAAAGGCACTTATGTCAAGGGTTTATATACAAGCCCTAAAGATTTATATACTTTCATTGTCTTCTTTATCATTTTTTTATAGCAAAAATGTTTTTCAACTCTCTTTTGTCCCTCTACACCCATTTTTTTTCTTTTTTTCTCGCTTTCTATTAACTCACTTAACTTCTCCACATAGCCTCCGAAATCACCTGGGGGCAACAAATAACCGGTAACCGAATCGAGAACTGCTTCAGTTGTTCCATCTACAGATGAAGCAACCACGGGAATACCAGAAGCCATTGCTTCCAAAACGGTTCTGGGCAATCCCTCCCACCTGGAAGGTAGAAAAAAAATGTCTATTCCTCTAAGTATTTGCGGTATATCATTTTGCCAACTAAGAAGTTTTATCTTTTCAGAATTACCTATTAGTTTTTCAGTTCTCCTTTTTAACGGGCCATCTCCCACATAAATAAAATTCGTTTTAGGATATTTTCCAACAATTTTTTTTGCAACCTCCGCCCACATAAATGGATTCTTTTGAGCTTTGAAATTAGCAATGGTTCCGATGACGATTTTTTTCTTTTTGTATTGCCGGGAACGAAATTTATAGTCGGAATGCTTTATTGAATTAGCAATCCAGTAAATCTTGTTTCTACTTCCTATTCTCCACTCTTTTAATCTATCGATATGCACTTTTGCCTGCGTTATAACAACATCACCAAACAGAGCTGAAAATCTCTCCGCGTTCAAATAAATAAATCTTCTAAAAAAGT
Organism: uncultured bacterium; assembly: GCA_964534175.1. GTDB lineage: Bacteria > Hydrothermota > UBA3072 > UBA3072 > UBA3072 > JAFGHJ01. The sequence continues at coordinate 42,761 of CAZHNS010000006.1, read as the reverse complement.
TAACATAAGGACTTATTGCAAAACCATGAACCGTGTGTACGGAGTAAACGAAAGGCAAAGTTCCAGTGACTATCCTACCCATTACACCCGCTTTAGAGCCATGTGTGTGTAGAATTATTCTATTGTTATTTTTATATAATTTAATAAGAAGATTTCTTAACTTAAAAAAACAAATAATATCATAAAAAGGATTTATTTCTCTTTTTAGGCAAGCCAATGTTAAATGCCTATTTTTAAATTCTTTTTTGACATCATCGTACAGTTCTCCGCCCACACCGCTTATTAAAATACCATTGCCCTTTAGTTCTCGCATCAATTCTATAACTCTTTTCTGTGCTCCTCCTAATTCTAATTTCGCCATGCATTGAACAACTATTACCGACATAACTCAAAAGCCACCATCTTGCCTTCCAAAATTGATTCTTCCATATAGGAATATTTCCAACTACCAAATCTCCCTGCTAAAAGTATATTATATTCATTCAAAAAACTCTGGATTTCTTTAACAATATTCTCATTACTTTTAACATAAATGGGATACGCATAAGGTATATCGACCTCTGAAATATGTACTATTGATTCTCTGTTAAATAAACCTATTTTTTCTGAATTTTTTATAACGGCATCTACTATACTCTTATCAGGCTTATTTTTTCTGTAAGAAATCTCCACCCATATTGAAGAGTGCTTTTCAGGAGCCAAACGGTGAGATATATTGGAAAGTGAACCAACACGATAAAACGGAATATTTTCATCCGGGAAATATATCCAGTGAAACTTTGAAGGGTCTAAATCATAGTTCGTAAAGTTATTCACTGAGTCACTAAAAGAGAGTTTACCTTCAATACCAATATTTATACATAATACAGAATTCCAAACCAAATTTTCTTTTATAATATTTTTTATTCCATTTACATGCAACATTTTTAAAAGTTCCGGAAGTGGTATTGTCGATACAAGATTTTCATATCCTATTTTTTTTCCATTGAAATGAACGTATTTTTTTTCAACTTTTCTTACTTCTCCATGAGAAATCTTAATGTCTTTAGCAAGAGAAGAAATTAGAGTACCAATACCATCCTCAGGATAAAGAAATTGGGCGTTATACTCCCCTACCTTTTCCGGATAAGAATAACTTTCAGGAACATATTGCTTTAGAAAACTGCTTGAAATTTCTTTTAGAGGATATTTCCACAATTTTTCATTATAAGGAAGAAAAAAGATATTAAACATTCCACGTCCGAAGTTGTAAATAAACCATTCTTCAAGATTTTCTGGTTTTTTTCTGTTTCTTAAAAGATAATATAGTAATGATTTTATTCTTGTACCGCCGGACAAGTATCTCTTATTTGACTGGATGGGATAAGGAATAATTCTCTTATTTAAGTATACATAAGAATTTCGTTTAACCGTCTTAATATCGGGTAAGAGTTTTTTTGCCAAATTGTAAACGTATGCAGTTTTACAATGAAGAAAATGTCCTGTATAATTAAAAGTAAAACCTTCTATATTTATGTTGCGGCAAAGTCCACCCGGAGTATTTTCTCTCTCGATAATGATAAAATCTTTATTTTTCTCCTTTAAATGATACGCAATAGATAAACCGGTGATGCCAGCACCTAAAATTACTGTCAAGTTTTACCCCTGAAAATTATACCGAAAAAGACAAAAATTAATGCTGCAATAGTATATAAAATTATTGCACCCGTAACAGTTAAACGCGTAATAATAAAAGCTGCCTCGCAAAGTGCTATAGTAGCAAGATATATTATAGCGACTATTGAAGGTATGGGCAAACCTGTCGCTTTAAGTTTCAAAACGAAATGGTCATGTGAACCTTTCAGAGGATTTTGCTTTTTAGCTATTCTAAGAATAACCACATAAAATGTATCAAATAAAGGTATGAATAATATAAGCAAAGGTACAAAGATAGCGATAGGGTTAGCAGACGTATATCTTGTTATAATAGCTATAACGGAAAGCATATATCCGAGAAAAAGACTTCCTGAATCTCCCATAAAAATCTTCGCCCTGGGCAGATTAAACGGCAAGAAACCAAAACAGCTCCCTGCTATTGCCGCCGCCACAGCAGGATATGTACCTATACCGAAAAGGGAAATAAAAATAACGCTCGATGCTGCGAAAAAACCGACTCCCGCTGAAATTCCATCCATAACGTCTATTATATTAAAAGCATTTGTTACACCAACGATCCAGATTATCGATAAAATTATATTAAGATATTCCGGAAAAATCATAATTTCCAACCTTATTCCCGACCACACAGTAAATATAGCTATTAGAGATTGGAATAAAAGTTTCAAATATCTGGAATAGGGATGTATATCGTCTAAAAAGCCAAGAAGAAAAACCAAAAAACCAAAAACAAATATTTTCCAATCATTACTAAAAAAAAGGCAAGTCAGGGTTCCCAGAAAAATCGCAATTCCTCCGCCATAGGGCGTTGGCGTTGGATGATCCTTAATTCCCTTTGGTTTATCCACAAAACCTATTCTCTTGGCTACTTTTGAAAGCATAAAAGATAAAAGAAAGCTGGTTGCAAAAGATACAGCAAAATAAAGCAAAATCAACACCCCTTGATTGATTCTAAAGTAAAGAATTTGTTTTTAGTTTTACTAAAAAACATAATTTTTCTCTACAAATTTATGAGTTTATAGAAATTAGTCAAGGTAAGCATTCACACAAAAAATAATTTAGTCATAAATTTACACAGATAAAATATATCTTGCCTAAAATTTAACTAAATTTCAATATAAATCTTACAAAAAAGCATCTTGACAAAGCTTTAATAATCAATATCATATTAAATAGCATAAAAAAAGGAGGTTTGTATGAAAAAATTATTGGGTTTTTCTCTTATAATGTTATTTGTAATAACTACTACTAACTCTCTAAAAGCAGCTGTAAATCCACCTGATGGAAACAATTCTCACTTTGACTTTTCAAAAACCTCAAAAGTTTTAGCGGATCCGGCAGATCCAATAGTAAAGAAACCTGATGATGCGCAAATCCGCTGGGCGGATGACAAAATTATATATGATGGTCAGGTTTACGTCAACGATTGGGAAGCACTTGAATTAGGTATAGATAATGACGCGATCGACGTCGATTATTTCGCGGGAGACACTCTAAGAGCGGTTGTTGCGTGCCCGGATTCAGTTGTCAGAATTTTCAGGTCTAACGATAACGGTTTAACCTGGGAATATGTACATGAAATCGGATTCGGTTTTGATAATATTACCGAACCAAAAATTGTTCACGGAACTGACAGCACCTATCACGTTTTTGTACGTTATCTTCACAATCAGGATCGACTTTACACCCTGGCATTTAAAACAAGCAATGACGAATCGATTTTAGGAACCGGGCAGTACGTATCAGGGGACGATTCAGTCAAAAATTACTCCGTATGCACAAACAGAAGAAGCTTTCATGATTATTCTATCTTCGTTGCCTATCACAGGGGTCTCGGCGGAAGAGGAGAGGATCAAATAATGTTTAGCAGAACTATAGACCAGGGAGAGAACTGGTCTGCTCCTACTATACTTCAATGGCGCGGGTCGGGTTTTCCAGATATAACTTACGGTAATGACAACATATTATATGAAACTTTTATCTTCTTACCGGATACTGTTGGAGAAGAAAAAAACTATAACGTATACGCGCGAAGAAGTCTCAATTTTGGCGGAAGCTGGTATGGGTCAGAGCTTATATCATTAGAAGATTCATTTCCAAAGATGGGTCCGCAAATCGCGGCAGCATACGATGGTTCCGGAGACGCATGGATAATATGGCCAAGACAGGACCTTTACACCACCTATGATGATTGGGGTCTCCGCTGGTCCTGGAGTACCGATACAGGTGCAACCTGGTCAAGCCCGGCGTGGGTCAACAGTATACCGGATTCAAATGAAGTCCTGCCGAGTATCGCGGTTAACGATGCCTACAACTCAATAAGTAGAAATCCACAGGTTAGCTTCATCAGATGTCTTCATAACTGGTCGGGGAAACTTTGGGTCAGGTCTTTCTACTGGGAAGATGGTGATAATTCATGGAGTCTGGATTCCTGCCGTGCGGACAGCGGGGCTGTTGCGACAAGACCGGTCGCGGCTTTTGCATCAGCAGGGACACCTGCAGTCGCTTATGTCGGAGAAAATTCGGAAAATGTCTATTTCGATTCATGGGGTAACGTTCCCCCGGGCCTCGAGGAAGATAATGATATTACCGTCTCTAACGGACAAATAGAGTGCAGTCTCGACTGCAATGTTATTTTAGGAACAACCACGTTAAAATACACACTGCTCAAAAAAACAACTGTCGATATTTCTCTCGTAAACATACTGGGGCAGAAAGTTTCATCGCTTGAGAGCGGAGAAAAAGACAGCGGAGAACACACCATAAGCATATCTGCAGAGAACTTATCGCAGGGTATTTACTACATAGTCATAGAAACCGATAAAGGCCAAAAGGGTATAGCAAAGGCGGCTGTTCTTAAATAAAAAAAGTTCAAAAAAAAACAAAAAAAGGGGGAGTTTCCTCTCCCCCTTTTTTTTATAAAATTAAAGTAATGATAAAAGATATAATACAGAAAATAGAAAAAGAGAAATTTTCTTTACTTTTAGGTTTTTTAACTCTTTTCTCTATTATTTTTACCCGCAATATACTTGAAAGTTCTTTTGAAGGAAAACAGGTTCTGGGTTTTTCAATAATTCCATCCCATTCCTTTTTTATGACATTCGTACACTTTCCGCTATTCTATCTGTCCTTATTCACATGGATTCTTCTAATTCTTAAATTGCTAACAAAGGAAAATACCATAAAAATAGCAAAGACCATGACTGTAGGAATGACGGTTATCATTATTGCTCCGCTTATCGATATTGTAGTTTCAAAGGGGAGCGGTTATAAATTAACGTATTTAACCGGTCCCGAAACAATTACAGAAATACATAAATTTTTCTATTTTACGAAGGATCTCTTACAAGCAAGCTGGGGACAAAGATTGGAAATTTCTTTAGTACTTATCGGGAGTTTTTCCTATGTTTTTATAAAGACAAAAAACTATTTCAAGTCTATAATAGCCCCAATTATCGTTTACCTGATTATCTTTATCCATAGCGTACTACCAAATACTGTAGCAAAAATACCTCTATATTTAGGCTTTAAAAATCTCACTCCCACGGCAGTTTTAACCGGCGGAATATTACCTGTCGACAGCCAGAACTATTCTGTAATTTTTTCTCTATTTATCATATTAGCTGGAGTAATGGTTATATCGATCGAAAACAGAGATGAAATAAAGAAAGTATTTAATCTAAAAAATTCATCTATTACAATCCTTTTAGTATCTCTAGGAATTATCTATGGTTTATTTCTTATATTGAGATACTACACCTTACTTACTATAACTCCGGTATTTTACCTTTCAGTTATACTAAGTTTTCTCATCGTAATATTTATCAACAGGATTTCAAGTAAACAAATCAATTCAACCGAATTTCAGTTACTAGCCATACCGATAATAATATTCGGTATTTCCCTCGGGTATATGTTCCTAATTTTAATGTTGCTTTCTTATATTATAAAACGCTTCTTAAAATCTAACCTGCTTTTAATTCTTCCTCTTTTTATAGCCGGATTCTCATTGATTTTTCAGGAAACTACTCTCAAAGCAATAATACCCATAAAAAATAAAAGCATAGAACTAAAGGGAAATAAACTTGCAGGTTGGACTTTCTTTTTAAATGGTGATTATAAAAAAGCTCTACTTGCATATTTAAAAGCAAAATCTATTTTATACGAAAGAGAAACTCAAAAAAGAATAGGACAATGCTACCTCAATACAGGAGATCTTGAAGAAGGTATAAGGGAATTAGAAAAAATAAAAAATCCCGACTATGAAACATTATTGTCATTGGGACAGGCATACTATCAAAACGGGAGAAACAAAAAAGCTATAAGCATTTATAAAATAGCAATTAAAGAAGGCATCTACCCGGAAGAATTTTATGTTAAAATCGCACAAATTGCTTCAAGAAGTGACATGGAAAACGAAATGAACGAAGCCATCAATAAGGCTTACTCTCTTGGAACGCCAAAACATAAACTTTACCAGATAAAAGCAGATTTTTACTTTAGAAAAGGGAATTTAGAAGAGGCTATGTCTATGTATAATAAGTCGTTAGTTTATAATCCTAGATCTACAACGTCGCTTACAGGTAAAGGGATGACGTATTACAGACTGGGAAAAATAGAAGAAGCAAAAAACCAATTATTAAAAGCCCTGAAAATCGAACCTAATAACGATGCTATATACAACAATATGGGAGTTATATACCTCGCACAGAATGAATATAAAAAAGCCGAAAAAACTTTCCTTAAATCTTTAAAAATTAACCCCAACCAGGAAGAAGCCTACTATAATCTCGGACTAATTTATGAATCAACAGGAGATAAATCTCACGCATTACAGATGTACCAGAAAGCATTGTATGTCAACCCCGATTATTTACCTGCAAAATTAAAAATAAAGGTATTAAAAGAATGATTTTTTCTTTAATAATACTTATTCTTTTTATCTCTGAGGGATTTTTGTTTTTACAAATAAAAAACCCGCAATTAATAAAGGACTGGCTTAAATCATGCCGTCCTCTTATAGCTATCCATTATATTTTTCCTACTGTTTTTGGCATTGTACTCGGAAGCTATATTTTCAAGGAACCCATTAATTTCTACAATTCAATTCTTCTTCTATTTTCGATCTTTTTTTCTTTTCAGACTTCTGTAATTACAAATGATATTAATGACATCAAAACCGACCATTTCTCAAATAAGAATAGTATCTTAAATGCGAATTCTTTTCCAATAAAGTATTATACATTTTTGAGCCTATTCTTCTTTACAATCTCCATATCTTCCGCATTAATAATAAATTACAGATTATTTCTCATAGTTTTATTCGGGCATATACTTCATTTTTGTTATTCATCCAAACCTCTAAGACTGAAACGTTTCTATCCTGTATCTATATTTATGCTTTCATTTGCTGCCCTGCTCACCGCAATTTCCGGATATGCTCTTTTCGACTTCTACAAACCCTTTATTTCGTTCCCTTTCAAACCTGCCTTATTGATCTTTATCCCTCTTTTCTTATCGTTAAATTTTCGTGATCTTGCCGACTACCGGGGCGACGGCAAAACAAATATAACAACTCTATTTACAATATTTGGTCTTGAAAAGGGAAGATATATAAATTCTTATTTAGTGCTTCTAAGTTATCTACTTGTACCTGTAATTTTAAGATTCTATCTACTCTTTATAGCGACAATACCTCTTGGAATTGCAAGCTTTTATTTTTGCCTCAAAAAACCTTTTAACGAGAAAATGATATTTTATATATATTTTGTATTGATAGCAATTTTAGGCGTTTTATTGCATACAAAAACCGAAATTTTCCTTGGTCCGATCTTTTAAATTTTTTCAAAGATTAACTTTTAAAAATATTAAACAGAATAATTAATTATGAAGATTCTCAGATTATTAATATTATTTATTTTATCTTCACAGGGTATTTTTGCACAATACAGCTGCATTTCTGTTTCTATTCCTATGCGAGACGGTAAATATCTTGCAGCCGATATCTATACGATTGATACTCTAACGCCAAAACCCACTATACTCATACAAACACCCTATAATAAAAATTGGTATCGACTCATTATTGGCCTCACGGAAAGTCAGGTGCCTTTTGACAGTATAAACTATAATTATTTGGTCGTTGACTGGCGGGGATTTTACGGTTCTTCTTCAGCCGATTCAATAGGCTATGACCGCGGTCTTGACGGTTATGACCTTGTTGAATGGATAGCCGAAAAACCCTGGTCAAACGGTAAGGTAGGCACATGGGGTGCATCCGCACTCGGAGTAATCCAGTTCATGACCGCAAGATACCAACCACCTCACTTAATATGCTGTGTACCAATCGTTGCGGATGCCAGAAGTAAGTATAGAGATTACTACTACGGAGGTGATTATATACAGGAGCTCACTGTAATGCGAGATTCCCTGGGCTTCATACCAAAAAACCTTATTCTCGAACACTACAAGTATGATTTATTCTGGGCTCTTTTGGAAATTGCCACCAATTATCCGGATTCAATAAGTGTTCCCATGCTTCTTGTTACTGGGTGGTATGATCACAACGATGATGCTTCGCTTAATATGTTTTATGCACTGCGTGACAGCAGCGCACCTTCGGTTAGAGATAAGCACAAATTTATGGTCGGTCCATGGACACACGGAAAGGTGGGAAGGCTTGAGCAGGGAGAACTGACCTATCCTGACGGAGTCGATTCTCTTCGCCAAATATCATTTAGAATATTCGACCACTACCTGCGCGAACTGAACAATGGTTACGAAGCAGAAGCGGTATTCAGGTATTACATGATGGGCGAAAACGAATGGCGAACAACAGATGACTGGTATACTGTAAGTGACCGCACCGATACACTTTATCTTTCAGGAAATGGTATTCTATCTAACACTCCACCCGAAACCAGCAATCCTCCTGATTCGTTTTATTATGATCCACGAAATCCCTGTCATTCTATAGGAGGAAACCGTTTCAACCCATCTAATCCTTCTCTTATTGTAGGACCACGCGACCAGAGCGACTCAGTCGAAAGCAGGAGCGACGTCCTTTTATACAGTACTCCGGTCCTTAGCGAACCGCTTACTATTGCAGGCAACAGCCAGGTAAGACTATCAGTATCGTCAAACTGTGAAGATACTGATTTTAGCGTACGGCTCACAGACGTCTATCCGGACGGACGTTCTATGTTAATATGCGGAGGAATCAGGAGAATGAGGTTCCGAAATTCTTTCGAAGTCGAAGAACTAATGATTCCGGGCGATACCTACGAGGTAACCATAGAGCTCAAGAATATTGCCTATACTTTTCTTCCGGGACATAGACTGCGCATTATAATAAGTTCGTCTGATTATCCAATCTTTCATGCAAATTTGAATAACGGCGATTCCCTTTACGTACCAGGAGATACGGTTGTCGCACTTAACAAGGTCTACCATTCTACAGGCTCGCTATCGATGCTTATCATAAAGACCCACAGCAATAGTGGAATTACTGAAGATTTAAACTATAAGACAGACAAATTTAAAAGTCAGATTGTACTTCCCGGTAGTATTGTAGAAGTTAATTCTTCAGGTACTTTCATTTACGATATAACGGGAAGAAAGATAAGAGAATTAAACAGTAATATCTGGGATTTAACAGATGAAAAGGGTAAAAAAGTTAAAACAGGCATATATTTCATTGCTGATACCAAAACCGGTGAAAGGATAAAATTATCAATCATACATTAGGTATTAGTTATTGGGTTTTAGCAGAGTAAAGTTGAGTGGTAATTAGTTCTTGGAACTTGGGTTTTAGGTCTTAGCAAAAACAACAAATATAATCTTTGTGTTCTTTGTGAGCTTTGTGGTTCAATCAGTTTTACTGGGTGGGGGTTGGGATGCTGACTTCTAACCACTAGGTTCTAATTTCTTTATATCATGAATTTTTAACGAGACTTGTCCATTCCAATCGTCTATAAATGGTGAATAAGCGATACTAAATTTTTCACTCTCCCTTAATAAATCTAATTTATCACCGTGAGAAAAACCTATACATGAAATACATGTATTACCGTCTTTAACGCTAAATTTCAAATGATCTCTTCCAACGATACTTGGCACACCAGCCAACTCAACATTTAAAGCGGCGAAAACTGGTTTTGGATTACCTACACCGAAAGGAGCTAAGGATTCAAGATCTTTCACCAAAGGTTCATCGACAAAATTAATCGAAAGCGGAAAATCTACTAAAAGCTCTCTCTCCTCTACTCTGTCTTTTGAAATTTTCATAACTTCCTTGTTAAAAGCCTCTTTAAAACCATCTATATTTTCCTTTCTAATAGATATACCGCAAGCCTGAGCATGACCACCAAATTTTTCCAAAAATACGTCTAGATTCTTTAAAGAATCTGTAATATTAAAACCGGGGATACTTCTACCCGAACCTCGACAAACTTCATCTTTTTCTACTATAAGAATTGCAGGCCTATTAAATTCTTCAACAATTTTTGATGCCACAATACCGATTACACCTTCATGCCAATTTTCACTCGAAAGAACGATCCCTTTATTTTCTTCCAAACCACCCAACTTTAAAAACTTCAAAGCTTCTCTGTAAATCTTTTCTTGGATCCTTTTTCTTCTAATATTATGCTTTTCTAATTTTGCCGCAATAGAATTCGCTTTTACTTTATTATAGGTACATAACAAATTAACTGCCTCTCTTGCTTCTTCCAATCTTCCGAGTGCATTAATCCTGGGAGCTATCAAAAAAGCAATATGCCATGACTGTATTTCCCCCTTTTTAAAACGAGAATTATTTAATAAAGATACGATACCAGGCCTCCTATTTTCATTCATTATTTTAAGGCCCAAAGCTGTAAAAACCCTATTTTCGCCGGTGAGAGGCATAATGTCCGCAACAGTACCCAATGCAACTAGGTCAAGATTCCAAAAAAGAAAATTCTCGGAAAGATCAGACATTTTTGCCAGACCTTGACAGAGTTTAAAAGCAACTCCAACACCCGCAAGATCCTTATATGGATAAGAATTTGATAAGAAAGGATCTATTTTAATTTTTGCGGAATTCTCTTTTTCAGGCAAATGATGATCCGTCACTATAAACTCCATCCCAAGTTCACGAGCATATTCAATTTCTTCCGATCCATTTATTCCGCAATCCACAGTAATTACAAGATCCGTTCCCCTTCTTTTAAGTTCATCTATTCCCGATTTACTCAAACCATAACCGTCTTCCAGACGATGAGGTATATAAAAATCCACTTTAGCGCCAAGTTTTTGCAAAACAATCAAAAGTAAAGCAGTCGAAGCCACACCGTCTACATCATAATCACCAAAGATAGAAATACTTTTATTATTTTTAATCGCCTCTAAAATTTTTTCACAACCCTCACTGACCCCTTCGAGTAAAAAAGGATCATGCAAGCCGCTAATAGACGGATTTAAAAAAGAATTAAAATCAGAAACACCTCTGTTATCAAGTATTTTTTTTATCAAAACTTCCGAATTCTCAACTTTCGGCATTTCCTCAAAGTTAAATTTCCACTTCATGTTTTATTTATTATTACCTTGCATATCATAGTTTTATACTTTAGAATATCAAGTTATTCTGTTTGGTTAACAAGTGCCTCGCAAGCTAGATCGCAACCCAGGGTATCTGTAATCAAACATCCGTAAATTTCGCCTATATTAAGGTTTTTATCATGAGTAGCAATCCACGCAACCGGGTCAATATCCGGCGCTGATGTTCTGGTTCTGCCATAATATTCTCCTTCCTCTATTCCATCGACGAGTACATTTACTGATTTGCCGATAAGTTTCTTGTTTCTTTTAATCGCTTTTTCTTCAATCAAAGATGAAATTGTTTGGAGGCGACGCTTAACTACCTTATTTGGGAAACTGCCCAAAGAAAAAGATGCGCTGCCCTCTTCGGGGGAATAGCCAAAAATTCCGATATGATCAATACCTTTGTCTTCTATAAAAGAACAAAGTTCCTCGAAATCTTTCTCTGTTTCGGATGGAAAACCCACAATGAAAGTAGTCCTGAGCGTGAAATCACCTACGGATTCAATTAACTCCAGAAGATTTTCTATCTCCTTTCTGCTATACCCTCGATTCATATCTCTAAGTACAGATCCGGATATATGCTGGAATGGAATGTCGAGATAATTTATAACGTTTGGGAAACTCTGCATTGTTTTTAATAAACCTTCAGAAACAGAAAGCGGGTGAAAATAAAGGAATCTTATCCAGTCGTGAAAAAGAGGAACAATTTCCTTAACAACGTCAGAAAGTTTGCTCTTATCGGATAAATCTTTACCCCAGGAAGTTGTATTTTGCCCGATCAGAATAATCTCTTTGACTTTATCTGGTAAATTAGAGATTTCTTCCTTTATACTCTGAAGTTCTTTCGAATGTGAAAAGCCTTTTAAATTCGGAATAACACAAAAAGAACATTTATAATTGCATCCTTCCTGAATTTTTATATACCGGTAATGTTCTGAGGTAACATGTGGTTCATTGTATAAATTCTTGCCCAAAAAACCATAATTACTCTCTATTTCACTTTCTCCGTTAGCTATCAGTTCAGAAATTTTCTCATAGGAACCTGTACCAACAAACAAATCAACCTCATTAAATATCTTTGTTATATTTAGCCCGTATCTTTGCGCAAAACATCCAACAACAACCAGAAATGCTTTTTTGTTTTTATCTCTTAAAGACAGTATACAATCTATAGACTCTTCTACCGCATCACTAATAAATGCACAACCATTAACAATTATTATATCTGCTTTTTCCGGAAATTGTACAAGTTTAAAACCCGAAGCTGTCAGTATATTTATAATGGCTTCACTATCAGCTTCATTTCGTGGACAGCCAAGCGTTTCTAAATAAAAAGTTTCACCAATATGGTTCACCTTTTTTCGTTTAAAAAAACATCCAGATCAGTATTGGCTCCTTTAAGTATACCTAAAGCAGCCAGAACATGTTCGTCATCTGAAATTGAAGCCTCATATCTTCCCTTGATTCCTTCTTTATTATAAGCGAGCCTGACTTTAAGCCCTCTTTTTATTTCGTCCAAAGAATTATTCCACTCTTTCTCAGAAAATCCTGTGCTTCCCACTGTTTCATCTGTATTTTCCTTTAATAATTCTCTGACGCTTTTTTGAAATTCTTTCATCATATCTATTATTTCTTCTTTTGTTAGATTATCAATATAAGGATAATTAGCCATATATTCAATCGTCTTTGTAGAATCTTTCTTCAGCTCTTCTTTAACTCTACTTTTAAATGCTTCTATCATGTGCGGAGTAACAGTTTCAGTATTCGGGTGTTTTGCAAGGTAATCAACTATAAAGTCAAACCCGTAACTATATATCTTCTCGTAAAAAGGTGAAGACTTAACCTTAAGTATTGAATCTGGCATTATTCCCCCACCCCCCTTAACTTCTCTATGCAATTTCCCCCTTGTATGAAAAAGCTTTGTGGTATCCTCTACTAATTCTTTATCAATACATCTACCTGAAGGAGTATGATATCTTGCTATTGTTAATTTAATGGCTCTACCGCCTGGCAAAGGAAATGGTCTCTGAACAGAACCTTTACCAAAAGTACGTGAACCGATTAAAAATCCCCGGTCCCAATCCTGAATCGCTCCAGCCACAATTTCAGCACCGCTGGCTGAGAACGGACTTACTAAAACAACAAGAGGATATTTGGAATAAGAACCATCTTCTGAATCATAAGAATCGTGGGAATTCTCCGCTCTACCTTCGGTATATACTATCTGCTTTCCCTCTTCGATAAAAAACGAAGCAACTTCTGCCGCACCGTCGAGAATACCTCCTGGATTATTTCTTAAATCCATAATAAATTTCTTGGCTCCAACATCTATCAGCGAATCTAACGCAACTCTAAGCTCTTCAGTCGTACTCCTGCTAAAAGAATTAATCACTACATATCCCACATCTTCATTTACCATTCCGGCATAAGGAACTGATTTAATTTTGATTACTGCTCTTGTTATTGTAAAATCAATTTCCCTATCTAAGCCTTTTCTTGAAATGGTTATTGTTATATCGGTTCCAGGTTTTCCTCTCATCATCGAAACACCCTTATCTATTTCATATCTTTGGTCGAAATTCCCTCAATTTTAGTTATTTTATCACCCTGCATCAGTCCTGCATCGTAAGCCGGAGTACCCTCAATAGGCGAAATTATTGTTATATAATCTCCTCTCTTCGATATTTGTATCCCTAAACCTCCAAATTCACCCTGGGTATGAACCCTTAAATCTTCATAATCCCGCTTTCTTAAGTAGGTTGTGTGAGCATCAAGACTATCTGTCATAGCCTCGATTGCACGGTCCAGCAATTTATTCATATCAACTTCGTTAACATAGTTTCTATCTATAATTTTTATTGTATTATCAATAGACTTTAAAGCGGTAATAACATTTAATGAAGAGTATACAAAACCACCAAAAGCGAGAAAAACAAGTACAATCAAAAGACTATATTTCTTTTTTAAATTCATTAGAATCCTCCTCTATCTAAAAAAACCGAAATTTCATTTTTTATCTCTTTGTGAATCTGATCTATAGTTTTCCGCGAATCTATTACAATAATTCTATCCGGATATTTTTCCGCTAAATCAAGATATGCTTTCCTGACCCTTCGATGAAAATCAATGTTTTCTCTTTCAATCCTATCAGGATTTTTAATTCTATTTCTAACAATACCGGGGTCGATATCAAGCAAAAAAGTAACATCCGGTTCTCTATTTCTAAACAATTCAAGATTTTTCAACATATCTACTTCTTCTTTTTTTATTCCCCTTCCCGCCATTTGATACGCAATTGTCGAATCAAAATGTCTGTCTGAAATAACAATTTTATCTTTCTCAAGATTTGGATTGATGACTTCGGCTAAATTTTCAGCTCTATCTGCGAGATACAAAAGAAGTTCAGTATATGCATTTATGCATTCATTACTTTCGAGTAAAATGGCTCTTATTTCCTCCCCAACCTCAGTACCTCCCGGTTCTTTGGTCATTATAACATCTTTTTTATTCGATAATAGATATTCATACAATAATCGACATTGAACTGTTTTGCCTGAACCCTCAACACCTTCAAAAGTTATAAAAAAACCATGTTTTTTTTTATTTCTTTTATGCGACGCTATTTTAGCCCTTTCCTATTTTTTATTTTTTTTGCCTTTTTGATACTTCTTAATAAACTCTTCGGTTTTTTCCTTTGCTATGGAGTCCGTATATTGAACGGGAGGCGACTTCATCAAATAAGAAGAAGGCTCAATCAAGGATCCGGAAATGTTGTTGTCGAGGGCCAACTTAAGAAGTCTTATTGCATCGATTATTACGCCTGCCGAATTCGGCGAATCCCATACTTCCAATTTCAATTCGATATTTAAAGGCACATCGCCGAAAGTCTGACCTTCCATCCTCATATAAGCCCATTTTCTGTCTGTTAACCACTCAATATAATCCGAAGGACCAATATGTATGTTTTCTTTTCCAATATCGAAAGGCAGAATAGAAGTAACTGCTTGAGTTTTAGATTTTCCTTTCGAGGCAAGACGCTCTCTTTCAAGCATATTGAGAAAATCAGTATTTCCCCCAACATTTAACTGAAAAGTCTTTCTTAAACGAACTCCGCGGTCATTAAAAAGTTGAGCGAGTACTCTATGAGTAATAGTCGCTCCTACCTGAGATTTAATATCATCTCCGATTATAGGTAATCCTTTTTCTTTAAATCTATCAGACCAATATTTCGAAGAAGCTATAAAAACCGGTATAGCGTTTATAAAGCCAACTTCAGCTTGAAGAGCCTGCTCAACGTACCATTTAGTCGCTTCCTCACTGCCAACAGGTAAATAACTTATCATCATATCGGCTTTGGTTTCCTTTAGGACTCTAACAATATCGACTGTTGAACCGGGAGCTTTCTTTATAACATCGGCAAGATATTTACCAATACCATCATGCGTCATACCTCTTTGTACAGTAACTCCAAGTTCAGGAACATCTGTAAATTTGTATGTGTTATTGGGATCTGCGAAAATTGCTTTTGAAAGATCTTTCCCAACTTTAGTTCTATTGATATCAAAAGCGGCTACAAACTCAATATCACTAATATGATAACCGCCCAAATTTACATGCATCAATCCAGGTACAGATTTTTTCGGATCTGCATTCCGGTAATAATGCACCCCTTGAACCAACGATGAAGCACAATTACCCACACCAACTATTGCAACTCTTACCTTATTATCCATTAATTACCTCCGTTTTCCAGCCGTTTGTGTGCAATTAATATCCTTTGAATAGCCGTTATATTTGCTCCTATTGCCAGAATAGCCATAATGTAAATCATGTGATCTGGCAAAATTATCAAACCAATAATTAAAATAATAATACGCTCAACACGAGTAAAGAATCCTTCCTTGATGTCAACCCCAAGTGAACCTGCTCTTGCCCGCGTATAACTTGTCATAAACGCACCAAAAACCGCCGGGAAACACAAAAAAAGCAAAAGAGATCCTTTTCCCGCAAAAGCTATAGAAAAAAATATAAAAAACTCTGCGTATCTGTCAAGTGTTGAATCAAAAAAAGCTCCAAATTTAGAAGTTCTTCCTTTTTCCCTCGCAATTTGTCCGTCAATTGCATCAAAAATTGAACCTATAATTAAAACAAAGCCACCTATTCTAAATTTACCATTATAGATTAGTATAGCCGCAATTATAACAATAATAAGTCCTCCAAATGTTATAAAATTCGGCGGCATAAACGAAAACGCTTTAACTAAAGGCGAAAGAATTAATCTTGCTTTATCCTTTAGTTTACTCCAGGCCAATCTTACCCCCAATCAAAACCACAAATTCTCCTTTCAACTTTGGCATATTTTCGAGAATTTCACTCGCAGTTCCTTTTTTTATTTCCTCATAGACTTTTGTCATTTCTCTTGTCAAAACAATTTCTCTTTCAGGTAAAATTTTGTCGAGTTCTTCCAGCAATCTTTGAACTCTTTTAGGCGATTCGAAAATTATAACTGTTTTATTTTCATGCTTAAGTGTTTCTAAAACTTTATTTCTTTTTCCCTTTTTCCTGGGTAGATACCCATAAAAAACAAATTTATCAGGGGGAAGTCCTGACAAAATCAGCGCATTTATAACTGAGGAAGGTCCTGGAAGACTTGTAAAACTTAGTTTTTCACTTATGAGATGTTTTACGAGATAAAAACCAGGATCCGATATGAGAGGTGAACCAGCTGAAGTAACAAAAACGAAATCTTTTCCCTCATTCAATCCCTTCAAAATCCAATCCGTCATTTTTTCTTTATTGTAGTCATTATAAGATTTCAAAGGCTTCTTTATATTGTAATGATCCATTAAAATCCTGGTCTTATTTCTACTCTCACATATAATACAATCCACTTCTTTCATTATTCTTATAACTCTATATGTAATATCCTCAAGATTTCCAATTGGAGTTGCCGCAAAATAGATCAAACTTACTCTATATCTAACCGGGACAATTTGGAATATTCAAAGAAGCCGGATCTTTTCAAAGCAAAACGATAATCTTTAATAGAACTATGAATGATTTCATCTGTTTTCCTTCCGAGAACAACAAAAATGGCATCGGAAAACTGATCGATCCAGTCGGCAAAAGCCTTTGTTATTTCTTCATCGGTTGCAATAAAGGGTTTGTAAGTAATTTTTAGTTCATCTTCGATTTTAAAGTTTTCTAAAATCTCGATGTGCTGACATGCATTCTCGTAAGAAGGGACAAGCGTTTTTCTAACCAAAGATACGCCAACAACCTCAATAAAAGATTCTATCAAAGAGTTAAAAAACTTCAAAAACAATTCAATTAAAGCAGGATTCGCCTGTCCGCTCATTTCTTTGCCTTTATAAGCACTAATAAGCATATCTTCACTTTTAAGCAAAGAATGCAACGTTTTCTTATCTATCTTTCTTTTATTTTTCTTAAGAGGATATATAATTTGAGGACTTCCGTCTTTGAATTTTACAAAAGAATACTTGTTTGACTTATTCAAGGAAAGAAAGCCGCTGAACTTCAGAGTCTCCAACTTATTAAAAAGAATATTTAAATCAACATCTCCAATTTTTTTATCTGAAAAAAGAGGCTTTTCTTTAAATAAAGCCATTATTATATTAAGAAGCTCTTCGTCGATCATATAAATATTAACGACTCCTTGATGAGCTTTCTTGGCTTTGTCTAATACCTGTGCTAAGGGATGTTCATTCAATTTGTTTTCCTTGTAAACACCTGCGCTAATTGTTGCGCCATCTTTAAAAAACAGGTACTCATTACTCTCAGGATATCTTATCTCTATATATCCCATAAGATGACCTTCTCTTGTTTTCTTAGCCTGATTCAGGATATTATCAAAATTTACATACTGCACAGGAGCATTATTTAAGATTAAGTTACCCTTTGGGAAAACCATATTTCAACCTCTTCATTTAATAATAATTATACATTGTAGAAAGAAAATGTCAAGAGAACCAGAAACTCATACTCCCCCACCAAATGTTTATCACGCAAAGACACAAAGAGCACAAAGATTCATATTTATATTTATATTTTTTCTGTTTGGTAAGAAGTGATTTTTTAATTTTTATTTGTCATTTTGCTTTTTAAATTTTAATTTTTGATTTAATTACAAGAAGTCTTGACAAATAAGATGAAACAGGTTAATTATCTTTAAAAGAGGAGATATTTAAAAATGAAAGTCAATGACGATATATTCAGAAAATACGATATCAGAGGAATAGCGGATGAAGATCTCTCAAACGAATTTGCATACAATCTTGGCAAGGCATTCGGAACTTATTTGAAAAGAAAAAACCTTACAAATATCGCTGTTGGAAGAGATGTTAGGAAAAGCTCTCCAAGACTGTTTGAGAATATAGCGAAAGGCATTACCGATACAGGATGCAATGTAACGGATATAGGCACTGCCCCAACCCCTTTATTATACTTTACGGTTTTCCACTATAATCTTGACGGCGGATTAATGATTACAGGAAGTCATAATCCTATTGAATATAACGGATTCAAAATGATGAGAGGAAAAGAAACAGTATATGGCGAACAAATACAAGAAATAAAAGAAATAATATTAAAAGAAGATTACGAAGAAGGAAATGGAAAAACATACGAAAAGGTAGTTGTAAAGGACTATTTAGAATACACATCTTCTCTAATTTCTCCCGGCAAATCTTTAAAAATAGTATTGGATCCCGGAAATGGTACAGCTGGACCTATCGCAACTGAATTATTCAAAATTCTTGGAGCAGATTTCGAATGTATTAATTGCGAACCGGACGGAAACTTTCCCAATCATTTACCTGATCCGACTGTAGTCAAATACACCAAACAACTTTCCGCCAAGGTCATCGATTCAAAAGCAAACATGGGTATAGGATACGATGGGGATTCTGACCGCGCTGGTATAATCGATGAAAATGGTAAACTTGTCTACGGAGACCAATTATTGGGAGCACTCGCCAAACCTATAATTAAAAAAAATCCGGGAACAGATGTGATTTTCGATGTAAAATGTAGTCAGGGACTAGTAGAATGGATAAAAAAATTAGGCGGCAATCCATTAATGTGGAAAACCGGTCATTCTCTACTAAAGGTAAAAATGAAGGAAACAGGCAGTTTAATAGCGGGAGAAATGAGCGGACACATATTTATTGGAGATAACTATTATGGTTTTGACGACGCCCTTTTTGTGTCTGCGAGATTCTACGAAATTGTATCGAAATCTGAGAGAACCGTTTCCAAAATAATTGACGAAATGCCTTATTATGAAAGTACCCCAGAGATTAGAACCGAGGTAGGTGAAGAAGCCAAATGGAAAATAGTCGAAGCCGCTAAGGAAGAATTTCGAAAAAAATACGAAACTATAGAAATAGACGGCGCACGTATATTGTTCGGGGACGGCTGGGGCCTGGTAAGAGCTTCAAACACACAACCAATAGTAGTGACACGATTCGAAGCAAAAACTAAAGAAAGATTAGAAGAAATAAAAAAAATTGTAACAGACTTCATAAAGCAGCAAGCTGCTAAAATGTAAAAATTAAATATCAAAAAGCAAAATGAGAAATCAAAATTCAAAAATTAAAAAAAATCCTCTGTGTTCTCTGTGTCTTTGTGTAAGAATAATTTTTGGGTGTGGTTGGGTTTTAAAAAATCAAAATAATAGCTCTGTGTACTCTGTGTTAAATAGTTTTATTGTAGATAAATGAAAAGAAGAGAAATTTTAGCTGAACTAACACGAATAGCTTGTAAAATTGGAATAAAAATCATTGAAGATAAATTATTGAAAAAAGGTGGGTACTGTCGCGTTTTTAAAACCAAATATATCATAATGGATAAAAGAATATCTGAAGAAGATAAACTGAAAATTTTAATCACCGCTTTAAAAAGAAATGATCTCGAAAATATTTATTTAACCCCAAAAATAAGGGAGTTATGCACTGAAAACGAATAAATTTGGATTAGTACTGGGTGGAGGCGCAGGAAGAGGTGTCGCACACCTTGGTGTAATAAAATGTTTAGAAGAAGAAAATTTAAAACCCCAATTAGTATTCGGAACATCGATAGGATCTCTGATAGGGGCTCTTTATGCTCTCGGATATGAATTTTCTGAATTAGTAGAAAAATGCCAGGAAGTTGTAAACTCCGAGGAATTCAAACAGTTAGGTTTTGAATTCTTTAAAGACCACAAGGATGCTTTTCCTCTAAAAAAATTAAGCTGTTATTTAAGAGAAAGACTTACCTTTGCAAAAATGGCAGTGACTCCTTACATAACAGAAAGAGAAGTTTTAAAAAAAGTAGTAGATAAATTTTTTCCCGATATAAACATCGAAAATTTAAAAATAAATTTCGGATGTACCGCTCTCGACCTTGTTTCAGGAACAGAAGTATATATAAATAAAGGACCCCTCAGAGACGCCATAATAAAATCTATCTCAATAGCCGGTATTTTCCCCGCATGCGAAGAAGGTAACAAAATTCTGATAGACGCTGGGCCTACCGCAAAAGTACCGGTAGATGGATGTCGATACCTCGGAGTAAAGAAAATTGTAGCAGTGGACTTAGGATCTAAACTGGGAAAATTCGAGAAAATCGGTTCCGCAATTACTACCAGTATGCGAGCGGACGAAATCGCAAAATTTCGTTTTAACAGATTACAGTCAGAAAGAGCTGATGTACTAATAGAACCAAAAGTGGAATCGATACATTGGGCTGATTTCACCAAAATAAATCTTGGAATAAGACTTGGCTATAATGCTACAAAAGACAAACTCCCCGAAATCAGAAGATTACTAAAACGATTTTCATTTCCTCGCAGAAGAAAACGCTCTTCCTAAAAAAATAATTTCTCACACTCAGACACAGAGAACACAGAGGATTTTTGTTGTTTAAAACCCAATCCACCCCCACAAAAGAATTTCTCACACAGAGAACACTTAGATTCTTTACTGTTCCCACTCAACCACTCCACCATTTAACTACTTAACCGATTCGCAGAATCTACGGCCACGAACAACGAACCAGGAACTAGGAACTAAAACCAAAACCCTGATTCTTTTTCTTGCGTTGTGCGAAATGCTTTCTTATTTTGCAAAAAATGACATATGTTAAGCCATTGGTTTTCAATGTCTTAATTTTTGGAACGGTTCTTGTATTCTAAGTAAGTGGCTCTTTAAAAATTTAGTAGGACAAAGTTTAAAGTGGTTCCCCAGATAATATTAGTTTTCTCTTATATGATAATTTTATAGGAGGTTACAATGTCAAGAACAAGTAATAGAAATAACAATCGTAATAATCCATTTGAGTTGAAAGGAAGTTTAGGAAAATCTTTCACGATTGATATAGATGGACTTTTATTGGAAGGAGATCTTGTTTATGATTACGCATACAATATTCATCTGTTGATAACTGTTCCTGACACAATCTGCGGAGGAGATAAATCCTTCTATAAGATTCTGAGTCTATGCAAAAACAACTCTGCAAATTTAAATGTAAATTCCTGTTTCTTCGTACCCTTTTACGTGGAACACTCAGACACGTCTGTTTTTTCATTGTATTAAGCCTGTTCTAAGTTCAGCGAGGTTTTACCTCGCTGAACTTAGATTTATATTGAAGTTTAGGTGTCAAGGTATCAAGGGTTCAAGGATTCAAGTTTCAAGTGAAAAACTTAAAAAAATCTGTGTTTGATTAGGGAGTTTAAGATGAAATTCTGTCTTCTAGCTTCTAAATTCTGTTTTATCTTTTATACAATCCTACAATTTCACCCTTAGCCAGTACATGACCCTCCATTTTATCGAGTAAATCGTACTTATCTAAATCTTTTTCCGTTTCAATCATTTCATCCAGTGCGTAAACTTTGAAATGATAATGATGAGTACCGTAAGGAGGACAGGGGCCTCCGTAACCCTTGCGGCCATAATCCGTCATACCTAAATCAGCTATTTCACTTATTTCAGCATTTTCGCCAAAACCATCTATTTTTGACGGAATGTTATAAACAACCCAATGCACAAAATCCCCACTCGGTGCGTCAGGGTCATCACAAATCAATGCGAGTGATTTAGTATCTTCTGAAAAATCTTCCCACCGAATCTCTGGAGAAATGTTTTCCCCGTCACAGGTGAATTTACCAGGTATCATCTCACCTTCTCTAAAAGATGGTGAAGTAACTTTTAAACTATCCATATATACCTCCCAAAATTTTTAAAAATCCAAAAATTTTTTAGCTTTAATAAAAGAAGCCCTAATACTATATCAAAAAAGTAAAATTTGCTATCAGAACGCGCTTTTTTCATCCAATCCACTCTCCATACCCTTAAGATAACCTTCTTTCAACTCGTAGTAAAAACGCATCTTTAACCAGTTAAAGTCATTCATTAATTCTATGGCTTTTTTATTACCAATATTTTCCATTCCATATCTTCTTCCTGCACGAGCCCCTTTTATACACCATAAACCAAATTTTCTACTGGCTCCTTTATTGCACCATATATTCAAAAGGTATATTCGTCCTTGCTTCTTTATTCTTTTAGAATGTTGACTTGCCAACAGGACACATTCCCTAAAACCAGCACGCCATGAGCAAAAAGGAGAAGAATTGAATCTACTCAACGATGCAACCTTATAGACCTGCTTATGGGGTAAGTCCACAAATATATCTATTCCATATTCTTCGACTTCGTCAAAAATATTTTTGGGAAATAACTTGACACCTCCATTGCCATATTTTAAATCATTTATAGCATTACGGCTCGACCACATGTAGAAATAATTTTTAGAAATATCCGATGGAACATCATTTAAACTAAAATCATCAAGAATATAAGCATCACCATCGACAACAAAAAAATATTCAGTTCTTGCTAAACTTGCACATTTTTTATGTGCGTTTAAAATTCCTTTTACTCCGTGAACCCTCTGCGCATAAGGGAAACGTTTTTTAAGACGCCGCCAGTGCTCATCTGCAAATGGTTCGTCATAAGAAAGAAAAACTATATCAAACTTCATTTCTTGTTTTTTACTCATTTTATAACGTTACAAACAAAATAATTTATCTCATTAGCTGCTTCTATCTGACCCCGTCCATACATCAATTTTTTGCTCTTTTTTGAGATTTCTTTACTTTTAAACTTCGAATTAAGTTTTTCTTTCATCTCTTTAAGTAAAACTGACTTACTTAACCTCCGCGGATCAATCCTATGTGTAAGATTATGATTATCCATTCTAAACACATGTATTTGGTCAATAGGATTACTTGTATCCGGGATAGATATAGAAGGAATACCCAAACATGCAAGTTCCCATGTTGTTGAAAAAGAACCCTTACAAATAACAAGGTCACTTGCAACCATCAATCTATCCATCTGCCAGTCAAAATTCTTGACAATTATCCTATCGTCATCAATAAACCTTTCCCTATATTGGCTACAGAGTTCTCCAGTCAAAATTATCAATTTCAGATTATCGCCTTTCAATTCTTTGAATGCTTCTACGCTTACTTCCAAAAATCTACGCCTAACCTGATGTCCTCCACCCGGTGTTACAAGAATAACTTTATCCTTAACATTAATACCCAATTCGTTTCTTGCTTTCATTTTATCTCTTAAGGTATATTTAAACTCTTTTATTACAGGACCTACGAACGTAAGGTGCACATTAAAATCATAAGGTATCTCATGAAATTCAGGTGTATCTACAAAAATAACATGATTCGCTTTTTTAACCGCCGGAATTATCGGGTGTTTTTTACTCAGTGTTTCAAAAAACCAGTGTGTTATTAGAATAGAAGGTATTTTAAGCCCTTTTGTTATATGTAAGGCAATAAAAACTTCATCGCTAACTACTACATCCGGTTTGAATTTGCGTATAAGAGACCATATTCTTAAGGATGCTTTCAATGTTAATTCCTCTCTCGGTTTCAATCCAAGATTAAATGGTCTAAATCCATTCATCATCAAACAACTATATCCTTTATGATAAGAAGCAACAAGTATAGACAAATCTTTATTTATACTTTTGAGTTCTTTCAGGATTAGCAAGTCATTCATTGCGTGACCAAAACCACGTCCACGAGACAAATACAATATCTTTGAACTTTTTATTTTAGAAGTCCTCATAAACTAAATTTATTTACTAATAAAAATTTTTCAACCCTCTATTATAAAATTTACATCCTTATAATACATTCTGCCTAAAGTATAAGCCCAAATTTGAAAAAGGTAAAAAATAAGAGCAAATGCCATAAGGTTAAGAAAGAAATTTCTCCATATAGGTAGTAAAATAATATATATCAAAGCAGCAAAAAAAATTGTATAAAATGTGAAAACCTTCATTATTGAACTTTTCGATAAAGTCCTTAATAAGCGAACAATAACAAAATCATCAAATACGCTGTATGATAATAAATTTATCGGGTATAATATTACGAAAGGGATAAAAATTAGAAATTTCCAGGAATCGATAAATTGGCTTAAGAAACTTTTATCTACACCAAGAGAAATCAAAAAATTTACAGGTATAGCAAGAAATAAAACCTCAAACAGAGTAACTGCAATAGGTATTACTCCTCTAAATAGTCCTTCTATATCGACCCTGTCAACTTTCCATTCCGGTGGTTCCGTTTCACCGTTGGCTGAAGACTTCACTATTTGACGCAAATAATCTAAAGAAAAACAAACAACCGCCAACGCCAACAACAATCCCGGCACAGCACCATATAAACCTATTAACTCACCCATTTTTTCCATGATAAAAACCACAAGAGAAAACAAAACAGCGGGAGCAAGAATCGTTGCTATATTACCCTGATAAAGCGGATATAAAAAATAATGCTTATAATCCTTTTCCATATTACTAACCTAATTTTAAAATGATTTTTGGAGAAGTCAACTTTAAAAAAACAAACAAGGGCCCTGAGGCCCTTGTTTGTAGAGGTGTACGAAAAAATAGAAATTTGTATTAACTCTTTAGTTGTTTTTTTCCTTTAAGACTGCCTGGGCTGCTGAAAGCCTTGCAACCGGAACTCTAAAAGGAGAACAGCTAACATAATCGAGCCCTATCTTATGGCAAAATTCAATCGATGCAGGGTCTCCCCCATGTTCGCCGCATATACCTACTTCTAAATCGGGATTTGCCTTTTTCCCTTTCTTTAGACCAATTTCAACCAATTGTCCAACACCTTCCTGGTCCAGCGTCTGGAAAGGATCTGCAGGTAGAATACCCTTTTCAATATAATCTGGAGTATATTTGCCAACATCATCCCTGGAAAAACCAAAGGTAGTTTGAGTAAGGTCGTTGGTTCCGTACGAAAAGAAATCAGCCACTTCAGCTATTTTATCAGCGGTCAGAGCAGCTCTCGGAAGTTCTATCATTGTTCCCACCTGATAATCTACTTTTTTTCCTTTTTCGTCGAAAACCTTCTCTGCAACTTTCTCAATAATTTCCCTCTGAGAAGCAACTTCTTCTTTTCTTCCGGCAAGAGGTATCATAATCTTCGGAATAACCTTAACATTTTCATCTGCTACGTTAACAGCGGCTTCAATAATTGCTCGTGCCTGCATTTCAGTAATTTCCGGAATTAAAATACCAAGTCTGCACCCGCGTAGACCAAGCATCGGATTAGCTTCCGCGAGACTCGCAATTTTTTCTTCTACTTTTTCCACCGAAACACCCATATTATTAGCAAGTTCTTCAATCGCCTTTTTATCCTCAGGTAAGAATTCATGTAAAGGCGGGTCAAGAAGTCGTATTATAACAGGATAACCATCCATTGCTTTGAAAAGACCTTCAAAGTCACCTCTCTGCATAGGAAGTATCTTATCAAGAGCTTTTTTCCTTTCCTCGGGAGTTTCAGACAATATCATTTCTCTCATAGCGGGTATTCTATCCTCGCCAAAAAACATATGTTCCGTTCGAGCAAGACCTATTCCCTCTGCCCCGAAATCTCTTGCCTGTTTTGCATCATGAGGAGTATCGGCATTAGCACGCACTCCAAGTCTTCTTACTTCGTCTGCCCATCCCATTATTTTTTCAAAATTCCCTGAAATCTCGGGCTCTATGGTCGGGACATCACCAAGAATAACTCTACCAGTGGTTCCATCGATAGTTATCGGGTCACCCTCTTTAACAGTTACGTCACCAACCGTAAAAGTTTTACTTTTGTAATCTATTAAGACATCTTCAGCGCCAACTATACATGGAGCGCCCATACCTCTTGCAACAACAGCCGCATGAGAAGTCATTCCTCCACGAGAAGTCAGGATACCTTCAGCCGCATGCATTCCTCCTATATCTTCAGGTGAAGTCACATGACGAACAAGAAGAACTTTCCTTCCGGCATTAGCTTCCGCTACCGCATCGTCAGCCGTGAATACAACCTTTCCTGAAGCAGCTCCCGGGGAAGCAGGAAGACCCTTAGCAATCACTTCAACTTTTGCCTCAGGGTCTATCATAGGATGCAACAATTGATCAACCTGATCCGGGCTAACTCTCATAATTGCTTCTTTATTATCAATCAGTCCTTCACTAACCATATCGACAGCTATTTTTACAGCTGCCATCGCGGTTCTTTTACCGGTTCTTGTTTGTAAAATCCATAATTTATTTTCTTCAACCGTAAATTCGAGATCCTGCATATCTTTAAAATGTTCTTCAAGTTTCTTTCTTATATCCTCAAGTTCATTATACATATTCGGAAGAACATCTTCAAAAGCGTCAATTTCTGAACCGGATTCTTCTCTTTGTTTATGAGTAATTGGACCAGGAGTTCTAATACCAGCCACTACATCTTCACCCTGGGCATCAAGCAAATACTCACCATAAAAAGTATTCTCTCCTGTCGCGGGATTACGCGTAAAAGCGACTCCTGTTCCACAACCTTCTCCCCTATTACCAAAAACCATAGCCTGTACATTTACAGCAGTTCCAAGATCACCGGGAATATTATTTATTCTTCTGTATTCTTTGGCTCTTTTATTATCCCAGGATGAAAAAACAGCGTTAACAGCACCCAGTAATTGATCTTTTGGATTTTCCGGAAATTCTTTTCCGGTTTTTTCATTTATAAGTTTTTTAAATTTACCCGCTATTTCTTTCCAGTCTTCCGCGGTTAAATCGGCATCCACTTTTACACCCTTTTTATCCTTAGTATCTTGAATTGTTTTTTCGAAATCCTCATGCTCCACACCCATCACAACATCACCGTACATCTGAATCAAACGTCTAAAGCTATCATAAACAAAGCGTGGATTTGCATTATTTGCGAGATTATCTACTATTTCTTCGTTTAATCCGAGATTTAAAATCGTATCCATCATACCAGGCATCGAAATAGCCGCTCCAGAACGCACCGAAACTAAAAGAGGCTTATCGGACGCTCCAAACTTCTGTCCCATTGCGTTTTCTAATTTCTTTAAATTCTCATCTATTTGATCTTCGAGACCTTCCGGATACTTTTTATGCTTTTCATAATATAAACAACACTGAGAAGTAATGGTAAAACCCGGAGGAACCGGAACGCCTATGTTAGTCATCTCGGCTAAACCAGCGCCTTTGCCACCTAAAGTTTTTTTCATTGTAATATTACCCTCTGCCTTACCTTCACCAAAGAAGTACACCATTTTTTCCATTACCGTTCCTCCTTTTTTAATTTGGAAAAACACTTAAGTTAATCATTTGACTTACTTATCTTACGTTTACTGCTCACAAAATATAAATACTTCCAAGAAATGCAAGGGGGAAATAGTTAAAAAAATTTTTATTATTTATAATAATGATTTTTTAACGGTTAGACAGTTAGGCGGTTGGGTAGTTAGATAGTTGAAAACTTCAACCCAACGATCCCACAATCCAACAGACAAACCAGTTCATTTATACTTTGCACTTGAAGGTTGGAAAATAGATTCGATCGGGTTGCCCGTATGGACAAAAAGTCTTACACCGCATCGGTAAAGTTGATGTTCTTTCAAACACAGCTCAACTTTATGCAGGCTTGAATCTCTCCTTAAAGGAACACCAATCCGTCCCGGATGTATATATAAGGAATCTTCTTCCAGCACATCTCCATCATCAAAAACTCGCATATCGGATAAGAATGAACTCATATAAAATAAGAGCCGGTATTTCCCTTCATCCACTTCTGCAACCACACTATCAATCATAAAATCTGAACAATCTGCAAAATTCTGCGTTACTTTATGTGTTTCTCCTCTCACAACAGAGCCAATTCCCACATGCGTAAAATCAGGTTCCAGGATATTTTTTCTGTGACTAGGGCTCTCCATCCAGCCATTAACAATTCTTTTAGCAAGAGAATCAAGATTACTTTTAAAAAGGAAAGGGATTAGATCTCCGACATCTTCCGCTATATTCTCACCAACTTTTAGAATTGGTAATCCTGAGTTATATATTCGCTGTAACATAGTTTTGTTAAGCATAGTTGAAGAACCATGAGAAAGATGATTTTTTTCTAACATCTCATTCGAATGCTGTCTTGCAGCAATCCTTAACCTATAGTCAAATTCTAAACTTCTCAAACCCTTTTTTTTCCGTTCTATGTTAGTGAGATTGAATATTAAAGTTTCAAGAGTATCAACGCCTTCCATTTGAGGGTAAAGAGAGACCAGCTTAACCGTGGTATCTAAAAAAGCATCTACACGGACTTCTGCCATTGATGATACAGATAAAACAAATATAACAAAAAGCATATTACCCTCTTATCACATCCTTTATTATCATTAATCTTGAATTTTTTTCCCGTTCTCTTTCTTCGAGTTTCATATTTATTTCCCGCACACTACTTTGAATTTCAGGAATCAATATATATTCAAGAGCGTTAACCCTGCGCCTTGTTTTATCCATCTCTTCTGCTAAAAGAATAATTCTTTTCTCTAACTCAGCCATTTCAATAAGTCTCTCAAAGACTTTCATTAAACCTGCAAGCGCAACATCAAGCGAGGGAGAAGTCATCGCGAATCCATAGGAAACTATCTCGCCCTTCAAACTTTTTTGATATTTTGGAAGAGGAACATTCATAACTTTTTCCACATCCATCGATAACTCAATATCAGTATCAAGCATTAAAAAAGAGCCTTCAAAGATATTTTTATCCTGATAAGCCCTCGCAAGAAAAAATTGCTTCAAAGCTTCTAACAGCTGTTCTTCTACTTCTTTTCTCATAGAAGAAAGTTCATTAATGGTTTTCTGAAGAATCCTCAGAAGCTCATCCTGCTTCTGTTTTAATAATTTATGTCCTCTTTTAGCGATATTGAGCCGCTTTTTAAGACTGAGCAGCACCATTCTCGTCGCGTTAACTTGCACTGCCATATCTTATACACTCCCTGAATCGGTCACCGTACCTAACAAACGGATATTAAAACACAAGGTAATTAAAGATATTTCTGTAAATAAAATATCAAAAATTAAAAAGCAAAATGACAGATTAAAATGCAAAATCATCCCATCTCCTAACAATAAAAACCAAAAAGCTATTTGAATTATTCATTGTTTGTTTTTTTTATTTTTGAAATTTGATTTGTCATTTTCCATTTTGATATTTAATATTTGCATTTTAGCAATTATTCCAAATCAATACCTTAGAAGTTATTTTTTCCCACTTGCATTCTTATCAGCTTTAGAACCTTCAGTATCTTCTTTTCCGCCGAATTTTGCGAAGTATTTATCCAGATATTCATCACGTATTCTCTTTAGTTCTTTTTTAGGGAATATAGAAAGAAGCTTCCAGCCCAAATCAAGGGTTTCTTCTACACTCCTATCTTCATACTCACCCTGCCCAACGTATTCAGCTTCGAACCTGTTCATGAACTCAAGATATTTCTTATCCATTTCGGAAAGGGCTGCTTCACCCAGTATAACAGAAAGCTCTTCGGCCTCTTTGCCTCTCGAATAAGCAGCATATAATTGGTTGTAAAGATCAGCGTGATCTTCTCTTGTTTTCCCTTTACCTATTCCCTTATCTTTCAATCTTGAAAGTGAAGGCAAAACATCTATGGGAGGACTAACGCCTTTCCTTTCGAGCGGACGCGAAAAGATAATCTGTCCTTCGGTAATATATCCGGTCAAATCCGGAATCGGATGTGTTTTATCATCCTCAGGCATAGAAAGAACAGGCATCATGGTTATAGAACCCTTATTACCCTTTATTCTTCCGGCTCTTTCGTAAATCATAGAAAGGTCGGTATAAAGATAACCCGGATAACCTCTTCGTCCCGGTACTTCCTTTCTTGCAGCCGAAATTTCTCGTAGCGCCTCGCAGTAATTGGTCATATCGGTAATAATAACAAGAACATGCATTTCAAGATCGAAAGCAAGATATTCAGCAGCCGTTAAAGCAGCCCTGGGTGTGGAGATTCGCTCGATTGCCGGATCATCTGCAAGATTTAAAAACATAACCACTTTCTCCAGTGCTCCCGTTTGTTCAAAATCATTCCTGAAAAACTCCGCTTCTTCGAAAGTAATACCCATAGCTGCGAATACAACAGCAAAGCTTTCTTTCGAACCAAGAACTTTCGCCTGCCTTACCACTTGGGCGGCTACTTTATTGTGAGGCAAACCTGAACCGGAGAAAAACGGCAATTTTTGTCCTCTTACAAGAGGATTTAACCCATCAATAGTCGAAATACCCGTTTGGATAAACTCGTTGGGATATTCTCTCGCATACGGATTGATCGGTTCTCCGTTAATATCTCTTCTCTTTTCCGGTAAAATCGCTGGTCCGTCATCAATAACTCTTCCCATCCCATCGAAAACACGCCCTAATATATCACGGGATAAAGCTAACTCGATGGTTTTACCCTGAAAAACAACTGTAGTTTTTGGAATATCTATTCCTCTGGTACCTTCGAATACCTGAACCATTGCTCTATCTCGATGGACTTCGAGCACTTTTCCTGTTCTCTCCTCTCCGCTCGGCAACTTAATCGAGCATAGTTCACCATAACTAATACCACTTACTCCCTCAACAAATAAAAGAGGACCGGAAATATCCGAAACAGCCTGATATTCTACTCTCATGTCGCTACCTCCTCTTTAGCTGTTGCAATTTTACCCAAAGCGTTTTTAATCTTAGCCTCTAAGCCCTCGATTTTTTTCATTTCTTTTTCATCAACAAATTTCATACGAGCAATTTCCTCTAGAATATCGAGCTTTTCCAATTCTTCGGGTTCAGCATCATGTTTTTCCGCTTCCCGATGGAAAGTTATAATATTCTTCAACATAATATACTGTTTTTCTATGGAAGTATAAGTATCTACCTTATGAAACGCGTTTTGATGCAGAAAATCTTCTCTTATAATCCTTGCCGCAACGAGTATACGTCTCTCTCTCGGAGAAAGAGCATCAATACCAACGAGTCTTACCATTTCCTGTAATTCATCTTCTTCTTCGAGCAACTTCATAGCCTCTCGCTCTATTTCAAGAAAATCCTCGGCAACCTCCTTATTCATGTAATCTTTAACATTGTCCGGATAAAGGGAATAAGAAGTCAACCAATCGATTGCGGGGAAATGTCTCGCGTAAGCCAATTCAGCTTTCAAACTCCAGAAAACTTTTACAACCCGCAGGGTATTCTGAACAACGGGGTCAGATAAGTCTCCACCCGGAGGAGAAACAGCACCAATAACCGAAACCGCTCCTTCTCTATCATCACTGCCTATACACTTTACCCTTCCTGCTCTTTCGTAAAATTCTGCGATTTTACTGCCCAGATAGGCGGGATACCCTTCCTCACCGGGCATTTCTTCGAGTCTTCCGGATATTTCACGCAAAGCCTCAGCCCATCTGGAAGTTGAATCCGCCATCAGCGCAACAGAGTAACCCATATCTCTAAAGTATTCGGCAATTGTTATACCTGTATAAATCGAGGCTTCTCTAGCCGCAACCGGCATATTCGAAGTATTTGCCAGAAGTATCGTTCTTTTCATTAAAGGTTCGCCGGATTTTGGGTCTTCGAGTTCAGGAAATTCATTAAGCACATCGGTCATTTCGTTTCCTCTTTCCCCGCATCCTATATAGACGACAACTTCAGCTTCAGCCCATTTTGCCAGCTGATGTTGAATAACAGTTTTACCCGAGCCAAAAGGACCCGGAACACTGGCTGTACCGCCTTTAGCTATCGGGAAGAAAGTATCTACAACCCTTTGTCCGGTAAAAAGAGGAGTTGTAGGAGCAAGTCTCTTTTTAACAGGTCTTCCATTCCTAACACCCCATCTCTGTTCCATTGTAATTTCTTTCTTACCTTCATCTGTTTTAATGACTGCCACGACGTCTTCTACGGTAAAATTACCTTTTTCTATCTTCTCTATAGTCCCCTCAACACCAAAAGGTACCATTACCCTGTGTTCAATTAAAACAGTCTCCTGTACAGTACCGAGAATATCACCGCTCGTGACTTTATCTCCCTTTTTCTTCGCGGGTTTAAATTCCCACTTCTTTTCATGGTCGATTGCATTTACAGATATCCCTCTCGAGATAAAATTCCCGGATTTCTTTTTAATTTTATCCAGCGGACGTTGAATTCCGTCATAAATAGACTCGATTAAACCGGGACCAAGACTAACTGAAAGAGGTTCGCCTGTAAGAAAAACCGGCTGACCTACACCAATTCCTTCTGTTTCCTCGTAAACCTGAATAGAAGCCAGATCTTTCTCTAACTCGATGATTTCCCCGAGCAGTTTTTCTTCTCCTACGTGTACAACATCGTACATCCTGGAACCTTTCATATTCTCCGCTACAACAAGAGGACCTGAAACCCTTATTATTTTTCCTTCACTCATTAAAGCCTCCTATATCCATTCCAACAGCTTTCTTAACCATATCGCGTATTCTCACTTTTCCATATCCTTGACTGCCTTCAATCCCGGGTATAGGGACGACATTAATTTCCGGACTGGACATGAGATCTTCGAATTTCATCAACTCCTTAAAAACATTTTCAAAAACGAAAACAATAGCAAAATCGGAACTTTCGATTTCTTGCTTGATTTCTTCTATATTCTTATCTTCTGTATTTATTATCTCCGCACCCAGAGATTTAAAAGGAGAAACAAGATCGTAAGGACCGGCAAAAGCAATTTTCATATTATCAGCCTCTCCTTAATTAAATCCTCACCCACTCCATTCATTTTACCTATAAAAATTATACGTAAATTTCTTAACTCATTCTCTTTTAAAAGCAAATAAGCGATTACCGGTTCCACACCTATAGCCTCGAAAGCGACAGATTTAAGGTAAGAAACAAGTAACTTTTCAGATTGCCGCTCTAAAAGCGAGAACGAATCTTTCCACTCTAACAGAAAATTGTAAACCGTACCCCTGTAAAAATCTTCCAGAGAATCGGGACTCTCTATCTTGGCTTTCTTTATTTTATCCGCCCCTATATTGCCGCCGGGAAGCACTGCAAAGCCAATCAATTCTTGATATTTTTCGAGGAATAAAAGGCGCAGGATTATCTTCAGGTTTGTCAAATCCACCCACATTTTGTAATAATTATTAAGGAAAGAATTTTCCGTATATGAAGTCAAAGTCTCCGCCATAATATTATCGACAGTAAAACTTAAAGATTGTGGATTATGGTCAGCTGAATAGTAAACATCTATACCTACCTCCGCCGCTCTTTTTAGATATTCGGGAAGATAAGAATATTTTTCTTCCTTAAATATCTCTTGGATTTTAGAAACAGGAACAGAACCTAGGTAGGAACATTTATCACTGAAATCTGCCTCGGAAATCTTCCCTTTTAATAGAACCTTTACATTGTGGAAATCGTACTTCGCTCTTAATATTCTCATTACGTCGGTGTTGTCTATAAGTTTTTCCAAATCATCATAAAGAGCTATTTTAGAATCCTCGAGGGCCTGTTCGCCTTCACTTTTCTTAATATTTCTAAAGAACTGCCCATAATCTGTATCATGCAGTGCTGCCATTAATTCTCCCACATCAGTGGAAGAGAGTAATTCTTCAAATCTCTTCTCTGTCAATAATTTTACTTCCCGTGCGCGTATTACGCCTAAAGCATAAGTATATTTTGTATCCAGAACTCTTACTGTTTCGAATCTATTCACTGCCAAATAAAGTTCCTACTATTTCCTCTTGCATTTCCCCAAAGGCTTCTTCCAATAAAACGGGAAGAGTCGCGTTAACTCTTCTTTTTCCTTTGAATAAGACTATTCCCACTTCAAAATTTCCTTTATCTTCTGAGATTTTAAAATCATATTTTTTCTCATTATTCAATTCTTTGATTAATTCTTTCACCCTATCATTATGCAGAGTTCCGGTAATAATTTCCTCATCACCGTCTACGCAAGCTGAGAGAATAAGCTCCTTAACCAATTTCTTGTAATCGTCCCATTTCAATTTTTTCATCTCTTCTGAAACGTTATTTTTAAGTTTTTCAATGATTTCATTTTTCTTATCCAATTTCCTGCTGGACAGTTCCATCCTGATTCTGCTTAAGATTCTTTCTCTTTCAGTTTCTCCTGCCTCTCTGGCTCGATCTGCACCTTTTTTCTCTATATCGCTGGCTTCTTTATTAGCCTTATCTTTAATCTCTTTGATTTTAGTAGAGGTTTCTTTTTCTACTTTCTTTTTACTTATCAAAGCTTCTTTTAAAATCTTATCTTTTACTTTACCCATTTTCAACCAATAGCATTAACCATTAAGAAACTAGTAACGAAACCTAAAATCGCATAGGTTTCAACCATAACTGCAAAAATAACGACTCTCATGGTCGCTTCGGGTTGCTTTGCAGCGAGTTCTACACCAGATGCAGAAACAAGACCCTGATGAATCCCGGATATCAATCCGACAATTCCAACCGGAAGACCTGCCACAAGATATCTTAAACCTTCTATGATAGTCATATCGTAATTCATACCACCACCGAACATGCCTAACTTCATCATTATAAACATAGCTGCGATGAAACCATAAAACCCCTGCGTTGACGGGAGAACAACCAGAATAAAAGTTCTTCCGAACTTATCCGGCTGTTCGGAAAGTACACCGGCTGCTGCTCTTGAAGGTATCTGAACACCGATAGAAGAACCGATACCGGCAAGAAATACCGCCGCAGCCACTCCTAACATTGCTAACCAAAAACCACTAATCACTTAAGACCTCCTTTTTTTCAATTCTAGTATATTTGCCTACAAGACCGAAAGGCTCAAACCTCTCGCCTCCACCTTCATAGAAGTAAGGGAAAAATTCTGCAAATTGGAGACGCATTGTATGGACGAAACTACTTAAAGCATTTATGGCAATGGAGAAAAGATGCCCTCCGATGAATATAAGGACAGCCAGAACAATTCCGAAACCCGGAACAAGTTCCCTTACTATCTTTGCCAGAATATTAACAGACATAGCAAGACCGGCAGTCACGAGTCCCAGAGCCATAATACGACTGTAAGAAAGTATATTACCAAGAAAACTGATTGATTCATTAAATACTGTAAATGCGCCTTTTGCCAATCTCATAACGACTGATTTACTTTGACCTGAAAACAGGAAAATGACTAAGATCGGAACTAAAGCAAGAAACTTAAATACATTAGTTCCTGTAACTACAAACGCACCCAAGAAAATAAAGAAAATAATCCAGGATATCTCATTTGCAAAAGCGTTAAAATACTTTTTATTTCTAATCTTCTCTTTTATAGAAACTACGAGACCGGTGAAAATTTGAACGGCTCCAAAAACCATCGAGAGTTTGAGGAAATTTAAAGGATTTTCAAACGGATCAAATAATGTGAGCCTTTCTCTGAATACACTAATACCCGAAAGTTCAGGGAAAGCCATTTCTATATTATTTCCAAACCAGCTCCCTGTTATAGCTCCCGCAAATATAGTAAGTACTCCCCCTCCAACAAATATCCACAAATATTTTCTTCCTTCAGGTAATTTAGGCATAAGGTAAAAAGAAATTGCAACCAGCACGATTCCATAAGCGGCATCTGTCATACAAAATCCAAAGAAAACGGCAAAAAATAATGCTATATAAGGGGTAGGGTCTACTTCTCCCGTTTTGGGTAAGGCGTATAGACCTGTAATAGCTTCATAAGGTCGGCTTAATATGTTGTTTTTCAGTTTAACAGGCGCTTTTTCACCCTTATTAGGTTTTATCCAGGTAAGCTCGACGCCATCATACTCATCTGCAATATTTTGCAGTATTGTCCGGTTTTCTTTTTCAACCCAGCCTTCGAGAAAGAAAACTTTACTTGTAGAAAGGCTCTTATTAAGAACTTCGGTCCGCCTTAATCTGGAAAGAAAATAATCATAAATCACTAAATATTTTTCGTATTCTGAACCTTTTTTTGATATTTTTTCCGATATTTTATTAATTCTTTCATTTAATCTCTTAATTTCTTTTTCGCTAGTTTTAACTATCTGGGCTGGTTCTTTTTCTTCATCTTTAAAATCTACTACTTCAGCTTCATAGTCAGCGATAGCTTTTTTAAAATCTTCTTCGAATCCTTTATAAATAAAGAAAACTATACCTAATTTCTTTTGATTCTCGAAAATAATATGAAAATCTACGGGAATATCTTTTAATTTTTGTTCTAATTCTTCTTTACCCGCGATTAATTTATAAATCCTTACAGAAACATCTTTGATTTTATCAAATTCGGCAATTTCGGCTCTTAGATCTATCCATTCTTTATAAAATTCAACCTTGTCGGTAAATTCGGTAACCTTATTTTTTAAATGATAAAGCTCGCCTTCCAACTTGCATATTTGATTAATCTCATCGATATCGAAATCTTCTACTATTTCCCTGTATTTTTTCGGGGAAATTCCTGTCTTAAGGTCGATAAATTGCCCGAGAACGCCTTTGCTTTCCCCATGGTCCTTAAGTAAATCTACAATACTTCCAATTTTGGCAAAAATTTCCTCTGCTTCCCTATCCGTAAACTTCTCTTCTGGTATCAAATCGGGATTTTCTTCCGCTAATGTAGAGATACGGGAATCGGTAATATGAAATATACCTTTTTCCTGAAGTTCTCCAAGAAATTTTTCTTGGTCGTCTTCGTATATAATAAAATTTGCTTTTTTTAACTCTTCCTTAGGCATTTATTTCTTCTTTAGAATACTTTTTACAATCAAATCTTTAGTTTTTTCCATTTTTTTAGAAGCATCATTTTCAATCTTTTTTATTTCTTGCTGCATCTCTTTTTCCATGTTTCCTTTCTCTTTCTCTGCCTTTTCGGCGCCTTTTTTCTTATGCTCCGCAACCATTTTCTTTACTTTATTATTTGCTTCATCGATTATCGATTCTGCTTCCCGCCTTGCTTTCTCGATATCTTTCTGCGCTTTTTCTTTTGCTTTTGCAATAATTGTTTCAGCTTCTTTCTCTGTTTTTTTTATCTCTTTTATAAGACCTTCCGGCATCTATCCTCCTTTCTTTTTCTAACAAATACTCGGCCGAATATACTTAGAATTAATTGAGTGTCAAGGGCAACTAAAATGGTTAGATAGTTAGAACGTTAGGTCGTTACTCTAACCCAGGTAGCTCACCATCCAAAAGCCAAAAACTAACTGCTCGTTATTTATTATTCTTTAGTCCTTATTAAGTCCCGCTTTATTCGGTAACTAGGTACACTTCATCGTGAGGATGGACTTTCTCAATAACCTTTATACCTACTTCATCTCCTTTGCCAGCTGATTCGACATCCTCGTGCTCTATCTGCATAGAATCTATACTTTGAGTAATATCATCATGCGCGCCTTTAATATGAATATTATCCCCAACTTTCAAAGGAGCATCCAGTTTGATAATCCCCACAGAAATGTGACCAAAATAATGAGTTATAACGCCTATCTTTTTCTCTTCCATTTCAACACCCCCTTTAAATATTTCAAATTCTTCAGTAATTTATTTTATGGTAAAAAAATAAAAAGTCAAGCACCTCCCCACCCCATTTTTACCACAGAGGACACAGAGAAAAAAAGATATTTTGTTATTTAAACTCCATCCCACCACCCCAAAATTATTCTCACACAAAGACACTAAGATCACAAAGATGAACAATTTATTTAAACACGAAATACACTAGATTTTTGTTGTTGTTTTTTCTTTACTAAAACCTAAAACCCAAGACCTAAAACCTATTACTTGCTTCCTTCTCCCTACTCACTATTCTCCCAATAATTATGAGAATAAATAATCTTGGGCTTTGAAGTACCTCTTTCACACGAAGAATCTTCCGGTACTAAAAATCCCCTTTTATCTCCACCGATAATTTTGTATCTAATGCCATTAGTATAAATATATATTCTGCATGGAATAATTTTTTCGGGAACATTATCATCAATCAAGGGTTTAAACTTTAACACTTTACGGAATTCTCTTTTTTTAATTGGCTTAAACCAATTTTCCCTCATAAATAGTGTTCTTCTTTTTACCGCACTATTTTTATCTCTCCACAAAGGAAAAACAGGAGGCTCATACCAACTTTCTTTTAAAAGAAAAGCAGAAAATGGTTCACCTGTTTCTCCGGTTTTTTCATCCAGTGACTCTGGGTATTTCCCGGATGATTCCATACGAAAGCTTTCTAACGCATGTTCAACTTTATCCATATTAATTCTTATCGTAATAACATCGCCCTCTCTCAGATAATAATCTATCTTTGGCTTAATTAACGCTATCATTAATATGAAAATAATAAATACTATAATTGTAATTTTTATTTCTTTTCGCATAATTTAAGGCTCGAGTAATTCAAAACCGGTTTCCTTATCTGTAATACGTTTAGCATTTGTATCTGTAAGTTCAAGTAGCACAACTTCCAAAACATGCCAGACTTTCAAACCCTCTCGAACACAACCCGTTTTAGTACTATCCTTTCTGCCGCCCGCTACATGCATATGAAGTTTAGGTTCCCCTCTCTCACTTAAAAATAGAGTACCCGTACCGGTTATCTCATGCACCTCATCTAAAATGTATTCCATGGGATTAATAGACTCTGCTCTTCCCTTCTCGGGACCAACTACAAGTTTAGAACCCTTATCGGCTCCTCCGACCGCAATCAAAAATCCGGCCTCAACGCCATTTTCGTGAGCAAATTTTTCTATACATTCATGCAAGATATCACCGTCTTCGAGCCGAATCACAAAAACTCTACCGTATTTAGCTTCAGAATATTTCATTTCTTCTATTAGTAATCATAACAGGAGAAACGAGTCTGTCAAGACAAAATTAGAAGACAAATGTATGCAGAAATTCTTTGTTTCGTGTTTAAGGTTTCGGGTTTCGGAGTAAATCTTTAAAAAAACTCGAAACTCAAAACTCGTAACTCGAAACCATAATTCACACAGAGCACACAGAGACTTTTTGTTGTTTTTCTAATTGAAAACTAATAAACGAGCCCGGAATTTACAAAAGAAAGGAGGTAGTTAAAACTACCTCCTTTAAATTCTCCCTTATTTTAAACCAGAGTTAAGTTAAAAATTAAACTTTTCAGAAACTTCATAGATGCCAAGCGGTGCTTTCCAATATTTTCCTTGAAGAGAATTAACTATCCCAATAATAGAAATCACGAAAAGCGTAATAGCACCCAGAACCCAAATTACCTGCCCCAGAAATGGTATTATGTTGATTATAGCAAGACCGATATAAAAAAGAAGTATTACAAGACCCTGCTTCGCATGATGCTTACAAAAAGAATTATCCGGTTTAACCAATAACGGAATTAAAAGTAAAAGACCAAAATATGAAAGCCACGCTATACTTTTACCTTCTTCAATTGCCTGTGAATCTTCAACGATCACTTTTTTTTCTTCTTTCTTTGCCATCAAAACCTCCTTTGATTTATAGGAATTGTAAAATAAAAACACATTTTGTCAAGAAGATAATTAACCACTGAGGACACAAAAAAGAATAGAATTAGAAGCAGTGCCCGTTTTGTTTTAATTCAAAATTCATAACTATCAATTAATAATTCTTAACGCTCTACTCATGACTTCCTTACGGTCAAGTGTTGAGGTCCGACCCCGTTGACATCGTTGATATGCAACATGATAATCTCAAACCCTTGATTTTTAGTTATAAGTCAATATTATTGACCTATATGAATAGAATAAAACCTAGGAAAACAACAAAAAATTTAGTCTTTTATTACATATTATTTCTTGGTGTAATAATATCTATTTGTTGTTCACGAAAAACAGAAAACATAGAAACTAAATCAAAAGAAGCAACTGAAATTCCAATTGATTCTAAATCTAATATATATGAATTACTTCCGGAAAAAAGGTTAGATTTTAGTCCTACAATAAAAGACGCAGATTCATTATTTAATATAGGAGAGTATGCAGAAGCTGAATCTTTGTATACTAAAGCGTACAAATTTTCTCTGGAATTAGATATAGAAGAATTAGTCGGACTTACTTTAATTGGTATAGGAGCATCTAAAGATAGACAATCTGAGTATAAAGAAGCCATTGAGGTTTTCAATAAAGCTCTAGAACATAAGAAATTAATGGATAACCCTGCTTTATATTTATTGTTTTTTAATATAGGCATTTCTTCGCAAAAAGAAAACAAACTAGAAGATGCATTAAATTCATACAAAAAGGCAATCGCTATAGACTCTAATTTAACGGAAGCTTACATTAATTTGGCAAAAATTTACTACAATGAAAAAGAACCGAATAAAGCACTTAGAGAGCTTACTAAGGCGATTGGTTTAGGTTCTAAATATTATGATGCGTACTTAGGAAGGGGAATTATTTATCTTGAGAAAAAAGAATATAAGAAAGCTTTAAAAGATCTTAACCACGCTATAATACTTAATCCAAACGCTGTAAAAGCTTATCAAGCTCGTGGAATGATTTATAGTGATGAAGGGAAATTTGAAAAAGCCTTATTCGATTTTAATAAAGCCACAAAAATTGATTCTAAAAATTCCACATCTTATAGTCTTAGAGCTTTTACTTTTTACAAAGAGGGAAATTACAATAAAGCGCTAACAGACTTAAATAAAGCAATTGTATTGGATTCGAACTCTCATAACGATTATCTTCTTAGGGGAATTATTTACGGAGAAAAAGGCAAATTTGATAAAGCAATATACGATTTCACAAAAGCAATTGATATAACTCCCACCGACTATGAATCATATTATTATAGAGGCCTATCATACGCTAAGAAAGGTTTTTATGAAAAAGCAATATATGATCTCACAAAAACTTTAGAATTGAACCCACAATTTAATGAAGCTCAAATCAGACTAAAAGAATTATTAAAACTTAAATAAGTAAAAAAGAAATCAAATTAAATAACCAAATATTAATTTTATTTTATACTAGCAGTTTGTTTTATCTCTTTACATTATTTAAAAATTAAAATTCTTTCATTATCAAATAAAAAACAATAGCTCCTATAAAAATAAACAGGATTCCCATAATTCTAATAAATATGACATAAGATCTACTTTTTATCCAATCATCGTAGGAAGAAATATCAAAATACCGGTTTCGATTGTATTTTGAGAAATTTCGAATAGCCAAATTCTGAGTTCTATAAGGAAATAAACATATTAATACTCCTACACCGAAGAAGATGATACTGAAAATTAAAACCATTAAAATAAAAGGCTTTTCTGGAGTCATTGAAATCCTCTTTTAAATTTACCAGCTTATGTTTTCGAATTTATAAATCTTTCCCCCATAAAGATAAGTCCCTCCTACCTGAGGACTATACAAACCTACCTGTACACCCGCACCACTTCCAGGCACAAAATCTCCTTGAAAACCAACTAAAGCACCTCCGCCAACATTAAAACCATGCTTAGAATGAAAATTTAAAAGCTGAGTCTCGGTAGGTATTTTAGAAATCAAATTTAACTTCGATATAGCTCCCGCCGTCAAACTACCAGAAACCAATGTTAATGATTTCGCCAGATTACCAGTTCCAGCGAAATATAGATTTCCATACCTATCCAACGTTAATTGAAAACCAAGTCCAACAACGCCACCAATGTTACCAGCAAAACTAACATAATCTGGTAATTGAGCTCTCCAAAACTCGCTTGAGCTATGCGATCTCGAATATCCATAATAGGGCATACTAGGAAGACCCCATGAAAATACACCACCCTGATAACGAGGTGCGGTTACAATAATAGGATCATCTACAACACATATAGGACCGTATTCATCCTCTTCCTGATGTGTTTCCCATAATCCCCATAGATCTAAATAATTTAATGGATTATTATGACAATACACGTAAGGGTTCAATGTCTTGGGATGTTTTAAATCCAAAAGATCAGGGTTTAAGCTAACAGGATCCGGTTTCAGGAATCTTCCGATATCCCCATAGTAATACCTCGCGCTGAAGTAATGGAAACCTGTCGGGTCTTTTTCTTTTGAGGTGAATTCACGGTTGTCGTTATAATCCCCTTCAGCCCAGATTAAATTCCCAAATGCTTCGTATTTCTTTTCTTTTACCACATCACCACTCTCATCCGTAATCATAATGG
>CAZHNS010000005.1:93763-108927 GCA_964534175.1 uncultured bacterium | reverse complement strand
ATTGGATAGATAAAAATTTTGAATTGTATTTATGGAAAACCGATAGAGTTCTAAAGTTAATGCTGCAGCAGAAAATTAAACTTTATTTATATTCTGAACTCCCGGCTGAAAAAACAGAACCCGGAGGTTTTATCTCGGTTACCGATCCAAACGCATGGATTGCCGAGCGAGCAAAAAGAAATGACGGAAAACTCCGGGCAATTGATAAGGGAAATAAGTTATTGGTAATTCCCTCGGATTGAACACGTAGATTTTTCGAATCCAAGTTTATCTGTATGCTATTCTCTTTGTGTCTTTCTATCTTAGTGCCTAAACTCATCCTTGACAGAGTTTAATTTTTCCCTTATAATCATTTTGATTTAGAAATAAATAAAGGAGGTCTTAATGTTTAGTAACAAAAAGAGTATATGCGTGTTTATCTTTGTCGTTCTGTACCTGGTTTCTTTCTTACCTGAAATCTCTCTGGCAGAAGAAAACGGAGTTCTTTATCCGATCCGTAAACAGTTTGAGAAAGAAGCCTTATTGGTATGGAAACAGGGCTTTATGAATAAGCAGGGTCAGGTCGTAATCGAACCTGCTTTTTCAAAGGTTAATTATTTTAAAGATGGAGTTGCACTTGTTGGAGAGCAGGGCGATTGGGGTTATATGGATAAGAACGGAAAAATAATTATCGAAATACAGTACAGGTGGGCAACTGATTTTTCGGAAGATCTCGCGCAGGTTTTAATTATGACTGAAGAGAATGGTAAAAAAGTTATGAAAACAACCTTTATAGACAAAAAAGGAAATGAAGCAATAAGTAAGAAATTTGATTTTAACAGTAGTAATGAATCATTGTTTAAAGATGGGATAACATGCATAGCGCAGTATAGCAAATGGGGGTTTATTGATAAGAAAGGAAATTTCATCATAAATCCGGTTTATGAGGCTGCGCGCAATTTCAATGAAGAGTTGGCGCCCGTTAAAAAAGAAGGGAAATGGGGATTTATAAATAAAGAAAATAAATTTATAATCGAACCTTCCTTTGAAAATGCTTTTCCGTTCCAGGAAGAACTTGCGGCTATCCAAATTGATGGCAAGTGGGGATTCATAGATAAAACCGGAAAAGTAATTATAAAGCCTATATACGATTTGATGGAATATGACGCACCTCGTTTTTCCGAAGGAATGGCAAGGATATGCATCGACAACAAATGGGGTTTTATAGACAAAAACGGAGAAACAGTTATTGAACCCGTTTATGAATTTGCAGGAAATTTCCAGGACGGGATGGCAGTTGTTAAAACTGGTGGCAAAGTTGGATATCTGGACAAAAACGGTGAAATGAAAATAGCAGCTGAGCTAATCTCCGGCGAAGACTTCCGTCACGGCTTGGCTTTTGTAATGGTTTCGCGAAACCCCGACAAATATGCTTATATAGATAAAGAAGGTAAGACTATCTGGGAATCTGATTGAGGAAATTTTAAAATACCCCTTGCGCTTTTCAATATTTTTTATATAAATAAATCACGCCGGGGTGTCGGCAAATATATCACTACACAAATGTGATATACCTCCTTGTTCACTTAAAAAAGTGTGCCCGCCCCGGTTCCTAAATATCTATATGAAATTAATACTCAACGCAACTGGTTATTCAAGCGTAAAGTTATAGTCTTCTAAAATAGAATCCGCTTCTAAGACAATTCCTTCATATATGGTGTCGGATACAGTATATCCATCAGCGGTGACACTAATATTATATGTACCCTCGGGAATAAATAACGAATAATTGCCCTCGCTATCCGACAACGTTGTCATACTATCCGCAAAACTCACAGCATGCAAGACAGCAAACTTTACCCCCACTTCTAAAGTGTCCTCTAAAGTCTTAACTCTTCCACTTATAAACCCCGCATTTGAACTCTGAAATGCCTTAAAATAGGGATTAAGTTCATAAGGTTGAGTCTCCCAATTTATTGATTTTGAAGCATCAAAATCAATGACAATTGTGAGGTGTTCCCCGGACAATACGGTAAAGGGGAAATTGATTTCAAAGTCTATGGGCATACCCTCGGGAATCAACAGAGAATCTGCTATACT
Source organism: uncultured bacterium (assembly GCA_964534175.1). Taxonomy (GTDB): domain Bacteria; phylum Hydrothermota; class UBA3072; order UBA3072; family UBA3072; genus JAFGHJ01. Next base: position 106,848 of record CAZHNS010000005.1, on the reverse strand, counting down.
ATCACCTTCCATCACCAGCGAATTTATCTGGGCCAGCACTAATAATACACTTGTATAATCTCCCGGTTCAACATCGACATAATAACTGCCGGTCATATAATCAAATGTAAGCGGAGCTGCATATCCACCGACAAGCTCCAATACATCTATCTGGTGTATATCATTCTGAAGAGTTGCAACTTCGTCTTCTGCGTTTCTTATTCCCACTCCTAATATCGTTAGATATATGTTTTGTACATTTTGTGGCGGGGGAGCATCAATTAACCAGACTTTAAGCCTTCCATTTTCTTCTGAGCACCCCACAATAAAAAATAAAACAATGAGTAAAGATCCGATCTTCCTAATCAAAAAAACCTCCTTTTGTTCAATACGACCCCTCCCGCTAAGGTAAAGTTCCATAATACTTTCTTTTATCTAATTGATACTTGTTTTTATCTAATATAGCATTTTTTTCAAAATAGTCAAACCCCAGCGCGGCAAAGCCGCTAAAATTAAAAAATCAAATATAAAAATGAAAAATTACAAATCAAAGTTCAAAAATGGACAAAGAAGCTAAAAGCCAGAGGTTAGGAGATAAAATCCCATCACCAATCCAAAAAAACAATAAACCATAAAGGCTCAATGAATACAAAAATCTTTTATTTTTTAAAGTTGGGGGAAAGAGATAATTTTACATTTCAATCTGTCATTTTGCTTTTTAAATTTTAATATTTAATTTATCTATGAGGCTTGACAAAAGATATATATCTCTTATATTGTTAGATATATCTAACAATGGAGGCAAAAAATGGAGTTAACTAAAAGCAGGGAAGATTATCTGGAAGCTATATGTGAAATTTGCGAGGAAGAGAAAGTCGCCAGGGTCAAAGACATCGCTTTGCACATGGATGTTTCTCTTGCCAGCGTCAACTACGCGTTGAAAGCTCTAAAAGGCGAAGGGTTAATCAAGCATAAGAGATACGGATATATAGAGTTAACCGAAAAGGGTAATGAATTAGGTCAAGCTATTTACAGGAAGCATAAATTGATACGGAGTTTTTTAATTAACGTTTTGAATGTCGACAAAAAGATTGCGGATAAGGATGCCTGTGGTATTGAGCATGTAGTTTCGGAAGAAACATGTGATAAAATGGATTCTTATCTTAAATCTAAAGAGGTTTATGAAAACTATGATGTCTCTTCTTGAAGCAAAAAAAAACGTCCCCCTTATTGTGAAGTCCTTTGAGAGAGGCAAAAGAGGTATGGCAGGGATGAGAGGTAGAGGCGGAAGAAGAGGAAAAGGAAGAAATTGGTGCAGAAGATTTTCAAATATGGGGATAAGGGAAGGTGTCATTATAAAAAAGATTACTATGCACCCCTTTTTTGGTCCTGTTATTGTAAGAGTTGGCAACTGCGAAATCGCTGTGGGTAGAGGAATGGCGAGTACTATACTTGTTGAAGAGGTAACTGAGTGAAAAGAATTTTATTGTTTGGAAATCCTAATGTAGGTAAAAGTGCAATATTCACTCGTCTTACCGGAGTTAGAGTTATCGTTTCTAATTATCCAGGCACAACTGTTGAATATCTTAGTGGTAAGATACAGATAGACAATAAAGATATTGAAGTGATCGATGTTCCAGGGACTTATTCTCTCCGTCCGGAATCACCCGCAGAAAAGGTAGCTAAAGAGTTTATTGATAAGAGTAATCCAAAGGAGACTGTAATTGTAAACGTTATCGATTCGACAAACCTGGAGAGAAATCTTAATCTTACTCTTCAGCTTCTATCCACAAAATTTCCGGTTATTGTTCTCTTAAATTTTTGGGACGAGACAAAACACAAGGGCATAACTATTGATGCTCTGAAGCTTAGCGAGCTTCTGCAAATCCCGGTGATACCAACCGTTGCCATTACAGGTTATGGTATTCAAGAATTAAGAGAAAAATATAGTGGGGTGAAGCCTTCCAAATTTAGCGTAAAAGAAAGGGATATCTGGAATTTAGTTGGTAAAATTATTAAACAGGTACAGATAATCGAACACCATCATCACACTTTTCTTCAGGTTTTAGAAGAGGCTTCTACCCATCCCGTTCTGGGAATAGTTTTTTCAGCTGTGATTCTATCTTTGTCGTTTGTAATAATAAGATTGATAGGAGAAGGTTTGATAGGTTTTGTTTTTGAACCTCTCTTCGAAAATTTATGGACACCTGTTTTATTGAAGCTTTCACTTTTTCTTGGCAAGGGAAGCTTACTAAACAAAATTCTTATAGGAGAATTAATTGAAGGGAAAATCGATTTTTATCAATCTTTTGGACTTTTAAGCACAGGTCTTTTTATTCCTGTAGCCGCTGTTTTACCCTATATTATAAGTTTCTATTTTGTTCTTTCTATTCTTGAGGATACGGGATATCTCCCCCGGCTCGCGGTTCTTGTGGATCGTCTTATGCATCAAATTGGGATTCATGGAATGGGTATTGTACCTATGTTTCTCGCTTGTGGCTGCAATGTTCCGGGCATTCTGGCTACAAGGATTATGGAAACCAGAAGAGAGAGATTTATAGCTGCAACAGTTATGTCAATCTCTATTCCCTGTGTGGCTCAGACCGCTATGATTTTTGGGTTGCTTGGAAAATATGGATTAAAAGGAATTGCTCCGGTCTTTATTGCATTATTTTTAGTATGGATGATAACCGGTAAAATTATGGCTAGATATGTTTCGGGAGAGAGTCCTGAGATATTTACTGAAATACCACCATATAGAATTCCCCATTTTAAAGTTTTGATTAAGAAAGTCTGGCTACGAGTCGGCTGGTTTATTAAAGAAGCACTTCCCTTTGTCTTAATCGGTGTTTTGATTGTAAATTTATTTTATATGTTAGGTTTGATAGATTTTATGTCCAGAATTTTTGGCTCTCTTCTAACAAAAATCCTGGGTTTGCCAACGGAGGCTATTGTTGCTGTATTTATTGGTTTTTTGCGTAAAGATGTCGCAATAGGTATGCTTGCACCCTTAGGGTTATCGATGGGACAATTAATTACTGCCTCCGTTGTTCTTACAATGTACTTCCCTTGCGTGGCAACTTTTGTTGTACTTTTTAAAGAATTAGGTTTTTGGGATACACTTAAGGCCTCAATAATAATGATTTCTTCTGCCCTTTTCGTCGGGTGGATTCTTAATTTGATTTACTGAAAATAATATCTCCTAACTCCTCAATTTCTACATTTCTTAAAAATTTATTAAGATATCCCTCAGAGCGCTCATTATCGGAACTTATATCTTTTTTGTTACACTTAACAACGCATATATTTTTAGCAGGGTCTACATAAACAGGCACAAAATCATATTCGTTAATAATTTCTTTCATCCCTCCGTAAAGAGCCTCTTTATAACAGGTTCTATTAGCAATAACAATGTAATCAACTTTATTCGTCTCCATAGTGCTTTTTAGAGTCTTAGTGTCTACTATTTCCGAATATCCAACTCCACGGAAATTAGTATAATAGTAGAAAATCTGAATTTTCTGCGCAATAAACACTGTATTGTCAGGTATTCCTGCTTTTGTAGCCCACATTTTAAAACGGGTATAAGGGTTGATATTATTAATTTGGTATGGATATATCCTATACTTTTTCCACCTTATGTTATTTCTCCATATTGCAGGTGCACCCGCTAAAGATATAAAAATGCAGTGAGCTACCAGTATTCCTGGGATAACAAAAGGGGGAAAACCTTTTCTGTAATTTTTCGGCAATAGCCTTATACAATTCAATACGCCCCTGCCCATCCAGAAGACAATTAAAGGTAAGATTGGTAAGTAAAATCTTCTGTCTGCTGACCAGACAACCGGCCAAGCCCATGTGGTCAAAAGATATAGTATTGAGTAGAGATGCATAAGATTTATAGTTGAATTTTTTGAGTATTTCTCTTTTTCCTTTTTATTTAATTTTCCAATAAAAATTTTATCTCCGAATATACCTAAAAGAACTAATATGAAAATTATTATGCCTAAATAGATAGCAATAATTCTGGCTTCTGAAGATTCAGGAACGATAGGATCTGGGTTCTGACCCCAGAACATCTGTGAGAAGACCTTGATTATCATTTTCTGGATATTCTGTCCTACCCTGACTACTAAATCCAGAATGCTAATGTTCGCCGGTATGATACTATAAGGGTCTTTAATCAGTAAAGATTGAAAATAAGATTTTTGAAGCGGATTTTTCTTAAGAAAACTATAAAAGAACCATGAGAAAGCGGATAATGAACCAAACATAGGAAAAACTAATTTCTTTTTATCATTCCTAAATTCTAATAAATAGAAAATAATTACCGAAATTAATAAAGTAATACCTGTAGTTCTTGTAAGGAAAGCTAAACTTGCGAAAAGCAAGGAAATATTGTATTTTTTTTTGGCCCAAAAAAACAAAGATAAAACAGAAATCAGCATATACGGAACCTCAGAAAGAATCCAATTGCTATATTCGATTAAGACGGGCGCAAAAGCAATAAATAGAAGGGAAATTAATGACGACTTTTTTGATTTTGATTTATTTAATTCCTGAAATAAGCGATAAGAGAAAAACAACAAAAATACATAACAAAAAAAGACAATCATTTTGGCTAATATATAAGAATTGAAAATAGTCGCAGGTAACAATAAAACGGGGAAAACCGGAGGATACTGAGTGTGTAAGGACTGCTGCGGGCTCCATAACTCAACATAACCTTTTCCCTGTGCAATTGCCCTGGAAAGATAAAAATACGCGAAATTATCTCCCCCGGCATAGGGAAAGCAACAAAAGGAAATAATAGCAATAATAATCGAAAAGACTATTATGATTATTGGTACTTTTTCTTTTTTTATTTTAAACATTAATTTCGAAATCTCAGGACAAAAAACATTTTCGGACCTTTTGACAAGTTTTTTCAATTTGATTCTTTTATTCTTTTCAAATAAGAAAAATAAAATATTGGGAATCTTTTCATACTCTTTACCATGGAAACCCTTTGTGTTTTTTCGATAGCCTCTCGAATTGTATTTTTCCTGTTATGTACCGGTACCACTACTGTTGATTTCAATTTTACCCTCATCATATTTTTTGTTATATGGGTTTTAATTTAGGTGAATATTTGTGTTAGTCAAGGCGTACAACTTTTCCCTTGACTTCTTTTCGATAATCATTAATTTCAGGAGGACTTATGAAATATTCGAGTGTTGGAATTATAGGCGCAGGAAATTGGGGAACAACCCTCGCTTTATATCTTAAGGCCAGAGGGGTCAGTGTTACACTTTTTGAACCGGTTCAAGAGAGAGTCAAAAATCTAATAAAACTAAAGGAAAACAAAGAATTTCTGCCCGGTCATAAAATTTCTGAAGATATTGTAATTACCTCGAACCCAAATGAACTTGCAATTAATTCAGATTTTGTTTTTTTTGTATTACCCAGTAATGTGTTAAAAGAAATCGCGATGGCTTTCGCTAAATATATCGATGAAGATAAAATTATTGCGAGTTTTACAAAAGGAGTAGATCCTGATAAATTACTAAGAATGTCGGAGATTATTGTAAATGAAATTCCATCACAGAAAGGAAAAATCGTTGCGGTTTCAGGCCCTTCAATTGCCAGAGAGGTTATCAAAGGAGTCCCCACTTCGTTAGTCGCTGCTTCAGTTAATGCTAATAAAGCGAAAATAGTACAAAAGAGGCTTTCGAGTGATAAAATTAGAGTTTATACCTCTTCAGATATCGTCGGTGTAGAGCTCGGTGGAGCTTTTAAAAACGTTTACGCAATTGCTTCGGGTATATGCGATGGAATGGGACTCGGAATGAATGCGAAGGCTGCTCTTATAACCAGATCTATGGCTGAACTTTCTTTGCTCGGAGAGAAAATGGGTGGTAAGAGCGAAACCTTTGCGGGGCTTTCCGGTATAGGAGATCTTATAGTTACTTCGTTTTCCCCATATTCGAGAAACAGAACCCTAGGAGAAAAATTAGGTAAAGGCGATAAATTAGATGATATTCTTTCTAATACGATAGAAGTTATGGAAGGAATCAGAACTACCGAATCAATTTGTAAGCTTTCCGATAAATATAAAATAAATTTGCCTGTGGCAAGGGAAGTTCATTCCGTATTATATGAGAATAAGAATCCTTTCGATTCAATGAAGGATTTAATGAAAAGAGAATTAAAAAAGGAGAGAAAAAAATGAAAAAAATGTTTTATACAATCAAAGAAATCTCTAAACTCCTCGATGAAAATGAATCGACCTTGAGATTCTGGGAAGGAGAATTCAAGGAACTTAGACCAAGAAGAAGTAGCGGAGGAAAAAGACTATATTCTGAAGACGATATTAAATTGTTGAAAAAAATAAAATATCTACTACGAGAAAGAAAACTTTCAATAGAAGGTGCAAGGGAACAAATGAGTGGTAAAACGGAAGAGCTGGATTTAATAGCAAGATTAGAAGAAGTTAAGAGGGTACTCGAATGAAAGAACTAAAGATTAAGAACGCTCTTATATCTGTTTACAATAAGGAAGGGATAATAGAACTTGCTCGGGAATTAGATAAGGAAGGAGTAAAAATTATTTCAACTTCCGGAACCCACGCAAAATTAGCAGAAGAAGGTATAGACGCTGTTAAGGTCGAAGATATTGCCTCGAGTCCGGAATTGCTCGATGGTAGGGTAAAAACACTGCAACCTGAAATTTTCGCGTCTATACTTGTAAATAGAGATAAAAAAGAACATCTTGAGCAACTGGAGAGATTGAATCTTGAACCAATCGATCTTGTTGTGGTAAATCTCTACCCTTTCAAATCAGGACTGGACAGGAATCTCTCGGACGATGAAATGATAGAATTAATCGATATCGGAGGAGCTTCTCTGCTTCGTGCGGGCGCAAAAAATTATAAAAGCTGTCTAACTTTATCCGACCCCCAGGACTATAAGGTCTTTACCCAGAAATTCAAAGAAGGGAAAGGTATTATTCCTTTGAATTATCGAAAAAAGCAGGCCGAGAAGGCGTTTCGGCAACTTTCTTTTTACAATAAAACTATAGCTGATTATTATGTGAAATCACTTGGAGAAGAGAAAGAAGAATTTCCTGATTTCCTATCACTCGATTGTAAAAAAACGATGGATCTTCGTTACGGAGAAAATCCTCATCAGAAGAGCTCCCTCTACAGATTTGCTGAAAGCAAGATAAGTCTTGTAGACGCAAAACAACTCTGGGGAAAACCGATGTCTTATAACAACTGGATGGATACCGACGGAGCTATTGGAACTATATCTGAATTTGATAAAACCTGTGTGGCCATAATCAAACATGCTGCGCCCTGTGGTGTCGGCATTGGAGACAATGTTTTAGAATCTTTTAAAAAAGCTCAAAATTGTGATCCCCTTTCCGCCTTCGGAGGAATTATTTCTTCTAACAGAGAAATAGATTTAGATACTGCAACCGCAATCAATGAATCTTTTTTCGAAGTTATAATCGCTCCGGGTTACACCGAAGATGCTTTGAGCAAGCTTGAAGAAAAGAAAAATTTGCGGATTCTGGAAGCCAAAGCGGAATTATTTTCTCCTCTCGATTATTTGAAATGTTACCCTATAACAGGAGGCGTCTTAATACAAAAAAGCGATTCTTCTATGGAAGATCCTAACGGATGGGACGTCGTAAGTAAAAGAAAACCAACTCAAGAAGAATTAGAAAATCTCGATTTTGCATGGAGGGTAGTAAAATGGGCCAAATCAAACGCAATTGTTCTAACTAAGGATTTAAAAACAATTGGCATTGGAACCGGACAACCTTCAAGAGTGGATTCTGTTGAAATATCTATACTTAAAGCGAGAAAACACGGACATGAAACTGAAGGGTCGGTCCTGGCATCCGACGCTTTTTTCCCTTTCAGAGATTCAATCGATAAGGCGAAAGAGGCAGGAGTAACTGCTATTGTCGAACCGGGTGGATCCCTCAGAGATAAAGAAGTTATTGAGGCGGCAAACGAGCACAATATTACCCTTTTATTTACCGGCACAAGACATTTCAGACATTAAAAGAAGTTAGAAGTTGGAAGTTAGGAGTTAGAATAGAACAACAAATAATAGTCCTTTTAAATCTTAGATAACTGAGTCCAATTACCGGGTGGTGGGTTGGGATTCTAAATTCTAACTTCTTGATCCTAAATTCTTTAAAATAATGTTTTCCCTTTTCCCTTAAAAGGCTTAATTTTTAGATGCTCGTAAGCGAGCGGAGTTGCTTCCCTACCCTGTGGAGTCCTTTTTAAGAATCCGCTTATTATTAAATAAGGCTCAAAAACCTCTTCTATTGTTTCTGCTTTTTCTCCAACAGAAGTAGCAAGTGTTTTTAAACCCACAGGACCGCCGTTGAATTTTTCAATTATACTCTTTAGTACCGCTATATCCATAATGTCGAGACCTCGGGTATCTACTTCAAGTTGCTTTAGAGCATACTTTGTAATCTCTAAATCAATTTTCCCTTTACCTTTTACCTCTGCGAAATCCCTAACTCGCCTCAATAATCTATTGGCTATTCTCGGAGTACCTCGTGCCCTCTTAGCTATTTCATCCGATGCGTCATCACTTATTTTAACGTCCAGTATCAAAGAAGAGCGTTTAATAATTTGACTTAGATCTTTCGGCTGATAATGATCTAAACGCGGAATATACCCAAACCGTGACCGTAGCGGTGCGGACAAGAGCCCCGTCCTGGTTGTCGCTCCTACAAGAGTAAAAGGCTGCAAATTTATTTCTATAGAACGAGCAGCCGGACCGGAATCTATCATTATGTTTATGGAAAAATCTTCCATAGCTTGATATAAATATTCCTCTACGTCTTTATTAACTCGATGTATTTCATCTATAAAGAGCACGTCAAAACGGTGAAGTTTAGTAAGAATTCCTGCAAGGTCCCTCGGACGCTGAAGAACAGGACCTGCCACAGCAGTAATATCCACCCCCATCTCTCTTGAGATTATATGGGCAAGTGTAGTTTTACCTAACCCCGGAGGGCCAAAAAGAAGAACATGGTCGAGAGGGTCTTCCCTCTTTTTTGCCGCTTTTGTAAATACTTCAAGGTTCTCCTTAACTTTGTCCTGATTGATAAATTCCGCAAAAGATCTGGGGCGAAGGCTTTTTTCGTACTGGGCATCAGTTGGGTCTTTTGAGGGTGATGTTATTCTCATATTTCCTTTAATACCTTTTTAACTATTTCATCAACTGAAAGGTAGTCCTCATCCTTCACCACTTCACTTATTGCCTGATCCGCTTCTTTCGAACTGAATCCTATCGTCATAAGGGCTTTTTTTGCTTCTTCGAATTCTTTTTTTGGAACTAATTTCAACCTGTCTTTCAGTTCAAGTATTATTCTCTTGGCAGTTTTGCTGCCTATTCCTTTTACTTTCGATATAGGATCCGGATCATTAGCATCCAGAGCTTTCCTGATACCATGACCTCCCAATCCTTGCATCAAAGAAAAAGCGGTCTTCGGTCCAACATTTGGCACTTTGATAATCGTTCTGAAAAGATCTCTTTCTTTTTTGTCCTCAAATCCATAAATATCTAAACCGTTTTGCGTTATTGACAGATGTGTATATAGAAAAATCTCATCTCCTACAGTAGGCTCTCCGCTTTCCATAATCGTATTAACCAGAAAACCAAAACCACCAACACTTACGCTGATTTTTTCTTTTTCTATGTTTAAAACTACGCCCTTAATTGATTCCAGCATATTGGTTGCTTCTGTTGAGGTAACATATTATTGCACCAAAAGCATCGGAAATATCCAGTGGAATTTCTTCCTTTATACCTAATATTTTTTTTACCATGTACCTTACCTGTTCTTTTGAAGAAGCTCCGGAACCTGTTACCGATTGTTTGATTTCTCTTGGAGTAAACTCTAAAACTGGATGTCCTCCCATTTGAGTTATAAGAAGATACACTCCACGGAGTTCTGCTATTTTTATAAGTGTCTTGATATTAGGACCTCTAAAAATGCTTTCTATTATAATCTGGTCCGGTTTTTCTTTGTTTATAACTTCCAATAGTGATTTAAAATAGTTGTGAAGTCTATTTTTACCCTTTTTATGTTTCAACATTTTCCATGAAAGTTTATTGCTCTTGTTGTCTTTTGAAAGTATGGCTATTCCTGTTTGATTAAGCCCCGGATCTATTCCCAATATCTTCAATTCTCGGAACCTATTTCCTCGAGTATCTCATCTGGTATGTCAAAATTGGAATAGACTTGCTGAACGTCATCGTGGTCCTCCAGTACGGATAAAAGTTTGAGTATTTTCCTGGCGTCTTTATCGTCCACTTTCTTTGTTGCTGTTGGCAGAAAAGTAAGCTCGAAATGTTCAACTGGTATATTCTTTCCCTGCAGAGCCCTATAAACCTTATGAAGATCAGTAGGATTTGTATGGATTTCGTAAGTGTCTTTTTCTTCGTTTATATCTAAAGCACCTGCTTCGATAGCCGCATCATAAACTTCCGTTTCAGAAGAATCTTTTTTCGGTACGAATATCAATCCTTTTTTTTCAAAAAGATACGAAACACAACCTTCTGCCCCTAATTTACCCCCATGCTTCTCCATTGTGTGTCTCATATCGGATGCAGTTCTATTCTTATTGTCGGTTAAACATTCTATATACAAAGCGACTCCACCGGGACCGTATCCTTCGTATTTTGTTTCAGTATATTCTACGCCGGGAAGTTCTCCGCAACCTCTAAGTATTGATCTTTCAATATTATCCTTAGGCATATCATTGTCTTTTGCTTCCTGTATAGCGTTTCTGAGTTCAACATTCTTATCCGGGTCTTTGCCTTTCTTTGCAGCAACCGAAATTTTTCGAGATAATTTAGAAAATATCTTACCTCTTTTTTTATCCTCTTGTGCCTTCTGGTGTTTTATACTATGCCATTTTGAGTGTCCTGACATTAAACCTCCTTTTAAGATATTTTAAATAATATTTACTAATAATCAATAGTTTTTCAACTAATTAATTTTCTAATTTTTTCAATAATATATTCCAATTTTCATCAACAATTTCTTGAATCTGGGCTATATCTTTTTCTTTCAAATGTTTAAATCTTCCCTGAAGCTTCAAATATTCACCAATTGGTTTTACTCTGTTAATTTTCTTTGTTAATTTCCATTTTGTGCCATTTTCAATTTCTATTAGTGGGAAGAGATTGCTTTGTACTGCAAGTCTTGCTAATTTTACCGTTAATTGCGGGGAATATTTCCATCCGGTCGGACAAGGAGAAAATACCAAAATAAATCTCATACCATTAATGCCCTTAGCTTTCTTGAATTTCTCTATCAAATCTTCAATATGAGAGATGGATGCTGTTGCAATATAAGGAATACGGTGAGCAGCCATAATTGAAATAATATCCTTTTTACGACTTGTTTTAGGGCGGTTTACAGGAGTAGTAGTGGTCCAGGCACCAAGAGGTGTCGCGCTGCTTCTCTGGACACCTGTATTCATATAAGCTTCATTGTCATAACAAACGTATATCATATCATCATTTCGTTCAGCTGCGCCTGAAAGTGTCCCAAGCCCTATATCATAAGTTCCACCATCTCCAGCCCAGGCAACCACATTAGGTTTTTTGCCTAACATATCGAAGGCAGCTCTTATCCCCGCAGCTGTGGATGCAGCAGTAGCGAAAGCTGTGTGGAAATTGGGAATACCAACTGAAGAATATGGGAAAGGTCCATCTATAACCGTCCAGCAGCACGCAGGGATTGTAAGCACTGTGTTCCTTCCAAGGGCCTTAAGGGCATGTCTCATTGCAATATTAGCGCCGCATCCCTGACAGGCGACATTTCCGCAACTCATTATCTCCTGTTCCGGTATTTTTATTTTCATCTCCTGAGCCCTTTCCAAATTATATCCGTCTTTGGTTCTTCCATTTTCATAACATCCTCGTATATTTTGATTATGTTTTTACTGGTAACGTCTCGGCCTCCGAGTCCTGCTATTACCCCGAAGATAGGAGGCGTGTTTTTTTCGTTATACATTGCAGCTTTAACTTCCTGACAGAATATTCCAGAAACGCCGAATCCAATATTCCTATCTATAACGACAGCTTTTTCTATCGAACTTAAAATTCTACGTACTTTCTCTGCCGGAAAAGGTCTAAAAACTCTTATTCGCAAGAGTCCGACCTTTTCCCCTTTTTCCCGCAGAATATCGACTGATTTTCTTGCTGTGGAAGCGATAGTTGCGGAAGAAATTATTAAGTTTTTAGCATCACTAATTTTATAAGTTTCCACCAAACCGTATTTCCTGCCAAATATTTCCTCGAATTCTTCGCCCGTTTCCTCCCACCTGTCAAGAGCTTTTTCCATTGCTTTTTGGATTTTATATCTTAGTTCATAATAATTTTCAGAAGTGGTTAACCCACCGAATGTGTGTGGATCATCAGGGTCAAGTTTATATTCTCTTACATAAGGTGGAAGAAATTCATCTACTTTTTCCTGGTCCGGTATTTCAATTGCTTCCGAAGTGTGTGAAAGGACAAAAGCAGCAAGAACCACCATTGCAGGTAACTCGACAGATTCCGCGACCTTATAGGCCTGAATAACCGAATCAAGAACTTCCTGGTTGTTCTGAGCATAAAGTTGCATCCAGCCTGTATCTCTCTGTGATAGCGAATCGTTCTGTTCTGTCCAGATAGACCAGGGAGGAGCAAAAGCTCTATTGACATTACCCATTACAACCGGAGTCCTGGCACCTGTTGCCCAATGGAGCATTTCATGCATATGGGCTAAACCCTGGGCAGAGGTAGCTGTGAAAGTTCTAACTCCCGCAGCTGAAGCCCCAATAAGTGCAGCCATAGCGGAGTGTTCGGATTCCACCTTAATGAATTTAGCATTTAACTCTCCCGTAGCACACATTTCGGATAAGAGTTCTACAACTTCTGTTTGGGGGGTTATGGGATATGCCGATATTACCTGTGCCCGGGAAAGTTTAGCTCCGTAAGATAGGGCATGGTTGCCCATCAAAACCTTTCTCAATCTTCCTCCTCTTCAATATCTATGGCTCCGGTGGGGCATTCTTCCCAACAAATCCCGCAACCCTT
>CAZHNS010000005.1:0-93753 GCA_964534175.1 uncultured bacterium | reverse complement strand
CCCTTGCAGTATTCATAATCAATCTTCGGTTCGGCTCCCTTTTTACTTTTTGTCTTTGTCTTTTTAAGTTTTATAGCGCCTTCCGGACAAAACTTCCAGCATATCATGCAGTTATTGCACTTATCATAATCTATTACCGGGCGAAAATTCCTCCAGCTTCCGGTTTTATTGTATTCCATCGAACTAAAAGAAATTGCGGAAGAGGGAATTTCTTTTTCTTTTTTATATATAATTATTTTATATGATTTTTTTGCCAATTATCAAACCTTTGTTCTTTTATAAGATTCTTCAGCTGCTTTAACATTTTCTTCTTTTTTTCGAGGAACACCTTCTCTAACCGCATTTAAAAGAGCCTCCAGACTACATAGTTTTAAGATTTTTATAACTCCACCGAGTATTGCAGTATTTACTATGGGAGTAGACTCACTCCCCAGATGATACTTTACAGCAATTTCTCTTGCAGGAACTGTAGCTACTTTAAATTTTTTATCGAACTTCAGTTCTTCGGGTTTTCTGGATGTATTTACAATTATCCATCCGCCTTTCTTTAGTCCATCTGTGAGTTCGATAAATCCTATAAGGGACGGATCGAGAATAACTATATGGTCAGGTTCATATATTTTAGATCTCTCGTATACAGTATCATCACTGATGCGCAGGAAAGCTCTTACAGGAGCACCTCTTCTTTCGACTCCATATTCCGGGAAAGCCTGGATGAATTTACCCTCGGCGGATAGGGCTTCGGCAAGAATTTTTGTTGCTACGACAGTCCCCTGTCCTCCCCTGCCGTGAAGTCTCAATTCAAGCAACTACTCACCACCTTAAAACTGCGGCTCCCCAAGTAAAACCACCACCAAAAGCCGTTGAAAGAAGAATGTCTCCTCTTTTTAGCCTTCCGTCCCTCACCGCCCAATCTATACCAACAGGTATGGTAGCAGCAGACATATTACCTGTTTTATCGATAGTAACAACGGTTTTATCCATAGGAATTCCAGCTCTCTTTATCGTAGCTTCAATTATTCTTATATTCGCCTGATGAGGTACGTATACATCTACATCCTCACCCTGCAAATTAGCTTTTTTTAAAGATTCTATAGCCGCCTTTTTCATTTTTGTAACAGCGTGTTTATAAACTTCGTTGCCCTCCATAGATACAGTATGAAGATTTTGCTCCACGGTTTCTTTAGTCGCAGGCATAAACGAACCGCCCGCTTCCTGTATTAAGAGCTTTCCGAGTTTTCCATCCGCGCCCCAAACATAGGAAAGCAAACCGGAATCCCCATCTGATTTTTCGATTACCGAACACCCGGCTCCGTCACCGAAAAGGACACAAGTAGAACGGTCATTCCAGTTTGTGATTTTTGAAAGGGTTTCACTGGCACACAGCAGGATCTTGTTAGCAACACCTGTTTCTATTAAAGTTGCACTCTGAATAAGACCATAAAGATATCCCGAACAGGCAGCGCTTACATCAAAAGCAGGCACTACTGGTCTTACACCGATTTTTTTTTGAACCCAGCAGGCAGTTGCGGGGAAAAAGGTATCGGGAGTAATGGTTGCGATTATTACCGCATCTATTTCCTTGGCTTGGACTCCTGCCATATCAAGAGCTTCCTTGGCTGCTTTCGCAGCTAAGTCGGAAGTCGCCTCTTTTTCACTCGCGATATGCCTTTCTTTTATACCTGTTCTTGTTGTAATCCATTCATCAGAGGTATCCACCATTTTTTCCAAATCTGAATTTGTCAAAATTTTATCGGGTAGATAAGAACCTGTCCCGGTAATTTTGATATCAAACATCAGCCAGTCTCCTTTTATCTATTCTATATAAGGAAAGGCAAAAGTCAATCCCCGCTAATCTTTGATGTGAAAAAGAGGAACAGGGAAAGTTTTGAATAAAAAAATACATTTTTCCTCTGTGCTCTCCGTGTGTTTTTTATTTCTCTCTGTACTCTGTGGTTAAAAATTAGGAGGTGAGGGGGGATACGGTATTGACAAAGTTTAATTCACCAATATAATAAAATTACAAAAATCATTTTATTAAATTTTTTGGGTTTAGTCAAACTAAAGTAAATTAAAGGGAGGATAAATTGAGTAACGAAGAAAAAAAGGACATAAGCGTATTACTAGAAGAAAATCGGGTTTTCAACCCCCCAGAGGAACTTGTCAAGCAAACTAATGTAAAGAAATGGATGGATAAGCACGGCATAAAAGACCTGGATGAGCTGTTGGAAAAATCGCAAGACTTAGAATGGTTCTGGGGAGAGATGGCA
Organism: uncultured bacterium; assembly: GCA_964534175.1. Classification (GTDB taxonomy): domain Bacteria; phylum Hydrothermota; class UBA3072; order UBA3072; family UBA3072; genus JAFGHJ01. Next base: position 91,483 of record CAZHNS010000005.1, on the reverse strand, counting down.
AAAGAATTGGTGGAATGGTATAAACCTTACGACAAAGTGCTTGAGTGGGATCCTCCATATGCCAAATGGTTTGTTGGAGCAGAATACAATATCGTTCATGATGCTCTCGATAAACACGTAAAAACAGAAAAGAAAGATAAAGTCGCCTACATTTTTGAAGGTGAACCAGGTGATGTAAAGAAATGGACCTATGGGGATCTCTACAATGAGGTTAACAAACTTGCCAATGCTTTAAAGAGCTTAGGTGTAAAAAAAGGAGACAGAGTAGGAATATACTTACCAATGCACGTAGAACTCCCAATAGCAATGATGGCATGCGCAAAGATTGGAGCAATTCATTCTGTTGTTTTCTCAGGTTTCAGTTCTACGGCATTTGGAGACAGGCTTAATGATTGTGAAGCAAAAGTGGCTATTACCTGTGACTCTTTCTATAGGCGCGGGAAAAAAGTCCCTTTGAAAAAACAGGCTGACGAAGCCGTAAATGCTGCTCCTTCCGTCGAACATCTTATTGTCTATAAGCGTACAGGTGATGAAGTCTCCTGGAATGATGGAAAAGATCTATGGTGGGAAGAAATTACAAAAGACCAACCGGCTGAGTGCGAAACAGAAAAGATGGATGCGAATGACCTTCTTTACATTCTATACACCTCCGGTACGACCGGAAAACCAAAGGGAATACAACATGCTCACGGCGGTTATGCGGTTGGTACAGCACAAACGCTAAGATGGGTATTCGATTTAAAGGAAGATGATGTCTGGTGGTGCGCGGCTGATATAGGATGGGTAACAGGACACAGTTATATTGTTTATGCTCCCCTGATTCTTGGAACAACTTCAATAATATATGAGGGAGCACCGGCATTTCCGGAGCCAGAGCGTTGGTGGTCGATGATAGAAAAACATAAAGTAACCGTTCTCTACACATCTCCTACGGCAATAAGAGCACATATGAGACTCGGAGAAGAACACCCGCAGAAATGCAATCTTGATTCGTTGCGTCTCTTGGGTTCTGTTGGCGAGCCAATCAATCCGGAAGCATGGATATGGTATCATAAGTACATAGGAAAAGAAAAATGTCCTATAATGGATACATGGTGGCAGACAGAAACAGGTCACTTCCTGATATCACCTCTACCAATTACTCCACTAAAACCCGGGTCGGCAACAAATCCTCTGCCAGGTATTTCTGCTGCGGTTTATAATGAACAAGCCGAGCCGATTACAAATGCAGGAGGTAATTTAGTTATACTGAAACCATGGCCCGGCATGCTCCGAGGTCTCTATAAAGACCCGGAAAGATATAAAAATGTATACTGGAGTAAATTCCCTAATACTTACCTAGCCGGTGACGTATCGAGGATGGATGAGGACGGTTATTTCTGGGTTCAAGGAAGAGCGGATGATGTCCTTAACGTTGCGGGACACAGGATTGGTAATTCTGAGGTAGAATCCGCTCTGGTAAGTCATCCTAAAGTCGCAGAAGCAGCAGTTATCGGAAAACCTCACGAATTGAAAGGCGAATCGATAACCGCTTTTGTGGTTCTTAAAAAAGGAGTAGAACCATCTGATGATTTAAAGAAAGAACTCCGAGAACACGTAGGAGAGGAAATAGGTAAGATTGCGAGACCGGATGAGATAGGTTTTGTTAATGACGTACCAAAGACTCGTTCCGGTAAAATAATGCGCAGAATAATAAGAGCCAAGGCAATAGGAGAGAAGGTTGGGGATATTTCAACACTTGCTAATCCCGAAGCAGTCGAAGGAATAGGCAGCGCCACTTAAACAGAGTAAAAGACCTATAAGGAGGTTTTTATGGCGGAAGAGAAAGTTTTTAACCGATGGCTTATAGTGATAGGAGCAATTCTGATTCAACTGTGTCTTGGTGCAATTTACGCATGGAGTGTTTTTCGTATACCCCTGCAGCAATCGATTGCAAACGGTGGGCTCGGACTGTCTCCCAGTCAGGCAACACTTCCATTTTCTCTGATTTTGATATCTTTTGCTATTGCAACAATAATCGGAGGAAGATGGCAGGATAAAGCCGGCCCCAGACTTGTAGCCACAATTGGTGGAATTATTTTAGGGGCAGGCATGCTAATAGCTGCTTTTTCCAGGTCGTTTATCTTGCTTACTATTGGTTATGGGGTAATATCGGGGCTTGGAATCGGATTTACCTATGTTTGTCCTGTTGCGACCGGAATTAAGTGGTTTCCCGATAAAAGAGGTCTGATAACGGGTCTAAGTGTAGCTGGTTTCGGAGCCGGAGCTCTTATAGTTGCGCCTGTAGCGCGTGCCCTTATAGACGGAGTGGGAGTTTTTTCTACTCTGGCAATTTTAGGAATTGCTTTTCTGGTTGTTATCGCACTTAGCGCGCAAATTCTAAGAAATCCGCCTTCGGGATGGAAGCCGGAAGGTTGGATTGCACCAGAGAAAACACAAATAACCGGACGAGATTTTGGTCCGGGTGAGATGCTTTCTTCCCTGTCTTTTTATCTTGTCTGGATAATGTATTTCTTCGGTTGTATTGCCGGACTTATGATTATAGCACAGACTTCACCCATAGGGCAGGAACTTGTCGGATTAACCCCAAAAGTTGCAGCTCTTGCAGTTGGAACACTTGCGATCTTTAATGCTATAGGGAGAATATTCTGGGGACGTCTGTCCGATGCGTTGGGTAGAAAGAGAACACTTTTTCTTATGCTTGTCATAAATGGTGTTGCAATACTTCTGTACAACATAATAGAAGTATTTCCTCTTTACTACTGGATAGGAATATATATTGTTGGATTATGTTTCGGCGGTTACCTGGCTATATTTCCCGCGATTACAGCCGATTTCTACGGTACGAAGAATATCGGCATTAATTACGGGCTGGTATTTACCGCCTATGGTGTAGGTGGACTGCTGGGTACACTTTTTGCGCCGAGAGTTCTCGAGATAACAAAAAGTTACTCGATGGCTTTTATTGTAACCGGTATACTTTGCCTTTTGGGCGCTGTGATCGCCATTATTAGCAGACCACCGGGTGTAAAGCAAACTTAAGAGTTTTTTCAATATATAAAAATATAAAAGAGGAGCAGGTTAAACTGTTCCTCTTTTATCGAAAGGTAGGGGGTATTTTACTTTTCCGATTTGCTCAGCATTTTATAGTAGATTACAAGTGCAGCCCCTATAAAAGTCAAAACACAACCAGCCAATGTGAAGAAATATATACCCTCGTCTCCCATCTTATATGCGAAAAACGAACCTCCAATCACAAGGCCCAACCCGACTCCAAAAAAGACCAATCCTTTCCTTAAGTAATCGAGCGGTGTAGCAGGCGGGCGTACCGGTTCCGGGGGCAATTCCACTCCAGCTTCTATTGCTTTTAACCTTTCTTCCCTTTTTAATTTTTCCTTCTTATAATCAGTAGTGAAAACAAAGTAAAAAACGATAAAGATTACAATAATGGGGAAAAGTATACCAACAAGTGGTATTACCAGACCCGCCAGACCAATCATATTTTCCATAATAAACCTCCATTTTATTTGTAAAAATTATACGGTTTCAGGGTTATATGCTTCATAATAACCTAAGTCGCTCAATGGGTAAAATTCCTCTTTTGGGGTGTCGGCTCCGGAGGCAGTCCCATTCCGGCTTCTATTGCTTTTATCCTTTCTTCTCTTCTTAATTTTTCCTTCTTGTAATCTGTGGTAAAGATAAAGTAAAAGACGATAAAGATTACTGCGATGGGGAAAAGCATACCAGCAAGCGGTATTACTAAACCTATTTGACCAACCATATCTCCCATGATAGCCCTCCTTCTTATTTGTAAAAGAGTATGGTTTCTGGGTTGTAAATACCATAATTACCTAAGTCGCTCGATGGGTAAAATTTCTCTTCTAAGTGTTTGAATCTATATTTAAATTTATATTTTAACATTTTTTACCTCCTTTTAAACAGTTTGACGCAAGTATATAGAAAATTGTTTCAAAAATCTTTACGCTATCAGCTGACAGCTATCGGCTTTCAGCTAAAAACTTTTAAAAGAAAGTATTGGTATATATAGAAAGCTGTAAGCTGTGAGCCGTAAGCCGAGAGCCGTTTTCCTGGTACCTTGACTACTTCGAAAAACTCACTATAATCCTTTTATGAAGAAATTTATTGTTTTTTTAATCCTATTTATTATCTCATGCGTAACCACCGGCCCCAGTGGGAAAACCGATTTCATATTTATTTCAACACCTGAAGAAGTAGAAATCGGAAAGCAGGTAGCGGCAGATGTAGAGGCAGAAGAAAAATTATTAAGAAATTCTACTGTACAAAATTATGTTAACGGTGTGGGACAAAAAATCGCCAGAGTATGCGATAGAAGGGATGTAGATTATGAATTTAAAGTAATCGATAAAGACGAGATAAATGCTTTTGCCTGTCCCGGGGGCTTTATTTATGTTTACAGCGGATTGCTCGAAACTCTAGATAATGAAGCTCAACTTGCGGCTGTTCTCGCCCACGAAATCAGTCATGTCGTAGCCAGGCACTCTGTAAAAAAACTGCAAAATATATATGGATATTCTATACTTGCCCAAATCGCTCTTGGTGATAAAGCGGAAGGTGCTGCCGGAGATATAGTGAATGTGGCGGCATCACTAATCCTTCAGGGATATAGCAGGGATAATGAATTCGAAGCGGATAGATACGGACTGCTATACGCGAAAAATGCGGGTTATAATCCAAAAGGTATGATCCAGGTCTTTGAAAAATTCAAAAAAATGGAAGGAAGCCGTCCCTCTGCAGTTTTGGGGCTTCTTGCTTCACACCCTCCAGCAACCGATAGGATCGAAAGGGCAGAATCAGAAATTAAAAATATCCTGGGTACAAGTCTCCCCTACCACGAAGATAGATACAAAAAAATAAAATCCCAATTGCAAAGTCAAACACAGGATTCCCCAGATTAAAACCAGATTCTCAAACATTCCCCGATATTTTTATTTTTTTGTCTTTACTTGAACTAAAGTTTCGAGTTTAAAAAAACAATAAAAACTTTGTGACTAGAAATTTTTTGGGTTAGGTATGGGATTCTTACTACTTACTACTAACTTCAGAATTCTGACTACTTTCTTGCTTTTTCTCTTCGACAGATTTGATGGCTAAATGAAGCCCTTCTAAAAGTGTATTTTTGGTCGTAACACCCTGCATATTAATGCCAAGATCTACAATAGTTGAAGCGATATCTGAAGAAACCCCTGTTATTATCGCTTTGCTCCCCAATGTTTCAACAGCCTTTGCTGTTTTTATTAGCTGACCTGCCACCATTGAATCCATAACGGACACACCCGTAATATCGACTATAGCATATTTAACCTTATATCGGGTTATACTTTTAAGTATTGTATGCGTAGCATTTTGTGCTCTGTCGCTTGTCAATGTGCCGATAAGAGGCATTATAATTATTCCCTCCCACGCATACAGGACAGGAGTGGAGAGTTCTCCAAGTAAAGCCTTAAGCTGAATTTCCGCAACCTTTCGTGTTGTAACGTCTTGAGTCATACCTACTATACCTATCACATTACCTTTGCTGTCTATCATTGGAGCTTTGGTCGTGGAAAGGTAAACCGGCTCACCTTCGGGAGTCGAAGAGACTTCAGCTCTGTTTATTACAGGTTTTTTTGTTTCCATTATACGTTCTTCGTCCATTCTCGCAGCTTTGGCAAGTTCTTCTCCGAATAAATCAAAATCAGTTTTACCTATTAATTCTTTCTCGGCATCGAGTGAAGGAGCTCCTGACTGCTCAAGAAAATATCGGCTCACACGAATAAGACGCCCCTCTTTATCTTTAAAATAAAGTGAAACCGGAATACTTTTTAATAAGTTTTCGAATAAGTCTTTATCTCTACGTAATTTTTCTATTTCTTTTAAAAGCTGTTCTTTACTTTTCTTCTTATCTTTCATTTTTTTACCCTCTTTTTTACTAATATTATTATTTTTTCTGAGTTTTGTCAACCTAAAATATTTGTATTTCTCTGGTTTAATGCCCTTTAGAACCAGATAAATAATAGTTATTCTCTTCCAGGAAACCCAATACGAATACAAGAGGGGCATTCCAATTAATACAGATTTCGTTGGAAGCATAGCTTCCAGTTTCATCAACATAACACTTTGCAGGATTTGTGTCCGGATAAAAAACACCCCATGGAATCCTGTCTTTTCTGTCTTGTCTCCTAAAATTTGGTCCACCTACAACGTATCCGGGAATCGGCTCCGCTATTCCATCTGAACCACTGGGTCTGTGGTGAATATTCATGGGGATCTTGTCCCCAAAACCTGTAACAAATGAATACGAAGTCGCGTTATTCCCAAAAATGTAATCTGTGATCACGACTACTGAATTTAGATGTTTTATATCTTTTGTGTAATGGAAAGCCATTGCGCACACGACAGCACTGTTAAGGATATTGCTGTTTGAACCCCATTCAAAAGTATCTATTGGCACAGGGTAGGGAGTCGATTCTAATTTCGCCCCGATTTCATCCGCAATATTTACAATGGATTCTTTTAGTTCGGTTCTCATTCCTTCCGGTAAATTCTTTGCTTTATTTATAAGAGAATATATCCCGAGATCTACTATGAAATTTGCCCAGCTTGCTCCCTCATACATTCCAGGTTTCAACGGATTGTTTAGTATATATTCGAGATAGACTCTTTTACCTGTATAAACAAAAAGCTCTGAAGCAGCATAAAAGAAATCATTCTCGAGAGTCCTGTTGCTGTAAGACCCTGTACGAACATCGGGAGGGTTTTGATATATTATATTATTGTTCTTTAGAGCCCACTTCCAAGCTTTTTCTGCCCCCTCAAGGCACAGTTCCGCGAACTGGGGATCGAAAGAATCGTAAACACGGGCAAAATGGGCTGTAATTGACGCAAATTCGAGAGCTGAAGTCGTAGATTTTCCGACTACGAATCGAGACAGTGTGTCCTCGTGCGGCATTATCATGCCACAAAAACTTTTTGAGGTAATTTTAAAGAATACGCCGCCGTTCTCATCCTGCATAGTCAATAGCCAATCTAGTTCATACTTAATTTCGTCTAATATGTCGGGTATACCGTTACCGCTTTCAGGAATATTTAAAGACTTATCAGGCAAAATATTGGGGTAAAGCTCATATAATAACAGAAGCGTTCCGATAGTTACTCCGGCGTTTACAACATATTTATTATAATCCCCGGCATCATACCACCCCTTTGGTGATGACATTGAACCTTTTTCCTTTCCTGTAGAAGGATGAAAAAAACATAAAGTGTCTGGATGTCCGGCTGGTCTCGCGAACTTGCCGGCATAACTTCTCTTTAGTTCCATGGAGGCTCTCAAAAAATAAAAACTTTTCATCGATGCTTTTAATGCCTCGGAATACAAATTGTTTTTAATTTCAAAAGAATGGGAAAGGCCCTTCCCATCTATGGAAATTCTATAAGCACCGGTATCTTCGAATTCCGAAAAATAACCCACGCGCAGGTTTTCTCCAGATGGGTTCCAGTAATTGCTTTCCGATAGATTCCCTTCAAATATTACACTACCCGTCAAATCTATGATTTCAAATTGGTCAGAGTTAGAACTTTCTACTGTAAATCGTTTTATAGACTTCGGATAATATCCTAATTGATTGTGACGAATATAATTTTCTTTCGAAAAAGAACAGCCAAATATTAGTAAAATAGATAAAACAATAAAAAATTTCATTCTCACCCCTTTTTTACTGGCTATCTTAATAATTCCTGCGTCTTTGTCAACATTTGCTAAAATAATCTTGTGTAATCTCGCCGATAAAATCGGGGTCGTGTGGTGTTTTGCGCCTTGACAGGTACAAATATTATGTTTATTCTTGAAACAAATAATAATTTTTTGCGTCAAACATTATGAAAGGAAAATATAATAATAATTTGCAAATAGATATTAAGAAATTGAAGGAGAAATCGGAATATGAATTTGAAAAGTTTTTTAAAAGTTACCTCAACAGAATATACACAGTCGTTTACAGAGTTGTCAAAAATTCTGCTACTGCAGAGGACCTTACATCTGAGGTGATGATGAAAGTTTACAACAATATTCATAAATTTAGGGAGAAATCCCAGCTTTCATCCTGGGTATTCAGGATTGCATATAACCATGCGGTTTCACATTTGCGCCGTCATAAACGTACGGAATCAATAGATGATTATGAAACTAAAATAAGAGATGGAGCTGAAAAACATCTTGACTATCTCGAAAAAGAAGAGATAGCTAACCATATAAAGGAAAAAATGATGGAATTACCCGAAAATTACAGGGTAGCTTTAACTTTATATCATTTCCAAGAAATACCTTATCAAGAGATTGCCTATGTAATGGGTATTAATATTGGAACCGTTAAAACATACATTCATAGAGGAAGAAATGAGTTGAAAGTTTTATTAGAAGAAGTTATTGGGGAGGAAAAATGAAAAGAGATATAAAACTTGAAGAAATACTGGACTATGTCGCTGTAGAAAAAGCACCGGAGAATTTAATTTATAAGTGGAAAGCGGAAGTCGAATTACAGAAAGAAAGGAAGAGATTTTATGTGTTACTACTCCGGACTTCTATAGGTTTTTCGCTCGTACTTGCAGGATTCTGGTATTGTTTTGCTGTTTTCAGGGAAGGATTAATCGGTTACGATTTATTAGATAAAATACGTGCATTTTTCCTGGAAATAAGCCCGGTTGCAGCATCTTCTACCACGTCTTTAAATTATTACATCATTGGTGCAGGCATTTTTTCTGTAATGCTTGCGACTATTACGCTGTTCTGGTACTACCAGGGAAAGAAACTAAGATATGTACGGATTAGGTATTAGGTTTTAGTAAAAATAAAAAATATAGGTCCGTGGCTAATTTAATGTTTTTTCTCAGGATAGTAAACAACTCCTGAATCACTCAAAATAGCTACAAATTTATCATTACTCCCTGCTCTCCTGCCGCCAAAGACAGGAAGTACTGTATCACTCAAAACAAGGGAATCACCAAATAACAAACTAAGAGTTCTATTGTATAGGCAGAGGTCTTTTACCCCCGGGATAAATTTTTTCCTGATAAATTTTCCGTCCCTTTTAAAAACTCGGAGAGTATCATCCCCGTATAGATACAAAGAATCCTTAGAAAGAGCGCATCGTTCCATCTCCTTCCATGTCAATGTTATTCGTGCTCCGGAAACTGCCTGAACAAAGTATGATTGTTCCCCTGCTATTAGAATTCCTTTCTCATCGGCATCTATATCATTTCCTCCTAATTTAATGCCCCCAAGAAATTCACCCCATAATGAATATTTTTGACTTATAAATTCAGAGGCGGAAGTACCCCAGATAGAGAAAGACGAAGAAGCAATAGATAGAGGCGCGAACATCGAATCAAGCGAAAAATGTACCTTGCCGCTTTTATCCTCAGCTATTCTATCTGTTGACGAAAGGAGTATAACTCGATTTTTAGAATCTATGGTAAGGTCTAAATAACTCGAATTAAAGATAAAAAACATTGAAAGAATTGCCGTCAACCCGTACATTTATCCAAGTACTTCTCCTGCTTCAATATGGTAACCGTTTATAAAAGATTTCACGTCCATTTTATTTCGGCTCTGGAGTTGAACTTCATTAATCTCCACGGCACCTTCTCCACATTTAACAGTTATATCTTTTGCCACATTAAGAACTTCTCCGGGATGACCGATATCATTAAGGTCTGTGAGCTTAACTGCTCTAAGTATCTTTAATTTCTTATTCCTGAAGGTGCAGTATGCTCCGGGGTGGTATGAAAGACCTCTGATTTTACCCTCGACCTCGAAAGCCTTTTTCCTCCAATCTATTTTACATTCTTCCTTTTTTATTTTAGGCGCGTAGCTTGCTTTACCATTATCCTGAGAGAGTTTCTGAATCTCTTTGCCTTCTTCTATATCTCTTAGAATAGACAAAAGAGGCTGGGCAGCCTCTTTGAACAAACGCTTTTCTAATTCTGTACGTACCTCTAAAGGCATAATAGGAACTTCTTTAATCCTTACAATATGACCTGTATCCACCTCTGCACCCATTATAAAAATTGTAATTCCTGTTTTCTTTTCTCCGTTCATTAAAGACCGAGCTACCGGACTTGCCCCCCTGTATTTCGGCAGTATTGATGGATGAATATTCAGAGGATATTTGGCTATCTTTAGAATATTATCTTTTAAAATTGCTCCGTAAGAAGCAAGCACAAAGGTCTCGACATTGGTTTCCTTGATTCTTTCTTCAACGAAAGTAGAATTCGGGTCATCCTCTTCTATAAGATTCAAAGACAAATCTCTTGCAACTTTTCCAAGGGGAGTAGGAGATTCGCTTTTCCCTCTTCCTTTCTTTTTAGGCGCTTTTGTAATAACAAGCGGGACTTCTATACCTGAAGATACAAGTGAATCTAAAATAATAATAGAAAGTTCAGAACTCCCAAAAAACAATACTTTCATTAATTTTCTTTTTTTAGGACTTTCCTTATCATACCTCTTTCTAGTTCTATTTCCGTCTTATCGTCTATCTTTAATTTAACAGTTGTATCTTTAATCTGTGTTATTTTCCCATGAATTCCGCCCGAGGTAATCACCTTTGCTCCTTTTTGCAAAGATTCAATCATCTCCCTATGTTTCTTCTGCTGAACCTGCGAAGGCCTCAAAAGAAGAAAATATACAACAGCAAACATTATAACTATTAACAACAATGGTGATGAACCACCTTCACCGCAAGCGCCCGGGGCAGATCCTTCTCCTCCTCCCGCTCCCGAAGCTAGATCACAACCCTGTGCAATCAAGAAATTAATAATATTAATCATCAAAACCTCCTTTAAATTTACTCAAGATCTGTTTGCGCCATTTATAAAAATTGCCTTTTTCGATGTTTTTTCTTATTTCTTTCATTAATTCCATATAGAATGATATATTATGCAGTGTTGCAAGGTATTTCGCAAGGAGCTCATCGGTATTGAACAAATGCCTGAGATAAGCTCTAGAATAATGTTTACATGTAGGACACTTACAGTTTTCGGAAATGGGACCCGGGGCATCCTTATACTTTGAATTTTTTAGATTAATTTTCCCCTCCCATGTATACAAACCGGCTGTTCTTGCATTTCTTGTCGGGATAACACAGTCAAAAAGATCTACACCTTCTCCCACCGCCCACAAAATATCCTCAATTTTTCCCAATCCCATTGTATATCTTGGTTTTTCCTCCGGTAATAAAGGAACCGTGGACTCAATAACTTCTCTTGTTTGACCTGGATCCTCTCCAACCACCAAACCACCCAGAGCAAAGCCATTAAAATCCAGTTCTTTCAATTCACTTACAGCAGTTTTCCTCAAATCAGTATAAGTGGAACCCTGTACAATACCAAAAAGGAACCCCGGATAATTAAGGGTTTTAAAATACTCAAGAGCTATCTTTGCCCATCTATTGGTCCTTTCCGTTGCCTCACGAGCATAACCTCTCCCTATGGGATAACCAACACATTCATCAAGCGGCATAAGAATATCAGATCCAAGATTGATCTCTATATCAATAACCTTTTCTGGCGTAAATCTAAGAGGAGCACCGTCAACATGAGAGGAGAAAAGAATCCCATCATCACTTATCTTTCTCCTGGTCGAAAGAGAATATACTTGAAATCCTCCTGAATCGGTAGCAATAGGACCGTCCCAACCGCTAAAATGATGCAACCCTCCCATTTTTTTGATAAGCTCATCTCCCGGTCTAATATGTAAATGGTAAGTGTTTGAGATAAAAATCTGAACACCTAATTTTTTCATATCCCAATAAGGAAGAGTCTTCACGTCTCCCAAAGTTGCAACAGGCATAAAAGCCGGTGTTTTTACAACACCGCTTTTTGTTGTAATTATACCTGTTCTAGCACATTTATCTTTTGACTTTATCTTAAAAGGGATAATATTCATAAGCCATTCAGGAAAGCGGGCAACGGGATTTGAACCCGCGACCCCGAGCTTGGGAAGCTCGTACTCTACCAACTGAGCTATGCCCGCTTAATGAGAAAATATTAGACCATAATCTAAGAAAGTCAAGGGGAACCCAAATACCAACCGCTATACAAAAAGAATTTTAGCTCTTATCTTCAGGGCTCTTTTCCCCTCCCGACTTTTTCGGTTTTTCCCTGGTTTCTATTTCCTTTTGTCGTGTTATATCTCTTGAAATACCTAGAGTACCAATTATATTCCCTTTTTCGTCATATCTAGGTATTTTTGTCGTTGAAACCCAGGCTATTCTTCCGTCGGAATATGTCTCTTTCTCGATTTTTCCTTCGATAGGCTTCCCCGTTTCGATTATTTTTTGTTCATCACGAAAAGCTTGTTCTGCATGCTCTTTGGTAAAATAATCAAAATCTGTTTTACCTATCAACTCATCTACGCTTTTGAGTCGGAGCTTTTCTAAAACCGATTTACTCGCCTGTATAAAACGACTTTCTTTATCCTTAAAGTAAACATGGTCAGGCGTATTATCGAGAAGAGCAGAAAGAAGATTACTCTTGAAAATAACTTCTTCCCCGAGCTCGGCAAGTCTCTTCTTTAGTTTTTTTTCCAATTCCATGGTTTCGGTTATATTCCTTGAAACCCCCAAAACTCCAATTACGTTGCCCTTCTCATCATACCAGGGCACTTTGGTTGTTGAAACCCATGCCGTTTTTCCATTGAGATAAATTTCCTCAATAATTTTTCCGATAACAGGTTTCTTGGTTTTTATCATCTCCTGTTCTTCCCGGTAGGCCTGCTCTGCGTGGGATTTTGTAAAAAAGTCGAAGTCGGTTTTACCAATAACCTCACTAAAGTTTTCAACTCCCAAATCTTCTACTAACGCTCTACTCACCTGTACGAAACGGCTTTCCCTGTCCTTGAAATAAATATGGTCGGGTGTTTTATATAGAAGAGATGAAAGCAGGTTATTTTTGAAAACCAATTCCTTTTGTAATTCATCAATTAGTTTTTGGAGTTTACATTCGAATTTTTTCCTTACACTTACATCCACAAAAAGTACTAAAGAACCTATATATTTCTTCTTCTCGTTATATTTTGGAGAAGATATAACTTCAAGGGTCTTATTTTTTCCTTCGTTTCCTGAAATTTCTAATTCGAACATGCAATCTTTCTTCTTTATCCATTTTTTCAATTTCTTAAACATTCCGGGGTTAATGAACTCTTTTACATTCTTTCCGCGCAAGTTTCCCTTACTTGCGCCAAAAAGGTCGTCGCAAGCAGGATTTGAAAGGAGAAACACGCCCTCCGGGGCCAAAAAACATAGAGGCATATTCATCTCTCCAATTATCTCAGAATAAATAGTATAATCGTTTAAAAAAGTACCTTTGTTTTCTTTCTTTGATTTTTTATCAGTCATTTTTCTTTGACCTTCCATATGGTAAAAGAATTAATAGTTTCTATAGAATTCAAGATTTGTGTAAAACTAATATCTTCAAACAAAAGCAACCCACTCTCCTTATAATGAACTTAATATTTCAAGAAAAGTTTGTCAAGGGCCATTGTCTCCTGCAATAACATTCTCAATAAGAAAAGCCACACCGCAACAAAACTGTTAATATAAAAAATTTATTACCAGATTAGAATAATCACCCATATGATTAAAGGCTTTAAGTTTAGTGTTTCGGTTTAAAAACAATAAAAAAACCGTGTATATACGTGTGTTAATCCGTAGCTAATTATTCCCCGGAGGTTCGTGGTTCAACTTGACATATCCAAAACCAATAATTATATTGTTCTATGGTAAAATTAAGGGGGAATATTATTGAATAAAACAGCGGAAAGGTCGGGGCTTTTATCAATTTTATTAACTCCTATTTCCCTACCTCTTGCTATAACTGCGTTGCTCTTCTCCCTCGTCTTATTTATAAAAGAGAAAAGGTTTTCTTTTTTTATGTTAAATGATAAATTGGTTTCCATTATTATCGTAAGCATTATATTCAGTGTTTTCCTCTCGGCTGTGTTTTCTATTAAAAAAAGCACATCTGCACTTGCTTTTTTTGTTTTTATTCTATATTTTCTCGTCCTTTTCCTGACAAAAGAATTAAACAAAGAAAAAGTCATAAAAGCACTAATCATAGGAAGCCTCATAGTTTGCCTATTCGCAGTTTTGCAGATTGTCTTGAATTTTGTTCCCAATATCAAATTTAAAATTTTAGGAAAAATTCCAATTTCAATTGGCGGGATGGCAATCGGTTTTCAAAAAACTAATTCCCTTCCTAGGCTTCTTGTAATGATTTTCCCTATCTCAATTGTATTTTTAAAGCATAAAAAGAATACTTATTGGAGACCTTTGAGCGTTTTTTTTCTAGTTACTGCAACAATTGCTTTAATACCTACCAAGCCATGCGGAGCTGTTTTAGCTTTACTAATAATGTTTTTGTTTTTTTTATTTCTTAAAGATTGGCGGCTTGGAATCGGATTTTTAATGCTTATTTTAATACCCATTTTCTTTAAACCAGCTATCTTAGGAGAATTTATGGAGAGTGTTACCGGTTATTCCAATATCACAACGAGGATTAATACATGGATTAATTTTGTATTACCAGGAGTCTTAAAGAAAAATCCCTTTACAGGTTTTGGCATAGGTTGTTACAGAAAAGCCGCCGAACCCTTTGCAATGAATATGAGTATTATGAAAAATCACCCTCATTCAGTTTATTTTTACATCCTTGCAGAAACTGGTATTCTAGGTTTTATTTCTATTTTTTCTTTGGTGTTTACTACTTTATTTATCTCCTTTAAAAGAAAAGACCAGGATTATCTCTATATAGGAGTATTTTTTGCAATTTTGGGTTTCTTGCTGGAAGGGCTAATTACCTCATACCTGGAATACATCCCAATCGGAATGGTTACTTTTTCTGTTCTGGGACTGGCTATATCAGCACATAAAAACACAGAAAGTATAAATTATGGAAACTCAAAAATTAGCTAAAAAACTTGGTCTTATAGATGTTTTTTGCGTTGCTTCCGGCGCAATGATAAGCTCAGGTATTTTTATCCTACCGGGGCTAGCTCACGGTAGAGCGGGACCAGCTGTAATCGTATCTTATTTTTTGGCCGGACTTCTTGCCCTAACCGGAGTTCTGTCTCAGGCTGAACTTGTCTCTGCTATGCCAAAAGCCGGAGGGACATATTTCTACGTTACCCGAAGTATGGGTCCGGCTGTTGGGACTATCGATGGCTTTCTAACATGGTTCTCTTTGTCCTTAAAAAGTTCTTTTGCTTTAGTTGGTATGGCTGCATTCACGAGTATATTGTTTGATTTCAATATACATATTATTGCTATAAGCCTCTGCATAATATTTGTGGCAATAAATATACTGGGAATAAAACAAGCAGGTAGGATTCAAATTGCTCTGGTTGTATCCCTGCTAGGGCTGATGATTGTTTATGTGGTTTTAGGAATCCCGAACATACAGGTTGAATATTTTAAAGACTTTGCCTCTAAAGGCATACCGGCTGTTTTCTCGACCGCGGGTTTCGTTTTCGTTTCCTTTGGAGGTGTCTTAAAGATAGCAAGTATAGCAGAAGAAGTCGAAGAACCGGGAAAAGTAATCCCTCTGGGAATGATACTTTCTCTCGGAATCGTTGGAATTTTTTATATTCTGGTTATTTATGTTACTTCGGGGGTACTTGGGGCTTTATCCTTAGATTATTCTCTTACGCCACTATCCGACGGCGCTATGGTTTTTATGGGACAATGGGGAAGGATTCTACTCAGCATTGCCGCTATCCTCGCCTTTGTCTCTACTGCAAACTCTGGAATTATGGCAGCATCAAGATACCCGCTTGCTTTGAGCCGTGACAATCTTTTGCCGAGTATATTTAGAAAAATAAGTAGTAAATTTCAAACACCACATATAGCAATTCTTATCACAGGAACCATTATGATTTTTTCTCTTTTCTTTACTCTGGATATACTCGTCGAAGCAGCTTCTACTGTTTTAATTATGACCTATCTTTTTTCCTGTATAGCTGTCATCATCATGAGGCAAAGCGGAGTCCAGAATTATAGACCTCGATTCATGAGTCCCATTTATCCTTTTCCTCAAATAATAGGTATTATTGGCTGTGGATTTCTGCTTTTTGAAATGGGAACAGAAGTTTTGATAATTGTTATGATTCTCATGTCATTAGCCATCAGCGCATACTTTATTTATGGAAGAAGAAGAGTTAAAGAAGAATACGCATTATTATACTTAATAGAAAAAATTACCGCAAAGGAACTAACAACGCACTCTCTTGAAGATGAACTTAAAGGGATAATAAGAGAAAGAGACAAAATTCAGAAAGACCGTTTTGATGAACTAATAGAGAAAAGTCATATACTGGATTTAAAAGAAAAAACAAATCTAAAAGAATTTTTTAAATTAACCTCAGAAAAACTTTCTCCGACTCTTGATATACCAAAAAAGAAACTTTATGAACTTCTTATGAAAAGAGAAAAAGAAAGTACGACTTCTATAAATCCCGATATTGCCATACCACATATAATAATCGATGGAGAAAAACATTTTGATATTTTACTTACCAGATGCAAGAAAGGTATAAAATTCGGAGAGGATTCTCCTGAAATCAAGGCAGTTTTTGTACTTGTAGGAACGAGAGACGAAAGAAATTTCCATCTCAGGGCTCTTGCTTCTATAGCACAGATCATAAGTGCCAAAGATTTTATGACAAGATGGATGAGAGCGAAAAATATAGAAAACCTGAGAGATATAGTCCTTCTCGGAGAAAGAAAGCGACAAAACTAAACTCACCACAAAGGACACAAAGCAACGCTACACCCAAATATAGGAGATAGATTAAACCAGATAACAATGAAATCTGTAATTGTCATACCTACATATCATTCAAGAACAGAACCCCATAAAGAGGATTTGGTATACGATCATCCTACACCTTTAGGCGAAAACGGAACTCTTGGGCGTTTACTGGAAAGTTTGAAAGTTTTAGAAAAAAGTGAAGTTGAAGTAATTATAATAAGCTGCCCTACAACTCCTTCGATAGGAAAAGAAGTTAAAGATAAAGTTGAAAAAATAATCGAACCATATAGGAAGAAACATAAGATTTTACATTTTTCTTATCCGGATTTGTTGCGATTTCACTCTTTTGCAAAAGAAAAAGAGGGGAAGGAATATATCAAATATATAAGTCTAGAAGGGTATTCTAATATTAGGAACATGTGTTTAATACTTCCACATATTTTGAACGCTGATGTTTCTATCTTGATAGATGACGACGAAGTTTTTGAAGACCCTGATTTTGTCCAAAAAGCTCTGGAGTTTATAGGTAAAGATGAAATCTTCGCAGTAGCGGGTTTTTATCTTCAGTCACATGGCGGATATAAATTTAGAGGGCGAAAAGAATGGTGGAAAATATTCTGGGATAATACTGGCGCAATGAATAGAGCTTTTAAAATTATTGATAATCCTCCCAGATTAAAAGATACTCCATTTGTATTCGGTGGAAATATGATAATTCATAGAAGAATTTTTAAGGAGGTTTCGTTCGATCCATATATTTCACGGGGTGAAGATATCGACTTTCTCTGTAACGCAAAATCAAAGGGATTTAAATTCTTACTTGATAACAAGCTTTCTATAAAACATCTACCCCCACCGGGGCAAAATCCTTTATGGCTCAAGATGAGAGAAGATATCAAGCGATTTATATATATGAGGGTAAAATTAAAAAGAATTGTTTATCCTATAGAAAATACAATGCCTTATCCGGGTTATTTTTTGACCAGTAGTTTATATTTTAAAATTGTAGTAACAAATATTTTTTTGTGGTTGAGTTCTATTTTCAAGGTAAGAATAAGAGACTCTTTGCGATTTATTGAAAACATTATCCTTATCAATGAATACAGACGAAAAGCATCGGTAGATTATCTTAAATTTAAAGAGATAGATGTCAAATGGCAGAATTTTATGGACTGGATTGCAAAAGATAGAGATGAAATCAGAACAATTATAGGTTGAGAATTTGTCAGTAGTTGCATTCCTTATTCAGACTGTTTTTATATCTTTTTCTGGAGTTTTAGCTCCAGGACCTATAACTGCTGTAACAATCGGTAAGGGCAGTAAAAATCCTCATGCTGGAGCATTAATTTCTCTAGGACACGGTATAGTGGAATTTCCACTAATTTTCCTTATATTTCTTGGCTTTGATTCTCTGATTAATATACGTTATGTTCGCGAAGGCATAGGAATTGCAGGAGGTTTATTTCTATTATTGATGGGTATAGATATCCTGCGTGCCCTAAAAGTTTCCAAGTTAGAAGATAAAATGGAAAAGCGTACTCCCATAGCCGCGGGAGCTTTTCTTAGTCTGGGAAATCCGTACTTCTTGCTCTGGTGGGCAACAATAGGAGCTGCTTTGATTGCTCGTTCGGCGAAATTCGGTCTTTTTTGGTTTGCGGTTTTTGCCGTAATACACTGGCTTTGTGATTTCCTATGGTTATATTTTCTCTCAATAATGTCTTATAAAGGTGGTGTTTTCTTCGGAAAAAAATTCCAAAAAGGGATTTTCTTAATCTGTGGGATTTTTCTCTTTTTCTTGGGCGGAAAGTTCATATTCGATGCCTTAATTCGTTGTTTTTCTTAGTTGTTTTGGTCGGGAGGGGATTCTGACTTCTAGCTCCTAGCTTCTGAATTCTTTGTTATATTCTTTATACATCCAGATTTTCTACAAACTGAGCGTTTGCTAAAATAAATTCTTTTCTGGGACCGACCGCGTTACCCATCAATATATCGAACATCTGATCTGCCGCTATTGCGTCTTCAATTGTTATTTTTCTCAAAATTCTATTATCCGGATTCATTGTGGTTTCCCAGAGCTGTGAAGGATTCATTTCTCCCAAACCTTTAAATCTTTGCACTTTGGCTTTATTGTTTCCAATTTCTCCTATTTCTTTTTCCTTTTCTCTTTCCGTGTATGCCCATTTTTTCTTCTTTCCATCGCTTACCTGGTAAAGAGGAGGGTGAGCTATATAAAGATTTCCATTTTCTATAATCTCTTTTGCATATCTAAAGAAGTAAGTCAGCAACAACGTTCTTATGTGTGCACCATCTATATCGGCATCTGTCATTATAATAACCTTATGATATCTGAGTTTACTATAATCAAAATCCTCTTTACCGATACCTACGCCTAAGGAAGAAATCAGAGTGCTTATCGTCGCATTGGCGAGCACCTTATTTAATCGCGTTTTCTCCACATTCAACAATTTACCCCTTAAAGGAAGAACTGCCTGGAAAGTCCTGTCTCTACCTTGTTTTGCTGAGCCTCCTGCCGAATCTCCCTCAACGATAAAAATCTCTGACTTACTGGGGTCTCTCGAAGAACAATCGGCAAGTTTACCGGGAAGGTTGGCTGAATCCAGGGCGCTCTTTCTTCGTGTAATATCTCTTGCTTTTTTGGCAGCCATTCTGGATCTCGCCGCAATAATTGACTGATTTATTATCTTTTTTGCTGCATTAGGGTCTCTCTCGAGATATTCGGAGACACCATCGCCAACCACGGACGCAACAAGCCCTTCTACTTCCCTGTCGCCCAATCTCGTTTTTGTTTGTCCCTCAAATTGAGGTTGCGGAAGTTTTACCGAAACAACAGCAGTCAGGCCTTCCCTTATATCGTTTCCCATCAATTTTGGATCTTTTGGAGAAATAATCTTCTGGTTCTTTGCGTACTGGTTTATACTTCTTGTAAGGGCGCTTTTAAAACCTGAAAGGTGCGTTCCCCCCTCAATAGTTCTGATATTATTTGCATATGAAAATATATTTTCAGAGTATGAATCGTTGAATTGAAGAGCAACTTCTATAACACACGAATTGACGGCCTTGTTTATATATATAGGATGACGATGTATAGGATTTTTGTTTTTGTCCAGATATTCTATGAATTCCTTTATTCCCCCTTTATATTGAAAACTTTCAACTTTCCCGTCCGGTTTAAAGTCGAGTTCTATCTTCAATCCTTTATTAAGGAAAGCCAACTCCCTGAGGCGTTCATCCAGATATTCTCTGCTAAACTCGACTTTATCAAAAATCTCATGATCGGGATAAAAAGAGACTTTTGTTCCCGTTGTTTTTCTCACCGAGCCTTTTTTCAACTTAGTAACAGCTTTCCCCCTTTCGTAGTCTTGAGTCCACAAATAACCATCCCTTGCTATTTCGACTTTCATCCAGGCACTAAGCGCGTTAACGACCGAAACTCCTATGCCGTGAAGCCCGCCTGACACTTTATACGTATTGGAATCGAATTTCCCTCCCGCATGCAGAGTCGTCATCACCACTTCTACAGCAGATTTGTTCTCTTCCTTGTGCAAATCGATCGGAATACCACGACCATTGTCGGCTATAACAACCGAATTGTCTTCCAAAATAGCAACAGTTACCCGATCACAGTATCCAGCCATCGCCTCGTCAATTGAATTGTCTACAACCTCAAATATTAAATGATGGAGCCCTCTTTTACTTGTATCTCCTATGTACATTGCAGGTCTTTTTCTGACTCCTTCTAAATCTTTCAAAACTTTTATACTCGAAGCCGTGTATTCGTTCTTTTCCATTAACCCTCCCTCAGATAGAATCGAATTTCTTTTATCACTTTCTTTCCTGCTTTTTGGTTTAACGTATCAATCAAATCTTCTTTAAAAAAAGTGAGCTCATTTAACCATGCGGATGAATTTACCTCTAAACTCAATTTTTTATTTTTAAACCCTACGGGCCTTGCGTGTTTGGCAATTACCGGAGGACAGATTTCGTCCCACTGGTTTAAGACTTCAATCTTAAGAAGACTCTCACCAAGCGGTTTAGAATGTACGTATCTTTTCAGCACATTTGCTAATAAATGAGGTTCCATTTTTATTCTCTATTATATATCTACTACAATCCTTATCATATTTAATATCTTCTTTAGTCGTTGTAATTAGAACTTGTTTTGCCTTTTTTAAGAATTCGGCCAGGGAATCGGTGTTTCTTTTGTCCAGACCGCCTAACATTTCGTCTACAAGCAGTATTGGTTCTTCTTCTCTTATATCAGTCAGGATTCTGGAAAGCCCCATTTTCAAAGACGCTATCAACAATTTTTTTATTCCAAAAGAAGATATATCCTTTGCCGGATGATTCTCAACCTCAAATATAATTTCATCTCTATGAGGTCCCAATAAAGTATACCCTGCATCTATTTCTTTCTTCCTTTTCTTATTAAAGTCCGCTTCGATATTCTCATAATCGGCTCCAGGGATATATTCTATTTTGCAGGTTTTCCCCGTAAGATCCTTAAATATTTCCCGTGCAAAAAAAGAGAGTTTTTTTATAAAAAACCTTCTCGCCTCCACTATTGGATGAATTGATTTAATCAATTGTTTTTCCCATAACTCGAAGTTACCGAGACGCCCCCCTTTCTTGGCATTAATAAGAAGTTTGTTTCTCTGTTTTTTTGCTCTCCTATATTCATACAAATAACTGAGGTACTTTCTGTCATACATAGAAATGCTTATATTCATAAAGTAACGCCTGTTTCCGGGACCACCATTTATTACTTCTACGTCCTCGTTAGTTAACGCCACAACGGGAATTGCTCCGAAGGCTTCTTTTATACTCTTTTGCATCAAATCGTTGATAAAAATCTCCTTCTTATGCGAATATTTAACCTTGACTCCTGTATCTCCATATATTCCTGAAAGAGTAAAAAAATCTTTGTCAAAATGGACAAGATTTTCCATCCTTTGCGTCCTGAAGGAACTAAAAGTAGAAAGAAAATAAACCATTTCTATCAAATTGGTTTTTCCAACACCATTATCACCAATAATTAGATTTTTTCCCTCAAGGAAATCTAAATTTAAGGATCTAAAATTCCGAAAATTCTTGCAATATATGCTTTCAAGAAACATTTCGTATATGCAAATATATATAAAATTCCTAATTAGTCAAGGGATAATATAGTTAGCATTTTCTAATTTTAGGCGTCAGAAAAACACAGAGCCCCCCTCTCCCAACCCCAAATTTTTTAACCACGGAGAGCACAGAGTTCTTGTTTGTTTTTTCTCTGTGTTCTCAGTGTGTTTTTTCTTTTTTTAACACAATTATTCCTCTGTGTACTCTGTGGTTATTGTTTTTTTAGTCTTTAATCTATGATTTTCCATTTTAAGATTTGTTTTTTTAATTTTTTATCGGAGGTTGACAAAAAGGGGATTTTTTTTATTTTATAGGCGTTATGGATTTACATATCAATGTTGCAAATCTTCCTAAGGATGGCAGCAAAATAGATTTGCATATTAAAGAAGGAACCGTTTCTGTTAAAGAAATCACAGGGGATATCTACGTACATGCGTGGGTACATAAGAGTGGTAACTCTTATAACGTGAAGGGGTATGAGGAACACGATCTGAGGCTTAAATGTTCCAGGTGTCTCGAAGATATAAAACAACATAAGAAACGCGATTTCAATTTAGAAATTAAAAAAAAGGCGGATTATGACATTGATGGTAAGTCGCTTAGAGAAACCGATGATACTGAAATTGAATATATTGTAGCAAATGATTGTATTAATTTAGGCCCTTTTCTTCATGATGAAATAATTCTATCAATTCCAATTAAACCGCTCTGCAGTGAAGAATGTATGGGGCTTTGTCCGGTTTGTGGTACTAACCTTAACAAGTCAACTTGTGCACATAGCAAAGAAAAAGAAAAAAGTCTTACTTAATTAAATTAAACCCAAAGTAAAACAATTGGAGGATGTTATGCCTGTTCCAAAAAGGAGATCTTCGCGCACTCGAGGAAAAAAAAGAAGGACTCACTGGAAAATAAAAGAAAGCAATTTGGTTGAATGCTCTCATTGTCATTCGTTGACAAAACCGCACAGAGTATGCCCAAAATGCGGATACTATAAAGGTCGTTTGGTTTTAAAGAATCTCGAAGAAGCTTAATGAAAATTGCTGTTGATGTTATGGGGGGCGACTATGCTCCCCGTAAGATTATCGAGGGTATAAATCTAGCTCATGAAGAGCTAGGGAAATTAATTGAAATTAAACTTGTTGGAAACAAAGAAATAATTAAAAGATTTCCTGTTTCCGATAAATTTTCCATCGTTGATACTTCCCAGGTCGTAAGTCCAGGGGAGCCACCATTGGAAGCTTATCGAAAGAAAAAAAACTCTTCTCTGGCTAAAGCAGTAGAACTTCAAATGAGCGGTGAAGTAGATGTTACAATTTCTGCTGGGAATACAGGAGCTGCAGTAGCTTTTTCCATACTCTCTCTCGGCCGATTAAAGGGCGTTGATAGACCTGCCCTGGCTACTTTTTTCCCAACCAGAGAAGGAAAAGTTCTGGTATTAGATGTTGGAGCAAACTACGGAGTGAAGCCTGAAAATCTCAGGGATTTTGGCGTTATGGGCTCTCTTTATCTTGAAAAGGTATTCAACCTTAATACCCCCTCGGTAGGCTTACTTTCAATGGGAAGAGAAGATACAAAAGGCGGGAAAAGTGTAAAAGAAGCCCACAATTTGCTTTCAGAAGCTAACATTAATTTTATAGGTAATGTAGAAGGATGCGATATATTAAACGGTAATGCAGATGTCGTGGTTTGTGACGGATTCGCAGGCAATGCGATTTTAAAATTCGGAGAATCTATGGTAGACTTTTTTCTTTCCGAGATAAAAAAGGGTACATCAAAAAATTTACTCGCCGCTCTGGGTGGTCTTCTAATACGCCCTGTATTCAAAAATTTGATTAAGAAAGTAAATTATGAAGAGTACGGGGGAGCTGTATTGTTGGGTATTAACGGTATTACTGTAATTTGCCATGGAAAATCAAATGACAGAGCCATCAAAAACGCAATACTTAAAGGATACAAGTTCTACGATTTAAAAGTTAATTCTCTTATACAGGAAAGTCTAAATAAATGAAAACAGCACTCATTTTCCCGGGTCAGGGAATCCAGAGGGTAGGGATGGGAAAAGATTTGTACGAAGAATATCGCGTAGCAAAAAACCTTTACGACGATGCAGATAAGCTGCTTGGTTTCTCCATTAAACAAATTTCCTTTTATGGGCCTGAAGAAACACTAACAGAGTCTCAAAATGCTCAGGTCGCAATAATATTAAACTCATATGCTATTTTTAGTATTATAAAAGATAGATTAGAATTTTCTTGTGTTGCCGGTCACAGTTTAGGTGAATATACTGCGCATCTTGTGGCGGGTACATTTAGTTTTTCGGACGTTTTACACCTTGTTCGTTTTAGAGGCGAACTGATGAGTACGGCAAAAAAAGGTACAATGAGCGCGATTATAGGTCTCTCTTCCGAAAAAATTTTAGAGACAGTAGACGCTACAGAGGGCGTTGTTAACGCGGCGAATTTTAATATGCCCACGCAAACCGTTATTACGGGTGAAGTCGACGCTGTGAAGAAAGCCGAAGAAAAGCTAAAAGCTAAGGGTGCGTTGGTTATTCCTCTTAAGGTTTCCGGAGCTTTTCACTCTCCGCTTATGCAGGAGGTTACTCTTCCTTTTAAGAAAGTCCTTTCCAAAACTGAAATAAAAAAGCCTCTGATCCCTGTTTATTCGAACGTTACAGGAGAACCGGTTATTGAACCAGATGAAATATTGGAAACCCTTGGCTCACAAATAGAAAAACCCGTTCAATGGGTTAAGTCTCTTCAAAATATGAAAAAAGACGGGATTGAGCGTTTTATTGAAATTGGGCACAAAAGTATTTTAACAAAAATGGTGAAAAAGACACTTGACAAAGTCGAAACAATGAGTATTTCTTATCCAAAAGATTTAAAGGGGATTTTAAATGAGTGATAAATTGGCTTTAATTACCGGAGGGGGAGCAGGTATCGGAAAGGGGATAACCTTAAAGCTCGCCTCGAACGGTATTGATTGTGTTGTGTTTGATATTCAGGATGCATCAGCTGTCGTACGAGAAGCTAAAAGCCTGGGCGTTGGCGCTTCTTTTCTAAAAGTTGATGTAACCGATTCCGAGGCAGTAAAATCTGCAGTTTCGGAAGTAAGTTCTTCCCTGGGAAATATAAACATTCTGATCAACAATGCTGGTATAACTCGTGATAATTTACTTATGCGAATGAAAGAAGAAGACTGGGATAAAGTTATACAGATAAATTTAAAAGGAGTTTTTAATTGCACAAAAGCAGTTATCCGTGGAATGATGAGTTCTCGTTGGGGAAGAATCGTTTCTATTTCTTCAATTGTAGGAATAATGGGTAATGCAGGCCAATCAAATTACGCTGCTTCGAAAGCCGGGATAATTGGTTTTACAAAATCGATTGCCAGAGAAGTTGGTCCCAGAAACATTACTTCGAATGCTATTGCTCCGGGATTCATAAAAACAGAAATGACGGATAAACTACCCGAAACAGTTAAAGAAGATTATTTATCAAAAATACCTCTCGGTAAATTTGGAGAGGTCGAAGATGTGTGCAACCTGGTTAACTTTCTTGTTTCCGACGAAGCTTCTTATATTAGTGGCCAGATAATTCAGGTTGACGGAGGACTTCTAACTTAAAATAAAGAAGAGGAGGTTTTTGTATGGCTTTAATGGACAAAGTAAAAAAGATTATTGTTGAACAATTAGGTGTTGATGAATCTGAAGTTACACCAAAAGCTCATTTTATAGACGATCTCGGTGCTGATTCGCTTGACACTGTAGAGTTAATTCTTTCCTTTGAGGAAGAATTTGATATAAGTATTCCTGATGAAGACGCTGAAAAGTTAGAAACAGTTGGTAAAGCGGTCGAATATTTAAAGACACATATAGAAGAGTAAAGTAATGCACCGTGTAGTTATCACGGGGGTAGGAGCTGTAACCCCTGTAGGTATAGGGATCCAGGATCTCTGGAAAGCCCTTAAAGATGGAAAGAATGGGATTTCCAGAGTCACCAGATTTGATCCTTCTAATTTTAAAACTCAAATTGTTGGAGAGGTCAAGGATTTTGATCCTTCAAAAAGATTGGAACCAAAAGAAGTACGAAGATTCGATCTGTTTACTCTCTATGCCCTGTACTCTACTGTCGAAGCAATTGAAAATAGCAAACTGGATCTTGAAAGCCTGGATATGGATAGAGTAGGTGTTATTTATGCTTCCGGTATCGGAGGAGAAAATACCTGGGAACAGGAACATACTAAATTATTGGAAAAAGGTCCCGGAAAGGTAAGTCCTTTCTTTATTCCTGCTCTTATCATAAATATGGCTGCCGGCATGATTTCAATGAAATTCGGCTTCAGAGGAGTAAATTATGGCGTTGTTTCCGCCTGTTCTTCTTCCGGGCATGCTTTAGGGGAAGCTTTCAGGAAAGTACGCTTGGGAGAAATGGATATGATCGTTGCAGGAGGAAGTGAAGCTTCCATTGGTCCTCTTGCTCTGGCCGGTTTCTGCGCGGCAAGAAGTTTATCAACTAGAAACGATGAGCCCGAAAAAGCTTCCAGACCTTTTGATAAAGAAAGAGATGGATTCGTTATGTCTGAAGGTTCGGGTACTCTTATTCTTGAAAATTTAGAAAGTGCCAAGAAAAGGGGCGCACCTATCTACGGAGAAATAGTAGGATATGGGGCTTCTAATGACGCATTCCATATTACTGCGCCCAATGAAACAGGTGAACCGCAGGCAATGTCGTTGAAGAGAGCTATGGAAGATGGAGGTATAAAAAAAGATGAAGTTGACTACATAAATGCGCACGGTACATCGACAGTGCTTAATGATAAGGTAGAAACCAAAGTTATAAAGAAAGTTTTTGGGGATAGGGCATATGATATAAGCATTTCTTCAAGCAAGTCTATGACCGGACATCTATTGGGTGCAACCGCGGCTGTTGAAGCTATTGCCTGTCTTTTCAGTTTGAAGGAAGGGATTATTACTCCAACAATTAATTATGAAATACCCGATGAAGAATGTGATCTTAATTACACTCCGAATGAGGCTGTGAAAAAGGACATAAAAGTCGCCCTTTCTAATTCATTCGGTTTCGGGGGGCACAATGTAACTCTTGCTTTTAAAAAATATGAGGAGTCCAGTTGAAGATAATAGTATGTATTAAACAAGTACCTGACCCGGAACACGCTAAAATGGACGCTGAGTCCGGGACTGTTGTACGCGAAGGTGTTGAACTAATGGTTAATCCCTTTGACCTTTACGCTGTGGAAGAGGGATTACGGCTAAAAGAAAAAATAGGAGGAGAAGTCGTAGTCATTTCTATGGGTCCACCCCAGGCTGAAGCAGCGTTAAGAGAAGTCATCGGTATGGGTGTAGATCAGGGTATATTATTAACTTCACGAGACTTTGCCGGAGCCGATACGTGGGCAACTTCTTATACTCTTGCTAAAGCGTGCGAAAAAATAGGTAACTACGATGTAATTATCTGCGGCAAACAGGCAATAGATGGAGATACAGCTCAAGTTGGCCCGGGTGTAGCAGCCCAGCTTGGTATACCTCAGATTACATTTGTAAGAAAAATAGATGAAATTTCAGAAAAAAATATTAAAGCTGAAAGATTGGTAGAAGGAGGTTACGAAGTTATCTCCTCTCCATTGCCTATTTTAATTACTGTAGTAAAAGAAATAAACGAACCAAGGCTTCCCACCTTAAAAGGAAGACTGAACGCGAAAAAAGCCGAAATAGCTAATTGGGGTCCTGAAGATATAAAAGCAGAAAAAGATAAAATCGGAATGAATGGCTCACCCACAAAGGTAGACGAGATTTTCACGCCAGATCTCTCAAAAGACGGAAAAATCTTTAACAGTGATCAACTGGACGAAGCTGCAGAAGAAATTGTTAAAAAACAAAAAGAAATGGGGCTTATTTAATGGGTATCCGAGTTATCAAAGAAAAATGTACCGGTTGTGGCATTTGTTTTAAAATCTGCCAGTATGGTGCTATTAGTTTAATAGAAGAAGCCCACACACTGGAAAATGCTAAAGAAGTTAAGAAGTTAGCCGTTATTGACCTGGGTAAGTGCACTCTTTGCAGCGAATGCATAAAACCTTGTCCTACAAGTGCTATTGAGTTAAAAACTGAAACTCACAAATTTGAAGGCAAAGAGAATTATAAGGATGTAATGGTATTTGCCGAACAACGGAGAGATGAACTCGAGAGTGCGGCATTCGAACTTGTGGGGAAGGGAAGAGAACTGGCTAACAAACTTGGGGTATCTCTCTATGCACTTCTTTTGGGAAAGGACCTCGCGGGTAAGCCGGAAAAACTTATTGCGTATGGGGCTGATAAAGTAATTGCAGTTGCCGATGATTCATTATTTAATTTTTTGCCAGAGCCTTACACAAATATTTTGATAGATATTATAAAAAAATATAAACCTTCTATTTTCCTTGCCCCGTCAACAACACAAGGGAGAGCGCTTCTTTCCAGAGCCGCAGGCAAAATTTACACCGGTCTTACAGCCGATTGTACCGGTCTCGATGTAGATACAGAGGGTAACCTTCTCCAGACCAGACCTGCGTTCGGAGGATCAATCAAGGCAAGAATTCTTACCCCAAATATGAGACCCCAGATGGCTACAGTGAGACCCAAGGTCTTTAAGCCTTTGGAGGAAGATGGAAGCAGAAAGGGAGAAGTTATCGAAGAAAAAGTATCGAATGAGCTCTTGAAGAGCACGACTACTTTTGAAAAGTGGATTAAAGATACCACTTCAGCAATTTCAATTGAAGACGCAGATATAATCATTTCGGGAGGCAGGGGCCTGGGGTGTAGCGATAACTTTAAGATTTTATTTGAACTAGCGGAAGTTTTAGGCGGTGCAGTAGGAGCATCGAGACCAACGGTCGATGAGGGGTGGATACCGTATTCTCATCAAGTAGGACAAACGGGTAAAACAGTAGGACCTAAAATGTATATAGCCGTTGGTATAAGCGGTGCCATTCAACACTTAGAGGGTATGAGGAGCTCGGATTTCATAATCGCAATAAATAAGGATCCTGACGCTCCCATATTCAAAGTTGCGGATGTTGGAATTGTGGGGGATCTTTTCGAAGTCTTACCCGCTTTAAAAGAAAAACTGAAAAGAGCAATAAATGGCTGAGAAAATAAGAGGAAGCTCAATTGTAGAGGAGTTAGAGAAGGCCTATCTCGATTACTCTATGAGCGTAATTGTGGGCAGGGCTCTTCCTGATGTCCGAGATGGTTTAAAACCGGTTCATCAAAGGGTCCTCTATGCGATGAGTAAAATCGGCCTGTCTTCAAGTTCTTCATATAAAAAATCGGCTACTGTGGTAGGTGAAGTTCTCGGTAAATACCATCCTCACGGAGATATGGCGGTTTATGACACGATTGTACGTATGGCACAGGATTTTTCCCTTCGCTATCCTTTAGTTGATGGTCAGGGTAATTTTGGCTCAATCGACGGTGACAATGCAGCCGCGTATAGATATACGGAAGTACGATTATCTAAAATTGCGGAATTAATGCTCCGGGACATCGATAAAAATACCGTCGATTTTGCTCCCAATTTTGACGCTTCTCTTATGGAACCAACCGTTTTACCCTCAGCATTCCCGAATCTTCTCGTAAACGGGTCCAGCGGAATAGCCGTTGGAATGGCAACCAATATTCCTCCACATCAATTGGGAGAAGTCTGCGATGGTGTTATAGCACTTATAGAAAATCCGGATTTGGAAGTAAAAGATTTAATAAAATGGATTAAAGGCCCGGATTTCCCGACACGTGGTATAATAGTAGGAGATAAAGGCCTAAAAGAAGCATACGAGACGGGTTCAGGTAAGATTGAAGTTCGAGCTAAATTACATTTCGAACCTGAAAGCCACGGCAGGGAAAAGATAATTATAACAGAAATACCTTATCAGATTAATAAATCGACGCTCCTTGAACAGATTGCCGATATGATAAACAAGGGTAAGATCCAGGGCGTTTCCGATATGCGGGATGAGTCTGACCAAACCGGAATTAGAGTAGTACTAACTTTAAAGAAAACTGCCGATTCAGAAACTGTATCTAAAAGACTTTTGAAATATACAGGTCTAAGACGAACCTTCGGGATAATACTTCTTGCTATTGTGGATGGCGTTCCAAAGATGCTAAATTTAAAAGAACTTCTTCAGCTTTATATAGATCACAGAAGAGAAGTGGTTCGGAGAAGATGTGAACACGATCTTGATAAAGCCGAAAAAAGAGCGCACATTCTTGAAGGTCTTTTAAAAGCCCTTGATCAGATCGACAAAATCATTGAAACCATTAAAAAATCTAAGGATAGGGAGCAAGCACAGAAAAACCTGATCAAAATTTTCGAATTCAGTGTAGAGCAGGCCGATGCAATACTCAATATGCGATTGTCCAGACTAACTTCTCTTGAAAAGAGTAAACTGGTAGAAGAGTATGAAGAAAAGATAAAACTTATAGAAAAATTAAAAAGCATACTCTCTTCAGCTAAAAGATTGGACACAGAAATAATTAAAGAGCTTAAAGAAGTAAAAGAAACTTTCAACGATAAAAGAAGAACCGAGATATTCGAAGGGCCGGTTGAAGATCTTTCGGAATCGGATATTGACCTTGTTAAGGAAGAAGAAGTTGTTATTACAATTACAAAAAAAGGTTTCGTAAAAAGAATACCTCTATATACTTATAAGCAGCAGGGACGCGGAGGAATAGGTATAATAGGTGCTTCACTTGGCGATACGGATTACGTGACTTCTCTTCTTGTCGAATCGACTCATGACCAGATGCTGCTTTTCACTAACGAAGGGAAATGTTACCCTCTAAAAGTATACGAAATTCCGGAAGCTGGAAGGACTTCAAAAGGGGTATCTCTTGCGAGGATGTTAAATCTTGACAGAACGGAAATACCCCGGGCTGTCATAACTCTAAGAGAAATGAAAGAAAGCGATAGTATCGTTCTGGTTACGAAAAAAGGAATAATAAAGAAAGTAAAACTTCTAGATTTCGCAAATGCGCACTCGGGCGGGATAATCGCGCAGAAAATGAAAGAGGGAGATGGATTATTCGCTGCTGAAAAAGTAGTAGAAGGAAAACAAATATTCATTGCTGCAAGCAATGGGCAGGTTATTAGATTTGATGAAAACATCTTAAGGCAAATGGGAAGAACTGCTCAGGGCGTAATCGGTATGAACATTCCGAGTGAAGAAAGTATCGTTTCCTGTGTAATAGGAGATGAAAAAATAAAAGACCTTCTGTTCATATCGGACGACGGATATGGTAAAAGAGTTGACATTTCGGAGTTCAGAGAGACCAATCGCGGAGGTAAAGGCGTTAGAGGAATGAAACTCACTAAAGGTAGAAAACTGCAACGAATGGTTGGGATAAGCGGTGAAGAAGAATTGATGGCAATTTCCGAGGCGGGTAAGATTATAAGACTAAATTCCGACGACATAAGCAAACAACACCGTAACACCCGAGGGGTCCGAGTAGTATCTGTAAAGGGAGAAGATAAAGTAACGGATATTGCGATTGTAAAAGATTGATAGAAATCTCGCACATTGATTTCTACTCCGGGAGCAAGGGAGACGAAACTCCCAGAAAAATATACACCTCTTCAGGAACAATAATAGTTAAAAGGATAATAGAAACAAAGTTAGAAGAGGATTTTTATACCAGAGTAAAGAAAAAAGTTTTTATTTTTCAAAGTGAGGAAAAGAAATTTTATCAACTCATTGAAAGGCAAGCATCTTTTGATTTAAAAGAAATAGAAATAAGGGAGGAGTAATTTTTTATGAGTAGGAAGAAAGAAAAAAACAAAAAAACAACCTCAGTGATATCGCCTTACGGAGGGAAATTAATAAATTTGATTGTAAAAAAAGAACAAAGGAGCAAGTTAATCAGGGAAGCTAACAAGTTGAATTCCATTCAATTATCTCCACGCTCGCTTTGTGACCTCGAACTCCTTGCAACAGGAGGTTTTTCTCCTCTCGACAGATTCATGGGCGAAGAAGATTATCAAAGTGTTATAAAAGAAATGAGGCTAAAAGACGGTACTTTCTTTCCTATGACCATAACTCTTCCGGTATTTGATTTTTCAAATGATAATTTAGGAAAAGAAATCGCTCTTCGCGATGAAAGAAATGATTTGATAGGAATCATGAAAGTTGAAGAAATCTACACCAGCGATCCCGTCAATGAAGCAAAGCATGTTTATGGCTCAACCGACGCCCGCCATCCTCTGGTTGCGGAACTGCACAGCTGGGGAGATAAATATATTTCAGGTACTCTTAAGGTCCTCAACTTGCCGAAACATTACGATTTCAAAGAACTGCGTTTAACTCCCGCGAAAGTGAGAAAATTATTATCCAAAACCGGATACAGTAATGTGGTTGCTTTTCAGACAAGGAATCCCATGCACAGGGTTCATGAGGAACTTACAAAAATTGCGGCAGATAGAATTAATGGAGCTTTACTAATTCATCCGGTCGTCGGACTTACGAAACCGGGAGACGTTGACCATTACACACGTGTTAGAAGTTACAAAGAACTTTTTGAAGAATATTATGACAAAAAGAAAACGGTCCTAAGTCTACTGCCCCTTGCAATGAGAATGGCAGGGCCGAGGGAAGCCTTATGGCATGCCATAATAAGAAGGAATCACGGTGCGAATCACTTTATCGTGGGCAGGGATCATGCAAGCCCCGGTAAAGATTCTAAAGGAAAACCTTTTTACGGACCTTATGAGGCACAGGAACTAATGAAACAATACGGTGAAGAGATCGATGTAAAAATGGTTTCTTTCAATGAACTTGTTTATTTGCCCGAAGAAGACCGTTATGAAGAAAAAGATAAGGTCAAAAAAGGAGTAAAAATCGCGAAAATCTCAGGTTCTAAGGCACGCGCTGCAATCGCAAAGGGAGAAAAACCTCCAAAGTGGTTTATGAGAGCGGAGGTCGCTGAAATTCTACGAAAGAGACATCCTGCAAAACATGAACAGGGTTTTTGTATATGGTTTACCGGACTTTCCGGAGCAGGCAAATCTACTATTGCAAACGCCTTTGTTGAAATGATGGCAGAATACG
This sequence comes from uncultured bacterium, assembly GCA_964534175.1. Taxonomy (GTDB): domain Bacteria; phylum Hydrothermota; class UBA3072; order UBA3072; family UBA3072; genus JAFGHJ01. Next base: position 58,423 of record CAZHNS010000005.1, on the reverse strand, counting down.
GAAGAGATGTTACAGTACTCGACGGAGATGTTGTTCGTACTCATCTGTCCAAGGGACTGGGTTTTTCTAAAGAAGACAGGGATACAAATATTCTGCGTATCGGTTTTGTCGCCTCGGAGATTGTCCGCCACAACGGAGTGGTCGTTTGTGCGGCTGTAAGCCCATACAGAGACGCAAGAAACGAAGTCAGAAATATGGTTGGAGATGATAAATTTCACATGATTTTCGTCGATACTCCCTTAGAAGTTTGCGAAGACAGAGATCCCAAAGGTCTTTACGCGAAAGCTTTAAGAGGAGAGATAAAAAACTTTACGGGTATTGATGACCCTTACGAAAGACCTGTAGACCCGGAGATAATTGCTGACACGGTTAATAAAACTCCGGAAGAAAACGCTCTCGAGATAATCGAGCATCTCAAGAAAGAGAGATTTTTGATAAAATAAAAATTAGAAGCCAAAAGTCAGAATCCCCTCCCTACCCAAGAGAACATCTCACACGGAGCCACAGAGAGCCCAGAGATTTTAGTTTTGTTTTAACTCCCTAACTTCCCAACCTCCTAACATCCTAACTAAAGAAGAAACAACAAATCACACAAAGAGCACTAATTTCCTTTTTTCTTAAACCCTAAAGCCCAAATCCTATTCAATATCAAAGGAAGGTAAATCGATTATAAGCCTTGACATTATAAAACATTTCTTTTAACTTGGATCATAGGAGGAAAAAATGAAAAAATCTATTATCATTATCTTATTAATATTTTTTATTTCGTTAAAAAGCAAAAGTGAAGTATCAGAATATGCGGGTGATTGGGTAGGCAGCGGATGGGGATGGGAAGTTAGATTCAAACAAACATCAGGAGACTTTGTTTCACAATTCAGAGGAAAAAGAGCTGAGTTACCGTATGGGAACGACAAGATAATAATGACTCTTCTGGTGGAGCATTCCACAGTTTTCCATATTAACATTGATGAAAATGGTAACGTTACAGGAGAAGGAACTATTACTTATGGCCTGATACCAAATCTTGCCGGGGTGGCGGCACTCACAAAACAGGTAAACGATGCGATTAATCTAATGGACAAAATTGTTTTCGTATTCAAACTTGCAGGAGATATCGGCAAACAGGCTGTTCAGTCCATGAATAGAGTTTATTTCGAGAATGAAGCCAAATTAGCGCAAAATATGAACCTCTTCTCAAAAGTCTCTGCGGAAGACCTCATTAGAGGAGGAGAAAATAAAGTCATGATTACGAATCTAATGCAATCAGGCGGAGAGGCCGACGCGGTTGAGCTGGCAAAAGCAGTATTATGGAACAGGGTCAACTCCGGCGGTTATAATCTCGCAAATGGCGTAGATGCTTCGCTACTTTTGGATATACCCGTGGCTGGAGATTATAAAGGTCTGGGAGAGTTTGCTCTTGAACAGGTAAGAGGTAACGTTCTCGATGAAATAGCCAAAACAGAAGTAGCCATATTAGAAAAATTATTAGGAAAATCAAAAAGAGAAGAACAATTATGTTTATATGCGGCAGGGATTCCGACAATCGCTGCCGGAACACAGATAGGACCTTCTACTGTAGAGCAGTTATTGAATGAATTTGGCCCTGAAATAGCGAAAGCGGCATTTTTTGACGTTCTCATAGGAAGAGCGATGCCCACCGGTTTATTGCTTTCTATACCCGGTGTTACGCAGGTTCAATATCACTACAAAGGATTAAAAGATGGGCCTGAAAGCAGAAGATTTAAAATAAGGGGCAATATAAGCGATAACAAATTATATCTTAGTATGGATGGAGATGTGACAGGCGGAGATAAAAATTTATATGTTGAATACACGGTCAATTACCAGAAAAGCACACACCCCTTCCCCACCTGGTCTCCATTTATGGATGACGGCGCGGAACTCCACGATGAAGGAGAATGTACTGTTTATGATAGAGAAACTAATATAGAGGTAAAACAGTATTATGATAAAAAAGAAAAAAAGTATAAGAAAATCGAATTTGAAAGAGATAGATCGATTTCCAGAAATATGAATTTCGAAACTCCTTTTGCCGTTTACCATAAAGCAGGAACACATCGAAACAATGTTAGCGTCTGGCAAGAATATGAGTACAACTGGAGAGTATTTAAACTAACAGAACCAAAACAGTAACTTTGATATTAACATTAAAAAACTTTGTGGGCTTTGTGGTTCAATCAAAAGGTTAAACAGTTGACAAACATAGGCTTTAAGTTATTTTCTAACGAAGTTTAATGTTTTATGTTTATAAAAAACACAAAGAGAGGTGAACAATGTCAAAAATTAAAATTTCGTCACAATTAAATCAAAAAACCACATGGGATGAATGCTTTGGCAGGGGCCTTATAATTTTCTTTATAATCTTCGTTTCACTTTCGCTAAAAGCAGCACCTTCAGGCGGTCCGTATGGTCCGATCAGACAAAAATATGATTTGCCAGAGATTACGGGTAAAATTTACTATGTAGCACCAGACGGGAAAGCTGAGAATAAAGGGGAAACGCTCAACAAACCTACTAATCTGGAAAAGGCAATTGAGAAAGTGGTAACCGGAGACGCAATCGTGTTGCGCGGGGGTACTTATAGAACAGGCGAACTTGTACTTAATCAGGGAATCACAATACAGCCATACGCCGATGAAAAACCTGTTTTAAAAGGAACCTATGTTGCAAAAGAGTGGCAGGACCTCAGAAGGGGATTATGGAAAACTTCCTGGTCCCGTTTATTCCCCAAAGGGCCCGATAACTGGTGGTGGAGGGACTGGCATGGCAGAACAACACCGCTTCATCGTTTTAACAATGATATGGTGTTTGTGGACGGCAAGTTTTTACAATCAGCGGGGTGGGTTGGAGAGGTCGATGAGAATTCGTATTTCATAAACTACGAAACAAAAGAAATTTACATTGGTACAGACCCAACAGATAGATTGGTCGAAATTACAGCTTTTGAGGGCGCTATCCTAAGGACAACCGAAGAATGTCACGGCAAAACTTCGGATGGAAAAGGCCCTGTGATTCGCGGAATCACTTTTACCCAGTATGCCAGGCGCGCTATCTTTGTCGACGGAACATTTCCTGAAGGTCTGTCCGATGAGTCCAATCACGGAAAGGAAGTAGTAGGAACAACTTTAGAACACTGTGAAATTTCTAACTGCTCAAGGGTTGCTGCCAGGCTCAGGGGAGATAGTTTGGTACTTCGCCATTGCAAGATTAGCAATACCAGCACAGAAGGTATTTACATCGAGGCCTCGAACGACGTTCTTCTGGAAAAAAATATCTTTACAAAGAATAATATAGAGAGAATAACCGGATACTTCCCTGCAGCTGTGAAGATTTTCAATCAATCTTACCGTGTTACATGCCGGGACAATCTTGTTATAGACCTCCCCTATTCAAACGGCATCTGGTATGACGTGGGAAATGTGGATGGTGTTTTCATTAATAACTGGGTTCAGGATGTAGGTATGAAAAGAGAATTCTCAAAAGAACATTTCTGGCCGAGTAATAACGGCTTCTTCTTTGAGATTTCAAAAGGAGTGATATGCGCGGGGAACGTTTTTGTAAATTGTGACCAGGGTATTTATGTACTAAACAGTTCTAATGCCAGGATATACAATAATACTCTTATAAATAGTACAGCCACAATAGGCCGGGACACAAGAAGCGCGGAAAGCGACCATTTTGGATGGCATCCGAGTACAGGTCCGGATGTCGATGAAAGGTTTGGACACGTATTTGTCAATAACTTACTTACGGCAGATGAAAATTATGGCAGGCCACTTTTCGTCGTCTGGCAGGCGCCATCCCTGTGTAAAAAACTTAACAAACCACAATTGGGTAAGTTCGATTATAACGTGTATGTTCGAACCTCGGAGGATGAATCTATCCCTCTAATATTTTGGGCTCCCGCAAAGAATAAAGAATGTCGAAAAGAAATTAAACATCTATCTGATTTACGCAAACTACATTCGGAATTTTCAGCTAATAGTCAATATTTTGAAAATTATGATGGTCCTTTATTCAAGAGTTGGGATCTGGGCCATCCGCAGTTATTACAGGGATTTCCCGGGGCAAAAGTGGGAGCTCAATTGCCGGATGGAATAAGCAAACTTCTCGGAATAACCGAAAAAGCCGTCCCGTTTGTAGGAGCTTTCCCGCCGAATCCCTGAAAATTCAAATCTAATTCAATAATTTGATTTGAATCAGTTAAGTGGTTGATTGGTATAGTGGTTAATTAGTAAAAAAAATAAAATATCTGCGCGTAAATACGGATTCCTAAACTTTTGACTTAAGATGTATACTCCGTACAAGCAACTAAGAACTAGCTCCTAGAACCTAAAACTTCTCCTGCAGTCTCTTTGCAAAATCTTTTGCTTTTTGTAAATCTTTTTTATTCGGTCTCCCTCTATTTAATCCGCCAAAAAGATATTTTAAAACACTGTAATCGGTAAATCCTTTGCAGTGAAACTCTCCGATTATGTCAAACCCTTTTTTTAGCAATTTATCCCGGAGAGTCTTATGCATAACTGACATACGGATCATGGAAGTAGAAAAGATAAAAGATTTTTTATCTCTCTGGATTTCCAATTTTTCAGCCAAATCAAGTAAACTTTGATCATGCGCACCCCCATATATTCCCGACCCGAATCCGATCAAGCCGTAATCGTCAATAACACTCTCAATAAAATCTGAAGGTTTTATGATTTTTGCGTTCAATATTTCACCAATTGCCCCGGCAATTTTCATCGTGTTACCATGATGTACCGATTCACAAATTATTAGTGTTTTTTTATTATCCATATCTTTATCTTCTGTTAACTATCCATATACTACATCTTATACTACCTATGTCAAGGAAATAACCAATGAGAAAAATCTATCAGATTATCGACAAAGACACTAATATACACTTATTTGGAGAGAACCAAACAAATAAACTATGAAAACTAGCAAGCTTAAAGTCAAATAAAAACGGAGGGGTAAACCCCTCCGTTTTTTAATGCCTACTATCCGCAGTCTTCACCGCAGAGTTCCCTGTGAGCTTCAAACATCTTCTTCAAAGCCGCAGCCTTTTCAGGAGACTTGGCTTTGATTTTTATAATTAGCCCATCTTCGGTTTGCTCTACTTCATGCTTGAAGTCCTTGCAGAACTTCTCATGATTACAGCGATAACGATTAAAGCTAAAGCACATAAGATTTCCTCCTTTTTATTTTAAGTTAGATTTACGTTTTCTTTATCCTTCCGCCACGTGAGTATAGAAAAATAAATAATCAGACCACCCTGAGCGATAGGAAATATGGGGTACCACCAGATCCCATTTAAAGCCGCCACTCTCATTATTCCATGAACAAGGAAAGGCTGGAAAATCATCCAAGTTGCCCCGATAATTCCAAAAACAAGACCCCATCTAAATCTGCAAAACAAGCCAACTATTCCGACTATAAGCAGAACAGTAAAAAACATTAGCCCTAACTTTGGAAACATTTTAGACATACGCAAAACGTGGGGTATTTCCCGAACAGCTTTATGCACCAGTTGGATAAACATCAAAGCAATGACCGCCTTAATGTAAATTACAGGCACTGAGAGTTTGCTTGAACTTTTCATATCATTCCTCCTTTTTTAGTATATGCTTAAAAACTTATATATAACTTAAAAATTTTTTCTCCTTCAGGAAGATCGGCAAGCTCCATTGTTCGGATATTTGCTTTTTTTAAACGCGTTTTCGATGAGTTCGTCAATCTGTTTTTTATAGCTTCTCAGGGTTTTGGCATCTACGAAGTAGTGTACATGAAAGCCCATTCTCTTTGAGTCGAGAATTCCCGACTCCTTCAAAATTTTCAAATGCTGAGAAACCGCGGGCTGAGAAATTCCCAGCCTTTCCGCGATAGCCCCAACGCAAAGGTATCCGCCTTCCGATGCTAAAATCTTGATTATTTTCAGCCTCGTTGGCTCCCCCAACGCTTTAAAAACTTTTGCCATTTTCTTTACTTCTTCTTTCATTTTTTTATCACCTATATAAGTAAATTATTATACTCTTATAAGTATAAGCTGCTCTTCGAAAAAGTCAAGGGGTTTATTTAAAATATCGGCTTATTGTTTCAGGTGCTATGTTTATTGATATAAAAAGTAAAAGAGCGAAGAGCTCACGAATACTAAAGGAAGTTTCATAATCCAACCGGCTGTAAATTGCTTCTTAACATGAAATTTCATCGAATTCGGCGTCATTTCCTTGTTTAATTTCAGAAACCCGGGTCTCCATTTTGTTAGTATTAATATATCTATTATAAAAGCGTCATAAAAATCCAAGAGCAACAGCAATAATAAATTCGCCGATAAAACCCGTATATATTTTATCTGCCCCGCATTTCTGAAGGTAAAATAATCAAAGGCCAAGAAAAATAACAATATGAGTATTAGCATAATTAACAAGGATAAAAAACCCTTAAAGGGCATTTTCTTTCTTAACGTTCCGTTTTTTTCTCTGCTTTTATATACAAAACCTGTACGAAAAATCGCCAGAACGATTATATTTAATAAAAAAGCTCCAATCAAGAACCAAATTGCCGTATTTATAATAATATTCATGTATTATCTTCTTATTTTCTTTAATTTTTCTTTATCTTTCTTTTTTAACTTTTCGGTCGCGGGAGAAAAAGCTATCGAGGATATATTTTTAATATTTTTTTCCAGATATTTTAACGTTTTCTTTGGATATACCTGGTATAATTCTTTTAATGCCCAGCCGACTCCTTTTTGAACGTAATATTCTTTATCATCCAGCAATCTGTTTATAAATTTGATTATTGTATCATAAGGAAGTACTGCTTTTTTAGTTCTGCTGAAATACAGAAGGCTTACAACCGATTGTCTCCTGTCCCAGAGATTCACCGATTTATTCCATTTTTCAAGCTGTGGTAACACTTCATCCGGAATTACTTCCAAGATTTTTGTATAAATTTTTGCCATCCCGTCGCAGGAGCCCCAGTTATCCACCGCTTTTTGCCAGTGTTTTATCGTTTTCCATGAATAACGCAAAAATTCCCTGTCTTTCATTTTAGATTCTAAAAAAAGAAAAGCGTGCCCGCCGGCCCAGAAACCGGATGAATTTTTCCAGATATATTCCCATATTTTTAATTGCTCGGACGTTGATAGTTTCGAAAATGAATATCCCTTTTTGAAAAGTTTTCTATGGGCAGGAGCAGTTTTGGGAGTTTTGGCTACTTTTCTCTCAACCTCAGCTAAACACTTTTTGAAATAGTCTTCGTCCATTGTAAAAAACTACCAGACACCGGGGACCAGGCGGTAGCGGGTCTCTTGCATATACTCCTCATACCCCTCTAAATCTCTCACAAGTACTTTTTCCTCATTCAAAATTCTTGCCACGATAAGGGGTATGATAAATACCATCGGTATTATTGCCCAATAGGAACCCAATGCCAGCGGCGAGAAGAGATACATTGTTAAGACCACTGAATACATGGGGTGCCGCACCTTTGTATATGGTCCGCTTGTAATAACTGTCTGTCCTTCTTCGACTTCTACAATACGGGAAGCATAGGGATTTTCTTTAATTACCAGAAAAAATATTCCATAGCTAATTAACACTAAAACATCCGCGATGACCGCCACTACTACCGGCACATTCGACCAACCAAAGCGTTTATCAAAGCCAGGAAGCAGAAAGGCAACAAGGAATGGGATATACGAAAGTTTTATAATCAGTTTTTGCTCCGCTTCTTTTTCTTTCATCTTCATCCTGCGGGCAAGCAGTTCAGGCTCATTTTTGATTAAATAAATAAAAACAAAAAACATGGGGATAAATAGGACACCCATATACACCCAGGCTTCCCAATACGCGAACGTCCCGGCAGGAATTAAAAACATTGCCGATAGAACGAAAATACCTGGTATGAAGCGAGCGCATACCATTATTGTTAATTTACTTTTCGAAAGTTGTTTGTTTGTATTTTCCATATTCATTGATAAAAAAATATTATTAATATAGATAATAATAATGTAATTCTAATTTTCATAAATCACTTTTTATTTTTGTATAACATACCGGAGAAACATTCAATGTCAAGTATTGATTAAACCACAAAGCACACAAAGGATTTATTTGTTGTTTCTCACTAAAACCTAAAACCGAAGACCCAAAACCCAACTGCCTTCAGGCAGATTGTTTCTGGAGTCGTCTAAAAAATATAAGCAAAGCAATTGTTGCAGTCAAAGTCGCCGCTCCCATCCCCAAATTCAGAGTCAGAAAAATTAAGGCAATGTTATCAAATACAAAACCTATTCCGCCCAGGATGCAAATGATCCCGTTAGATATAAAAGCATATTTAATCACCTTATTCAACCGGCTCCCTACAAATATAGGGGCAATGAAGAGACAGGATAAAGCGAAAAACAATGTCCACCCAACCAGATTTATTCCGGCAATGCCAGATGTCGGGTTAGATTGGATAAATTGTTCCAGTCCGGCAATCTGCCCTTTGGCAATACTTAGTCTGACCGAACTAATTTGAACAAAGTAGTGGATACCTATGCAAGCGGCAAATATTGTCGTCAAAGAAATTCCTGTGGGTAATACTACCTCTTCTCGGATTACATTATCATGGGATGGTAAAGCTGACTCCGGTGAGGATTTAAGCTCCGGCTTTTATTTCGGCGTCCTTACGATAGACGATAAAAACACACAAAAGAAAATCATTATGCTCAGATAGTTAGCAGGGAGTAGCTTAAGGCTCACAGCTAACTGCCGACGGCTGACGACAGAAAAATCACAAATAGTTTTTATAAAAGTAAATCGGCTCAGAATCCTAAAGAGGGACCCGGAGCCGATTTTTTAATCACTAACTACCTTCTGTTTTTCGTTTTTAACTCAGGACTCGCGACTCACGACTCCTGACTCTTTTCACTTAAGTAATATCATTTTGTGATGTTTTGTATAATCTCCTGCCCTAAAAACGTAGAAATATACGCCCTGGGGTACTTGCGTACCTGCGCTGTTTTTGCCGTCCCAACTTACCCGTTTAAATCCTGCAGATTCTTGTCCGCTAACCAGTGTTCGTATCTTCTGCCCTGCTAAGTTGTAAATTTCGAGGTTCACTTTTGAAGCTTCCGGTAAGCCGTATTTGATGGTGGTGCTTCCCCCGAAGGGGTTGGGATAGTTCTGTGCGCAGTTGAATACTTTTGGGATTACTTCCTTTATTTCTTTTTTCTCGGTTTCGGCGGAAGTCAGAATAGTGCCCTTTTCGGTTGTATCCGATGGGAGACTTCCAGTTAATGCCTTTGAGGAATTTGTTTTAAATGAAAGATCGATATATGAATGAAGAGAACAACCCTCCTGCGCTTCAAAACCTGGCAGCAATGAAATAAAATTTCCCGCTTCCATAGTAACTTTGCCGCCGTCTAAACCGTTCCCTAAAATACCGAAAAAACTACCTTCACCTGCTGCTGTGATTGAATTAGAGGCTTTATATTCCTCTGTCTCATCTATACCTACAGTAATACCTCGCAAAATAAGGTCTTCTGCCTCTGTATAGTAAATTACTAAAGAATGGGATATGATTTCAAACATATATCCATTATGATGTTCCCAATTTGACTTGAAACCTACAGCAAACCAATCTTGATTTTCATCATCTATTATTGATTGCAAATCATTTTCTGCACCAGCTAATTCTATCTCTATAGTTCCTTCATTATTTAAATCACCATCGAAATAGGTATTTCCATTACCTACTGAATCCCATATATCTTGAGCGTACCACATATGCGGACCCAGTTCATTTCCCTGGGGGAAAGATACGATTTTCAATGAAATATGATCGTCGGCAAGAAAAGAAACGTTTATAGAAACGCAAACAGACGTAATTGTCGCCGACGGTGGAACATCAAAATCATTACTAATATATTCTAACCATCCTCTGAATATCTCCGATAGTCTTTCAGGCTGAAAATTATCATCTCTTCCAACAAGTACCTCAGACCAATCATCGTAATCATATTTGATTTCTTGATCTTCTTCATCCCAATAACTGTAGTATTCTACAGAACCTTGATATTCATTTATCCATATCTCTGAGGCGGATGGTTTAGAGCCAGACGATGTGTCAGAACTTAAGACCACTCTATATTCATTGTTTCCAAGAGAAGTAATTGTCGCTAAAGATTTTATAGGTGTAAATAATAGTGAAAAAGTAATGATGAGAATGATTACATCTAAGCACTTATTCATTTTACCTCCATTTTTTTCTAATATACTCGTTGTTGTACATCTATTTCACTTTTCCAATTTAGATATCCGTTTTTCTAAATTTCTATTAGTTTTCTTTAGCTCTTCATTTTCCTTCTTTAACTCAATCACATATAGAGTCAATTCTTCGATCTTCTCTAAAAGTTTTGCCTGCATTTCACCAAGAGCTACACCTTCTTTTACCACTTCTTTTTCTTTAGGAATACCCGGGAGGCTTCTTTCTTCCCTTATATGTTTTTCGAGTTTATCAAGGGGCATTAATTGATAATTGTCCGCGAAGACAAAATCAGACCAGCCTGTTTCAACTCTTATTTCCTTCGCTAGTATATGACCGTTAACTGCAAGTTTGTAATCACCTATATTAGTTGTCCCGATGCCGACACTGCCGGCAAAATAACTCCTTCCAGATGGACTTGCAGCATAAAAGTCATAAGCATAACCCTTACTGTAAACGCCCATAACACCCTCACCATAAACACCTGTACTACCAGGAGCATAACCGTAAACCCCATAACCTGTACTACCAGTAGAATAACCATAAACACCACGGTATTGGCCTCCCCCCCAGATTCCATTCAAGCCACTCCAACCATAAATAGCATATTCACTAGACCCCTGTCCACCAACACTCAATTTTGACAACGGATTCGTTGTCCCGATGCCGACATTGCCATCTCCTCTCCAGGTCATAGCATTATAACCCCAATAAGTTTCTAACCTTAGTAAATTACCTGTTTCTCCCGTACCCGCAAAATCTCCCTTAAATACAAAATTGTAGAGCGGAGGAGCATCCGATTCTGCTATTTCTAGTATAGGTACATCATCATCGCTCCCAAGATTAGCGATATCTAGAGGAGCACTCGGACTGCTTATTCCAATACCAACGCTTCCGTCATTATAATAAATGCTGGATCCCGAACCTTCGTGCCATAAACATGAACCACCCCCTCCACCTCCGGGAATTGGTTTCCAGGATGCCGCGCCACCACTACCATTACAAGTTAAAACATAATCTTTCACTGCACCATCTGTCATCCTAAAATTTGTTGTTCTTATTACACCGTTAACATCTAAGTTATAAGTAGGACACTTTCCAATACCAACTTTATTATAATCTCCATCGGTACGTATACAGCCTGGATTGCACCCGTACCAATAAGTTTGCCCATAGGTAACAATACTGACAAACAATGACACCAACAGTACAAAACTAAGTTTTTTCATACTTACCTCCTTTTTTCCTTATGAATTTAACTTAAAACGACAATCGTTTTTAGTATAAGTAAAATAAAATATAATGTCAAGATAAAAAATCATTACCATTATTGATATAATAATACGAATTATAGAAAAACACTATAATACTGTTGGTTTTTTGATTTATTGTTTCTGTTTTGTTGGCTCGTTGGATTGTGGGTTAGTTGGATGGGACTTACTTAAAACCGCCTAACTGTCAAACACCCAACAATCCAACAAGAAAAGGCCTTGGACTTTGGACTAATAAAAATTTCTGCTTTTTAACTCATTTCTTGCTTCCCCAAGGGCGAAGTCTCTTTCCTAGTATAACGACATCACGAAGTCTCTGTTCATTACGGGCTTTTATCCAGCGCTGTATAAATTCAGGGTCCCCCGCCACTTGAGCTATGGCTGAAAGAGCATAAAGGTGAAAATTACGTTCGTCCCGGGTCCCCAGAAGAACGAATATGGCATGTACCTTCGGTGCGGATTCGGAGAACTCTATACCTTCCTTCGACCTTGCAAGTAATATCTCGAATTCATGTTCGCCTTCAATAATGATATGCGGAATCGCAAGGTCGGGAGTTATTGCCGTACTACTTTCTTTTTCCTTTTCTATAAGAGCTCTATATATACTTTCCGAATCAGCCCTAACCGATTCCGAAAGTTCATCCCCTGCCTTTCTAAAGAACTCACCCAGTTCCATCTTTCCTTTTACATCAAGGACCGGACATTTTTCCACAATTTTATCAAAACGGTCAAGAGTAACCTCATCGCGCTCCAGAGAGAGTTCCCGCAGTTCATGCTCCAGGGTTCCCGTAACCAGTTCTCGGGCAGTAATACGCTGTATCAAATGAAGCATCGCAGATTCGCTCTGCACTCTTTTTCTGCCGTAAAACCAATATGCGCAGAATCCGGCCAAAGATAATATTATGGTAATAATGTAGGCTTCTCCGCCCATTTCCAGTAAAATAAACCCGAAAGCGACAATACCGGCAATCTGGAGCCATGGATACAAAGGTGTACGGAAGGTGGGACGGTAATTTTGTACACCGCTCTCACGGAGAATAATTACAGCCAAACAGGAGAGAACGTTTGTAAGTATAAGAACGATGGAAGCAGCCTCAACGAGAACTTCCAAACGTAGAAAAAATGATATTATAATGAAAGCTCCCGTTAAGAATAAAGCATAGTGCGGAGTACCGAAACGAGAGTGTATTTTGGAAAAAATTTCGGGGAATAATTTATCCCTGCTTAAAGGTATAATCGAACGCGCCGATGTCATAATTCCCGCATTTGCCGTGGTGAGAAACGCCATAAGGGCGGCAACCGTGACAAGTATCTTCCCGGGTAGTTTCAGAAACGCGTTAGCTCCATCCGATATGGGCGTGAGCGAACCGGCTAAAGCCTTTCCGTCGAGAACTCCCACCGTGACGAATATCACCATGAAGTAAAAAATTGTTACAACCGAAAGGGTAATAAGCATTCCGAGCGGGATATTTTTAGAAGGATTCCTTACTTCTTCAGCCATGCTTGCCAGCTTTAACAGACCCGCGTAAGAAATGAAGACATAACCGGCAACAGAGAATACGGGTACTAGGCCCTTCGCGGCAAAAGGTTCAAAACGCTGTATTTCTACATATGGCACTCCCCTTATTATATAAAACGCCATTATAAAAAATAAAATTCCAGCAAGAATTAGCTGTAACACCCCTGCTTCTTTTACCCCTACCAGGTTAATTATTAGAAATATTAAACAACCAGCTATTGCAATTACGTATATATTTATATTCACGAAAGTTACTGCTAACAGAGAAAGACCTATGAGAGCAAAAGCGCTTTTCATCGCAAGCGAGAACCAGCTCAAGAGTCCGGAAACCGTACCGATCCCCGGACCCATACTACGGATAACGCCATAGCAATCCGCACCTGCCTTGGGCATCGCAGTGGTCATTTCTACGAGACTCATCATTCCGGGAAGTGACAACAGTCCGGCAAGGAGATAACTTATAATAATAGCCGGCCCTGCTTTCGCGTATGCAATACCGGGTAGGACAAAAAGACCGGAGCTAATCATAGCACCCGAGGTAATACAGAAAATGTGGATCAAACCTAATGTTTTTTTAAGTTCAGCTTTCTCTTTATTCAAGATACATCTCCATAAAATTGACTAAAGATATTCTAGAATTTGAATAGATAATGTCAAGTAGGATTCAAGGATTCCAGGTTTCGAGTAAAAAAACAAAAATCAATTAGTTTTGGGATACGAGTTAAAAAATAAATCTCATACCAATACTATAAAACTTCATGTCGCTATGTGTAGTTGTAAATTCAATTTCCATATTAAGGTTGTCAGAAGCTCTATAGCCAGCACCAATTCCAAAAGATGGGCCTATCTCTTTATATGGCGTCTCCACGTCCTCAATTGTCTCAAGCACAGTCTCATGCGTAACACCTATCTTACCCTTAAAATATATTTCGTTCCTCGGTATGCTACTTATTACACTATACGCGCCAAGAGTCCTCATGTGCGATTTATTTCCGGGATAGCCGCTTACATAATCCCCGCCAAAGTATCCCAGATTAAAATCTCCTTCAAGTGTTAATTCGAAATTCCTGATTGTAAAGGGTAAAGTATAACCAACAGTTCCTCCTAAAGAAAAGATGTTTAAGGAATTCTCCTTATCTAAAGTAAACGCTCCACCTTTAAATCCTATATTTATTCCCTTTTTTGTCTGATCGGCATAACCAATAGTCGATGTAAAATAAAGAACTAACGATAACAAGATTATAATATATTTTTTCATCAAAACTCCTTTAATATTTTTTTTAATAATAAAGCTTGTATTGATTATGTCAAGACTGAATTCACATAGTTAAATGGTTTTTTCGTGTGTCTAGTGTGTTTCGTGGTTTAATCTTTATTATGCCTTGACAAAAATTAATAAGAGGTTTATTGTCTCTTAAGTACTTCAAGGAGGATTAAATGAATCTTAAACGAACTATATTTATTGTTTTAGTTGCGATAACAGCCTTTTCCTGTGGATGTGGGGGAACAGAGACTACCGGGCCAACTACCAGCACAACCACAACAACCAGCGGAGGCACAATAAACCCGGCGACACCGGGACTTGAAGGATGCGGAGTCAATCTTCAACCCTCTTACTTCTGCAGCGGAGACATGGATTTAGGTTGGGACTTAATGGATGACTATTCCGATATCAAAACTTTAAGAATAGAATTAGATCCAAGTAGGAATTCCACAATGGACGATTTCGTAAGATGGATAAGTGAAGCTAACAACAATGGATATGATGTTATAGCAACTTACCACTATGCGGATTCGCTTGGTTCCAATAACCCGAACTTACTGCTTGCTGCCGCTAACTGGTGGGTAGATAATTGGGACACTCTTTCTTCGGCCGGTTCATTTACCGTGAATCTAATGAATGAATGGGGTAATCATAGCCTGACTTCAGAGCAATACGCAGATGCATATAACGCAGCTATCGATACCGTGCGACAGGTATACGACGGTCCGATTATCTGCGATATTCCAGGATGGGGACAGGAGACACACACAGCTGCAGACGCGTCTCCAAGTATTGTTGATAACGACATCATCTTTTCAGTTCATATTTATCCAGGAGGCTGGAATTCAAGAACAGGAACTTATATGGTAAACTCAGATCTAGACTACCTGGGAAATTCCGGTAGACCATGTATGGTGGGCGAATTTGGAAGTAAATCTGACGACCCCAATGCAAACGCAGATTGGTCCGCGTTGGTTGATCATGCCAGAGGTAAAGGCTGGTCGGTAATCGGCTGGTGCTGGAATGGTGACGGAGGAGGTATGAATATGATAAGTCCTTACTGGGGTAATGATTGTTCGGCCACATCATACACAGAAAGCGCTTACTTCGACACAATATACAATAAATTAGGAACGTATGATACAACCTCTACAAATGGCAACTAAATATGCCAGATTAAAATAATTCTGATAAATTTTTCAACCAAGAGTCGAAAGAAAAAGGCTGCCCAAATCATTATGGGCAGCCTTTAATTTTACTTAATTAAGACAATAAATACTCTTTAAAAGCTTTATAATCATTTGGAAGATGCTCCGGTTCTTTAACTCTTTTGTCTATATCTACCAAGGAAGGATGCGCTTTAGGAGTTATTCTAAGAGCCTCTTCTATAATTTCCGGAAACTTAGAAGGATGTGCAGTCTCAAAACATACTGCGGTCTTTTCTATATTTTTATAGTGATTCACCAAAGCAGCAACACCTACTGCACCATGCGGTTCGAGTAATACATTATAATTTTCGTAAATATCCTTTATAGTTTTTACAGTTTCTTCATCGCTAATAGATACCGAATACAAATTCTTTCTCATTTCATCGATATCCGGATTCTTATGAACAATTCCCTCTTTATCCACGGTGCCTCCGTAGAGATCAAAATACCTAGCGAGATTACTTGGATTTCCCACATTCATCGCGTTGGATAGACATTTACGTGAAGGATCTACCTTAGAGTAAACTCCAGCTTCGAGAAAATTCGGAAACTCATCATTTTCATTTGTAGCAATTATAAGTAACTCCACAGGCAAACCCATTCTACGTGCGATTTCGCAACCTAAAGAATTTCCGAAATTGCCTGAGGGGACTGAAAAAACAATCGGGCGAAATTCATCGACCACGTTTACATAAGCATAGAAGTAATAAACTATCTGAGGCAGAATTCTTCCTATGTTAATTGAATTCGCGGAGGTCAAATTTGAACTCTTAAGTTCTGGGTCACCGAATGCCTCCTTCACCAGACGCTGACAGTCATCGAATTTACCGTCGATAGCTATTGTTGTAATATTATCTCCTATTGCATTTAATTGTTTTCTCTGTCTTTCGCTAACTTCTAATTCGGGATAGAGAATAAACACATTAATACCCGGCAAATCCTTATAGGCACTCCCTATTGCGCTTCCGGTATCTCCGGAAGTTGCCACCAGAACTGTTATTTCCTGATCCTCTTCCTTTAATTCTTCCATCAACCTTGACATAATCTGAGCAGCGAAATCTTTAAACGAAGCAGTGGGACCCTGGTCCATTCTGGCTAGATAAATATTTCCGAGGATTTTCTCAATCGGAATACTAAAAGAGTAAGCATCTCTGCAAATCTCCTTTAGTTTTTTATCACCTATATCTTCTTTTAAATATTTCCGGAGTATTGCGAAAGCAACTTCGAAATAATGTCTATTTTTAAGCGACAAAATTTCTTCCTGATACATTAAAGGCATACGATTGGGCATAAAGAGTCCGTTATCCGGAGCCTGCCCCATAAAAAGAGCCTCTTTAAAGTTTACCTCTCCTTTAAAACCCTCTATCTCTTCCGTCTTTAATTCTCTATTTGTGCTGTAATATAAAATCCTATCACTCATCTATATATCCTTCCTCATCTGTATTTTATGAAAATCGAAAATAAAAGTCAACTGTCAAATATCTATTTCTTCGGGGTCACCTTCTACCGGAACAACTCCCCACTCCTGATCCTCATAATCAAAATCTGCGATTTTTTCAATAGGCAGTTTCATGTACTTGCCGTATCCTTCTGCCGCAATTTCTCCATTCTTTAGAACTATCTCCCCACTACCTTCATATATTCGGTTTGTTTCTCTGGTAATACGCGCTCTGACTTTTATCTCCTCATCAAGCGACACCGGTTTTTTAAAACGCACGTGGAACTCCACCGTCACGAACCAAACATCCTCTTCATAATTTATAAGAACTGCGCGCCCTATTGTTTCATCCAGAACAGCCGAAATTATTCCTCCGTGAAGACGTTTCGGATAACCCTGATGTTCTTCTATCGGTTTAAAAATACCAACCAATTCTTTGTTTTCCAATTCGTAAAAGTGCGCTTTTAACCCAAGATTGTTTTTCAATCCGCAAACAAGACACATTTTCGAATTCGGCTGTTTCCTCATTACCTTTCTTTTCATTACTAATCCCCTCTCTAAAATACTGATTATTTTCTTTACCGCAAGGCTAATACGAACTACAGACTAACACAGATTTTTCTTTTTTTGACTGATAACTACTCTCTATTCCTTATTAATAAAACCCCCTTGACAAATCTCGAAAAATCATTATAATACTTTTCAAAACAAAGTACTTTGTTTATTAAACAGAGATCAGGAACATAATCGCGTATTCAGGTGAGAAAATATGATAATTTTAGCGGCAGGCACATAAAAAAGCGTTTTGGAAATTGGCTTTTTTCTTACTGGTATATAAGGAATTGAACGTATTGACTTTCGGAGGTGTTATCTGTATAATAATAGTCATATTTTTACAAAAAACAATTGTAAATTAGTTTAAGTAGGAGGTTTTATGAAATTCAGCAAAAGACTTTATAATTCTTTTTGTCTCTTTTTCTTTTTTTTCGCATTGGTTCTAACTGCAGGTATCGTAGAAAAAGAAGTAACCTTTAATATAGATGATCTTACATTCTCCTCGCTCGAAGGATACGATTTAGTTAAACTAAAAGGGTGCAAGTCGACTGTAGAAATCGGGGCACCACTACTTCCGAGAGCTTCTTTTTCTATTCTTATTCCTCAGGGTGCTGAAGTAGTTGATATTGAGGTCGTTTCGTTCGCCAAAGAGGAAATTACCGGAGAATACAATATATATCCTACTCAACATCCACAACCATTTTTAAAAGATAAGGTCTTCCCTTCTGTAGAACCGGATAAGGATATTTATGCATCAAATTTACCTTACCCTGAAAAAATTGCCGAAAATCCAAAGACAGGTTCGATGGGAGGTTATAAACTCGCCAGTTTACTTGTTTATCCTCTGCAGTATATACCAGCCGAAAAGAAGTTGGTTTTTTACTCGAAAATAAAACTTAAGATTACTTATGAAGAAAAAACACGTTCGTTAAACATAAAGACAAAGACTGAAAAACAAAACAGAATATTTAAAGAGAGAGTTAGAAATTTGATTCTCAATCCCGAAGATATTGGTATGTTTGAACCTACTCTCAGATTACAAGGCAGTCTGGATTTACCCGCAGATAATATTGAATACGTAATAATAACCGTAGATTCTTTCCAAACAGCTTTCCAGGAACTCGCGGATTGGAAGACGAAGAAAGGTATTCCCGCAAAGGTTGTGACCTTAGATTCCATTTACGCGAATTACACAGGTGCGGATAATGCTGAGATGGTAAGAAATTTCATAATAGACGCGAATTCAACCTGGGGAACCATCTGGGTTCTTCTCGGAGGTCAGTGTGACTATGAATGGGGTCAGGAAATAGTTCCGAGAAGAAACGTCTGGTACAGAACGGTAGACGGAGACGAAACTGATACTATCCCTTCAGATCTTTATTTTTCAGACCTTGATGGAGACTGGAACGCAGA
The DNA here is from genome assembly GCA_964534175.1 of uncultured bacterium. Lineage (GTDB taxonomy): Bacteria > Hydrothermota > UBA3072 > UBA3072 > UBA3072 > JAFGHJ01. The sequence continues at coordinate 39,477 of CAZHNS010000005.1, read as the reverse complement.
CGGAGATGGGGTATACGGTGAATCCACAGACGATGTTGATTTATACTCGGATGTTTTTGTCGGAAGAGCTCCCGTACGGACTGTCGCCCAGGCTGAAACTTTCGTAAATAAAGTTCTCACCTATGAAAAAAGTCCTCCGTACGGATATCAGAAAAAGATAATTCTGCCTGCCGCTTATCTATGGCCAGGTTCATACGACGAACGCACATCACAGGAAGCAATTGCTGACATGATACCCGGAGACTGGCAGGTTTCAAAATTATATGAACGTGATGGAGCCCTAACACACGAAGCTTTCGTTGATTCGGTTCGCTCGGGATTCGGGTTTGCTCATCTTGTAGGACACGGTAATCAATATGGTATATACACTTATTATGCCGATGCTTATTTAAATTCAGATGATTTAGACGCCCTCAATAATGACAGTTTATTTGGCATACATAATTCTATTGGTTGTATGTGCGGTGCTCTCGATTTTGTTCCTTACGGTGATTGTTTTGCGGAACATTATTTAACTCCTTCTACGGGAGGCAGTTATTCTATCATGAATTCAAGATACGGTTGGGGACATCCTCCTTCGATGGGTCCTTCGGAGCATATTGACACCTGTTTCTATCATGAGATATTTAGAGAAAATTATACCTATCACGACCATGTGGGTGTGGCACACGCTCTTTCTAAAGATGGATATGTATCAGAAGTAACCTGGGGAGGTGTTTGGGCATGGTGTATTTATGAGTTAAATCTATTTGGGGACCCCGAAATGCCTCTCTGGACAGATATCCCCGGAGAATTAACAGTTACTCACGATGCGGTAATACCTATTGGCGGAAGTTCTTTCACTGTTAATGTTACAGATGCTGGCTTTGGCGTGGAAGGCGCTCTTGTCTGCTTATATAAAGAAGGAGAGGTTTACCAGAAAGAGTATACCGATGCGTCCGGTAATATTACCCTGATTTTGTCACCTCCGCCAAACTCCCTTGGCGTAATGTACTGTACAGTTACGAAAAACAATTACATTCCATATGAAGGAACTGTTGATGTTATTTCTCCTTCTGGTCCGTGGGTTATTTTTGAAGAGTATACAGTAATAGATGCATCGGGAAATAGTGATAATAATGTCGATCCCGGCGAAAGCATTGAACTTCCATTAACTGTGCATAATGTGGGTCTTGGTGATGCTTCTGGTGTTACAGGGACTATTCGCACGGAAGACTCTTATGTTACCTTAATTGATTCTATTGAAGACTTTGGCGATATTTTATCCGATTCTCTCTCAATTAGTTTAGAAGATTTCGATTTTGATGTCCCACCGGGATGTCCCGCAAACCACGTTATTAATTTCCAGCTTATTGCAAGTGACATAAACGACAGTACCTGGAACAGTTACTTTTCAGTACCTATATCGACCCCGGATATAGCTCTTCCCGTAGATACTTTAGATTTCGATACAACATATATAGGTTATCCTGACACTTTGGACCTTCTGGTCAACAATGTAGGTACAGATACTTTGAGGGTCAGCAATATTACATCCGACAACATCGAGTATTCTATCGACATATCTAACTTTAACGTACCTCCGGGTGAAAGTCAGACGGTTGGAGTTATATTTTCTCCTGCTTCTGAGGTTGTATCAACAGGAAACTTGACGTTGGAGTCTAATGATTTAGATGAACCTTCTCTAACAGTTTTCTTACAGGGAGAGGGATTATTACCCCCGGATATTTCGGTTTCACCCGATTCGTTGAGCGATAGTCTGTTCACAGGTGAAACATCTACTCATACCTTGGTTATACGCAACAATGGTGCCAGTGATCTTAATTTCAATATACTAATTGAAGAATTGGATACAACTACAACATTTGTTGATTTCTTTGCGGATAAATCGCTAAAAACCCACAAGGTTGTTGCTTTTGGCAAACCTGTCCCTTTGGAGGAATTAAAGAGTGAGGCTTTTCCTTTCCTTCCGCAATCAACCGAAGTAACGGATGACCTAATCGATAAGGATAAGCCATTTGAAAGTAACAACTTAGATTTAACAGCTCGTAGTCTAGCTATAGGTGAAGAAGTTTTTGGAAACGATGATAACGAATTCTTTAGTGGCCCCAGAACTCGAGGGAACCTTTTCACCTGCAATACTTCTACGACTTTGATCGAACACCGCCTTTATTTAAACCCATCATCTTCGACACAGCTCTGGTTCTTAGTGTATGAAGGCGAATCACAGGTAGGTACTTATAACTTGATAAGCGCTTCGGATGTTACTCCTGCGGGTCCGGGTTTAGGATGGTATAGTTCGGGTGAAGTAGACGTACCCCTAGAGGAAGGAAAATATTATTTGATTGTTGCTTCATTTGAAGAACTAAGCAATTATTATAACCAACAGGGAATTTCTCCTTATCCGATACCCGCATCTTTTGGTGAATTAACTGCAGGAGCAGGCTGGAGTTGGGCACCATCCACTGTTTTCCCACCTGCTTCGGCTATAAGTGTTCCCTCTGATGCGTTTGGAGATCCAGTAGCTTATTATCAAACTCTGGTTACAGGAAGATGGATATATAGTGATTCAAGTTCGGGAATCATTTCTGCGGAAGATAGTATGCTTATAGATGTAACTTTTGATGCTACCGGTTTAAACGGCGGTGATTATTTTGCAGACATAATGATCTCAAGCAATGACCCTGACGAATCTGAAATTAACGTTCCTGCGTACTTACATGTAACAGGTGTTCCTGATATTTCTATTTCGGAAGATACCCTGGATTACGGTATTGTTTTCACAGGTTACTCTTCTACCGACACATTGATCGTTTCAAATGATGGAACCGATATCTTAACCGTAAGCGATATATCCTCTGATAATTCCGACTTTAACGTCGATATTAGTAATTTCACCGTTAATCCCGGAGAAACACAGGCCGTTGCAGTAATCTGTACACCGAGCACAGTGGGAACAATTACGGGGAATTTAACCATTACATCCGACGACCCGGATGAACCCTCCCTCAATGTCTTCCTGCAAGGAGAAGGGTTGGAACCTCCTGACATTTCGGTTTCACCCGATTCGTTAAGTGATAGTCTGTTTACGGGAGATACGTCTATCGATACTTTAACTATTTATAATACAGGAAATAGTGATTTAAACTTCAATATTTCAGTTGAAGCGTTGGCGGCAGCAACAAATATAAGTTTTAGAGTTACCGATTTCGAAAACGATAAAAGTCCGACCTCTGCAGAAAACTCGGCAACGGGTAATGAGTCAAGAGCAGAATTTTCTAAGAGAATTTATGAGAGTGACGCTGCCGCATTATCTTTTGAAAACATACTTGTTATGGAGGAGGGGCCCGGTTTATATCATTATGATACAGCCCTGGATAATCTCGGTTTATCCAGAACACTGGTAACTTCCTGGTCAGCATTACTGACGGAACTCAACAGTGGAGTTCCCTGGGAACTTGTCATTGTTAATTCCTATAGTAATGGACCTCCAAATGAGGTACTCAATTCACTTAATGCCTATCAAGAAAACGGCGGTTTTTTGATATATTCCGACTGGGCTCTCTTCGCTTATACTTCTCATTCTTTACTTACAAGCTTAGGCATTGATTTTGTTACAGATTTTACAACGCCTTTAAATTTCTATGCTGTCGATCAGGGACATATGATTTTTAACAATCCTAATGATATAGACAGTTTATACTGGACGGACAACCAGTATGTCATAGATTGCGAGATTGTAGATGTTCTGGCTGGGGCTACTCAACTTGCTTACTTCGAAGGTTATCCTGATAACGGTGCTATTGTGCTTAATGCGGAAGAGAATTGTCTGTTTAATGCTTTTCAATCAATGAACTTCAACGCAGATGATGATTCCGATGGAAAACTTGATATTGTTGAGCTCATAGAGAATGAGATTGTGTTTCTCTCATTCAGCTGGCTTTCGCCTGAACCTACCTCAGGTACCGTACCGGCGGATGATAGCATGATTGTGGAAGTCACTTTCGATGCAACCGGTTTAAACGGCGGTGATTATTTTGCGGACATTATAATTAACAGCAATGATCCCGACGAGCCGGAATTAGTCGTTCCTTCTCATTTGCATGTGACAGGTGCGCCTGATATTGCCGTTTCCGAAGACACTCTGGATTATGGCATTGTTTTCAATGGTTACTCAGCCACTGATACATTAATTGTTTCGAATGAAGGGACTGACTTGCTAACGGTGAGTGATATCGTATCCGATAATCCGGACTATACGGTAGACATAACTAATTTCACCTTAAATCCTGAAGAAAACAGACAAGTTGCTGTCAATTTTGAGCCCACTTCCCTGGGAATAATTACAGGGAATTTAACTATTACCTCCGACGACCCGAGTGATCCAATTGTAACGGTTTTCCTGCAGGGTGAATGTTTAGAACCCCCGGATATTTCGGTTTCACCCGAGTCGTTAAGTGATAGTTTATTTACGGGTGAGACATCTACCGATACTTTAACAGTTTACAACACAGGTGGAAGTGATCTGTTCTTTGATATTTCAATCGATGAGATTGTGTTAGAGGTATTGAGTAAGACGTCTCCTGATATGACTCCGCTTCAATCAAGACAGTTTGAATATTTAGAAGTTGGGAAAGGTGAAGAAGATACCCGAAAGGGCGACCCGGTAGTTTTAGGTGCTGGTGGGCCTGATACATTTGGATATACCTGGATGGATAGCGATGAAGGAGGAAGCTGTCAATTTTATTGGGTCGATATTAGTTCTACCGGTACCCAGGTTACAGGATTAAGTGATGATTCCTATGTTGGACCTTACCCGATAAGTTTTGAATTTACTTTTTACGATTCTGTTTATACTGAATTTTATATTTCCTCCAACGGTTTTATTGGTTTTGGACCGACAAGCGGTTACTCTAATCTTAGCAATCAGCCAATTCCGACGAGTAATTCTCCGAATAATATCATAGCCTGGTGTTGGGATGACCTTTATCCACGTGGCTCCGTTTATTATGAGGATTTTGGAGATAGGCTAATTGTTCAATTCGTCGACTATGGAGAGTATGGAGGAAGCGGTCGCATCAACGCAGAAGTAATACTTCATCGTTCGGGGCAAATAACGATTCAATATTTAAACTCATATGACGGATTTGATCTTTTAGGCAATACTGTTGGTATTGAAAATATGCCTGGCGATGATGGATTACAGGTAGCGTTTAATACGGGTTACATACATGATAGTCTCGCAGTAGAATTTTCGATTGGTCCGAGTTGGTTATCTGTAGAGCCTGTCTCGGATACTATTCCATCTGATGACAGCGTAAAAGTGGAAGTCACCTTCGATGCAACCGGTTTATATGGTGGCGATTACTTTGCTAATATTCTTATTAATAGCAATGATCCCGACGAGCCGGAATTAGTCGTTCCTTCTCATTTGAACGTGACAGGTGCACCGGATATCGTTGTTTCTACCGACAGCCTGGATTATGGTATTGTTTTCACAGGTTATTCTTCTACCGATACATTAATTGTCTCAAATGAAGGGACAGACTTACTAACGGTGAGCGACATCGTATCCGATAATTCTGATTTTACTGTTGATATTACCAACTTCACGTTAGATCCCGGAGAAGAACAGGAGGTTGTGGTAACCTTCACGCCAGGTTCACTGGGAACCATCACGGGAAATTTAACTATCACCTCCGACGATCCGGATGTTCCAAGTTTAACAATTTTCCTTCAGGGTGAATGTCTGGAACCCCCCGACATTTCGGTTTCACCCGAGTCGTTAAGTGATACTTTGCTTACAGGTGATACGTCTATCGATACTCTAACTATTTATAACACAGGAGAAAGTGATTTAGACTTTGTTATTACAATTGAAGGGGGAGGCTCATCATACGCTTTAGAATTTGATGGAGTGGATGATTACGTTGAAGTACCGGATCATCCTTCTTTAAGCGCAATAGGAGGAGCCTTCACTCTTGAATTTTGGATGAACGTAGGAGAAGATCCGATCCAGTCACGAAAGATTTTAGGAAAATGGGGCACTGGAGGTTCTTCAGATGATGAATACGCTATAGATATACCTACATCAAGTTTACTTGAGCTGTCAATATCCGGTGCAAGCGGCGGTATGACCGAGATAAGGAGTAAGCCGATCTTACCTTATACATGGACTCATGTTGCCGGAGTTTTCGATTCGGCAAGTGCCTCATTAAAGATATTCATCAATGGAACTTTGGATTCAAATAGGACTACTAATACACTTACAATGAATAGGGACACTGACCAACCTCTTCGCATGGGAACCGATGATTTTGGTGCTCTTCCTAATTTTAGGGGTCAACTGGATGAAGTACGTATATGGAATATTGCACGTACAGAGGGAGAGATCCAGGCAAATATGAACCAGGAGCTCTCCGGTACCGAAACGGGTTTAGTTGGCTATTGGAAATTCAATGAAGGCTCGGGTAACACAGTCTATGATTCCTCACCTAATAATAATGATGGAACGCTCTACGGGGGAACATCATGGATTCTTTCTTCATCACCAGTAGTAAACTGGATTTATGTTGATACTACCTCGGGTACCGTTCCTGCAGGTGATAGCATGATTGTAGAAGTCACCTTCGATGCCACCGACCTGTCCAGAGGCGATTATTATGCGAATATAATTATCACGAGCAACGATCCCGACGAGCCGGAAGTAGTCGTTCCTTCTCATCTACATGTGGCAGGAGCACCGGATATTGCTGTTTCTGCGGATACCCTGGATTATGGTACTGTTTTTCCAGGTTATTCTTCCAGTGATACGTTGATTGTCTCAAATGAGGGGACAGATCCTCTTACAGTAAACGATATCTCGTCCGATAATTCGGATTATACTATAGATACAACTAACTTCATTTTAAACCCCGGAGAAAACAAGGAAGTTACTATTACCTTTACCCCAAGTTCGTCGGGAATTATTATGGGTAATCTAAGCATAATATCTGATGACCCGGTCGAACCAACTTTAGCAATTTGCTTGATGGGTGAATGTATAGAGCCACCTGTCATTTCTGTTTCTTATGATTCCTTAAGTGATACTCTAAATCAAGAGGAAACAGCTACTCATACTTTAACAATTTACAATACAGGTGTTATGGATCTGATTTTTGATATCTCAATTGGCGGAATACCTCTACCATTATTAAGTACAAGTAAAACACCCGACGGGAAGATATCACTATCAAGCCAGTTTGATTATCTGGAAGTTAAAAAAGGCGAAGAAGATACCCGCAAAGGCGACCCTGTAATTTTAAGTGTTGGTGGACCTGATTCATTTGGATATACCTGGATGGATAGTGATGAAGGAGGTAGTTGTCAATTTGAGTGGGTCGATATCAGTTCGACTGGTACAGAGGTTACAGGACTGAGTGACGATAACTTCACTGGTCCATACCCGATAAGTTTTGAGTTTCCTTTTTACGATTCTGTTTATACTGAATTTTATATTTCTTCCAACGGTTTTATTGGTTTTGGACCGATAAGCGGTTATTCTAACTATAGCAATCAGCCAATTCCAACGAATAATGCTCCAAATAATATTATCGCCTGGTGCTGGGATGACCTTTATCCAAATGGCTCTGTTTATTACGAGGATTCTGGAGATAAACTCATCATTCAATTCATGGACTATGGTGAGTATGGAGGAAGCGGTCGTATCAACGCAGAAGTCATACTTTATCGCTCGGGGCAAATAACCATTCAATATCTAGACGCATATAATGATTTTGATCTCTTAGGGAATACTGTTGGCATTGAAAATATACCTGGTAGCGATGGATTACAGGTAGCATTTAATACGGGTTACATACATGATAGTCTTGCAGTAAAATTCACGATTGGGCCCAAATGGCTATCTGCAACTCCTGTCTCGGATACTATTTCATCAGGAGACAGCGTATTCGTAGAAATTACTTTTGACGCTACTGATATGGCTGCAGGCGACCACTATACAGATATTGTTATCGCAAGTAATGACCCGGAAAATCCTGAAATAAGCGTACTTGCGCATTTACACGTTCGTGCGGCTGGAATTGAAGAAGAAATTCCCAAAGTCTTTTTTGTCAAACAAAACTATCCCAACCCATTTTCTTCAACCACTGCGATACAATTTGGATGTCCTGAACCCACCAACGTTTGCATATTGATTTATGATGTGATGGGGAGAGTGGTTAGAGAACTAATAGACGAAAAAGTTGAAGCAGGCTACCATTGCATTATTTGGGATGGGACTACTAAATCAGGTAGGAAAGTCTCTAATGCTGTCTATTTTTATAGAATGGTAACAGATAAAGGCTTTAATGACACTAAGAAGATGATTCATCTACAGTGAAATAAAACAATACATAATCAGTAAAAAGGCGGGAGTTCTCCCGCCTTTTTAATTGGAAATGAATAGACCCCCTGAATCTAAATTAAGTAGTTATACAAGGGAAATCACCATATAATAAGCTTTTTTATATTCTCTTCTGCTCTCTCGATACCTTTTTGCGCATAATTAATCCATTTAGGATCATTTGTCTTAGTTATTGTTTTCTCCCAGATTCTTATAGCCTCATCAAAATGTTCTTTTGCCGGTCTCGCCTTCTGATTATTCATATCATTTAAACCCAAACGATAATAGTATTCCCCGTAAAGAGCAAATAAAATATAATCGTCAGGATCGATAGAAAAACCCTTATCTATATATTTTTTTACCCCTGAAAGATTCTTTCTGGTTAACTCAAGATTAATCAACCCATAATAAACACTTAAATTCTCGGCTTCTATTTCTAAAGCTTCCTTATAGTAACTTTCGGCATTCTTATACTGTTTCAATTTCAAATATGCATTCCCGATTTGTATCCTGCTTGAAACATGTCCGGGAATTATTTCGATTATGGATTTGTATTCTTCAATAGCATTTTCGTACTCGCCGAGTTCGAGGTAAGATCCAGCAACTTTTTTCATAATCTCTATATCATCAACAAAAGTCTTTTGAGCTTTCTTTAACAACGGAATTGCTTCTCGATAACGTCCAAGTCTAAACAAAAGACTTCCATATCTGAAAGCTATTCCACCATTGTCAGAATCATATTTATAAGCTGTTTTATAATTTTCTAAAGCCTTATCGTTTCTGCCTTTTGATTCAAGAAAACTGGCATACATGTCATAACTGTTAGCATCTGTGGGATTCTTTTCTATGACATCTAAAAAAAGCTGTTCCGCTTTTTCAGATTCACCTGTCATATCCAACAGAGATGCATAAGCCAGAGTCATTTTACGATTACTTTCCGGATCAGAAAAACATCCAAAATTTTCCTTACAAATTGCCAAAGCTTTACTCGTATCTCCCACCTTAAGATAGGCATCTTTCAACGCAAGATAAGCGTCTATATAGGCTGAATCAGCTTTAACGGCTTTTAAAAGAAGAGGAATTGCTTCATCATAATTCTTCCGTTTTATATATTCAAAAGCAAAACTAAAATATTTTTCCGCTTCCGAGATTTCCTGTACCTCAGGTTGTTTTACCTCTTCCTTTTTCTCGCCATTAGAGGCACAGCTTACCAAAACTAGTAAAAAGAGAAGAAAAAATATCTTAAGAACTTTCATCTTCGATCCTCCTTTCCCAAATATAAATATCCCTTTTTTATCCATAATATAAAAATATAGAAAATAGTCACTATAGTCAAGGGATCCTTTATTTAGAATTTCGGATTTAGGGATTGGGATTTAGTTTTGACTCTGGACATTAAACTTTGGACTAATTTCCTAATAAGTCTTGACATATACCTACACGAATCATAAAATAACTAAAACACAGGAGGAATAATGAAAGTAGCTTCCGTCTCCGAAATGAGAAAACTTGACCAGACTGCTGTAAAAAAATACGGCATCGACGAAATACTCTTGATGGAAAACGCCGGCAATGCAGTTTTCTATTTAGTCGAAAAAGAATTAGGAATTAAAAACAATAAATTCCTGATTATCGCAGGAGGCGGAAATAACGGCGGGGACGGAATGGTGGTAGCTAGAAAGCTTTATTCAAATAGCGCAAGAGTTAAGTTTTTACTTATAACGGAAGAACAAAAATTAAAAGGAATTACAAAAAAGAATTTCAAAATATTAAAAAAAACAGGTATCTCCATAAAGAAGAAACCTAACCAGAAAGAAATCGAGAAAGCGCTTAAAGAAACGGATATAGTCATAGATGCAATGCTAGGAACCGGTCTCGCGGGAGAAGTAAGGGGGGTGTATAAAAAAACGATCGAACTCGTTAATAAATCCGGTAAAAAGGTAGTAAGTGTCGACATACCTTCAGGTATCAACGGAGATACAGGAGAAATTATGGGAGTTGCGGTAAAAAGCGATATAACCGTAACTTTCGGTCTTCCAAAAACAGGGAATCTTAACTACCCGGGATATAAACACACCCAAAAGCTTTTTGTATCTCATATTTCCTTTCCTCCGGAGCTTTACAGAAACGCCTCGATTAAAACCGCTATAAATTATCCTTTATCACTCAAAGAAAGGGATGAGGATTCACACAAAGGTTCTTTCGGGAAATGCCTATTCATCTCGGGAGCAAAGAAATATCTGGGAGCGCCTTATTTTTCGGCAATGTCCTTTCTTAAGTCAGGCGGAGGGCTTTCCTATCTGGCAACACCTGAGGGCATTTCTTCTTTTGTCGGTAAAAAAGGCAAGGAACTCGTACTTCTACCACAAAAAGAAACAAAAACGGGCTCAATCTCGAAAGCCAATCTCGAAGAACTGATTAAATTCTCCAAAGATGTCGACTTCGTTGTAGTAGGTCCGGGACTCTCTCTCGATAAAGAGACTCAAATGTTAGTTCGCTACATCTTACCAAAAATTAAAAAACCTCTACTGATAGACGGAGACGGTCTTAGCGCCTTGAAAGGTAATTTAGATATACTCAAAAAAAGACAAAATCTAACTGTTCTTACTCCCCACCCGGGAGAATTTATAAGATTATTCGGCGGTAAGATGAAAGAAACAAAGACGAACAGAATACAAATTACGCAAGAGAAAGCTGCTCGTTACGGATGTTTTATAGTATTTAAAGGAGCAAATTCGCTTATCGGATGTCCGGATGGAGAAGTTTTTATAAACCTCACAGGAAATTCAGGTATGGCTACCGCAGGCTCAGGTGATGTCCTTACGGGAATAATTCCTGCAATGCTTAAAGTTGTTCCGGGAAACACCGAAAAAGATATCTTTAAAAACTCTATCAGAACCGGAGTCCTGATACACGGCCTTGCCGGAGATATTGCAGCCGAAAAAAAAGGGAAAGACGGCATCACAGCAACCGATATCCTAAACTCAATACCTGAAGCAATTAAATTATATAGAACCCAGCCAGATAGCCTTCTTAATAATATCAGCGTAATATAAAAACATGAAGGCCTGGGTTCTTCCGAAACAGGGAAAAGTCGAAACAAAACCTCTCATTAAAAAAGAACTTTCAATTCCTGAAGTTAAAAATAACGAAATAAGAATAAAAATCAAAGCAACCGGTATTTGCAGAACAGACTTACACACAATAGAAGGCGACCTGCCTTTGCATAAAAAGCCCGTAATACCCGGCCATCAAATAGCAGGAATTGTCGATAAAATCGGCAAAAAGGTGACTTCTTTCAAAGAAGGAGACCGAGCAGGAGTTGCCTGGCTTTATAGCTCTTGCGGAAAATGCAAGTTCTGTGCCTCAGGAAGAGAAAATTTATGCCCGGATGCAAAATTCACAGGCTGGAACGTTGACGGAGGCTACACGGAATTTATTGTCATTGACCAGGATTTCGCCTATCGTCTCGGAGAAAATCACTCTTTTGTCGAACAGGTTCCCTTTATGTGCGCTGGAATTACAGGCTACAGGGGATATCGTCTTGCAGATGTTAAAAAGGGCGAGAAATTGGGATTTTTTGGGTTCGGTCCGACGGCTTCTTTTATACTCCAAATCGCTAAAGCAAAAAACATAGAGTGTTTTGTCGTAACACGGAGCAAACACAATCAAAACTCTGCAAAGGAACTTAAAGCTGACTGGGTCGGCGACTACAATGACAAATTTCCTGTAAAGCTGGATGCTGCGATATTCTATCCTCCCGCAGGAAGATTGGTTTCTTTTGTTTTGTCGCTTCTCGAACCCGGGGGAAGGCTTATTCTCTCCCCCATTTACATGTCACCCATTGAAATTAAAAATTATACGGGGCTTCTCTGGATGGAACGGAGCATTAAATCTGTTGCAAACATAACCCGTAAGGATGGAATAGAGTTTTTAAAAATCGCGGACGAACTTAAAATAAAATCGCGAATAGAACTATACGACTTCGATAGTATACCGAAAGCTCTTATAAAAGTCACAGAAGGTAGAATTGACGGAACCGCAGTCGCTACGTTAGATTCGAAGAATCTAAGTTGAGTGGTTAAATTGTTGAATAGTTAAATTGTAAAAAAAATAAAATTTTAGTGCTAGGCGTGGGAGCTTTGCGTTCTTTGTGTCTTTGTGTGATAAAAATTTTGATGTAGGTGGTGGTTAAACATTTGCGAAATTTATTTTTTGTATTAATATTAATATTATTAATAAGGAGGCCGTATGGCAGAAATTTCCGTGAATACGGTTTATTTTGAAGAACCGGGAAAAATAAATACAGACAGAACTCTTCAAATCGCTTTAAAACGAGCACAGGAACTGGGAATCGAACAAATACTCATAGCATCAACCGGAGGATATACAGCCCTTGAAGCGATAGAAGTTTTTAAAGACTACAATCCTATTATAGTAACCCATTCTACCGGATTTAACAATCCAAATGAACAGGAAATGCCAGAGGAAACGAGAAAAGAACTCGAGGATATGGGTGCGGTTGTGCTGACCTGTCTGCATTCATTCGGTGGATTAGGAAGAGCAGTCAGAAAACAATTTAAAACTTATGAGCTCGACGATATAGTAGCCAACACGCTTCGCATTCTAGGGGAAGGAATGAAAGTGGGTTGCGAAATTACACTTATGGCGGCAGACGCGGGGTTTATAAACACAGAAAAAGATGCGATTTCGATTTCCGGAACGGGAAGAGGGGCAGACACCGCCTTAGTTTTAAAGCCAGCTAACACCCAGAGTTTCTTCGACTTAAAAGTAAAAGAAATTCTCTGCAAACCTAGACTTGACTGAATTTAGGTCTTAGATCGGAAACCGCTCTCGGCTAACCGCTTTACACTCCATATCCCCTTTCTTTATTTTTTAGCGAATAGCGTAGTTTAAAACATGCCTTGACATTCAGAGGAAAATATTTATTATACTCAACAAAGAAATGAAAATTAAATATAATATTTCAGATTACAATTATCATTCCGGAAAACTTTTATACTTAATGCTACTTTTTCTCGTTCTAATTACATCCTGCTCGGCCGCTAAAAAGTCAATTGATATCGCTTCATACATTTCCGTCACAGGAGGAGAAGGACGTTTTCCTCTTTCTTATTCAGGAAAATCCGCACCATTATACCTAAGTTCTGATGACTATTCAGGAGTAATAAAAGTGGCAAAGCTTTTTCAGGCAGATATTGAAAAAGTGACAGACTCCAAACCGGAAATATTCGTAGATGAAGTTCCAAAGTCAAAAGAAATAGTAATAATTGGAACACTCGGGAAAAGTACAATAATCGATAAATTAGTGAAGGAGAAAAAAATAAATGCAGAAGGTATTTCGGAAAAATGGGAAACATTTTTAGTACTGGTTGTTGAAAAACCATTACCCGGTATCGATAGAGCCCTTGTTATTACCGGAAGCGATAAGCGTGGCACAATATACGGAATGTTTGACCTATCTGAAAAAATCGGCGTTTCTCCCTGGTACTACTGGGCAGACGTTCCTGTCGAAAAAAAGAAAAATCTTTACGTTTCACCTGAACCTCACACTCTGGGCGAACCTGCAGTAAAATACAGAGGAATATTCATAAACGATGAAGATCCTGCGCTTTTGGGTTGGGTTCGTGAAACATTCGGTGGCTTTAATTCAAAATTTTACGAAAGAGTATTTGAACTAATACTTAGAATGAAAGGTAATTATCTCTGGCCAGCCATGTGGGGAAAAGCTTTTTATGATGATGACCCTGAAAACCCAAAATTAGCTGACGAATTGGGCGTGGTAATAGGAACATCTCATCATGAACCGCTAATGAGAGCACACGACGAATGGAGACGCTATGGTTCGGGTAGATGGAACTATGAATTAAATGAAGAAAGGTTAAAGGAATTCTGGCGAGAGGGCATACGTAGGATGGACGACTTCGAAAGCATAGTTACCATAGGGATGAGAGGAGACGGCGATGAACCCATGACCGAGGGAACCGCAATTGCACTATTGGAGCGAATAGTAAAAGACCAGCGAGAGATTATCGAAGAAGTAACCGGTAAGCCTGCTTCTGCAACTCCTCAAGATTGGGCTCTATATAAAGAAGTACAGGATTATTACGATAAGGGAATGACTGTTCCTGAAGATGTAACTTTACTTTTATGCGACGATAACTGGGGCAATGTGAGAAGACTCCCTAAATTAGGTGCCCCTCCGCGTAAAGGCGGTTACGGGATGTACTACCACTTTGATTTCGTCGGAGGACCAAGAAGCTACAGATGGTTAAACACCAATCAAATATCAAGAATATGGGAACAAATGCACTTATCTTACCGTTACGGGGTCGAGGAAATCTGGATCGTAAACGTTGGCGATATAAAACCGATGGAATTCCCAACTCAATTTTTCCTGGATTACGCCTGGAATCCAGGCAAATTGCCCGCAAGCAGATTACCCGAATACACAAAACTATGGGCAAGACAACAGTTCGGTGACAAATACGCAAGTGAAATAGCCGATATTTTAACAAAGTATACAAAATACAATTCACGGAGAAAGCCTGAATCTATTGATTCTCTTACCTACAGTCTTATCAATTACAGAGAAGCAGAAAGGATTGTAGCCGACTACAACGAAATAGCTGTTGAAGCTGAAGATATTTATCAAAAATTACCCTCAGAGTATAAAGATGCCTATTATCAGTTAGTATTATTCCCCGTAAAAGCATGCGCGAATCTCAATGAAATGCATTTCCTAGTAGGAAAAAATTACTTGTATGCAAAACAGGGGCGTGCAGCAACAAATACTATGGCGCAGGGAGTCAAAAAGCTATTTGCCAAAGACGCCGAATTAACAGAATATTATCACACAAAAATGGCCAATGGTAAATGGAATCACATGATGTCCCAATCACACATTGGCTATACCAGCTGGAATAATCCTCCGGAAAATATAATGCCTGTGGTCAAGGAAATAAAGATACCAAACATCGCAGAAATGGGCGTTGCAATCGAGGGCTCGGATAACTGGTGGCCAGAAGAGAAAAGTGAAGCCTTATTACCTGAATTCGATTGCTACAATCAGCAGAAATATTATATAGAAATTTTTAATCGCGGAACTATCCCCTTCGACTTCAAAATAGATTGCGAAAAATCCTGGGTAATAGTATCTGAAAAAAAAGGTACAATCGATAAAGAAACCCGTATCTGGATCAGTATAAACTGGGAAAAAGCTCCTAAAGGTAAAAATTCAGCCTCGATTAAAATAACGGGGGCTGACAATACGCAGGTTACTGTAAAAGCTACGATTAACAACCCAGAATCACCCAGACCGGAAGAAATAGAGGGCTTTGTTGAAAGCAACAATTATGTTTCTATGGAAGCCGAACACTATACTAAAGCAGTGGGAAAAGGCAATATCCGCTGGTTAACTATTCCCAATATAGGCCGAACGCTATCGGGAATAACACCCGTTCCAGTTACCACCAAAAAGCAGATACCAAGTGGTGACAGTCCACATGTAGAGTATAAAATGTACCTTTTTAACAGCGGGGAAGTCAAAGTAAAAGCATACTTCTCTCCTACACAAAATTTCCATAATACCGAAGGACTTCATTATGGGATTTCTTTCGATGATGAACAACCACAAATAATGAACGTCCATAAAAATGACACGATTCCGGACTGGAAGTATCCTCCTACCTGGAATCAAGCGGTAATGGAAAATATAAAAATTATAACTTCAAATCATTCAATTGCTAATCCGGGCGAACATACTTTAAAATTCTGGATGGTCGACCCGGGATTAGTGTTGCAAAAAATAGTTGTAGAAACCGAGGAAATACCAAACTCTTATCTCGGTCCACCGGAAAGTTTTCACAAATAAAAAAAGCCCCACTAAATTAGTGAGGCTTTTTTACCCAGAAAGGATGGATTTAAAAATTACTCAAAAAGATAACTGTTGAGTATTATCTCGAGGAATTCCTGTCTTCCTGACTTCTTTGTCGGTTCTCCTTTTGAAAGTGCATATTTTTCAAGAGATTCGAAATTTTCTTTTCCCGAAACAATCGATTTACCTATACCACTGGAATAGCTTGAATATCTTTCTTTTACAAAGTTATCGATTTCTCCGCCTTTGATCAGGCTATCTGCTACCTTGTAAGCCTTGGCAAAGGAATCCATACCAGAAATATGAGCATATACAAGGTCTTCTATTTCGAATGAGCTCCTTCTGACCTTCGCGTCAAAATTCAAACCGCCTCTATGAAGACCGCCGTTTTTAATTACTTCATACATAGCAAGAGTCGTGGAATATATATCTGCAGGAAACTGATCCGTATCCCATCCAAGAAGAAGATCTCCCCTATTGGCATCAATACTTCCTAAAAGACCATTAATTCTCGCTACTCTTAAATCATGCTGGAACGTATGCCTTGCTAAAGTCGCGTGATTCGCTTCGATATTAAGCTTAAATTTATCGACAAGATCATAACTCTTCAGGAATCCTATAACTGTCGCGGAATCAAAATCATACTGATGTTTTGTCGGCTCATGCGGTTTCGGCTCTATAAGGAACTGTGCATCAAATCCGATTTTCTCAGCATAATCACAAGCCATGCGAAGGAAACGAGCCAGATTATCAAGCTCCAATTTCATATCGTTATTAAGAAGGGTTTCATATCCCTCTCTTCCGCCCCAGAACACATAATTCTCGGCACCAAGTTCTTTTCCTACTTCCAGAGCTTTCTTCACCTGGGCAGCGGCATAAGCAAAAACATCCGCATACGGAGAAGTAGCCGCGCCATGCATAAATCTCGGGTTGGAAAAAAGATTAGCTGTATCCCAGAGCAACTTTGTCTCGCTATCCTTCATATGTTCCTTTATGTGACTAACTATAATGTCGAGATTCTTATTTGTCTCGGCAAGTGTATCGCCTTCCGGTGCAATATCCCTATCGTGAAAACAAAAATAAGGCATTCCGAGAATTTCGAAAAGCTCGAAAGCGGCATCCATTCTTGCTTTGGCTACATCGATCTCATCCGAAAAATCCTCCCATGGTCTACTTACTGTTGCACTACCAAAAGGATCTCCGCCTTCGCCTCTAAACGTATGCCAGTAAGCTACTGCAAACCTAAGATGTTCCTTCATCGTCTTTCCATTAATTTTCTCATCCGGGTTATAAAACTTAAAGGCTAAGGGATTTTTTGATTTCTTGCCTTCGAACTTAATCTTTTTTATATCTTTTAGGTACTTCTTTGCCATATTCCACTCTCCTTAAAAATTTAGCATGCTAGTTTTCCTTAACAGCACAGCCGATTATTTTTTCTTCCGTAGCATCTTTACGTAAAAATTCTCCCGTTATTTTACCTTCTGCCATCACAAGAATCCGGTCACTCATTTTAATTATTTCCGGCAGCTCTGATGATATAATAATAATCCCCAAGCCATGTAAAGCAAGTAAGGAAATTCGGAAGTGTATTTCAGCCTTTGCCCCTACATCTATACCTCTGGTTGGCTCATCTAAAATAAGAATTTTCGGACTTGAAGCGAGCCACTTAGCAATAACAACCTTCTGCTGGTTACCTCCGGATAATCCTTTTACTAGAGAAGAAGGATCTCCGGGACTTATTTTTAACTCATCTATATATTTAGCTACTATCTTTTTTTCTTCTTTTTCCTTAATGACTTTATTTCTCGAAATCCGGTCAAGGACAGGAAGCGTTATATTCTCTTTTATACTCATAAGAGGGACAAGACCCTGAGACTGCCTATCTTCGGGTACAAATCCAAGTCCTTTATTTATAGCATCGGCCGGAGATTTTATTGATACTTTTTCTTCTTCTATATATATTTCTCCTTTATCTAATTTATCGACACCAAATATTGTTCTAATTGTTTCCGTTCTTCCTGCTCCCACAAGACCGTATAAACCCAGTATTTCTCCTTTTTTTACATCGAAACTCACGTTTTCTATTAACCCTTTTTTTGTCAAATTTTTAACTTCAAAAATCTTTTTTCCAATCTTTGTTTCTCTCTCGGGAAACATTTTTAAATCTCTTCCAACCATCATCTGAGTTATTTTTTCCTCGGTTGCGTCTTTTGTATATAAACTTCCCGCATTTTTTCCATCTCGGAGGACTACGATACGGTCGCACATTTTAAAAACTTCACTTAATTTATGAGTAACAAAAATAAAAGTTATACCTTCTTCCTTAAGTTTGTTAACAATCGTAAATAGTTTATCTACTTCGTTATCCGTAAGAGGAGCTGTGGGTTCATCCATTATCAAAAGTTTAGCATCGACCGATAGCGCTTTAGCTATTTCAACCATTTGTTTCTGGGCTACTCCTAATTCCCCTGTAAGAGCATTGGCCGAAAATTTCACTCCGAGTTTATCCAAATATACCGAAGCCATTTTATACATTTCGCTTCTATCCAGTACACCCAGAAAACCTGCTTTTTGAGGTAGTCTGCCCAGGAGTACATTTTCACAAACTGAAAGATTCGGAGCGAGGTTGAAATGTTGATGAATAAAACTTATACCTAATTTCTGAGCTTCCAGAGGGCTACGAAGATTTATTTCTTTGCCCTCAAAAAACACCCTTCCACTGTCTTGCTTGTAAAAGCCTGTGGGAGCAGGATGAGGATTCAAAATTTCCATTAAAGTTGTTTTCCCCGCTCCGTTTTCTCCCACAAGTGCGAGCACTTCACCCTTATATACTTCGAGAGCGACTTCATCCAAAGCTTTTACACCGGGAAAAGCCTTGGTGATTTTCTCCATCCGCAGAAGAACTTCTTTACTCACAGCTCAAAGGTATGTTCAACACCCCATTCATCCATTTGTTTAAGATACTCTCCAAGATTTTCCTTAGTTACAACGTCAACACCTGTATCAATTATATAGTCACCTTCTTCGTTTTGTGGAAGGGAATCAAGCGCGGCCTCTAAACCATTCTCATTTATTTTATGAAGTATCTTTACTCCTTCGTATCCCATCATATACTGCTTTTGCGCAATTGTAGCATCAATTAATCCTTCATTTATTAACTTCAAATGTTCGTCGGTTACATCGAAGCAAACAATATTTATTTCACCCTCTTTGCCAGCTGATTTAACAGCTTTTGCGGCAGAAGGACCATTAAACACATAAACACCAAAAAAAGCGTCCAAATCCGGATTATTCAGTATTGCTGTTTCTGCAAGCTCTACAGCCTTTGAAGTTTCTTCATTATCACAGAGAATAGGTTTAATTATTTCTATTTCCGGGTATTCTTTAATCGCATCTTCGAAACCTTTCATGCGTTCGATAGAATTCATAGCAGTAAGAGATCCGGTCGCTATGGCAACTTTACCTTTACCATCCAGTATCTCAGCCATTTTTTCTCCCGCAATTTTGCCTGCTGTATAATTATTGGTACCTATATAACATATTCTATTAGAATTGGGAGAATCGGTATCTATTGTGAGAACAGGAATATCTCTTTCCAAAGCTGAATTAATAGGAGAAACAAGAGCCTCAGGATCTGAAGGAGCGATAGCCATAGCTGTAAAACCCATAGAAATCCATGTCTCGACTGTTTCTACCTGCTTGGGAATATCTTCTTTCTGAGGCAAGAAGACCGTAACTTTTACATTTAATTCACTTCCCGCATCTTCAGCGCCTTTCTTAACAACTTCCCAGTAAGGTCCAATACATTTTCCCAATACTCCATAATGAATTTCTTCTGTTTTACACCCGGAAGAAAGACCAAAAATAACAACAACCATAATAAAAAATAATGCTTTTAAAATTTTACACATATTAACCTCCTTTACTTTTTTATTTCTTTACGTAAAACATCAATAGTTACCGCAATTACAATTATGACACCGAGAATTACCTGATGCCAATATGAGGATATTTCGAGTAACTGAAGAGATTTCCACACGGCGGTCAAGATTCCCGCACCTATTAAAGCCCCCACTATGGTACCGATTCCTCCAAATAAACTCGTTCCTCCTATAACTGAAGCCGCTATAGCATACATTTCATAAGTTTCCCCCACATTGGGATTGCCCTGTTCTAATCTTGAGGCAATTAATATACCAACAATTCCAGCCATAACCGTGGAAAGAGCATAAACAAGTATTCGAGTACCATCAACATTTATACCAGAAAGCCTTGCTGCTTCTATATTTCCTCCCACAGCATAGATATGTCTACCGTAAACAGTTCGACTAAGAAAGAAAATCGAAATACCAGAAACAACTATAAGAATCAGTACAGGAAAAGGAATAAACCCAAAAATCATCCCATCCCAAATATAAGAAAAAGATTCCTGAGTAATCATGACCTGCTGACCTTTAGTGATAGCTGTAGCAAGCCCTCTTCCCATGGCAAAAGTACCCAAAGTTATAATGAAGGGGGGAACTTTAAGTTTTGTAACAAAAAATCCATGCCAGATTCCAATTACTATTGCAATTAGGAGGGTTAGAATAATTGCGGCAAAAATTCCCATACCACTAGAAATAAAATAAGCCACAAGCACAGAAGTTAAAACAATTACGGACCCAGGAGAAAGATCTATCCCTCCCGTAAGTATCACAAAAGTTTCTCCAATAGCAATAAGACCAAAAACTGCTATCTGCCTTGAAAGTAATTGAAGATTATATGAAGAAAGAAAACGAGGATTTATTATAGCCGTAACCAGCCAAATAAACAGGAGCGCAAATAATATACCCGCTTCCCTGAATTTAAAAATCTTCCTCAGATTCAAGTATGCTTCTCGACTATTTTACTTAGCTCTAAAAATCTATCCTTAAGAGCCGGATATAGTGAACGATAAACAGCATAATAATCGTCGTATTTATCAATATTCTCTTTACTTGGCTCTGTGGAACTTTTAACCTTTATTATAGCGTCACAAGCGTCTTCAAGGCTGGAATACACTCCTGTACCTTCTCCCGCCAATAAAGCAACTCCCAACGCTCCTCCATCGGTAACATTTATCGTTGTCATTGGAGCATTATTTATGTCAGCCTGAATTTGGAGCCAGAAAGGCGATTTCGCACCGCCACCCGATCCCCTGATTTCTTCAATCTCTATATTTTGACCCCTGATTACTTCGAGTGAATCGCGAAGACCAAAAGCAACCCCTTCCAGGACGGAGCGTACGAAATGTCCGGCAGCATGCCTAAGACTCAGACCAAAAAATACGCCTCTTGCGTTTGGGTCAGCATATGGTGCTCTTTCTCCCGTAAGATAAGGTAAAAAGATAAGACCTTCACTACCAACAGGAACTTCACCTGCTTTCTCTTCCATTAAAATATAGGGGTCCACATCCTTCTTAGCCGCTTCAGCTTTCAAATCGTTAAAGAGTGTATCCCGGAGCCAACGAAGCGAACCACCGGCAGATAACATAACTCCCATCAAATGCCATTTACCTTTAACCGCATGACAGAAAGTATGCAATGTATGTCCGGGATCCAGATGGTGCTCGTTGCTTGCAGCAAAAACAACACCAGAAGTACCTACAGTCGAGGATATAATTCCCTCTTTTATTATCCCTGTACCTACTGCTTGAGCAGCCTGATCTCCGCCGCCGCCAACAACAGGCGTTCCTTCCATAAGTCCTGTTTCTTTGCTTGCTCTTGCATTTACTTTTCCGCTAACAACGGAAGATTCGAAACATCCGGGCAATATATCTTTATCTATATCCAATTCACTCAACAACTCATCTGACCACCTTCTGTTTTTAACATCCAGAAAAAGCGTACCGGAAGCATCAGACACCTCTGTAGCGAATTCCCCCGTAAGACAAAAACGGATATAATCCTTTGGCAATAGTATCTTATAAATTTTATCATAAATATCGGGTTCGTTTTCCCTTACCCATATCAATTTACCCGCCGTAAAACCTGTAAGGGCAGGATTTGACACAAGGTTAATTAATCTTTCAGCTCCTATCTTTTCGGTAATATATTGACATTGTTTACCGGTCCTCTGATCGCACCAGAGTATTGCAGGACGCAGTACGTTGTATTCTTTATCGAGGGCCACCAGACCATGCATTTGTCCAGACAGGCCAATCCCTTTTATATCCTTCGGATCTACAGAAGACTTACTGATAACTTGCTTAATAGCTTCGACAGTTCCATTCCACCAATCATCTGGCTCTTGTTCAGCCCAGTTGACTTTGGGAGTTTGAAGGGGATATTCAACTGTAGAAGTAGTAATTTTTTCTGCCTTTTCATCCATAATAAGTGCTTTTATTCCACTCGTACCAAGATCGAGACCTAATAAAAAACTCATAATAACTCCTTTTCTTAGTTAATCTATCATTTTATTTGAATAACAATAACAGTAACATTCAGATTATATATATAACGACAATTACAATTCATGCAAGTGGGAAAACTTAAATGAAAAATCAATTATTAAAATGTAAAATTATAAATAAAAACTCAAAAATCAACAACAGAGGACACAGAGCAATCAATTGCCGTAAAAAAAGAACAATCGATAACCTATAATTTTGTAAATGTAATAGAAATATTCTTTTCTGTGTGTTTTAGTGCCTTCATGCCTATATTTTGGAGTTTTCAAAAAAATCGAAAAATAGGGTTGCAAATTTCTCATACTTCATTAAAATTCTTTAATAGATGACTAAAGACGATTTTATAGTTAACTTAAAAGAAAAATCCGATAAGGCAGAGGATGATTTAGAATATCTGTACTCAGAATATAAAAAATCATTTCTCTTAATATTTGATAATTGCCCATATTCAATTTTCCTTATCGATAGAAGAGGATCTGTTGAAGATTTAAATTTAGCCTCTGTAAGATTACTAAAAAGTAAAAAAAACGAAATTAAAGGAACAGCTTTCAAAGAACTACTAAAAGAAGATTCGAAAAATCTATTCGACAAAAAATTTAATGCTTTAATAAAAAAGGATTATAAAAAAAGAGAATTCGATCTCGTCTTTAAGGATAAGAAGGGTGCCAGTGTTACCTGTTCTGTTTTACTTGTTAAAGATAACAACAGCAATGATAGAATGGTGTTGTTTGCCCATGATATAACAGAATTAAAAGAAGCCCAAAAGACGGCCGCTTTTAACAGTAATCTCCTTACCTCTCTACTCGATAACATCCCCGAACACATTTACTTCAAAGACAGACAAAGCCGTTTCGTACAGGCAAGCAAATCTGTTGCAGCGCAGTGGGGAGTTGGTAGCGTAGAAGAGATAATAGGCAAAACGGACTTCGATTATTTCACAAAAGAACATGCCGAAGCAGCCTATCGTGACGAGCAGCAAATAATAAATACTGGTAAACCAATCGAAGTGAAAGTAGAAAAAGAAACTCATCCGGACGGAAGAATAACCTGGGTTTCCTCGACCAAAGTACCTCGATACGACGAGAATGGAGATATTATAGGTATTTTGGGTATTTCCAGGGACGTTACAAAGAAAAAAGAACTGGAAGAAAAATTACAGCTGAAACTTGAAAAACTCGGGGAAGAAGTCTTATTAAAAAGCCGACTGCTTACTTCTCTTTTAGATAATATCCCCGACGGAATTTATTTTAAGGATGAAAAAAGCCGATTTGTAACCGTAAGCGAATCGCTAGTACGGTCGCTTGGAGCCAAAAACGCTGAAGAAATGATAGGAAAGACAGACTTCGATTACTTTACTGAAGAACACGCAAAACCGGCTTATACGGACGAACAAAACGTAATGAAAACCGGTAAGCCAATCGAAGGTAAAATTGAAAAGGAAACCCACGCGGACGGCAGAATAGATTGGGTTTCTACAACTAAAATACCGCGCTACGACGAGGAAGGGAATATAATAGGAACACTTGGAATATCCAGGGACATTACAGACAAAGTGTTGGCAGAGAAAAAACTCGAAGAAAGTGCGAATAAATTAAAAACAATTGTAAGCGCAGTCAGTGAAGGTCTTGCAATCATTGATGAAAATCATGTTATACTTGAAGCTAATGATTTCCTTTGTAAATTATTTGGTTTAAAAAGAGAAAAAGTAATAAACAAAAAATGCCATAAGATTTTCTCTCCCTGGGTAGAATCTTGTAAGAATTGTCCTCTTAAAAAACCTTTTGAGAAGAATGAGAACTCACCTGTAATAGAAAAAACAAAAGTCTCCAAAAACGGCACAATAAGATACTTCAGCATCCAATGTTATCCTATACCAAATTACAACGAGAAAGAGCTTAAGAGCGTCATATCCATAAGAGACATAACCGAGAGAAAAAACATGGAGAAGAAAAATATACAAAACTACAAGAGAAAAATGAAAAATCTATCACATAAACTAACTCTTGCGGAAGAACACGAAAGAAAAAGAATTGCAACAGATCTCCATGCCGATATCGGACAAACTTTGGCTTTTTTAAAACTCAAGATAGGCGAAGCAAAAGAGAAAAATTCTTCTCCAGCCGTCCAAAAATCTCTGGAAGAAATTTACAATCTTGTTCAAGACGCCATTACTTCTGCCCGTTCTCTGATGGCACAGATAAGCCCGACCATTCTTTATGAGCTGGGTTTTGTGCCGGCAGTCGACTGGTTGGCTGAAAACATTTTAAAGAAAAATAATATTGAATATAAATTTAGCGATGACAGAAAAGAAAAACCACTGACTGACGACCTCCGCATTTTACTTTTTCAAGCCGTGCGAGAATTGCTAACCAACATAAGAAAACATGCAAAGGCTAAAAAAGTAAAGATCTCAATAAAAAGGAACAAAGATAACATACAAATAGAGATTGAAGATAACGGGATAGGTTTTAATACATCCTCATTAGACTCATATTGTGAAAAAGACGTAGGGTTTGGACTCCTAAATATCCGAAGCCGTATCGATGTAGTGGGCGGATCTTTTGAAATAGAATCACATAAAAAAAGAGGAACTAAAATATTATTAAAAGCACCTATAAATATTTAAAGGAGTATTAAATGAGCACAAAGATAGTAGTAGTCGATGAACACAAAATTTTACGAGAAGGCTTATCTACATTAATTGCCAAACAGCCGGATATGGAAATAGTAGGAGAAGCAACTGACGGGAGAGAAGCTTTGCAGTTAGTAGAAAAACTCACGCCCGATCTTATATTAATGGATGTTACCATGCCTAACCTCAACGGAATTGAAGCCACTCGAAAAATTAAGTCAAAAAACCCAGATATCGAGATAATAGCGCTTTCACTTCATTCCGACAGAAGATACGTTCTGGGTATGATAGACGCAGGAGCTTCGGGATACTTGCTAAAAGAATGTGCTTTTGAAGAATTGGTTCGTGCCATAAATACAGTTATGTCTAAAAAGAAGTATCTAAGCCCCGGCATATCAGATATTTTAATAGAAGAATACGTTAAGAAAAATACACAGGAGAAACCTACAATCTATTCAAAGTTAACGCCAAGGGAAAGGGAGATTCTGCAGCTTATTGCCGAAGGGAAAAACACCAAAGAGATTGCGGGATATTTATTTATATCAGTAAAAACTGTGGAAACTCACAGAAGACACATAAAAAGGAAACTAAGGGTAGACAGTGTAGCCGAATTGACCAAAATAGCTATTAAAGAAGGTCTCACTGTACTATAAACTAAATTTCTAATCAGAAAACAATTATTTTCTTAAAATTAAAATCCGAAAAGACGGGGTAAAGTAAGTGAAACACCCGGTATATAAGTTATCAAAAGCAATGCGATTATCATAACTGCAAACAACGGGAGAAGGCTTTTAAACACCTCATGTATCTTACCATGCCCAACACCAACACCAACAAAAAGAACTGTACCCACAGGTGGAGTGCAAAGTCCAATGCACAAATTGGCTATTATAATGATTCCAAAATGGACCAGGTTTATGCCAAGTTGCTGTATTATGGGAAGAAAAATAGGAGTGAATATCAAAATAGCTGGAGTCATGTCCAGAAAAGTACCAACAAAAAGCAACATAATATTAATCATCAGAAGAATTGCAATTTTGTTGCTTGAAATAGATGTTATCCCTGTACTTATCAGCTCGGGAACATTCTGAGATGCCATAAACCATGACATACCCGTCGATGCGCCGATAAGAAGCATCACAACCGAAGTTGTAACACCGCATTGAAGCAATATTCCGGGCAAATCTTTCCACTTAACCTCTCTATATATAAATACCGCGAGAATAAAAGCATAAACAACAGCTATACTTGCCGCTTCAGTTGGAGTAAATATTCCGCCTATAATCCCGCCCATAACGATTATGATCAAAAGTAAACCCGGAAGAGCTCCAAAGAACCTTCTTATAGTCTCCTTCAAAGGTATTATTTTTCCGGTTCCATATCCGCGTTTTTTGGATATAACACCACTCGCGCCCATCAGGAATAATCCGACCAGAACTCCTGGAACAATTCCCGCCAGGAACAGCGCGGCGACGGATACTGAACCCGTAACAAGAGCATAAACAATCATTACATTGCTTGGAGGTATTAAAAGTCCCGTTGTAGCGGCACATGAGGTTAAAGCAATATTGAAATTTTTATCATAACCCTTCTTGTTCATTTCCGGAATCATAGTCCCCCCAATCGAAGTCACAGCCGCAACCGAAGAACCTGATACCGCGCCAACCAGCATACAGCCCAACGTATTGACGTATGCAAGACCACCGGTAAACCGCCCCACCAGAGCTTCCGCAAAATCGATTAACCTTCTTGCTATTCCGCCTCTTCCCAATAACAATCCCATAAGTATGAAAAATGGGATTGCGAGGAGAGCAAAACTGTCTATACCTGTTGCAAGGCGGGGTGCAACTATATCTACAGCTGAAATACCCCCAACAGCATAAACAGCCCACAAAGTTGCAAGACCTATGCATATCCCAATAGGAACATCCATTACAAGAAGTATCAGAAATGTCCCAACCATTACAAAAACAGGCGTATTCATTTTGTCCTCCCATGAACCAAAAACATTATGTCCTTAAAAACGAATTCGATAGAATAAGTAATTATAAAAAAAGCACTTATAGGAAGACAGAGATAAAGATAGCCCGTAGGTATTCCCATTGTAGGTGAAGTTTGATGGTTAACAAAAGCATTGCGAACGAAGCTCATACCACCAATAAGCATAACGGTAAACGCAAAATACCCAACGAGAATAGCTATTATGATTTCCAACATCCTCCTGTGCCGCACATTTAACTTGTAAGCAAAATATTCCATACCAATATGCGCTTTTAGTCCATAAGCATATGCAGCACCGACCACTCCACACCACATTAACATATAGGTCGATGATTCTTCCGTCCACACGGCAGGTGATTGCAAAACAAGACGAGTAAAAACCTGCCAGAGAACCGTTACTACCATTATACTTACAATCGTAACGACAAAAAAACCCAATATTTTGTTACGCCAATCAGACAGAAGCTTAAAAAATTCTTTCATGAATATTTTATTATAATTACTTTCTATTCTGGCCTTATAGCCTTTATTTTTTCAATTAAAGGGCCTATAATTTCGTCCTTTGCATATTCTTTATACATGGGCTGTACTGCCCTAACAAAAGGTGCCTGATCTGGAACAATCACCTGGACTCCGACGGAATCAAGAAATGCAAAATTATCTTTAACAACTTCAGCCCAAAGTTTTTTCTGATATTCTACGGATATATCAAAAGTTTCTATCATTATAGCTTTATCTGCTTCAGTCAGTTGATCCCATGCTTTTTTGCCTGCAAGAACAACATCCATTGGAGAGGTATGTTTATCAAGAGAATAATATTTACAAACCTCATAATGTCTTGCAGAAACAAAGGAAGGAGGATTGTTTTCAGCTCCATCCACAGTTCCCTGCTGCAGAGCTGTATAAAGCTCTCCCCAGCTAATAGGAGTGGGTGAAGCACCAAGTGTTTTTAATAAATCTATAGCCATAGGACTTTTTATAACTCTTATTTTAAGATTTTTTAGATTGGCTGGAGTCCTAATTAAACCGCCCTTAGTATAAAAACTCCTCTCTCCTGCTTCATAGAAACCTATCCCCACAAGTCCTCTGTCTGAGCCTGCATCCAACAGTTCTTTGCCAAAAGCAGAGTTAAGAACCTTCCATTTATGGTCTTTATTTTTAAAAAGATACGGCATTCCAAGTACTTTCATCTCAGGAACAAAAGCTTCCAGACCGGCTGAGGAAACTTTCGTAAGATCAAGTGTTCCCATCTGAAGCTGTTCGACTAGTTCTTTTTCCCCTCCCAGCTGACCACTAGGGTATATTTTTATTATTATACGTCCGTCGGTTGCTTTCTTTAAAGTATCAGCCCAGAATTCCATGGCCTTGTGCACGGGATGATTTATATCAAGCGCATGTCCTAATTTTAAAGTGATTCCACCTTTAGCTGCCTCACCTTTACCACCGCACCCCACATTTATTATTATTGACAAAACAACAAAAATCATTATAAAAAAATTCCTAAATGCCTTCATAAAATACCTCCTATTTATTAATGCGTTTAAAAAGATATAATGCACAATATCTTAAAATCTACGACTATACTAATGTCTTAACAATCTTTGTCAAGGCTGTTTTTACTACAAAGGCACTAAGGCACTAAGAAAAGACTATATTTTTTTGTTTAAAACCCAACCCAAAACCCTAAATTAATCTAACACAAAGCCACAAAGGGCACAAAGTTTTTTATTTTTTTAGCCAAAAGCTAAAGGCGAAAAGCAAAAAGCTAAGTTCAAGAATAAATCACACAAAAGGTACCTACATCATTTATTGTCAGGTTTAAGAGTTCTTAACGAATATTTCCTGTAAATCCATTCGGTCATAAAAGATAGTACCAGAACAGCAGCAAGTACAATAATGGTTTTCGGGGAATTCTTTATTTCGTAGTAAGTTAAAATTACAAAAGAAAATATACATCCAAAAACAGACAACCATATAAGATATGGATTTGCGTTTGTCTCTTTATAAAGTCTGAGATGCGCAAAATTAACGGCACAATAAATAATCAGAAAGGAAGCGCTGCCAAGCATCGCAATCCCGCTAAGATCCAGCAAATTCGCAAAGAAAATAACCAGACCGGCAGTTATAAATAGTCCTTCTGTATTTCGTTCCCATAACTTCCTTTCAAAAAAGGCAGGTAGTTCTCCCTCTTTAGCTATCATATAGCTCACATTTGCCCCGCCGTAGAGAGTGGCATTAATAGCTGATGAAGTGGAAAACAATGCAGCAATCGCGATTATTTTGAATCCTAAAACTCCAAGAAAAGGCCTGGCAGCCATTGCAAGTGCATAATCTTTTGCTTCTACTATCTTAGAAACAGGTAAATTCCCAATTACGGTCAAAGAGACAGCTAAATATATAGCAATACATATTAAAACACTCAAATACAAAGCCTTTGGAAGCGTTTTACTGGGATTCCTCATATCCTCAGCTGCATTTGTAATTAAACCAAAACCTTCGTAAGCAAGGAAAACGATTGCTGAGGTAAAAAGTATACTAGACACATGCGGCCAGTGAGAGAAAGACAAAAGGGAAGGCTTAATAAAAAAACCGCCTATTGAGGCAAACATAATAAGAATAAAAATTTTTATCCCAACAATAAAAACTTCGGATTTACCAACAGCTTTAGACCCAATAACGTTAATTGTTGTAAATAATAGAATTATACCTGTAGAGAATATATTAACCCATATATGACCAGCATCTGCAGGTAAAAATGTCATTGCATAGCCTGCAAACGCACGGGAATACAGGCATAAAGCAAATATATATCCGACCCACAACAAAATGTTTAATCCCCCGCTCAGTATACTATCGCCAAAACCCTTAATGAGGAACTCAACGGGACCTCCTGCTGAAGGATACCTAACTCCCAACTTCGCGAAAGAATAGGTACTAAGAAAGGCTACGATACCCGCAATCACAAATGACATATACATTGCATTTCCGGCTATTTGTGTCGCCAATCCTAAAACAGAAAAAATACCGGCCCCTATCATTCCACCCACACCAATAGAAACAGCTCCAAAAAGGCCAATAGATTTTCTTTCCGTTATATTACGATTCTCCTTATTCTCCATATTTATTATATTTTAAATATGCAAAAATATGAAGGCATCTCTTCTCCTTACCTGTGAAATTTAAGTCCCTCATGATCAAGGAGCTTATACACTCTAACTTTTATAAAGTCCGTTACTATAAAAAAGACAAACGCATAGCCCCAGATAAAAAGCGCCAACCCCCAACCCATAGCAGGCATTAAAAATCCATACACAACAATTAAGGTAGCAATAAATTGCGTTATTAGAACAGCAGACAATAATTGTTTTGATGGTTTTATCGACCAGAAAGGACCTTTCGTTCTTGCCACAAAAACTGTCATATGACCAGCCACAGAAAGTTTTAAATAAATAAAAGACTGAAGTACTTCCCTGCTTAGATGAAAAACATCTCTTCCGATATACAAGACAGAAAAGGATATGAAAACACCAATTATACCCAATACAGTTGATATGCCAAGTAATGTGCGCATATTCCACTTATCAGGTTTATCAGAGGGCTTTACATTATCATAAGCTATAGTCATAATCGGGGCGTCATTAAGAAGAGCTAGTAAAACAATCATTAAAGCAGTCACAGGATAAAACTTAAACGCAATAATCGAAGTTGTAACAAAAATCAAGACCCGGATTGTTTCTGTAATACGGTATATGGAATAATTATTCATACGTTGAAATATCTTCCGGCTCTGTTTTATAGCGTCGATTATCACTGAAAGACCAGGCTTGGTCAGAACAATAGCGGCTGCAGATTTTGCCGCATCTGAAGACCCCGCGACAGCAATCCCCGCATCGGCTTTTCGTAGCGCCGGAGCATCATTAACGCCATCTCCCGTCATTCCTACTATGTGTCCGTTGGATTGAAGCAGTTCAACAATATGATATTTATGTTCAGGGAAAACTTCGGCAAATCCATCCGCATCTTCTACATTTTTTTTAGCCTCTCTATCGCTTTTTCCAAGAAAAGATTCTGCCTTAATAATATTTGTACCCATATTTATTTGTCTTGCAATTTCTTTCGCGACTGCAGTATGGTCGCCTGTAACCATCTTGACATTCACCCCCATGGATTTCGCTATTTTGATTGTCTCTGCCGAATCACGACGAGCTGGGTCATTTAAAGCAAGAAGCCCAACAAATTCCCAATTCTTATTTACGTCAGTTTTTGCCACTCCAAGTGCCCGAAAACCGTTCGAAGCGAAAGCATCGACTTTTTCATTTACATTTTTAGTATCAAATTCTTTGTCTTCTATTAGCGACATTATCACTTGCGGTGCACCTTTAGATACCATAAAATGTTTGCCATCGTAGCCTTCTACTTCAGCTTCAGTGCGTTTGGAAACCGGATCAAAAGGCGTAAAATTCGTTACTTTATAAGTATCGGATAATTTCTTGGTCACGTTTAGAGATTCGGCTCTAATCATAATTGCATTATCTATAGGATCTCTATCTTCCTCTTTTGATGCCAGCGCTCCGAAAAGTAAAATATCTTTTTCAGTAAACTCTCCGAAAGGTATCGTTTCCGAAACAGTTATCTTGTTCTCGGTAATGGTTCCTGTTTTATCCGAGCACAAAATATCTTCACCGGCCATTTCTTCAATTGCAACCAGCTTACTCACGATAGCTTCCTTTTTCGCCAGTGCAATAGCCCCAATAGCCATTGTGACTGAAAGAACAGCAGGCAAAGCAACCGGAATAGCGGCGACAGTAAGAACGAGTGCAAACTGAAGGGTTTCAAGCATGCTTTCATGCCTGGCAAAGGCTACAAGAAAAATAATGATAACGAGTACTACAGCCATAAAAATTAAGTAATCCCCAATCTTCACAACCGCTTTCTGAAAATGGCTTTTTGTCTCGGTCTCTTCTACCAGCTTAGCGGTTTTGCCAAAATAAGTATTCATACCTGTGGCAACCACGAGCGCGGTCATCTCTCCTTGATTGACAACAGAACCCTCATATCCAATATCGGATTCATGCTTTTCTACAGGCATTGATTCTCCGGTCAGGGCAGATTCATCTATCATTAGATAATCACCGTCTAAGAGCTTAACGTCGGCGGGAACGATGTCTCCCAATCTAATACGAATAATATCTCCGGGAACAAGTTCCTTTGCAGATAGCTCTGCCCATTTACCATCACGAAGAACTCTTGCTTTAAGTGCGAGTTTTTGTTTTAATGCTTCAATGGCATTATCCGCTTTAAATTCCTGCCAGAACGCCACAACTGCATTCAATAACAATAATGCAAGTATAATCCAGAAATCCTCCCAATGTTTTATTGTTACCGAAAGTACAGCAGCAACCTCAATCATCCACGGTATTGGACCCCAGAAATATCCCAGAAATTTAATTATGGGATTAACTTTCTTTTCGGAGATTTCGTTATATCCATATTTCTTAAGACGTTCATTCGCTTCCGAAGAAGACAATCCCTTTTTATCAGTGGAGAATTTCTTAAAGAGCTCACCGGTTTTAAGATTCTTTATATCGTCTATATTTACATTATTTTGATTCATAATATCCTCTCCTCGTCAAAAAACTTTTTTTTATTTTAAATAAATTCTAAATTTTGTCTTTGTCAAGGGAGATTCCTGTTAATTAAATATAAAATACTGAAAAAATACTCTTAGAACTAAAAATCCAATTCGAATTTTTGTTGAAAAAAATATCGAAATGATAGCTTTTTTACTGCCTTGACATTTACTTTTTTTTCACTACGATTTACAATAAACTAAGGAGGTAAGAAATATGGAGGTAAGATACGCAGCAGATCCTGTTCGTTTTCCGCGTATGACAACAAAAGAGGTAAGAGATAATTTTCTGATTCAATCACTTTTCAAGATAGGAGAAATTGAAATGGTCTATTCGGATACCGATCGTGCTATAATAGGTTCCGCAGTCCCTTTTGATAATCCGGTTATACTCGCCTCAACGGATGAATTGAGGGCAGCCTATTTTACCGAAAGAAGAGAACTGGGAGTACTAAACGTAGGGGGAAATGGAACTGTTAAAGTCAATAATAAAACTTATGAAATGAAAAAACTTGACTGTTTATATATAGGCAAAGGGAACGAAAAAATTTCATTTACCAGTAATAGTCCGGATAACCCTGCAGCTTTTTATCTTTTAAGTTATCCGGCACACACCAAATATCCCACAAAACTCTCCACAAAGAAAGATGCTGAACGTCTAAATTTGGGAGCTAATGAAAGTTCAAATAAAAGAACTATATACAAGCATATACATCCGGGTAGCATTAAGAGTTGTCAGCTTGTTATGGGTGTAACCATAATGGCTAAGAGTAATGTATGGAATACCATGCCTCCCCACACTCATGAACGTAGAATGGAAGTTTATTTATACTTTGATATAGAAAATGATAACAGAGTATTTCATCTCTGCGGGCAGCCTGATGAAACAAGACACATTGTGGTATCGGACAGACAGGCTGTTATTTCACCCAGTTGGTCGATTCACTCGGGAGTGGGAACCACTTCTTACAGTTTCTGCTGGGGCATGGGCGGAGAAAACCAATCATTCGATGACATGGATCACCTGGATATAGGAGACTTAAAATGAAGGATAAAAATATATTAGATAAATTTAAGTTGGAAGGCAAAAGAGCATTGGTAACAGGCTGCAGACGCGGAATAGGCCTCGGCATGGCAGAAGCCCTTTCGGAAGCCGGTGCGAACATTGTGGGAGTCAGTAAATCTCTTGAAAAAGGAAGTGAGGTAGAAAAATTGGTTAAGGCTTCAGGTCGTGATTTCAAGGGATATGCGTGTGATTTCGGAGACAGGAATGCCTTATACGAATTTATAAAGAAAGTAAAGGCTGATTTCGAAGGGATTGACATCCTTGTAAATAACGCTGGAACTGTAAAAAGAAAACCGGCAGAGGAATACCCCGACGAATACTGGGACGAAGTAATCGAAGTTAACCTCAATGCTCAGTTTGTTTTGGCAAGGGAATTCGGAAAAGATATGATAAGAAGAGGCTACGGTAAGATTATATTTACAGCTTCTCTTTTAACCTTTTTCGGCGGTATAACGGTTCCAGCTTATTCGGCCAGTAAAGGTGGAATAGGACAACTAACTAAAGCACTGTCCAACGAATGGTCGAAATATGGCGTAAATGTAAATGCCATAGCTCCCGGTTATATAGTAACAGACAATACAAAACCTTTAAAAGAAGACCCGGTAAGAAATCAAGGTATCATGAACAGGATTCCATTCGGTAGATGGGGAACTCCTGAAGATTTAAAAGGCGCGGTCGTATACCTTGCCTCAGAAGCATCAGATTACGTATGCGGCACTATTTTAACAGTAGACGGGGGATGGACAGGAAGATAAATACAGGAGGAGTGAATGAAAAATTCATTAATTAAATATTTCCTATACTTATTCCTTATAATCGTATCGGACTGCACTAGCGGAGACCTTACACGAAATTATCCGGAGACCTTTTCGATTAAAGCAACAAACAAAATTGATTTGGAAAGAAAAGACGCTTCTATCTTCATTGATATAGATAAAATAAAAGATAAACACCCAGATTTTAATCCCGAAGCTTTCGTAATTATTGAAGATGCAAAAGAGCTGCCAAGTCAGAGTATCAAAAACAAGGATAATAATGATAAAATAGTTTTTCTGGCTGATTTTTCCAAAAAAGAAACCAAGAATCTAACTGTAAGATATGCGAAAAAAGGCGAGAAAAAGAGAAAATATCCCAAACGAACCCAGGGGGTATTATCAATTAAATCCGGAGGAGAATGGAAAGAGAATAAATATGAAGGAGGAACTTTCAAAGATACCAATTATCTGAAAACTCCCGCAGGACACACTGATCACTCGGAATTTATTCGTTTTGAAGGACCGGGCTGGGAATCCGATAAGGTTGGTTACAGATTATACTTAGACTGGCGGAACGGTATCGATATTTTCGGGAAAAAAGTCAGCGATATGGTACTGCAGGAAGTTGGGCAGGATGGGTTTGAATCTTACCATGAATTGTCTCCCTGGGGGATGGATATATTGAAGGTGGGAGACGCGCTCGGGATTGGCGCTGTCGGAATATGGAAAAATGATAAAGTAGAAAGAGTATCAAAAACCGATGACTTGATCTGTGAAATTTTAGAGGATGGACCCTTATATTCACAATTACAGATAAAATATCTCGGATGGAAAACAGATTCAGAAAAATATAATTTAACCTCGAATCTTTCTATAACAGCAGGCAGCAGGTTAACCAAACACGATATTATTTTAGATAAAGATATCGATAATTTATGTACAGGTATCGTAAAAAGTGAAGGGGTTAATATTCTACAATCAGAAGATAAAGAAGGCGGTTGGGGTTATTTAGCTTCGTACGGAAATCAAAGTATCATTGGCGATAAACTGGGAATGGCGGTTTTGTACAAAATTGAAGACAAGATTAAAACAACCGAGGATGAACTCAACGAAGTGGTAGTACTTAAATCCGAAAACAGGCAATTAACTTATTATTTCCTTGCCGCCTGGGAACAGGAATTAGAAGGCATAAAAAACGAGGGAGAATTCATAAAATATCTTGAAGTAATTACAAAAGAACTCGATTCACCTATTTCAATCGAGGTAATGCAGCGTAATAATTAACCTAATCTTTTGAAGAGATAATAGATAACCACCTTTCCGCAACTTCTTTCATCTTCTTCGGATTACTCATATCCCTTGTCAACGCAGAACCACAAAATATCCCGTCAGGATCTAGTTTGACCATCTCCCCAAGATTTTCCGCAGAAACACCGCCGGTGTAAAATACGGTTAAATTTTCGTAAGGCCCTTTCCAGGCTTTCGTAACACCGTAAAATGAATTTGTAGATGTAACGGTAGGGAAAAGTTTATATACCCACTGGTAAGAATATTTTTCTCTTAATTCAGAAAATTCACAACCGTAGAGTTCTGCCTTTTTCACAAGCTGTTTGCCCACATCTCCCAGTCCACCCGGAACGTACATCATATCATTGGCAACACATAACTCTAATACTTCCAGAATATAATCGGCGGAAATAATACCGGCAACACCTGTCCTTATAGCATCTTCTGCAAGTTTCCCGGTCATAACCGTACCTGCGAGTATTAACGCATCGGGATACTTATCAAGGACGGCTTCTATTCCCGAGAGCGCAATATCGCTTCGAAAAGCAATCTCAAGAGTAACCCTAAGAGGATGTAATATTTCATAAGCTTTAATGCATTCCTCAGTAGTCTTCGGAGCTAAAATTGCAACTATCCTAGTCTCTTTGATTTGCTTGAAAACGGCCGCCGATTTATTCATATAACACCTCCATCAAAAATCTTCATAGTGCCTCATTTTAGAACACATTATAGGATTTGTCAAGGACTATCATGAGCCATGTGTCATGAGTCTCGCGTCGAGAGTCAAAGATACCAACCCACCAAGCCCTAAAGAAGTATCAAATTTTGTGAATATCAAGAATAATTTAATTATTTTTTTGTTTTAACTCAAGACTCAAGACGCACGACTCGCGACTCGGCTTAGATTCGCAGAACCCTTAAAAAACCCCTTGACAAATTCCGGAAAATCATTATTATACTTTATAAAACAAAGTACTTTGATTTAGGAGGAAAAATGAAAAAATATTTATTTGTAACAAGCGTTTTCTTAGTTATCTTTTTTGTATCCTGTACCCCACCCGTATATCTTCCAAATAGTCTTAACGTGCCTCTTCTTAAAGAGAAAGATGAATTCAATATTGGATTAAATATGTCAATTGCAGGCTGCGATTTTCAAGCCTCTCGAGCGATTTCGGAAAATGTTGGAATAATGCTAAACGGCACCTACCTCTCAGATTCATACGAGTTGTCAGACCATTATCGTAACCATAAATTCGCCGAAATAGGAATCGGGGTTTTTTCTCCCTATGGCGAATACTTACTTGGCGGAATATACGCCGGTGCCGGGTTAGGATCAAATTCATTAAAAGAAGGAATGCTTTTGGGTTCAGAAGATGCTCTTGTAAGCGCAAATTATACGAGGCTTTTTCTTCAGCCAACCTTTGGAGCACGCACAGAGGGTCTAGAAGGTGGTTTTGCTATGAGAATGTGTTATATAAATTTCCACAACATCAACTATTCGAACATAGATTTTTTAAGAACAAAAATCCTTTTTGAGCCTGTTGTTTTCTTGCGTGTCGGTCCTCCGGTCATTCAATTCCAAACACAGTTTGGTTTTTCATTAGATCCCTTTAAGGACCCTCTAGAGATTCCATACTATAATGATTTTATAATGAGTTTAGGTTTTAATATCAATTTAAATATTAAATAAAAATCCGAACAGCTCAAATATTCCCTGCTTGACAGAAAAGTTTAATCAAATAACTTATTTTACGAATATGATTTCTATCAGATTCAATAATTTTAAAACGCAAAACATGGAAGGCAGAGGTCTGCAGATTGAAGTAAAATCCACGGAAGATGTTAAAGCAGCAAAAAAACCAGTAGCGATAAAAATAAACAATTGTACAAGGAGAAAAGATGAATAACAAAATAAAGATTTTTGCAATCCTATTTTTAACCTTACCGCTATACCCAGCTTGCCCGTGCAGAGCGAAAAAAAATACCGTAACAAGCCCCAATAGAGATATTTCAGTCCACTTTAGTATATCCCAAAACAAGAATGCCTGTTTTACTATTAGATATTTAGGAAACCTTATAATTGGACAGTCAAAATTAGGTATTATAATGAAAGATGAAGATTTCTCTCGTGATCTTTCTCTTGATTCCGTATCAAGTATAAAAATCGTCCAAGACGATTATGAGATGTTCCAGGGTAAAAAACGCAAGTATCATTATATTGCCAACAGACGAGTTTTTCACTTAAAAAATGAAAGTGGTAGAAAAATAGATATTATCTTTCAGGTATCTAATGATGGAGTGGCTTTCAGATATTATTTCCCAGAAAAATCCGTTGATACCAAAACAATCGTAAAAGAAACCAGCTCGTTTAGCTTTAGTCCCGGAACAAAAGCATATATACAGCACGCCTCGGAAGCAAAATCGGGATGGTGCCAGGTTAACCCCGGTTATGAAGAATTTTATGAGCAAAACGTCGAAATTGAAAAACTGCGCTTTAATAATGCAGGATGGGTATTCCCGGCACTTTTTAACTATGGCGAATATTGGATACTCTTAAGCGAGACAGCCCCCGACCGAAATTATTGTGGCTGCCGGCTGCAGCAGGATTCTATCAGCCATGAGTTTTTTATAGATTTTCCGCAAAGACAAGAAAAGATATTCGCCCGCGAACTTAACCCCGAATCCCAATTACCCTGGAAAACTCCCTGGAGGATTATCGTCATAGGAAAAGAGCTAAAAACCATTGTAGAATCGACACTTGGAACCGACCTTGCCGAACCGTCAAAGTTGAAAGATATTTCATTCGTAAAACCCGGTCAATCTTCCTGGAGCTGGGTGCTTTTAAAAGACGATTCAACTGTCTATGATGTGCAGAAAAGATTCATTGATTATGCATCTGATATGAACTGGGAATACTGCCTTGTCGACGCAGACTGGGATAAAAAAATTGGTTACGAAAAACTGGGCGAACTTACCCGTTATGCTCAGGATAAAGGGGTTGGAATCCTTGCCTGGTATAATTCTTCCGGCAACTGGAACACAACTGAATATAGTCCCAAAAGTAAACTGCTAAATCATAAAGACCGATTGGAGGAATTCAACCGAATCAAGAAAATAGGCATCAAAGGCGTCAAAGTAGATTTCTTCGGAGGTGATGGACAATCTGTTATGTCTTATTACCAGGATATTTTCGAAGACGCGGCAGAGAACGGACTCATGGTAAATTGTCACGGAGCCACAATACCCAGGGGATGGCAGCGTACTTACCCAAACCTTGTAACTGTTGAAGCTGTAAGAGGTTTCGAATATGTAACTTTTGAACAATTAAACGCGGATAACGAGCCCAACCATTCCTGTATGTTGCCATTCACGAGAAACGTCTTCGATCCGATGGACTTTA